>CAJUJG010000019.1 GCA_910586715.1 uncultured Lachnospiraceae bacterium
TGATAAAATCTGTCTTATCAATATAAAAGGCTTTCTGCTCCCTTATTCTGTCAAAACGCTGTACCCCTATATTTACTATAATATTATTATCCATTCTTTCACCCCCAAACAAATCAATGACCTTGTTATCATTATATATAATACAGCTCTTTTTCACAATACAAACACAGCATTAAGAACTTCAAAAAAGCCAGCATGTCCGTCTTACCCTGCTTATAACAAATGGTTTCCACAGTTGCCTGCGTAGCTGTTACAGCTACAAGGCACTCCTCAAGCACAAAGCATTTGGCGAATCATTGTCCAAATGCTTTGTGCTTAAGAGGCTTGTACATTTTCAATCTACCTCATCTCCCACACTCCCCGGTATCCCCACGCATAATCTCAATCCCATGCGCGAGCGTCGGCAAAATAAACGAAAGGCTCTCCTTCACCGCTTTCACGCTCCCCGGCAGATTAATAATCAGCGTCTGATTCCGCATCACGCTCACCGCACGGCTAAGCATTGCCCGCGGGGTAATATTTAAGCTACACTGCCTGATTGCCTCCGCAATCCCCGGCGCATTCTTCGTCGCGGCGCGCATCGTTGCCTCCGGCGTGCAGTCCCTCGGCGACAATCCCGTTCCCCCCGTCGTAAACAGCACATCTACCTTGTCCTCATCGCAAAACCGCACCATCTCCTGATACAGCAGCTCTTCCTCGTCGGGCAGAACCGCCGTGCGCACAATCTCATACCCGTTTTGGGCAAGCAATTCACAAACCGCCGGACTGCTCAAATCCTCGCGCTCCCCGCGGCTTCCCTTATCGCTCGCCGTAATGACGCCCGCCCGAAACTTCGGTTTTTCCCTGATAACAAGTTCATCGCCCACGCTCACCGTACCGCCGTGCAGCACTCTTGCAAACACACCCTCGCGCGGCATAATGCAATCGCCCACCTGGTGAAAAATTTCACATTCCGAATGACACTGCTTGCCAATCTGCGTAATCTCCAAGACAACCTCATTGCACACAAAAACCGTTCCCACCGGATATGTCTTAAAATCAAATCCTTCCACCAAAAGATTCTCGCCGAACGCGCCGTCCTCAACCTTTGCCCCGCGCGCCCGAAACGCCTCAACCGCCTCATACGACAAAAGGCTCACCTGCCTGTGCCAGTTTCCCGCGTGCGCGTCATTTTCCAACCCATGGTTTTCAATCACCGCAGACGTCCCGATATTGCGTTTCGCCGTTCCTTTTTTCTCACTGATACATACTGCCTTTATCATTCCCATTTTTCTCTACCTCCATAAAACCACAAATCCGTACGAAAAACGCCTGTTTTTGGCGTTTTTCAGGGTGAAACTTAGAAGTTCTCCGCGAAACAGCCTTTGCTGTGAGCGGCTAGAACTTCTTTTCACCCTAACCTCCAATCTGTACCATCTTGCGTTGCTCTTCATGTTCCTGCGCCGTCTTGTCCGAAAATGAATGCGCCCGCGGCTTCTCCTTCACTGCCGCCGCAATCCGCTCCCGTATTTCGTCATCCTCCGCCCCCTGCCGCAAAAGCGGTTTCAGCGCAAGACCGTTATCATAATGCAGACAAAGCTTTAACTGCCCGTCCACCGTCAGCCGCACACGGTTGCACTCCCCGCAGAACTTATGCGACATCGGACTGATAAAGCCTATTCTGCCTTGAAAGCCGTCAAACGCATAATACTGCGCCGTCTCACTTTGTCCTGTAGGAAGCTCTTTTTTCGCCGCACCGTTTTGCCGCTCCAGCCGCTCCAAAATCTCCTCCGAGGAAATTCCATGAAAATTCTTTCCGCACCCAATCGGCATCAACTCAATAAAGCGCACATCCACGGCTTTTTCCCGCGCAAGACCCGCAAGCTCCTCAATGCCGCCGTCATTGAGCTCCCGGCACGGCACGCAGTTTATCTTCACTTGCATCCCTCTGTCAAGCGCCGCGTCAACTGCCGCAAGCACGCGCGCAAGTCCGTCATACCCCGTAATCTGCTCAAATACCGATGGTTCAAGCGTATCCAAACTGATGTTCACCCGTTTTAGTCCCGCCTGTTTCAGCGCGTCAATATGCCCCTCCAAAAGCAGCCCGTTCGTCGTCATCGCAATGTCCGAAATCCCCGCAAGACCGTTTACGTCGCCAATCAGCTTTACAAGATTTTTGCGCACCAGCGGCTCGCCGCCCGTAAAGCGGATTTTTTTCACGCCAAGCGACTCCATAATACGCACCACCCTGAAAATCTCCTCCAGTGTGAGCACCTCCTCATGCGGCAAAACCTCCACACCCTGCTTGGGCATACAGTACCTGCACCGCAGATTGCACTTATCCGTTACCGAAATCCGCAGATAATCAATTTCCCTGCCAAACCCGTCCTTCATCATCACATCATATCCTTCACTATTTATATAACTCACGCATTTGTGCCTTTGCACAAATTTGTCGTGTGAAGTTTCACACTTATTTTTCCATTAAAATCACTTTATCCCGTGGAATCCTCAAGTACAGCGGCTTGCCCGCAATCCTGCGCCAGTCCTCTTTCGCGAGCTCAAACGTCATCACCGCATACCCTGTTTTTTCCTTCACTGTCCTGTTCGTAAACAGCACGACAAACGAGAATGTATCCTCAATCACGCGCAAAATCTCACACGCAATCACATTATCCGCATCTCTCTCATTCTCACTCACAAGCTCCAAAAAATGCGCGCGTACGCCTGCATACCGAAATGCTTTAGCCGACACATCCGCAAAATCCAAATCTTCGGAAACATTTACAGCCGCCGGAACCGAGAGCATCATCCCCCAATCCAGCGCATAATAACCGTCTCCCCGCTTATCCAGCCGCGTAATATTCTTACACCCCGTAAGCAGCGTCGCCGCCAACGTCTTCGGCGCGTCAAAAAGCCCATGCTTACTCTGAATGTCCACAATACTGCCATTCTCCATCACCGCAACCCTGTCTGTCAGCCGATACACCTCGTTGCGGTCATGCGAAACAAAAATCCCGCCGTTCTCAAACGTTTCCATGACATTCATCACCTCGCGCTCCAACTGCGTTTTCAAATAATTGTCAAGCGCTGAAAACGGTTCGTCAAACATCACAAACCGCGGATTTTGCGCAAGCATTCTCGCAAGCGCCACGCGCTGCTTCTGCCCGCCCGAAAGCTGCGCGGGATAAAGCGCTTCCTTTCCCTCCAAAAAAAACCGTCCGACATACTCCTGCGCCCTTTTTTTATCTTTCGCGCCGCACAGAATATTCTGAAAAACCGTCATATGCGGAAACAGCGCGTAATCCTGAAACAGGTATCCAATATTGCGTTTTCTCGTCGGAACGTTAATCTTTTTTGCCGCGTCAAACAGCACCTCGCCGTCCAATTTTATGACACCCGTGTCAGGTTTTTCAATTCCCGCAATGCATTTGAGCGTCAGACTTTTTCCGCATCCCGACGCACCCAATATCGCAAACATTTCCCGCTGCATCTCAAAGCAGACGCGCAGGCAAAAATCCCCGTAACGCTTTTCAATATCCACATAAAGCGCCATCAGAAACCGTTCCCCCCTTCGCGCATACTCATCCTGGTCTGACGGCTCAGGCAATAATTCATCAGAACAATCGTAAGAAACGAAATCGTCATGATAACCGTCACCCAACGGTACGCAAGCGCCCTGTTGCCGCTTTGCATCGCCGTATAGACCGCAACCGACATCGTCTGCGTCCGTTTGGGAATGTTGCCCGCAAGCATGATTGTCGCGCCAAATTCCCCCAAAGCCCGCGCAAACGCAAGAATCGTCGCCGCCGCAATCCCCGGCAGCGACGAGGGGAGCAGCACCTTAAAAAACAGCGTCCCCTCCGACATTCCAAGTGTCCTTGCCGCATAAATCAAATTTTTATCTACCTGCTCAAACGCCCCAAGCGATGTGCGGTACATAATCGGAAACGAAACCACTGCCGCCGCGATTGCCGCCCCTTGCCACGTAAACAGCACATTAATCCCCATCTGCATCAGAAACCGTCCGACGGCGGAATTTTTCCCGAACAAAATCAACAGAAAAAATCCCACCACCGTCGGCGGCAAAACCATCGGCAGTGAAAAAATCCCGTCCACAAAAAGCCGCAGCTTCTTTAAAGAAAGCACAAAACGCGCCGCCAAAAGCCCCAATACAAACGTGACGCTTGTGGCGGTCAACGCTACCTTCATTGAAATCCACAATGGTGAATAGTCCATTTGTACCACGGCTCCTCTCAAAATTTCTGCTCAAAACACAAACATAAGTTTTGCATATTTGTCCCGTATCTCATTTTCATCTCTTAATTCCGCGCGTCAGAAAATCCGTACGCCTCAAACAGCTCCATTGACGCATCGCTTTGCAAAAACGCAATCCATGCCGCCGCATCGTCAGGGTGCGCGCTCGCCGCCACAATTCCAACAGGATAAATCACCCGCTTACACAAGCCCTCAGGCGCCTCGCACACAATCGTGACCTCATCCGACGTATACGCGTCCGTCGCATAGACAACGCCGCAGTCCACCGCCGCAGTTTCCACCCATGAAAGCACCGTGCGCACATCGGAGCCGTAATTTGCCTTCGCCTTCACCGCATCCAAAATGCCAAGACTTGTAAAAATCTCCTCCGAATACTGCCCCACCGGCACGCTCCCCGGCTCACCCAGTCCAATCATTGTTACCGCGTCCGTCGCCGCATCCTCAAAAGAACTGACACGCGTGTCACTTTCTTTCGGCACAATCAAAACTACCTTGTTTTCCAAAAGCTGCACAATTGATTCGGAGTTCACCAGTCCCTCCTCCTCCAAAGCCGTCATTTGCTTCGTCGCCGCAGAGATAAACACGTCCGCAGGCGCACCCTCTTCTATCTGCGTCTGCAATGCCCCCGAGCCGCCGTACGAAAGCGTCACGCGAATGTTTGGATACTCCGCCTCAAACCGCGCCTTCAATTCATTGCACACATCTGTCAGAGACGCCGCGGCAAGAACTATAAGCTCCACACACTCCTGCGAAATTTCCTCCGGCGGTTCCTCTTCCAAAGACCCGCCGGAAACACCACAGCTGACGCCCGTCGTTTCCTGTACAGGTTCCGTGCCTCCAGCCGGTGCGTCCGCCGCTATGCCGCCCTGCATAATCACCAATGATGCAAACGCCGCAATCAACATTGCCGCAGCCAGCAAAACTGCTGTCATCTTTAAAAATCCATTATTCATCTCTATAACCCTGTTCCTCTCATAACCTGTAAGCTTGAAGCCATTCAATTTCAAGCTTCACTCAAGAGGACGTTTCCGCGATAAAATGCCCGCTCTTTCCACCCGCTTTTTCCACTAAACGAATGTCCAAAATCCGCATACTCCGGTCCAGCGCCTTGCACATATCGTAAATCGTCAAAAGCGCCACGCTCACTCCCGTAAGCGCCTCCATCTCCACTCCGGTTTTCCCCGAAAGCTTTGCGGTACAGATACATTTTATCTGTCGTTTCTCATCCTCATATGCAAAATCAATCGTTACCTTCGTCAGCATCAGCGGATGGCACATCGGAATCAAATCAGATGTCTTTTTCGCCGCCATAATGCCCGCAATGCGCGCCGTCCCAAGCACGTCGCCCTTTTTTGCCGTGCCGTCCTTAATCGCCGCATAAACCTCCTCATTCACCGCAATCCTTCCTGCTGCCACCGCCACGCGCTCCGTAATCTGCTTGTCCGTCACATCCACCATCACGGCGTTGCCCCTGCTGTCAAAATGCGTTAATTTTCCCATGTTCCCATCCTCTCTGCTTATACTTTCTCAAATTTGTGCCTCTGCACAAATTTGCTGCATGAAACTTAGAATATCTCAGGCAGTGTCTTAATCGAATTTTATTCGATTTACTGCCTTAGATATTCTTTTCATGCTACTTTCCGAAACTGCAATGCGGGAAACGGCACTCTTCACAGCCAAGGCACAGTCCCCCCTCGCCGTAACGCCACAAATCCGCCCCCGTCACATGCTCTCCCGCGACTATCCTTGGCAGCGCCAAATCAAAAATCGTCCGTTTCGCATACATCACGCACCCCGGCAGTCCCATCACCGGAACCATGCGCCCTTCCTGCGCATAATACCCAAGCAGAAACATCGCCCCCGGAAGCACCGGCGCACCATAGCTTTCTATCTTAGCTCCAAACGCCTTAATCGCCCCCGGCGTACAGTCGTCCGGGTCAACACTCATGCCGCCCGTGCAAAGCAGCAAATCCGCTCCCTGCGCCAAAAAGTCCCGCAATGCGTCAATTATCATTTCCTTGCCGTCATCCACAATTTTCTGCCCAAGAACCTCAACGCCGTATTCCGCAAGCTTCGCACGCACCACCGGACCAAACGCATCCTGAATGCGCCCCTTAAAAATCTCGCTTCCCGTCGTCACAATTCCTGCTTTCATACGCTGAAACGGCATGATTTCCAACAGCGGCTGTTCCCCCGCAAGCACACGCGCCCTCTCCATTTTCTCCTGCTCAATAACAAGCGGAATAATGCGCGTCGCCGCAATTTTTTCGCCTTTTCGCACCGGAAAATTCCCGTGCACCGTGGCAATCATCATCTCACCTAGCGAATTGACCGCACACAGCCTTTCGGAACGGACCTTCAACAGCCCATCCCTGTCGGCAAGAATTTCAATCTTGCCCTCTTTAGGCTGCGTCGCCCGCATTCCCTCATTGATACAAAGATCCCTCAGAATTTCCGCCGCCTCGTCCTCGTGCAAAATTCCCTCTTTTTTCTCCCAAACATACAAATGCTCTTTCCCGACACTTAAAAGCACCGGAATATCCTCCTGCGTCACAACATGTCCTTTTCGGAAAACCGCGTCCTTGACAACGCCCGGAATAATCTGCGTGATGTCATGACAAAGCACATGTCCCACCGCGTCCTCGGTCTTTATCAGTTTCATCTCTATAACGCCGCTCCTTTCATAGCCTTACAATCCAAAATACCGTTTTACGCACAAAAAAATCCCTGCAATGTCATCAATGTCATACACAGGACATTGAACTTCATTTTGGGATAAACAATCCGCAGCAATGCATATCAAATGTTTAGGGCTGCAAACCGGAGCCGTAGAAACCGCCCCCCGCACCACCTCAATTTTAGGATACGGCGCCCGTTTCATGCCCTCGATTACTATAATATCTGACTTACGGGATTTTTTCACAAGGGCAATCAGCTCCTCTAACGCAATCTCCCCCTGACCGTTTATCGAAAACTGCGTCGGAGAAAAAATAGCGCTCACCTCTGCTCCCGCACTGCGAAAGCGAAAGGTATCCGTGCCCTCGTAATCCATCACGTAATCATGCCCGTCATGTTTGATAACACTAACCACATATCCCTCGCCGATAAACTCATTAATCAGCTTGATAATCAGCCCCGTCTTTCCGCTGTCCTTTATGCCGCTCACGCAAAAGACAACAGGCAGCATAAGCTCCTGATATTCCGCTTTCGTATTGATATTTTTCACGACCTTTTTATCAAAGGCAGTATATTCCAACTTAATATATTTCGTGCGGACGCTGTTCAAAAGCTTCATCAAACGATAATTCCCGCTCTCAATACACGCGCGCACGCTCTCTATCATCCGCTTTGAATAAATCCCGCAAAGCGGATGAATATGCTCCTCGTCCGTCAGCACATAACAATCATAATCCGAACAGATAAACTCCTGCATATACGTCACAAGCTCTTTTGTGATAAACGGCATGTCCGCCGCGCAGATAAAAACATACTCCTGCTGCGCCGCACTCAGAATCTGATAAATTCCTTCAAGCGGTCCGATGTCCTTATGCTCATCATACACCACGTAAAGCCCCATATCCTCGTACACGCCTTTTTCTGCAGCAGAAATAAGCACCTCCGAAAAGCTGCCAAGCTCACCCGCTATTTTATCAATAAAACGCTGTTCATTTATCGTCAGCAGCGCTTTATTCTTCCCCATGCGCGTGCTTTTCCCACCCGCGAGGATACCCGTACTGATGTTCATACCCACACTCCGCTCTCACAGAATACTGAAAAATCTTGTCTTTTTCAGCATAACCTCATGTTCCTGACCGTCACCGTATCCCCGGCAGAAAGCGCCGTCCCCGCCGCAATGTCAAGATAACAGTTGCACTGCGTCATATTGGAAATCACGCTTGAGGCGTGTGTCTGCGTCGGAAGAAACACTTCCCCATGCTCCTCATACGCACGCACAAACCTCCTTAACTGATTGATCTTCGGATAATCACTTTTCAAAACCGCCGTCCTGACAACCGGCTTCAAACCATGATTGCGCGTCATCGCAGCGGCAAGCTCCCAAAAATAAACTTCAAAATTGACAACTGCCGCATACGGATTTCCCGAAAGGCTTAAAATCGGGGTCCCGTTCAAAACACTCCCGATTGTCGGCGTGCCGGGCTGAATATTGGCACGCGCAAAAAGCCGTTTTGCCCCAACTTTATCCAAAACCGCAGGCAGCAAATCCTTCTTCCCCACCGATACGCCGCCCGTCGTAATCACAATGTCTGCACAGTCCGCCGCCTCAGTCAGCATACGCTCCAGCGAAAGCTCCTCATCGGCGCACACCCTCTCATACGAAACAACAAATCCTTCCCGTTCCACTGCTGCCTTTAAAATATATAAAATGCTGTTATAAATCTTTCCCTTTTTAAGTGCCGTCCCAATCGGCGTAAGCTCCGAACCCGTAGAAATCAGCGCCACCCGAAGCTGCCTGTACACGTCCGCATATTCCATTCCGATACTCGCAAGCAGCCCGACCTGTAACGGCGTAATCCGACTGTCCTTTTCCACTACAGTCTCGCCCGCCGTCATATCCTCACCGATTTTACAGTAATTCATATACGGCTTTACCGGCGCAAACACCGCCGCCTTGTCCATACCATAATCCGTATCCTCCTGCCTGATAACCGCATCAAACCCTTCCGGAATATACGCCCCTGTCATAACCCGCACCGCACTGTTTTGCACGTAGGAAAACTCATTGCAGTCTCCCGCGCAATTCTCCCCTAATACATCCAAAACAATCGGTTTTTCCTTTGACGCATGCTCAATATCCGAAGCGCACACCGCATACCCGTCCATCGCCGACTTCGGAAATGCCGGCACCGGCTCTGTCACGCAAATATCCTTCGCCGCCACTCTCCCGCATGTCTTTGTAAGATGCACACGCTCTGTTTCTGACACAGGTGTCACTTTTTTCAAAAACAAGTCAACACATTCTTCAATTTCCATGCAGCTCCTCCACGTTTACGGTCAACCGCAAATTGGGTTGCCGCACAAATTTTTCAGTCCGTTCTTTCTCCATCTGCCTCATTGTATACTTCATAACTGTCCCGCCACGCCCTGCAAATCAACGTCAGATTACAGCGCTTCGCAAGCTCCGCCGCATCAACAGTCGGCACCGATTTTGACACCAGTACCGGAATCCCCGCTGTGACAGCCTTCTCTACCATATCAACAGGAACACGCCCGGTAGTAAACAAAATGCAATCCTGAAACGAAAGACCGTTTATCAGCGCATATCCCACCGCCTTATCCAGTGCATTATGCCTGCCAATGTCCTCAAACACGCCCTGATACCTTCCTCTGTACGAAAGATAACAGCCATGCGTGCCGCTCGTGCGCTTGTGCAGTGATGCGTTCTCATGAAACTTCTCTGCAAGCGCAAAAATATGTTCCTCCGAATACGCCGCACGCGGCAGCGGTTCCAAATCCTTCACTACTCTAAAGCTTCCCAAAGGCTTATTCTGCGTACAGCAAGTCGGCTCCGTATAAAGTCCGCCGTCCCCTTCCAAAAGCGCTATGCCCTCCTTCAGATAAACCTTCGCCGCTTTTCCCGTTTCGCAGATAAAAACACTTTCCACATCGTCGCATTCCCTTATCAGTCCCTCCGTCACAATACGCCCCAAAGCAAGCTCCGCAAGTCTGTTTGGCGTACACATAAGCCGAAAAGCAGGTTGTTCATTGATACTTATTTCCATAAAATGCTCTTTTATCAGCTCGGAAGCGCTCACACATTCCATCTTATCCGCCCTTACGACACGCACATTGGCGTGCGCGGTCTGCGGTGGCTCTACAAAGCGATTATTTATCGTCATTATCTCAACCTTTCGTTCAAAAAACAATTCTAAAATCAAGTATACCATATTCTCCCCGAAAAACCAAATACTTATCAAATGTTCAATATTGTGCCCGATGTCTTTTAATGATATGATAAAATTAATATAGAAAAATTTGGCGAAGGAGAAAACCGTAAATGAACCTGTGCAGTAATGAACTATTAGACTTTTTTATGGCAATTCCCGACACAACAGACTCAATCGAAGCGCTTTCCGGTTACATTGCGAAATCCATACCTCCCGTATGTGACGCGCTTGGTATCGGAAAAGTAGAACTGTGCTTAAATAACCCCGAATCGCCCTACGAAGAGCGCATCAAGGACAATCTTACAATGCTGTACTGTTTTTCGGAAGGTTATGTAAATACTCCCCTAAGCAATCACTACTCCACACATTCCGGCGGAACGGTCGAAATTCTGTTTTATCCACGCGAGCTTATTGTATGGAATAACGGCGACCTGGAGTATCTCAAATTTTTTGCATCGATTATCAATGCCCTCTGCGGAAAGGCGGGGCTTGCAAAGCTTGCAAAAATTTCGTCCGTCACCGATGCCGTCACTGGCATCGCCAATACGGAAGGCATCAACACCTTTATCGCAGACTGTTGTACGCAGGGTATGGAAACCTCCTACACTGCACTTTATACCAATATTAAAAATTTCCGCTACTTTAATCGTCAACTCGGCGCAAAATATGAAGAAATTATTTTAAAAAAATATGCGGAACGTCTGAAGGATTTTCTACGCCGAGATGAAATTTGCGGCAGACTAGCCGACGACACGTTCCTTGCCATCGTCAAAAACGAACGCGTCAATAAATTTTTGGAACATATCTCCGACATTCGGCTGCGGCTTAGCATTGACGACATGATGAACACGTTTAATATCCAGTCGAGAACCTGCGTATATCCGATTGCCAAAGGAGATACCGCAAGCACTGTACTGTACAATATATCCATCGCTATTAACCTCACAAAAGGCGCCCCTGACAGCGACCATATACGGTTTGTTCCCGAAATGCTCGCACAGCTGAAACGCGAGAAGGAAATTGTGGGCAGCTTCTCCAAAGCGATTGCCTTGAAAGAATTTGATGTCTACTACCAGCCTAAACTTGATTTGAACTCCTGTTCTCTTTGCGGCTGTGAAGCCTTGGTTCGTTGGAGCCGCACAAGCGGGCTGCTTGCTCCCTCCGCCTTTCTTCCCGTGCTTGAAAAAGATGGAACTATCTGCGCACTTGATTTGTACGTGCTTGAGGAAGTCTGCATAAAGCTGCGCGCATGGCTCGATTTAGGGCTTACTCCCATACGAATCTCCACGAACTTTTCAAAGGCGCACCTCCACAACCGCTTTCTTGCGGAAGACATTATGAGCATTATCAACAAATATGCGATCCCACCCGAATACATTGAGATTGAACTGACCGAAAGCAGCGGATATGATGATTTTGCCTCGCTCTCCGATTTTATCAACCGCATAAAGAGTTACGGCGTTTATACCTCCATTGATAACTTCGGTACAGGATACTCTTCCTTAAAGCTGATAAGCGACCTTAAAATTGATGTGATTAAACTTGACAAATCCTTTCTTAGCAGCACGTCATCATTTGACAAAAAAAGCAGCAACGCGGTCGTTATCAAAGCAATCATTGAAATGGCACACGCGCTCGGCATTAAAGTCATCTGCGCCGGTGTTGAAAATAGCGAACACAAACTGCTATTGACGCAGCTTGGCTGCGATATGATACAAGGCTTCTTATACGATAAGCCGCTTCCGCACAGTGAATTTCAGAAACGATTACAGGGCATTTCATAGCGAAATGCCCTGTCCGTTTTATGCACACGGGCACCCAAAGGAAATATGTCATCAAACCGATTAATCGGTTCACTGACGGGTGCCCGGCGCGACGAGTAGGAGAAGATAATCTTCTCTACTCGATTTACATGTATCTATGACCTTAAAAATGCCGTATATCCTCTGACCGCCTCGTAAACATCCGCCTTACTGCTTCCCTCATAAGGCGCATGCATATTGAGCACTGCAACGCCGCTGTCAATCACGTTCATGCCGTAATTTGCCATGATATAAGCAATCGTACCGCCTCCACCGACATCGACCTTTCCAAGCTCCGCAAACTGATATTTTACATCCGCATCATCCATAATTTTTCGAAGCTGCGCTATATATTCCGCATTCGCATCATTTGAGCCGCTCTTTCCGCGCGAACCCGTAAACTTATTGAACGTCAAACCATGTGCCAGAAACGCGGCATTATTCTTCTCAAATGCACTCGCATACAGCGGATCATATCCCGCGCTCACATCCGACGAAAGCATCCTTGAACCGGCAAGCGCCCTGCGCACCAAGCGCTGCGAATCCTCCTCGGTTGCCGCAATCAACTCTGCCACCGCGTTCTCAAAGAAATGCGAATGCATACCCGTAGCGCCCACACTGCCAATCTCCTCCTTGTCAACCAAAAGACAACAAAGCGTGCTTTGTGTGACCTCCGAAGCCAAATCAAGCATTGCAAACAGTGAGGTAAATGCGCAAATCCTGTCATCTTGTCCATACGCTAAAATCATACTTCTGTCAAAGCCTAAATCCCTAGCTTTTCCGGCTGGCACAATCTCAAGCTCCGCCGACAGGAAATCCTCCTCCTCAATGTCATAAGACTCCTTCAAAAGCTTTAACACGTTTGCCTTGAGCGCCTCCTTCTCTTCCTTCTCAAGCTCCTCGGTCTCCTCAATCGGACAGTTTCCAATCAGAAGATCCAAATTTTCTCCCGTCACAACCTCTGATGCCTTCTTCGTCATCTGCTGTCCCGCAAGATGAACAAGCAAATCCGTAATCACAAACACAGGGTCATCGTCCTTCTCACCAATACACACATTAACAGTCTTACCGTCCTTTTTCGCCACAACTCCGTGAAGCGCCAAAGGAATGGCTGTCCACTGGTATTTCTTGATACCGCCATAGTAATGTGTATCAAAATACGCAAATCCGTCCTTCTCATACAAAGGATTTTGCTTGACATCAATTCTCGGAGAGTCGATATGTGCGCCCAGAATATTCATTCCCTCCGAAACCGGTTTTGTTCCAAGTTGAAAAAGCGCTACGCTCTTATTCATCTGAACTACATAGAGCTTATCGCCCGCCGCAAGCTTATCACCGGCTGCAATCGCCGCATATAGCTCCCTGTAGCCCTTTTCCTCTGCCATTTTTACGACAAGCCCCACACACTCGCGCTCCGTCTTGCCCTCGTCCAAACATTTTTTATAAAGGTTGTTTACCCGTTCCAACTCTTTTTTATCTTCGTCCCTGTAGCGAAGCCATAAACTTTCTCTTTTCATGCTAATATATCTCCTTTATTCATTCAATATTATATTATATAACAATATCACAAATAACTCCCTGATTACAATATATTTATATAAATTGTATTAAAAATGACTTGTTTTTTTATCTTTCTTTGATAAAATGGTTAATAGCTATTAATTGTCAACAATTAATGTGAAATTTTTCACATTATTACTATTCAGGAGGGATTTTTTTTGACATCCAAATTTACAGGTCTTACTGTTGCCCAAATTTGCAAAGCAATTGACACACTCACTCCATGCATGGATGATTTTGTTTATGTCTATGATTTGGTCAATGATTTTTATTATATATCAAAACTGGCAGTAGAGCGTTTCTGTCTGCCTTCCAATCAATTTCATAACGTAATTGAAAACCATGCAAAATTTGTATACCCTGCCGATATTCCTATGCTGCAGCAGGACCTTGAAGATCTTGTCGCCGGAAGAAAAGTATTTCACGACCTGCTTTACCGTTGGGTTTCCGTAAATAATGACCCCATTTGGATTAACTGCCGTGGGTTCGTAGTCCGACACGAAAACACTCCCCTATATATGCTTGGCTGTATTAATGAAATCGGTGCACGTCAAAAAGCTGACAATGTCAGCGGCCTATTAGGCGTAACAAGCCTGCAGGCTTACTTTTCTACAGGTCGCGAAAAACTCCCAAACGGTTACCTGCTTCGCCTTGGCATTGATGATTTTAAAGAAATTAATGAAAAGCTTGGTATTGATTATGGCGATTTGATTTTAAAACGTACTGCCGAATGCATTACGGCATGTCTCCTACCCGACCAAAAACTGTTCCGTGCAGTAGCAGACGAATATTTAATTATTAATTTTTCGGAACGCAGCACGGCAGATGCCATTGAGCAATATAAACATATACGGCAAACGATTGATACTTTTATTAAAGAAAATAATTATGAAGCCATCTATACAATCTCTGGCGGAATCCTAAAAAATGGTCAAGTCAATGGCTGTTCCTTCTCTGATGCAATGAAATTCTCTGAGTTTTCATTAAACGAAGCAAAACGGCATGGCAAAAACTGCTGTTACATATTTTGCCGGGAAGATTATGAAAAGTTTTTGAGGAAACGCACGCTTTCACAACTGTTAAGGCGTGCAGTCACACATAACTTTAAAGGATTTGAAGCGTATCTGCAGCCTCTCGTCAACACGGATACAAATACCGTTTATGGTGCGGAATCCTTGATGCGTTTCCATACAGATAAACTTGGCACAGTATCTCCCAGTGAATTTATTCCACTGCTTGAGGAAACTGGTCTGATTATTCCTGTCGGTAAATGGATGTTAAATGAAGCAATGAAGTTCTGTCACGAAATCCAAAAAACAATTCCTGACTTTAAAATTAGCATCAATATCTCTTATGTGCAGGTAATCAAAAGCAATATTATAATGGAAATCCTAAATGCCGTAAAATATTATCATATTCCGCCATCTACCATTATTATTGAACTTACGGAAAGCGGGCTTGTAGACCTTGACAGTCGTGTCATAAAGCTTTGGTCACGCCTGAAAGAAAACGGTATCTGTCTTGCACTTGATGATTTCGGTACAGGATATTCGAACTTCCATTACCTTAATGAATTAAAACCCGATATCATCAAAATCGATCGTACTTTTACCATAAAAGCCGTTAGCAATGATTATGAATTTAAACTGTTATCATTGATGAGCAACATGGTTCATAGCATGGATTTAAGAATTTGTGTCGAAGGGGTGGAAAACACAAATGAACTTTCCCGCATGAAGGAACTTTTACCCGATTATTATCAAGGATATTATTTCGGCAAACCTTGTCCCTTTAATGAATTTCAGGAAAAATTTGTGAGCTGACAATTTTCAGTTGGATATCCGTATGCATAAAATGAGGAGGCAAATCATTATGCTTTGCCCCCTCATTTTATATTTTATAGGAAAATAGTGCTATGCGTTTATGAAGCAAATGGATTTTCTGTCGGGTATGGAAGAGACTTCGGCTGATTGTAATTTAAATCCTCTACGGGCACGCCGATATACTTAAATACTTCATACAAAGCCTTTCCAAAATGTCCAAAAGCAACTGCCCCATGATGCGGATAGTTCTTCTCAATCAATACATGCCTATAAAAACGCTGCATTTCAGGAATTGCAAAGACACCGATACTTCCGAATGACTTGGTAGCTACCGGAAGAACCTCGCCCTGCGCAATATAAGCACGCAGCTGACAATCCGCTGTTGACTGTAAACGATAGAACGTAATGTCGCCCGGAATAATATCACCCTCAAGTGTTCCCTGTGTAACCTCTTCTGGAAGTGTTCTTGCCATAATCATCTGATACTTCATATTGCAGAAACTAAGCTTTTTGGTATTTGTATTTCCGCAATGGAAGCCCATAAAGGTATCATTATGTGTATAATTAAACTGATCCTTAATTGACTCTTTGTACATATCGGCAGGCACTGTGTTGTTGATATCAAGAAGCGTAACTGCATCCTGGCTTACACATGTACCAATAAACTCACTAAGACAGCCATAAATATCAACCTCACAGGAAACAGGAATACCCATACCTGTCAAACGGCTGTTTACATAACAGGGAACAAACCCAAATTGTGTTTGGAATGCAGGCCAGCATTTCCCTGCAATTGCCACATACTTCCGGTATCCCTTATGTGCCTCAACCCAGTCAAGAAGTGTCAACTCATATTGGGCAAGCTTCGGAAGAACTTCCGGCTTCAGATTTCCTTGACCAAGCTCCTCCTCCATCTCCTTAACCTTAGCAGGAATTCTCTCATCACCCTCATGTTTTTTGAACGCTTCAAACAGGTCAAGTTCCGAATTCTCTTCAATCTCGACACCAAGATTGTAAAGCTGCTTAATCGGTGCATTGCATGCAAGGAAGTTTAATGGTCTGGGACCAAATGAAATAATCTTCAAATCAGAAAGACCAATAATTGCTCTTGCAATCGGTAAAAATTCATAAATCATATCGGCGCATTCTTCCGCCGTACCTACAGGATACTCAGGAATATATGCTTTTATATTACGTAATTTCAGATTATAGCTTGCATTTAACATTCCGCAATAAGCGTCTCCACGCCCACCGGTAAGATTGTTCTGTGTTTCCTCTGCCGCCGCAATAAACATCGCAGGACCGTCAAAATGCTTTGCAAGAAGCGTCTCCGAAATCTCAGGACCGAAATTTCCAAGATATACACAGAGTGCATTGCATCCTGCTTTCTTAATATCCTCAAGTGCCTGTACCATATGTATCTCACTCTCCACGATACACACAGGACATTCATAAATCGCATCCGCCCCGAACTTCTCCGTGTATGCCTTTACCAACGCTTTTCTTCTGTCTACAGACAGGCTTTCGGGAAAGCAGTCACGGCTTACAGCCACAATACCAACTTTTACCTGTGGTAAATTATTCATTTTAAAATCCTCCTTAAAAACAAGCTATCCTATCACATATTTTATGATTCTCTCATCAATCGTGCCCGTGCACAGTTTGATGATTAATTCTATAATAATTTGTGTCTGTTCAAAAATCAAGTAACATTTTGTTAATATTTATTTTTCGTCAAAATACCATATTTTATTATGTTTTTTCTGTCAAAAATGTCTAGTTCCCTATATACCTGTATTTTGCTGCAGCGGCAACTCATTTGAGCGTGCCTTTCTCACATTTTTCTTGCAAAATGTGATACGTGCACATATAATAAAAGCAGTAACCATCAAATTTTCTACAAACAAGAAGAAAGCAAGAGGATCTTACATGGCTACCATCAAAGAA
Organism: uncultured Lachnospiraceae bacterium; assembly: GCA_910586715.1. Taxonomy (GTDB): domain Bacteria; phylum Bacillota; class Clostridia; order Lachnospirales; family Lachnospiraceae; genus COE1. The sequence goes on from CAJUJG010000019.1 coordinate 17,296, forward strand.
ATTGCGGCACTTGCCGGCGTGTCACGCGGAACAGTTGACCGTGTGCTCAACAATCGCGGTTCTGTTAACCCCAATACCGCGGAAAAGATAAAAGAAATTGCAAAGGCTCTTGATTACAGACCAAATAAAGCAGGTCTTGCGCTTGCCGCGTCAAAAAAGAAACTGAAACTTGGAGTTATCATATTTTCTGCTGAAAATCCGTTTTTTTCCGATGTCCTAAATGGTATTAACAGCAAAGCGGAAGAGTTATCCGGATACAGCTGTTCCGTCCTTGTAAAGCAAATTCCTATTAATACAGAAGCACAGTTAAAAGCAATCAATGAACTTGTCGATGCAGAAGTAAACGGTATTGCGCTTGCACCCTGCAATGATAATCGTATCCGTGTTCGCATTAACGAACTGTTTGAACAGGGCATTCCCGTCGTCACCTTGAATACGGATATTGAGAATTCAAAACGGATTGCCTATGTGGGAAGTCACTATACGAAAAGCGGCGCTACCGCTGCAGGCCTGCTACGGCTTATGACAAGCGGTGATGTTTGTGTCGGGATTCTGACAGGTTCTTCTGACATCCTATGTCATACAGAACGCATTGCGGGTTTTTCAAACACGCTCGCGTCCTATTCTGATCGTATTCATATCGTATCCATAACGGAAACACATGATGACGAAATTGAAAGCTATGAAAAAACAATGAAATTACTCAAGGAACATTCTGAAATCAATGCTTTGTACTTTGCAGCCGGCGGAGTATACGGAGGATGCCGGGCAGTATCCTCTTTAGGGTTAGGACGTAAGTTAAAAATTATTGCTTATGATAAGGCAGATACAACGGAAAACTTTTTAAAAAATAATATTCTGTCTGCTGTCATCTGCCAGCAGCCACACACACAAGGCAAAAAACCACTTGATATACTCTTTACCTATCTTACCACTGGTGAAACTCCTGAATATGAATATAACTACACTGCCGTTGATATTCGGATTTTAGAAAATATCTAAGGCTGAAATTCTGTCATATTCGGGCGAAAACGCAGCGGCAGGAAACTATTTTGAAGTTTTTTATTTGTTCTTGATTCAATTGCAATCGTTTTGCAGAACCGTTTAAACAGCTCCTGATAGTCTTCCTCCGCCGCTGTTGCATTCAACATGCTTTGGTCAATTTCCATTCCTTGGACAAGATACCATTCCTTTTGTTTCGGATGAATTCCATATACATCTGTATTTTCATCATAAATCATAAAATTTTCAGAAGGAAGCCTATCGGCAAAATGCGGCATTAAAAACTGCAGAATATGATGTTTTACATTAATCTTCGCATACAATACACCGTTCTCAAGCTCAGAAAAACGCGTATATTCTACCATATGTCCCAATTCATTTGAAGATGCCCTTGCAAACCGAAACGTCCTCTGCACCCAGTCTTCACCAAGCCTGTCCATAATCATTTTATCATTCTCCCGAAGTCCAAGAACAATTGTATGGTAAACCGCATCTGCTTTCTCTTCAAAACAGGATACCATCGCTAAACACAGACGGTAATACACTTCTTCTCCAAGCCTTTTTCTAATTGTACCAATCACTTTATCCGCATTTTCATAGTTCGTCTCAATTGTCCTGTATTCAGTAAACAAACGGCATATATCAGGATTCGTCACGGACAGGTGAATTGAATCATGACTTTCTATATTGTTTTCCTTCTTAAAACGATATGCCTCATAGACTCCGCTCAGAATTCCTTCCATGCTGTCTTCACATAATAACACATACTCATACATATGCCGTATTCCTTTCTCGATCCAAGCCAAAAAGTTTTTCGTTTTCCGACCCATCATCAAACAGGGACAATTGTCTGTAAGTAATTCCGTCCTTATCAAAAGGAAGCTTTTCATGCTCCGCCAAAAGATTTCTTGTAATATAATCCTCATCTATTTTGGTATTGTACATCATCTTCCCATTACATGTAATAAAATACAGCGCCCTTTTTAACACCACTCCGATTTTTTTCAGACTGTCAAAGCCAAGCGGACTGCTTCTTCTTGCCTTGCAGATGCGCTGTGCGCTTTTTACGCCGATTCCTGGAACGCGCAAGAGCATTGTATACTCCGCTCTGTTGATTTCCACAGGAAATTGTTCCAAATGACGAAGCGCCCAATCACATTTCGGGTCCAAAAGGATATTGAAATTCTGATGCTTCTCGTTTAAAAGTTCACTTACCCGAAAACTATAATACCGAAGAAGCCAATCTGCCTGATATAGCCTATGCTCCCGAAGAAGAGGCGCTTTTGCCGTTACCGCCGGAAGCGCTTTATCCTCATTTATTCCTACATACGCAGAGTAAAAAACGCGTTTCATGGCAAACTTATCATACAGACTCTCCGCCACTGACATAATCTGATAGTCACTCTCGGGCGTTGCTCCAATAATCATCTGTGTAGACTGCCCTGCCGGAACAAAAGACGACGCACTCTTATAAAGTGCAAGCTCCTGTTTTCCTTGTATAATACCATTTTGTATTTGGCGCATCGGCTTCAAAATACTTTTTCGGTGTTTATTTGGAGCAAGTCTTTCCAATCCTTCTGCTGTCGGCAGCTCAAGATTAACGCTCATCCTATCTGCTAAATATCCCGTCTGCCAAATAAGCATCGGATCTGCTCCCGGTATGCCCTTTACATGAACATAACCGCGAAATCGATACACATTTCTAAGTTTATATAAAGTTTCATAAATCAATTCCATTGTATAAGTGGGATTATTTACAATCCCAGAACTTAAAAACAGACCTTCTATATAATTACGTTTGTAAAAATTTATGGTAAGCTCGCAAATCTCATCCGGTGTAAATGTCGCTCTTGGCACATCGTTGCTTTTACGATTAATACAATACTTACAATCATAAACACATTCGTTTGACATGAGTATTTTTAACAGAGAAATGCATCTTCCATCTGCTGAAAAACTGTGGCAGATGCCGGCAGATATACAGTTTCCCATATCACGACCGTTTCCTTTCCTGTCAACACCCGAACTTGTGCAAGCCACATCATACTTGGCCGCGTCCGTCAGGATTTGGAGCTTATCCATAATTGTTTGTCTTGCTGCAGAATACAACTCGACACTCATTTTATTTTTGCAATCAGCGCAATCTGACGCCAAAGTACTTGAAATCTGCTTCATTGTATGCTCCTTCGAACATCTTTTCAGAATCTGTGTTCGAAATTATAATAACATACATTCGTTCTGATTTCAAGCAATTTTACAAAACTTTTATGAGATTTCGTTAATCAGTTCTAGTATTCTTAATACATTCTGCTTTTTGTAATCGTCATACTTATTCAGAATCTTATTAATGTATAAGTTGCATGGCTCTTCTCCGCTTTTTCCTACAAGGATATAATCGCACTTAACCTCTAGCGCATTAGAAATTCGATAGAGGACTTCTGCTGTAAATCCTTTCTTTCCTGTTTCTATTTCATATAGAAATTTTGCCGAAAGATTTGTTTTGCTTGCTAAAAAATCTCTTGTATACCCTTTTGTAACCCTGAGCTGGTGAATTCTTGCCCCTGCATCTGAATACACTGTACTTACCATAATCTTTATCCCCCTTTCTCAATCTTTACGTTCCGTTTGTAATAAAATATCCTGCTAATCGAGCGGCCATACAGCATATTAAGTTAACATAATATGGATTGTATTGTCGAAAAATGTAATAAACTGTTTATATTTGCGTTTTAAGACGGTCTTTTTTTCAATTTTGACACTTTATGCATGCTTTTGCACACCTTATTCCATTTTTATAAAGCATATATTTTTTTATATTATGATGACTATAGTGGAGGCGATGCGAATTGCGGAACATATTACATATGGCAGATACGTATGCCAATCTAAACTCTAAGGAACAAAAATTATTATCATTTCGTATAAAATGCTTATTTTATGACATCAGTAAACTGATTTTATTTGTAGCATTTTTTACAGCAATTCATAAGCTGAACAGTTTTGTCTACGCCTTTCTGATTTTTTATCCGATAAGGCAAATCTCTGGTGGACTTCACTTTAAGCGCTATTTTTCCTGTTTGGCGTTTTCATTTGTTTATATGTATCTTATTGTTGCAATACTCGCACCGCTAAAGCTGGAACTTGCGGCGGTTGTCCCTATTCTGGCAGCCTGCGCAGCTGTGATTTATATGATAGGTCCAATCCGTCCACCTTCAAGACCGGCACTGAGCAAGCCGGAATTTGAAGAACATCGCAGAAAAGCGCTTTGCATTGTCTGTTACGAAATTGTATTTATTATATTATTCTTTGACAGCCAAATTGCAAGCGCCGGTTATTGGGCTATTATTCTGCATACGTTGCAGTTGATAATAGCATATATGATTAAGAAAGGTGGTGAAAAAAATGCTTAAGAAATTATCATTAGAAAAGTTGGAATTGTTGTTGGCTTCGGCTTTAATACCTGTTCTTGTTTCATTGTCTGCGGATTTACCGTATACTATTCCCTGTACATTTTTCTTTGGTGAACCTGAGTATCCATTTGACGAATAAAAATCATTGCCTTATATGATACCCTTTTATCGTATAGGAGGCTCTCCTATACGATAAAAGTTCTCAGGTTAATATATCTCTGAATAATTAAATTACTACTTTAAAGCACAAATAATTCATATCATTTATTGTTACATTTTCCACTTGCATACTTGCTTTATATTGTTTTAATATTGTATTTGCCCTACATAATCCTATTCCATGTTCTTTTCCTTTTGTGCTATATCCATACTCAAAGAATTTTTCAATTTCACTATTTGTCTTCCATGAGCTTATATTTGCAATTGAAATAATAAATTTATCATCTTCAAATAAAATCCTTACTTGCATCTCCCTGTCTATCTGATTCCTAAGAGCATCAACTGCATTGTCAAAAAGAATTCCAATTATTTCAATTAAATCATTTATTAAAATATTGACACATTCAATATTGACATCTTGAACTTCATAATCAATATTCATACCCTGTGCTGACGCCGCTGTAAATTTAGAATACAAATATCCTATTAAAATTGGAGACATGTTTAACTTTAATAATTTATTATACTTATTATCCTGTAGTATCTTATTACAGTATTTATCTTGTTCATCAATTAATTCACCCATATTATGTATCGTATACTGCATACATTTTATTGCATTTATATGGTTATCAAATTCATGTTGTTTCATCCTTATAGTCATTACTGCGTCTTCAAAAGTTTTTGTGTATAATTTATAAATTCTCAACTCCTCTGCCTTATGCTTTTTTTCGTTCTCAGCGCTAACTCCTATAATTACCATTAAAGCTATAATCAAAAAACACGTCGCTAAGGGATCCATGAAATATGCGTTTATCAATTTATATTCCGAAAAATATGAAAAAAGGCATTTAAACAAAAATAGTAACAATATCAAAAATAGAACTTTTCTAAATTTAGTAACTAAATTCATTAATACGGCTAAATGCTTTTGTCTGCACAGCAAAACAACTATTATTATCAAAATATTTGTACTTGTTGCCATAAAGTAAGCATCAAACATTGTCTGCATTCTTTCACTGATTGTTGCATATATCAGTATCTGAAGCATTGGTATAATGCATATTGTTCCGATAAACGTTTTTACCGTTTGCTTCCAAGTATTCGCTACTCTTATTTTCGTATATACAAACCAATATGAAAATATAATTAATTTCCCATAACTGGCATTCTGTACAGCATACATCATCAATACATAGCAGGTAAAATCCAACAAGCTGTACCAGTGAATTTTAATCTGTTGCCTTGCCATCTTATTCATACAAAATATAATGCTTAAATACTCTGTAAGAAATTCTAGGAATTTAACAATCATAACTCTTCAAAAAACCCCTTCTTCATCTTCCCGCCAATCTTAACCAACTTCCCATTCCGAAGCTTCACAAGCTGATTTACCTTATCCGCATATGCAATAAATAACCTGTTTACCACAACATTCCTGCTGCATTGGATAAAATACTTTCTTGGCAAATCCTTAATGAGATTTTTCAATGATGCATATGGCAGCTCAATTGTCTCATCAAGCGTATAAATTGTGACATTTCTAAAACATGTTTCCAAATAAATCATTCTGTCAACATTCAGCGCGTAAAGCACACCATCCTTTCTGTAATAAAAAACACCCTTCTCCCTGTCGTCACACAAGGGAGCTTTGAGTGCGGTTCTGATTAACTTTTCTACTTTTACGGAATCAAAGGGCTTTTCGATATAATCAAAACAATGCAGATTATGAAAAGCATTCATTGCCTGATCAACCAGGCTTGTGATAAAAATAACAGGTGTAAACTCATAACGTTTTATCTTTCTTAGGCGTTCCATAATTACAATTCCCGAAACATCATGTGCATCCTCACCATTTAAAATAATGTCTACCAAAAATAAATCAATTTCATTTTCCATTGCACACGCGTAAGCATCCTGTTTATTATCAACGCAAAAAATAGCACCGACAGCATCACATTTTCGTGTCAATTCTGCCAGTGCTTCCATATTTGCTCGATTATCTTCTATTATCAGTACATTTCTTTTCATATTTCACAGCTATATCCTATGTCAACCAATTTCCTGTTCAAGGTCATGAAACAGTCCGCTGTGGAAAAATTCATCTAACGGTATATTCAAACCGTCACATATGACTTTAATTGTCACTATTCCTGTATTTTTGCTATTACCGTTCATAATATTTTTCAATGTTGATGGCGGCATTCCTGCATTATACGCTAACTGTGATACCTTTATGTTTCTTTCGTCGCAAAGCTTTCTTATTCTGCACACGACTGCTTCCTGTGTCTTCAATTACCATTCACCTCTATATGAAATAATTCCTCATACAAGTTTCACGAATGCAAAATCTGCGCGCAAATTCTGCCTATACTCGCTGTCCCTACGTATTATCTCATATTACAGGATTTGCGCTGAATATCAGGTCCATATATGGTCTTTGAGACGTTTTTATTCAAGTTGTTAATATTTTACGACAACATTTTATCCCTTCTAAGTACTTTTTGCGACACAAGCAAAAACGTTAACGCATGCACAAGAAAAGTGACGGTCCACGTCACAGGATAAGATATGTAAATGGTACGCATACTGTGATATTCCGGAATCTGAAAAATCGTCGCAATCCACAAAAGACGCAGTCCGCACGCACCAATCAGCGATACAATCATCGGTACCACCGAGTAGCCAATCCCCCGCAGCGCTCCCACAAACACGTCCATCATTCCGCACAGCGCATAAAGCGTGCAGATTACTTTCATTCGCCCCAGTCCGGCAGCTACCACGTCCGCACTTGGTGAATAAATCCTCAAAAGCGGCTCCCCCAAAAGCACCGCAAGATTTCCAAGGACAATGCCTGTTATAATCACGTAAAGCTCGCCCGCAAACAAAATCCTGTAGATACGCCGATACTCTTTTGCACCGTAATTTTGGCTGGTAAAAGATATTGTTGCCTGATAAAACGCATTCATCGCCATGTAAACAAAGCCCTCAATATTTGCTGCCGCCGAGTTTCCTGCAACTGCCACCGCACCAAATGAGTTGACTGCCGACTGAATAACCACATTGGAAAGTGAAAATACCATTCCCTGAAATCCCGCAGGTAAACCAATGCGAACAATCCTGGCGAATTTTTCTCTATTGATTTTAAGATCTTTTAAATCTAAGTGAATACCGCCCTGTTCTTTTATCAGGCAGCGCACGACAAGGGCTGCGGAAATCGTCTGTGAAATTGCAGTCGCCGCCGCCACGCCTGCCACGCCCATGTGACATACAATCACAAAAAAAAGATTCAGAATCACATTGATAATACCTGCACCAAGCAGATAATAGAGCGGTCTTTGCGTATCGCCGACAGCACGTAAAATCGCACTTCCGAAATTGTAAACCATTGTTGATGTCATTCCGAGGAAATAAATCCGCAGATAAATGATCGCAAGGCTTAAAACCTCCTTTGGCGCCTGCATCAGCTCCAAGAGCGGCTTTGCCCCGACAATCCCAACAAATGTCAGAATAACACCACTGCAAACGCTCAAAAGGATGGACGTGTGAACCGTTTCCTTTAAATCTTTTTCCTTTTTGGCGCCGTAATACTGCGCCGTGAGCACGTTTGTACCAATCGAAAGCCCGACAAACACATTCGTGAGCAGATTAATCAGCGAGCTGTTGGAACCGACTGCCGCAAGCGCGTTATCCCCTGCAAAACGTCCTACCACCACAATATCCGCCGCGTTAAACAAAAGCTGTAAAATGCTGGAACACATCAGCGGTATTGCAAAAAGCAGCATCTTTTGGAATACAGAGCCGCTGCACATATCAATTTCATATTTCTTTTTCATTCCTGTTCCCCCTTTATCTGATTCGTTCCAAATCCCAAAATCGGATTTTTCAGCGTCATGACAATCAGCGGTATCACCATCAGAAACCAAATCACCGGCTCTGTCCAAATGATGCCCCAATAGTCAAACAGCCTTACAAACACAAAGGTAAACACAAGTTTGCCCACCAGCTCAATAAAACTGGAAAAAATCGGCGTTTTATAGTCGCCGAAACCCTGCATGGAGTTGCGCAAAATCACAATAAACACGACAACCACCAAAAACGACATATCCACTTTCAGATACGTTGCTCCCCAATAGATAATTTCCGCATTTTCGGTACTCGCCATAAACGCAATCAGATAGGGCGAAATCGTATGTGCAAGCACAAAAATCAGCGCAACCCATGCCGTACCCAAAAGCAATGCGCTTTTCATTCCCTGTCGGATTCTGTCATATTTCCCAGCGCCGTAATTCTGACCGCAGTATGTCGCCATTGAGGCGCCAAGCACACTGACCGGAAGGTTCCAGATTTCAAACACTTTGCGCGCCGAAGTATGCGCCACAATGATATTCATGCCAAGCTGGTTGATGCCGCTTTGGAGCACCAGCGTGCCGAAATTGACAAGGCTTGACATCAGTCCCATCGACAACCCGCTCTCATACATTGCAAAGACCTGACGCCTTGTAAGCACGAAATCGGATTTTGTGACATGAAGGACCGGAAACCCTTTATAGATGCGAAGCAGGCACAGCGCCACCGAAAAAAGCTGTGAGAGCACGGTCGCCACTGCCGCGCCTTTTACCCCCATATCCAGTCCAAGGATAAACGCATAGTCCAAAACGACGTTCAAGACCGACGCAATCACAAGAAAAACAAGCGGCGTAAACGAATCGCCGATTGCCCGGAGCATATTGGCGCAAAGATTATAAGCAAGCGTGACAAACATGCCCCACACAAGAATGCAGATATAAGTGTACGCCATGTCAAGCTGCCCGTCTGGTACATGAAGCAGCGTCAAAACCGGTTTTAAAAGCAGTGCAACTGCCACAATCAGCACTGCTGCCGTGCCAAAGCCTAAAACAATGGAGCCGGCAACGTTTTGCTTTAATCCCTTCTCATCGCCGCTGCCAAAATATCTTGAAGTAATGACGCTAAAACCAAGACTTAATCCATTAAAAAAACCTGTTAGCAGCGTATAAAGCGACGACACGGCGCCCACTGCCGCAAGCGCCTCCTCACCTAAAATGCTTCCCACGATTTTCGTATCCACAAGATTATATAAAATCTGAAACAAATTCCCCAAAAACACAGGTATTGCAAAAAGCAAAATCAGCTTCAGCGGTCTGCCCTGCGTCAGATTTAATGCAGTTTTTGATGTTTTCATTGAATCTCCATTCTTTTCACGCTTTTCTCAATCCTTTTGGATAATGGTTTTTCATAATCTGTCCCGCAAGCTTTCCCCAGCCGATGCTGTAGCCGCCGCAGGTCATTAAGTACCAGCCCTTTTTGCCTTCATAGTTTAATGTCTGCCCGTTCAGATATGCATTTATGACACTTGTGTCATTTTTGTCCGTTTCCGCGCAAAGCTCCATACGATACTTCACATCCGCCCTTTTCAGCGCAAGCGCAAGTGCGTGCGACGGTTCAAAGCGGTTCTTCTTGAACGTCCCAAGGTGCAGCCCCGCGCGCAGTACTTTTAGCCCTCTAATGGAAGGCATTTCTTGCGGCATCAAATACAGCTGCTCGCCAAAACGAAGCAGGCACTCCTCCTTCGATTCCAAAAGATTGATTGTCAAAGTTTCACTCTGAAAGGTAAGAAACTCTTTCACGTCTTTTACCGAAATGCCCTTTTGCAATCCGTTTTTTAAAAATCCCTGATAAGCGTTTGGGACCTCGCCTGCTTTTTGCAGAACCGCTGCATAATGTCCTTCTCCATCTGTCAAATGGGGAAATAATCTTATCGTATCCTCGATATTTTTTACATCAAAGCCTCCTGACCACTCTGTCCTGCCGCTGCTCATTCCCTCGTATTTTTCAACCCTGACAATCTCATAATCCGGATGGCGCGCCAAAAAACGCGCCACGCTTCCCTCATTTTCCTCGGGCGCAAAGGTACAGGTGGAATACACAAGCCTGCCGCCCGCGCGCAGCATCAAGTCGGCGCAGTCTAAAATTTCATCCTGCCTGTCCGCACAGAGCTTCACGTTTTCAAGGCTCCACTCTCCGCACGCCTCTTCGTTTTTGCGGAACATGCCCTCGCCGGAACACGGCGCATCCACAAGAATTCGGTCAAAATACGCGCCAAACAGTTCCGACAAATGTTTGGGCGTTTCATTTGTCACAAGCGCATTTCGGATGCCCATGCGCTCCACGTTTTCGGACAGAATTTTCGCACGCGCAGGATGAATTTCATTGCACACCAAAAGCCCCTCGTTCTTCATATACGAAGCAATCTGCGTCGTCTTTCCGCCGGGGGCAGCACACAAATCCAAAATTTTCTCGCCGGGCTTTGCCTCCAAATATGACACAGGTGTCATCGCGCTCGGCTCCTGTATGTAGTAAACGCCCGCCTCGTGAAACGGGTGCTTTCCAAACGCCATTTCCCTGCCGTAATAAAAACCGTTTGGTTCCCACGGCACCCGCCGCACCGACGTCTTATCAAAGAACGGCGCATTTTCCAAAAATTCCTCCGCGCTTGCCTTGAGCGTATTGACCCGCAGCGCCTGCACTTTTTGTTTCTCATAACTACGCACGAAAGCAGGATACGCACTTCCAAGCATATCCTGCATTCTCGCCTCAAACTCTTTTGGTAATTTTATCATAACACAAGTCCCTTATTTTCTTCACACCCAAGAATGATATTTAGACATTGCACCGCCGCGCCCGATGCGCCTTTTCCAAGGTTGTCAAACCGCGTGCTCACAAGGATTCTGTCCTCATTACCCGTCACATAAATCTCAATGCCGTCCCATCCCGAACAGGTGTTTCCCGCCAAAAATCCGTTGTACTCCGCTTCCGTTCCAAACGGCATCACTTTGATAAACTGCTCACCCTTGTAGTAGGCTTCAAACAGTTCGTGCACTTTTTCAGGTGTCGGCTTTCCGTTTAGCATATCCGCATAGAACTGCAGCGTAACGACCATTCCGCTGTAATAATCACAGATGAGCGGCGAAAACAGCGGCATTCTTGCAAGTCCCGTGATTGCCTGCATTTCCTTTAAGTGCTTATGGTTTTGCGTGAGTGCATATTCTCTCGGCGCATCCAGCTCTTTATCGCGCTCCTGCGCTTCATAGACTGCAATCGTCTTTTTTCCGGCTCCGCTGTAACCCGACATCGCAAATGCCGCCACCGGATAATCCTTGGGGAGCATTTCTTTTGCAACCATAGGGTAGGCAATTGTAATAAATCCTGTCGCATAGCACCCGCTTCCCTGTGCTGCGGTGAAAGCTCCGGATAGCCGTACGCCCAGCCTTCCTGCGTTCTGTGCGCCGTGGAGGTGTCGATAATAATGGTATTTTCGTTTTCCACCATGGCAACCGCCTCTCTTGCCGCCGCATCCGGCAGGCATAAAAACGTGATGTCGGACGCATTAATATATTTTTTGATTTCGTCAGGATCTTTTCGAAGCTCTGACGGAATTTTTAAGATTTCAATATCACCGCGCCCCTCAAAGCGCTCAAAAATGCGAAGCCCCGTAGTGCCCTCGCTTCCGTCGATAAAAATTTTTTTCATATGTGGTCTCCTCTTATTTTCAGTGGTTAAACTCTTTTTTTAGATAATCTTATGACTGGACACGAAAAAAGTCAAGAAGTGAAATGTCTATAATCAATATCTTTTATATACATCTCCGCGATTATCTATATTTTCTATTGTAATTATTTTTATAACTTCATCAATACAGTACAAAATCCTATACGTACCAACGCGCAGACGATATAAATTATGCCCTTGAAGTTTTTTTATGTCTGCTCCATCCGGCAGCTTATAAATTGCCTTATACAATCTGATACGCTGCGTTTTATCTTGTCTTTCTAAAAATTTCAGAGCCGTTTTTTCAAATTCAACTTTGTAAGTCTGCATAAGTTAAGCCTTCCTTTTGCAAAAGTTCATCAAATGATACCTTGGTCCCGTCATTTTCCTGTTCAGCCTGTGCAATCATTTCCAAATCCCATTCGTCCGGCTCAACTTCCTCAATCAGCAGCTTTTTGATACTATTAAGCATATCTACAACAAACACCAATTTATTATCCGGAATTTCTTTAATCAGTTGTATCGCCTTTTCTCTTTCACTCATTGTCATCCCTCCTGCTACCCTAATTGTACAACGTTGTCATGATATTGTAAATCAAATATCTGAACTTTTATTCTCCAAAAAACAGAGCCGCTGCTCTATAGATAGCCTTTTACCTATATCGCAACAGCCCTGTATTCCTCTCAATGATAATCTTCAGACTCCGCCTTCTACTCAGTCAAAATCAAACTTCGTAAACCGCTGTGCCATCGCACGGTAGCGGAAGCGTACCATCTCATTCTTTTCCAACACGTCCGCCTCTTTTCCGGTGTACTGGCAGCGCATACAGTAGAACTCGTCCTTTTCCTTATCGTAAAACATATCAATATCCAAATCCCTCATAAAGCACGAAGGACATCTATAATTTAGTTTGCCTTTTCTACCTTGAGACATGTCGCAAATACCTCCTTATTCTTGAGCGTGGTTGTATAGCCTAATGTAAGCATCGGTGAGAATGCATAGCCTTCCTTCACATAACCCGTGAAGTCTTTTCCCTGCGCAGAAAGCGATACCTTCGTTTCGATCGGAGGAATTACTGCCGATACCTCCTTCGCGCCCGCAAGGCTTTCTTCCCTGCACTTATATGCGTAGGTAATCGTCTTTGTCTCCTGCTCTCCCGCACAGCACAGCGTAATGCCGTTCATATCCTCCGAATACTCCGTTGTGCCGTAGCAGCATACGATATACTCGTTTATCTCTACCTCTGCGTCAGGCTTCGACATCTCTAAGATATTGCGTTCAATCCTGATGTCCGAACTGCCTTCCTCAAAAAGAACCCTTGACTGCAGCTTCACCGTCAAATCATAAAATTCAATATCAACCGGATCAAGTGTCAGAATACGCGTTTTCCCTTGTCCGTCGGCGTTCGGCTCTTCCGAGAAGTGCGCCTTTGTACGGCATAAGCAAAGGTCAACTTCCTCGCCGTTGTAGCAGACTTTCGCGCTTCTGACGGTACCCTCACCCGCATAATGCGTGAAATATCCTGCCCTGTACTTTTCCTGAATCAGGAACGGATAAGACGCATCCCAAACATGCTTTGTTCCGATACCTGTTTTCCACTCAAGCTTTGCCGCATACGGGCGCAAATCCACAATCGCACCGCCCTGATCCATATTGACGCACGCTCTCATAAACGGGTCGCAGTACCAAAAAAGCTGTTTGTCTGAACCGTATAAAATATCTCTCCAAAGCGCACATTCCGGCTCCGTATAAACGCCCTTTGTCACGCCCTTCTTTTCCCTGTAGTAATCCGCAAACTCGGACATTGTCATGTCTGTGAGCTTTCCCTCTTTTTTGAGCCGTCCGTAATACGCGCAGCCGTCCTCATAGGACTTCAACAAAAGCTCATACGGCGCCTCCCAACGTCCCATCTTGTTCATCCAGCCGGGTCCTACAAACATCATATTGTAGGCATATCCGTTGTTGTACTTCTCCAAATCCCTGTACTGGTCAATCAGATTGTACATATAAGGAAACTCCCATGTCTTGGAGTCATAAATCATGCCGCGCAAAACGTTCTGCGGATGCGTTCCGAAGTTCGAGCCGTTTCCGTCATAGCACGCAATCAAATCCCTCGACAAATGCGGAATTGCCACAATGCCCGAATCCTCCGCCTCGTTTGCCGCCGGTGCGTGTGTATTCTGCTTGGAGGGAATCCACGGCGCCCACGGACCGCCGTCCATAAAGGTATACCATGAATTATTGCAGGTGTGATATGCTTTGGGACCCTCCTCCCAGCAAGTCGCTACGGCGCATTTTACCATCGGATACTTGCTCTTTATGTAATTGGTAAGGTCCGCATCCATATAGTAGGAACCTGTTGACTCCGGATAAAAACCGAACCGCTCATAAAACTTGCCGAACACATCGTCAACAATGGACATTTTGTCCTCCATCGAGAACATCCAAATACAAAAATCCTTTGTCTTATACTTCTCGCGGAACTCCGTACACGGAAGCCCCAACAGCGTGAGCGCAATCTCATCGCCGTAAGTTTCGTGATGCTCCTTTGCAATCGCAACCGCCTCATCATTAAACAGACTTGCGTATGTCATCTGAATCGTCGTCTTTAAACCGTTTTTGTGCGCGCATTCCTGCTGTGTCTTAAAAATATCGAGCGACTCCGTAAGAAGCGCTTTTCTTCCAATATCCTCTGTCTTTCCATGCCCTGTCACCTTTTCCGCATACTCCGGAACCATTTCCGGGCGGTGGATAATATTAACCACAAATTGATCCACTGTTCTTCCTCCTTCTATCATTCTTGCCATCAATTCACGACAGCCTATAAATGAAGTATAGCATTTCCATCTAATATTTGTAGCCAATATCCCTTAACTTTCGTGCAATTTCAACCATTCCGTTTACTTTACTCCCAAATGCATACAGAGAATGCCGCCTTTTGGCATTCTCTTGTGTGAAGTTTTAGATCTTAAATCTCTTCACACTTACCAGCCCTTCAGTGCTGAAATTTTATATTCCGCAAGCTTACGCTCATGGCTGTCCGGACGTTTTTTCCACTGATAGGGCGATGTTCCCACGATACGCCGGAAATTACGGTTAAACGTCGAAGGCGTAACAAAACCGACCTTTCCCGCCACCTCCTCCATGCTGATGTCCGTCTTATCTATCAGCTCACATGCCTTTCGGATGCGCACAAAATTCACATATTCCACCGGCGTCATATTCATCTTTTCCTGAAAAATACGCCGGAAATGTGTCTCACTCATATGGCATACCTGCGCAAGATCCGCAATGCGGAATGTGTTCGCATAATTGGTGTCCACATACTCAATTGCCCGCTCCAGCTGCAGGCTTCCGTTCCGGCTTAGGGTACGGCTTACCTCCTTGTCATTAAAACGCGCAATCTCAAACACAAGTGCATAAACCATTCCCCGCACACACTCCAAATGATGCTCGCCCTTGTGCCGCATCTCATCAAACACCGCACGCACCAGCGCCGCAAGCACCGGATTTTCCTGCGCATGCACAAAAAATGCCCTGTCATTTACCGCTTCCAAAACAGCGCGTATTTCCTGCGGCGTCTTGCCGCAGTCTTTCAGAATTTCCGCGGGATTTATGTAAATCCACTCCCAATAAGCAATAACATTCACATCACTTCTCGTAACATGCAGAAAATTAGCCGGAATACATGATACCATCTGCTTCGCAAAGCGATAGCGGTCCTCCTCTATCATCAAGTCGCCGGTCCCGTAATGGCAGTACCCGATTTCCAGCAGGTTGTGAAAGTGCATATTGTTAATATTTTCACCATATACCTGCTTCCATTTATCGCCAATCAGCACAAGCGCAGGCTTATCATTCGAAAGCTCATAAAACCGAAATTCCGCGGATTCTTTCTTTTTTCTGGACATGTCAATCCTCCCTGCGTGTTTCGTTCTCTCACAGTAACCGTTCAGCCTTCGGCTTCCTGTTGCCTCTCCCATACAATTCCTGTTTTTTACGGCTGTATGCTGTCTATAAAACGCATAAATGCTGCCTGTCCCTTCTCATCCCGCTTGTAAACGCCGGCATGCTCCAACACCTGTCCAAATACAATACCGACCTCCTTCTTAAGAATGTCCATCACATTTTCCTGTGTAACATTGCTGTATTTGGGCAGTATTTCGTCTACCCAGTCCGCATGCTTTTCCAATGTTTCATCCGCGCGGATGTCTGTTTTCTTTACAATCGCATCCGCAAGAAGCTCCAGCTCCGACTTTAGCCGCGACGGCAATACCGCAAGACCCATAACCTCAATCAGACCAATGTTTTCCTTTTTAATATGATGCAGCTCGGCATGCGGGTGATAAACGCCAAGCGGATGCTCCTCGGTTGTGATATTGTTGCGCAGAACCAAATCCAGCTCATAATTCTGCCCGCGTTTTCTTGCAATCGGCGTAATCGTATTGTGCGGTTCTCCGTCCGTCTCGGCAAAAATAAACGCCGCTTCATCCGTATAACCTCTCCACTTTGTTAAAATAAGATCAGCCAGCTCAATGATACGGTTATAATCCGCGTGGGAAAGACGTATCACCGACATCGGCCACCGGACAATTCCTGATTGAACATCCTCAAATCCCTTTACGCTAAACGATTTCTCCACGGGCGCCTTCGCCATTGCAAACTCATAATTTCCCCCCTGAAAATGGTCATGGCTTAAAATTGAACCGCCGACAATCGGCAAATCCGCGTTCGAGCCGACAAAGTAATGTGGAAACTGCTCCACAAAATGAAAGAGCTTGACAAACGTATCATGATTAATTTTCATCGGAATATGGCGTGAGTTAAATACAATGCAGTGCTCATTGTAATATACATAAGGAGAATATTGGAATCCCCACTGATTTCCCTGAATTACTACGGGAATAATCCTGTGATTCTGTCTTGCGGGATGGTTTACCCGTCCTGCATATCCCTCATTTTCCATGCAAAGCTGACACTTAGGGTATCCGCTCTGCTTTGCATTTTTCGCCGCTGCAATCGCCTTGGGATCCTTTTCCGGCTTTGACAGATTGATTGTAATGTCCATCTCGCCATAGTCCGTGTCCGCCTTCCATTTCATATCGCGGGCAATGCGGTAGCGTCTGATATAATCCGTATTTTGGCTGAACGCATAATACCAGTCCGTCGCCGCCTTTGCGCCCTGCTCCTCATAAATCCGGTCAAACGTATAAATCACATCCGACGGGCGCGGCACAAGCCTTCCCATAATCTTTGTGTCAAACAAATCCCGGTACACAATGCTGTCATCAGTCATCAGGTTATGTTCCCAAGCATAATTGAGCATTTCCTTGAGCAATCCTTCCAAATTAAAATCTGCCGGATTCGTGATTTCCGGAAGACATTCCGGCTCCTCATAATCCTCAATGCCAAACAGCCCCAACAGGCTGTTAATCGTATAAATTCTGTCCGTTTCATCCAAAAGTCCGGCTGCAATACCGTATTGTACCAGTTCAGCGATATTTTTTGTAATCATGATATTTTCCTCCATTCTATTTTGGCTGATATTCCTTGATTGTCCGAAGCGCGGGCAGCGCGTTTCCGTCATAATCAAAGAGCGCCTGATTTGCCCATTCGTTTCCGCATGGCCCTTTTTCTTTCATATACACAAGCGACGGTTCCGTTGCCCAGCCGCTGCCTTGTACCGGAAGCCACGCCGGCTCCCAATAGAAAAAGCCTCTGCCTTTGTGTTCAGGTACGTTTTCCAACGTCTGCAAAAAGGCTTTCATAAATTCGGACTGTCCCTCCTTTGTCATGGCAAACGGCACCTTTTCGCAAAGCTCAGGCTTCGTTGCCATACCTTTACGTTTATCGGGCGCAAGTTTTTCATAATCAATGTAGTCCTCCACGGTATGCCCCATTGACACTTCGGCAACAATCAATTCTTTTTTGTAACGCACCGCAATATCATTCATATTGTTTGCGAGATCAGAAAGCGTTCCATGCCAAAACGGATAATATGAAAGTCCGATAATATCAAAGTCCTCACCTTTATTTTTATGGATATACTCGTCAAACCAGTTGCGGTAAAGCTCATTCTTTCCGCCATTGTCCAAATGAATCATAATCTTTGCCGCCGGACACGTTTCTCTCACCGCCCTGACGCCTGCGCTCACAAAACGCGCAATATTGTCATAATGCGGTACTTGTCCTTCCGGCCAAAGCAGACCGTTTGTCAGCTCATTTCCGACCTGAACCATATCGGGCGCTGCGCCGTCCCGGACAAAATCAGTCAGCGTTTGTTTTGTAAAGTCGTAAACCGCCTGTTCCAGCTGCGCGGCATCGTACCCCTCCCACGCTTTGGGCTTGCGCTGTTTGCCCGGGTCGGTCCAACAGTCGCTGTAATGAAAATCAAGCAAAAATCCAAGTCCTGCTGCCTTCACGCGCTTTGCCATGCGAAGCGTCGCGGCATAGTCGTTGTTTCCTGCGCCGTAAGGCTCACCCTCCGGCGATTTGGGATCGTTCCACAGCCGCAGGCGTATGTAATTTACACCATAACGTTTGAGGATTTCAATTAAGTCCCCCTCCTTACCGTCATCATAAAATTTTGCGCCAAGCCGTTCGATTTCGTCGAGTGACGAGATGTCCATTCCCTTGATATAATCCAAATAATCCAACATGATACCCTCCGTTCCTTGGTTTTATTCTTGTTTTTATTTTAACAATTACAGATTAATTCGTAAATAATATTTTATTCAAATCCATCAAATTTTTTATTTCATAATCAATATGCAGTCCTTTTGTGTTACGCTCCTCTTTGGGATTATACCAACAGCACACAATCCCCGCATTATTGCCGCCCTGCATGTCGCTTGTGAGCGAGTCGCCGACAATGACAATCTCATCTTTCTGATATGTTCCGATTTTTGCAAGAATACCGAAAGTACATTCGAAAAATCCAATATTCGGTTTCTGCACACCGATTTCATCCGAAATCACCGCACCGTCAAGCAATGTATCAAATCCGGACGCGGCCAGCTTCCTTCTCTGCGCCGCAAGCGTCCCGTTTGTCACGGCAAGCTGCACAAATCCCTGTGCTTTCAGCTCCTCAACAAGCGTCTTTGCATTATCGTTAAAAAAAACTTTATCGCCCAGTCGAATCTGATATTCTTCGTTAAACAGCTGCGCTTTCTCCAAAGGAAGTCCCTCGTTCTCAAAGAATTCACGGAACCTTCCGATTAACACTTCCTGTTTCGTAATCTCGTTACGCTCAAGGCGCTCCCAGTATTTTGTGTTAATCGCAGCGTATCGCTCAACCATCGCATCTGTGCATTCTCCCATTTCCAAAACGGAAAAGCATTTTTTCATGGCATAATTCTCTGCCTGTCCGAAGTCCAAAAGTGTTCCGTCAATGTCCCACAATATCACTTTAATCATTGCTTTATCTCCTATTATAATATATTCACCCTATGAATCATCATATCATATCGTTAAAAACAATTCTATCATTTTTCTTTTTAAGGTTCCTTTATGAAGTTCACAAATTCCTCACATTTAGATAACATTTAAAACACAAATTGGGTTTATATTATTCAATATCAGCAAGAAAACAATAATTTTAAATAATTTTATAAAAATGAAAAAGGAGCGATTGATTATGTACGATAACAACGAAAACTTTCCACAGCAGTCAAACAGCACTTCCCAAAACGGCGGGTACCAGGAATACTACTACAACGCCGGCGCCAGCTACAGTCAGCCCGCGGATGCCAATGCCGGCAAGAAAAAGAAAAAAAGCGGTTTCGGAAAAAAAGCAGTTTCCGTCGTATGCCTGGGACTTGTCTTTGGCGTGACGGCAGGCGCGGTATTCAGCGTTCCAGCCTACCTGAGCGTCAAGGAATTAAATCAGGCAAAAGCTGCACTGGAGCAGGCACAATCACAGACGGACAGCGGTGCTTCGGGGACGCAAAACTCCTCGTCTCTTTCCACGACGACAAACGGACTTACGACCTCCAATGCAGCATACGCAGGAAGTCAGGCTGACGCAAACATTGCGGCAATCGCAAAAAACTGCCTGCCAAGCGTCGTTTCCATTACAAATAAGGGTGTTACGGAGGTACAGACATTCTTCGGCAAATACCTTCAGGATACGGAAGGCAGCGGTTCCGGTATTATTATCGGCGAAAACGACACAGAGCTTTTGATTGTGACGAACAACCACGTTGTATCCGGCGGCACCGAGCTTACCGTTGTGTTCAGCTATGACGAGGACAGCGACGACCCTTCTATCGTAACCGCAAAAATTAAAGGATACGACGCCGACAAGGATTTGGCGGTAATCGCTGTTCCCCTAAGTGAAATTACCGATGAAATGCGCTCCCAAATCAAAGTCGCAACCATCGGCAACTCCGCTGACCTTGAGCTTGGTCAGGAGGTTGTGGCAATCGGTAACGCACTCGGTTACGGTCAGTCCGTGACAACCGGTATTATCAGCGCGCTGAACCGTGAGGTAACGGTTTCCGACGACAACGGCGGCACGATTACCAACAAGCTCATTCAAACCGACGCCGCAATCAATCCCGGCAACTCCGGCGGTGCGCTTTTAAATATGAACGGAGAACTGATTGGCATCAATTCTGTTAAAGTTTCGTCAAGCTCTGTTGAGGGCATGGGCTATGCAATCCCGATTTCGGACGTGCAGTCGATTATTGAGGAACTGATGCTCAAAGAAAGCCGCGATGTGGTCTCCGAATCGGCACAGGGTTATCTTGGCATCAGCGGAATCGACGTACCGTCAGAAGTATCCGAGGCGTATGACCTGCCGCTTGGCGTCTTTATCAATAAAATTTACGAAAACTCTCCCGCAGCAAATGCCGGACTTTCTAAAGGCAATATCATTATCAAGTTTGACGGTCAGACAGTCAAGACAATGAATGACTTACAGACGCTGCTGACCTACTACCGCGCAGGCGAAACGGTTGATGTGATTGCTATGGTTGCGGGCGCGGACGGTTACACGGAGAAAACCTTTACGTTGATGCTCGGCGCAAAGGACATTTTCGGCGATGACGCTGTTACGCCAAACGATGACGCTTCGGAAAAGAAAAACGAACAGGAAATTGAAATCCCCAACGGCGAATATTTTGATCCGTTTGAATTCTTTTGGTCAATGCCGTAAACTACAATACTTCCCCTATCAAAAAATGCAAACCAGTTTTATGGTTTGCATTTTTTATACTATTATCTTTGTATATTAATATTCTGTAATCAGCCTAATTTGCTAAGCTCCACAGCCGTCTTTGCGGCAAGTGCTGCATTGTTGAATACAAGCTGGATATTGGAATCGAGGCTGTCGCCTCCCGTAATCTCCTTAACCTTTGCAAGCAGAAACGGTGTTGTATCCTTTCCGTGGATACCCTGCTTTCTGCTTTCCGCAATCGCTTCGTCAATCGCCTTGTTAATCACATCAGGGTCCATCGAATATTCTTCGGGAATCGGATTGGCAACAAGCATTCCGCCCTTTAAACCGACTTTCTGCTTTACATGGAACGCCGTCGCAAGCTCAAGCGGCGTGTCCAATTTATAGTCAACGCCAAAACCGCTCTTTCTCGTGTAAAATGCGGGCAGTTCTTTCGTACCATAACCAATCACAGGCACACCCTTCGTCTCAAGATATTCCAGCGTCAGTCCCAAATCCAAAATAGACTTCGCGCCGGCACAAACTACCATAACGGGCGTCATTGCAAGCTCCTCAAGGTCCGCCGAAATATCCATTGTCGTCTCCGCGCCTCTGTGCACACCGCCGATGCCTCCCGTCGCGAAGATTTTTATGCCTGCAAGACTTGCGATAATCATTGTCGTTGCAACTGTCGTCGCGCCGTCCATACCTTTTGCCACAATAATCGGCAAATCACGTCTTGATACCTTCGGCACGTCATAGCCCGTCTTTCCGAGATGTTCGATTTCGTCCTTCGAAAGCCCTGCCTTCAATCTGCCGCCGATAATTGCAATCGTCGCAGGAACCGCGCCATTGTCACGAATCACCTGCTCCACTTTCAGGGCTGTTTCCACATTCTGCGGATACGGCATACCGTGCGAAATAATTGTGGACTCCAATGCCACAACGGGCTTGTTCTGCGCAAGCGCCTCCGCAACCTCAGGTGCGATATCCAAATACTGATTTTTCTCCATACGCGTCAAACTCCTTTTCTTTATATTGTAACTATTTTTATACCATGTCTTTTAAACATGGTACGCTTCCCACTAATCGGGCAGGGAAGATTACTTCCCCTACTCGCCGCGCCAAACGCGGGCAGCTTTAGCTGTATATTTCCTTTCCGCGTCCGTGTGCATTATAAAAGCTCTATTCCCGATCGCTTTTCGACCTCCGCCAAACTCAGCATCGGATTGATTGTCAGCTCGCTCTCAATCGTGATGCCCGCCGCCGCAATGCCAAGCTGCGCCATTTCGCGTAAGCTTAGCCGCTTCGTAAAGCCAAGCGCCAGCCCTGCCATAAACGAATCGCCTGCGCCGGTTGTACTGACCGCCTTTACCGCCTCAACTTCCAACAGGAATTTTTCGTTTTCGTTCGCACAGTAAACGCCCTGCTCGCCGAGCGTAATAAATACATTTTTCACACCTTTCCTTAAAAGCACTTCCGCCGCCTGTTCCAAGTCCGCATCGTCTGAAATTGAAACGCCGCTTAACACCTGCGCCTCGTGTTTATTGGGCGTAACGGCATAAAGCTTGTCGAGCACCGGCAACAGCTTCTGCGCCTTTTTTCCGGAAACAGGATCGGCAAAAACAGGCGATTTGCTCTTTTCGCAAATACATTCTACAGTCTGTGCAGGAATATTGGTGTCAATCACCACAATTCTCCCGCGATTTATAAGCTCAAGTTTATTTTGTATATACTCCGGCGTGATATGTTCATAAATTCTCATATCTGAAAGCGCAAGCTTCATATCTCCGTTTTGATCCGCAATATATAGATAAGTAGAAGTGCTTTCGTTCGCAATGCGTACGCTGTCCTGCAGCTCAATGCCAAGCTCCCTGCAGCTCTCCGCTAACTGTCCGGCATACACATCGTCCCCCATCGCGGTCACAAGCTTGACATCAAGTCCTAAAAGGCGCATATTATGGGCAATGTTTCTCCCCACTCCGCCCAGCGAAAGAACGGTTTTTCCGGGGTTGGAGTCTCTGTCTACAAGCGCCGCGTCGGGCACTCCGCCAATATCGATATTTGCTCCTCCGATTACCGTACAGTAGCTTGGACCGTTCGTCACATAGCCTTTTCCCAAAATATAACCTTTTTTCATCAGATTGGAAATGTGTACTGCTGCCGACGAGCGGGCAATTCCCGCCTTTGCCGCCAGTTCCTCCTGCGAAATCATGGGGTTTTCCACGATCCACTGAAAAATCTGTGCCTCTCTGTTTGTCATAAACGCTCCTCCTGCGTGTGCACTTACCAAATTTTTCTACACTTTTGTTTATTATGCTGAATTTTTATCCGTTTTTTTATCTATTCTTACTATAACATTAACAAAATCCTATGTCAATGCGTTCTGTGCACAATCAACTTCCGGTATACAAACACGTTTTGATTTGTTATAATTATCATAAACCAAATTCAGACGAAAAGAAAGAGCAAGAACGGAGGATTTCTATAATATGAGTAAGAAAAAAGCAGTTGTCGCATTAGGCCATGATGCACTTGGCTCTACCATTATGGAACAGCAAGGCGCAGTACGTAAAACGGCGAAAGCGCTGGCGGACTTGGTGGAAGCAGGATACCAGCTTACGATTACCCACAGCAATGGTCCTCAGGTCAGCATGATCCACAAGGCAATGACCGAGCTACGCCGCATTTATATCGACTACACGCCTGCCCCAATGTGTGTGTGCTCCGCAATGAGTCAGGGATATGTCGGCTATGATATTCAAAATTCCCTGAAATCGGAGCTTCTAAAACGCGGCATCTCAAAGCCTGTCAGCACAATCCTGACACAGGTAACGGTAGATCCTTACGACGAAGGCTTTTATGAACCGAAAAAGGCAATCGGACGCTACATGTCCAAAGACGATGCCGATATTGAAATTAACAAGGGTAATTATGTTATCAAGGAGGACGACGGCTACCGCAGGATTGTCGCGGCGCCAAAACCGATTGACATCGTGGAAATCGCAGCAATCAAAACGCTCTCGGATGCAGGTCAGGTCGTAATCGCCTGCGGCGGCGGCGGAATTCCGGTAATTGAGCAGCAGCATATCCTAAAAGGTGCATCTGCTGTAATTGAAAAGGACAGCATCGCCGGAAAGCTTGCGTCCGACTTAAAAGCAGACGAGCTTTTCATCCTGACAAGCGTTGATTATGTCTACCTGAACTTTGGCAAGGAAAACCAAACGCCCATTCAAGCCATGACCGTCACACAGGCGAAACAGTATATCGAGCAAGGGCAATTTGGCGAAACTGACATGCTGCCAAAAATTATGGCGGCAATCGAATATCTTGCGCAGGTGCCAAACGGCAGGGTCATTATCACCTCGTTGGACAAGACTGCCGACGTCATCAACGAAAAAGCAGGAACAGTCATTACGAATTAGTCAGATACCAAACGGTAAACAACTTTTCATAATAGGAAAAAGCGCCATGTACCTGAATTGTCATGACGCTTTTTTATCGCTTCGGAACAGCTCACGCACCATGATCAGCATTGCCCCGATGATAATACCAAAATCCGAAAGATTAAATACTACGGCTTCCAAAGCATTTTTCAGCTTTCCCAAAAGTCTGTTTTTTACGGGCGGAAACCGAAAGGAAACATAATCAACCACGTAATGGCGTTTCAGGCGGTCATAGGTATTGCTGTACGCGCCGCCAAGCAGCATTGCAAGAGCGCTCTTTAAGACTGCATTTCCTTTTACTGTAAGCGCTGCGGCAAATATCCCGCTCATAAAAGCGCTGAACACGAGGGAAAGCGCCGCCACCAAACCCGCCCTGTTTCCTCCAAGGTGAAGCATTGCTCCCGTATTATGGTGTTTTCTGATACAGCATTTCCCGCCTAGTATCGGTTTTTCCGTTCCCTGTGCGACGTGTTTTTCGATGTAATGCTTTATCCCGCTGTCCGCCGCAAAAAGTGACACGAGTGTCATAATATATCTCATGGACCTGCACCTCTTCTCTGCTGCCTGTTTATCTTTAAGCTATCACATACGATGCGGTCCTGTCAATTCTTATCTCTTTAATACTATTTTTTAATCGTCCCCTCAATTACGGTATCGGCTGCATCTGCCGTCGCATTGCCGGGATCTGCGGCGTTTGTTCCGCTCTCCTGCGTTTCGGACGAGGACTCACTGCCTGTACCTGCTCCGTTTTGTCCCGCTCCTGTACCTGTTCCGGCGCCATTAAGATTTCTTATATTAAACTTTCCGTGCAGTCCCATATAAAAATCCTCCAGCGCACCGTTAATTTGGAACTGATTTGACTCTAACGCAGTGATATATTCCTTTACTACCTTACCTAAATTACTGTCCGGATTTGCATCTGCAAATTTCTGGTAATACTGAAGCGACTCCTTGTCCACCACATCGTCCGTCTCACCCTTATAATAATGACCGATGCCCTCCGCGCTGTTGTAGCCGCCGGAAATCGCGTTTGTGGCAATTTCCTCATAGAGCTTTGAAGCCGCGTCCGTGGTCACATGGTTCGGATATTTTTCAAGATGCTTCTCAAACAAAAGCGCGCGTTCCAGCATCTCTGAAAGCGTCATGTTGATAACCTTTCTGTTCTCCTCATCGGACATTGCCATAGACGGCGCCTCATGCTCAAGCTTCATCAAATCCATAAATGCAACCATGTCCTCCGACATATACTGTCTGCTGTCGTTAAGTCCCGTAAAATCAATGTTTCTGATGTCATCGCCAAAGCTTAACAATCCTGAAAAAAAACGCTCCACATCGGCAACGCCCGCGCTGACGATGTTTGTGTTGATATAGTCCATAATACTGTTAGGGTCTGTTCCCTCGTCATTAAGCATGGCGTCAAAGTCACTGTAATCGCCATTGCCGGCGCCGTCCCCGTTGTCCCCGCTGTCTGCATCCCCACCGCTCTCCTGTGTTGCCTGTGAGCTTTGCGACGTATCCTGTCCCGTAAGCGGGTCCTGATTTTCATTTACTTTGTCTTTCCTGCCGCAGGCAGAAATGGAAAGCGCTACTGCACAGGTTACTGCCGTTACTGCTGCTGCCTTTTTAAAAAAACTTTTCTTCTTTATAACTTTCATAACGATTTCCTCCCTTTTCGTTCTGATATTTTTTGTCAATATCAGCATTTCTCGTTTTTTAGGAAAATATTCATGAGAAAAATGAAAAATGTTGAAATACTTTCAAAATTAGACTAAAATAGAACTATCAGAAAAAAATTAACGTACCACTAAAGGAGGTATTTCATGGAACATAGCAATCCCCTGCTTCACGGCAGCGACAGTACAAACAAATTCATAACCATCGGTGAAATCATGCTTCGCCTGACACCGCCGAACTACGAAAAAATCCGTATGACCGCCAATTTTGAGGCAAGCTACGGCGGAAGCGAGGCAAACATCGCGCTTGCGCTTGCAAACCTGGGTGTAGACAGTACCTTTTTCAGCGTTGTTCCAAACAACAGTTTGGGTAAAAGTGCAGTCCGTATGCTGCGCAGCAACGATGTACACTGTACGCCTGTTATTTTAAGTACGCCGGAGGAGACGCCTACACACCGTCTTGGCAGCTACTATCTTGAGACGGGATACGGAATTCGTCCAAGCAAGGTTATCTACGACAGAAAAAACAGTGCGATTACGGAATATGATTTTAGCAAGGTCGACTTGCACGCTTTGTTTGAGGGCTTTACATGGCTGCATTTGAGCGGTATCACACCCGCGCTTGCGCCAAACTGCGCCGAGTTGATTATGAACTGTCTGAAGGTGGCAAAAGAAATGGGACTGACCGTCAGCTTCGACGGAAATTTCCGCAGCAAGCTTTGGACATGGGAGCAGGCAAGAGACTTCTGTACACAGTGCCTGCCTTACGTGGATGTGCTGTTTGGCATTGAGCCTTACCATTTATGGAAGGACGAGGAAAATCATGCCAAAGGCGATGTCAAGGACGGCGTGCCTTTGCAGTTAAGTTACGAACAGCAGGACGAAATTTTCCATGCTTTCGTGGAACGGTATCCGAATATCAAATGCATTGCGCGCCACGTCCGCTACGCGCACAGCGGTTCGGAGAACAGCCTGAAAGCATTCCTGTGGTATGAGGACCATACATTCGAAAGCAAGCTCTTTACCTTTAATATTCTCGACCGTGTCGGCGGCGGCGACGCTTTTGCGAGCGGACTCATTTATGCGATGATGCACCGCTACAGACCGATGGATATGGTGAACTTTGCGGTGGCAAGCAGCGTGATTAAGCATACGATCCGCGGCGACGCGAATATTACGGACGACGTGGAAAGCATCCGCAATCTGATGAACATGAATTACGATATTAAGCGGTAATATTGGATTTTCCAATACAGCTTAGAAAATGATTTCAGGGAGAAAGCGTTGTATTTTAACAATGCATTCTCCCTGATTTATTCCCGCGAGCAGCGAGCCAAGTGACTGCTTGCAGACATTTGACTTTTACGGCGCCCATTTACCCAAGCTCCGCAAGGAACTCGAAAACGCCTGCGATGTTAAGGCTTCCGTAGCCCCATTCGCGGTTCGGATACTCCAAATAATCTTCACGGTCTGCCCCGCGAATCAGATAATTTTTGATTGCCGTGGAATTGACAAAGAGGTCGTTTTGATTTACTACCGCCCATTCCAAAAGCTGCGCGCAGCCGCCTGCCGTGATTGCCGCCGAAATGCTTGTGCCGTTCCCCGGACCAAATGGCGTGGAGACATTGACGCCCGGCGCCGCTATATCGGGTACAATCATGCCGTTTTTCCCAAAACCGCGTCCCGACGAAGGCGCGATACTGACATTGGAGGACTGGTAGTTTGACACCGTAATGGTGCCTTCGGCATATGCCGGCTCCGTGATGGTCGTCTGCGGACTTGCCTCGAGAAAATACGTATCGGATGACAGAAACTGCGAAATCGGGAGCCAAATGTCAAAGCAGCCGCCCGCCACGTTTCCCGCAGAATTGACCCGGATGTTCCAAACGCCCGCCGTCGGCTCAATAAACCGGAAGCGGATGAGTTCCGCGCCCGAAGTATGCTCCACCCAAAAGTATTCAATGATAATCCGCGTCTTTTCAAACACAAAGGTAAACTCCTGCGGCTGGGGACTGCGCGGATTGCTCCAACGGATTCCCTCTCCGCCGGGCGTGCGCACCGTCACGTTGTAATAATACGGCGCCTCACCCCACAAATCCATGACAAATCCCCGCTCATTCTCCCCGACGCGCAGCTGCACGTCCTTATACGCCTCGCGCATACTCATCTCGGCATGAAAATGGTGGGATGTGTTGCCCTCGTTTCCCGCAGGCGTTACAATCACCTGACTTTTCTTGTAGCTTAACGTGTTCAGATATGTCGCAAGCGTGCCGGAACCCGCATGGTCGCCCAAGCTTGTTCCCAAGCCAAAGCAGATTACAAGCGGCGTGTACAGTACCTGTGAGAACTTTTGAAGGTATTGCAGCGCCTGCAAAATATCCGTCTCGGAATAACAGGGCACCCCCTCCGGAATTTTATAGTATTCCCTAAGATAGGGTTTAATTTCCTTGAGCTTTACCATGACAATCCGCGCATCGGGAGCCGCTCCGATAAAGTTTCCGTTTGCAATCGGGCTTCCCGCCGCCACTGCCGCCAGCTCGCTTCCATGCCCGTTTGCGTCCGTACTCGGCACAATCGAAAACGGGTCGTCGCTTTGCAGCGCCGCATTGATGTCCTCCAGCGTATATTCGGAGCCGTATTCAAACCCGTCGGGAAGCTTTCCTGTCTGAATGGTCTGATCCCATATCGCAAGAATCCGGCTGTTTCCTGCCATATCGCGGAAAACCTCGTCCTGATAACGGATGCCTGTATCGATAAAGCCGATTGTCACGTTTTTCCCCGTCAGATTTAACGGCGGTCTCTGTACGGAAAGGATACCCACATCCGCAAGGCTGAGCGTATTAAGGTCCACGCCGCGTTCCTGCTGGTCCACCTGAACCAAGCCGTAGCATTTGGGAATAAACGAGTAGGATGCTTTTGAAAAGCGCAAATCCGGCAAATCGCTCCGCTTAATATAAAAAAGCTGTAAATCTTCATTAATAATATGATTGCAGTAATCAACCGGTCTTTCATATTCATATTCGTCAGGCAGTACAAAATTTACCACCAAATCGGCATATTCGTTCGATAAAATGCGTTCTCTGCAAGTCACTGCTTTACCCCTTTTTCAGGTAATTGTTATAATTTATGCCGTTTGTTCGCAAAACGTGTCTTTCTCATCGTTTTTTTTCCGCAATCGCTTTTCTCAACGCATTGAGTACCCGCTTTTTGTCGGCGCTCCAGTCCGGCGCAATCAGCTTTGCCTTATCCGCGTCCCCCGTCATGCGGTGTATCACCATACCCGGTGGGAGTATCGCAATGCAGTCCGCCACCAAATCGACATACTCCCCCATCTCTAACGTCCGAAACTTCCCTTGCAAATATTCCTGCTCCAAATCCGTTCCCTTAATCACATGCAGTAATTGCAGTTTGATTCCGTCCGCGCCGCTGTTTCCTACATAGGAAACCGTTTCTTTCATTTCCTCTTTTGTTTCATACGGAAGCCCGAGTATCACATGGACAATCACCTGCAATCTTGCTTCTTTTAGTTTCCGTACTGCCTCGTCATAGACAGCAAGCGCATATCCCCTACGGATATACCGGGCTGTTTTCTCATGAATGGTCTGCAAGCCAAGCTCCACCCAAACAGGTTTTCGCTTATTAAGCTCTTTCAGCAGCGCAATGACTTCATCAGGCAGACAGTCCGGTCTTGTCGCAATCGAGAGCGCAGCCACCTGCGCGTCGGACAGCGCCTCCTCATAGAGCGCGCGCAGCTGCTCCGCTGGCGCATACGTATTGGTAAATGCCTGAAAATACGCGATATACTTTGCACCGCGATACTTCTGCGCAATCTGCTCTTTTCCGCGCGCGAGCTGCTCTGTAACAGAAAGCGTACGGCACTGTGCAAAATCGCCGGAGCCTTGCCCTGAGCAGAAAATACAGCCTCCCGTCCCAAGCGTTCCGTCTCTGTTTGGGCAGGTAAATCCACCGTCCAGTGCAATTTTATAGACTTTTTCCCCAAAGGTATCCTTCAGATATTGATTGAGTGCATAATATTCCATGCGCTCAGACCTCGAATGCCGTCTTTCTTCCCTCAATAAAATCCTTCGCGCACAGCAGTGAATTTTCCACCATGTTTGCTACTGCCTCGTCCGTGTAGAATGCCGTGTGCGGCGTTACAAGAACATTAGAATACGATTTCAGTATCGCAAGCTGCGGATTGTTTAACGGCTCGCCCACACGGTTAAAATAGTAAAGCCCGCTCTCCTGCTCAATTACGTCAAGTCCTGCAAAGCCTACCTTTCCGCTCTCGATTCCGTCAATCAATGCCTGCGTGTCAATCAGCGCGCCTCTCGCACAGTTTACCAAAATCACACCCTGCTTCATTTTATCGATCGCAGCCTTGTCAATCATATGATAATTGTCGTTTGTAGAAGGCGCATGCAGCGAAATAATGTCGCAGTCCGTGAAAATTTTATCAAGCGATGCGTACTCCGCATTTTCGCGCACTTCGTCGCTCTCATATATGTCATATGCAAGGATTTTGCAGCCAAAACCTTTTAAATGCGCGATTACGGTCTTCCCGATTTTCCCCGTACCGATAATTCCAACGGTACAGTTTGGAAGCTCTTTTCCGATTTTTCCCTTCAAGGTAAAGTCCTGCACTGCCGCCGTGTTCATGATATGCTTGATTTTACGGCAGCCCATTAACATCAGCATAATCGTATAATCCGCCACGCTGGAAGGCGAATACGTAATGTGAATAACACCCATGCCGACGCTTTTGGCATATGCATAATCAATATGGTCATATCCGATTGTGCGCGTGGCAATGCACTTTACGCCAAGCGCCTTCCAGCGGTCTATCATTTCTTTATCGATAACCGTCGTAATGATGTTAACCACGTCATAGCCTTTGGCATAGTCAAGGTTTTCCATGCAAGGCGTTTCGTTTGTGTACGCCCATTCCACCTGATATTTCTCACAAAACCGCTCAAAATCCGGCAGCTCGTCAAAACCGCGCATGCTGTATACGTATACTTTCATTTGCTATTTGTCCTCCGTTTCTCTATCCCTCATTTTTATAACATCAGTATAGCATATTTCAACCATTTTTCCACTTGTTGCACCTTAAAAAATACTTTATGCACCTTGACCGCCGTTTTAGAAAGTGTTATTATTTTAACAACTGAGGATTTTCCCTTAATTTCCAACAAAAAAGACATTTAGAATGGAGGATTTCAAATGAGTAAAGGATTTCAGGATTTGCTGAAAAAAGTCTACGAATGTGACCGCAAGACCGTTGCCGTTGCCGTTGCGGAAGATGAGCCGGTGCTTGAGGCAGTGAAGGCTGCAAAGGAGAAAGGCATTGCCGACGCAATTTTAGTTGGTGACGAGACAAAAATTAAGGAAATTGCCGCTTCCATGAATATGGATTTGGCTGGCTTTGAGATTATCAACGAGCCGGACCATGTACAGGCGGCGCTTACGGCTGTCAAGCTTGTTCACGACGGCAAAGCGGATATGTACATGAAGGGACTGATTGATACCAAAAATTTCTTAAAGAGTGTTTTGGATAAGGAAGTCGGACTTCGTACCGGCAGGGCGCTCTCGCATGTATGTGTGTTTGAAATCAAGGGCATTGACCGCCTTTTATTCTTATCGGACGTTGCGTTTATGACGTATCCGACATTGGAAGATAAGGTTGCAATTATCAACAATACGGTTGAGGTCTGCCATGCCTGCGGTATCGCAAATCCGAAGGTTGCGCCGGTTGCCGCTGTCGAGGTTGTCAATCCCAAGATGCCTTGTACGGTTGACGCTGACGAGCTTGCAAAAATGAACGCCGAGGGTAAAATCACGGGCTGTGTGATTGACGGACCGCTCTCTATGGATATGGCGATTGACAGCGCTGCTGCTGCGCACAAGGGCGGCACGGACAGAAAGATTGCAGGTGACGCGGATGTGATTCTCTTCCCGGATATTCACGCCGGAAACCTTGTGTACAAGGTGCTGACACATCTGTGTGACGTGAAGAACGGTAACATTTTAACGGGTACTGCCGCGCCTGTTATCCTGACATCACGTTCCGATTCGTTTGAGGCTAAACTCAATTCCATCGCGCTTGCGGCTGTTGTTGCGGAATCGATGAAAAAATAAGCATGGACTTCTTTCTTGAACTGCTGGCAGACGGTGTCGGTGATGCTGCCGATTACCTGATAAACAAAAAGATAGGCGAACATTTTAACAGGAGGAATCATATTATGGCAATCAAAAGTCTGATTATTAACCCCGGCTCTACTTCCACAAAAATCGGCGTTTTTGAAGATGAAACGCTATTGTTTGAGGAAACCTTACGGCATTCCACGGAGGAAATTTCCCAGTATGCCACGATTGTTGACCAAAAGGATTTCAGAAAGAAAATTATTACGGATTTGTTAGCGGAAAAGAGCTTTGACATCCAATCGCTGAACGTTGTAGTTGGACGCGGCGGCATGTTAAAGCCTATTCCGGGCGGTACTTATGCCGTAACGGATGCGCTGCTTGCCGATTTAAAGGCAGGCGTTCAGGGACAGCATGCTTCCAATCTAGGCGGCATTCTTGCACGGGAAATCGGTGATTCCATCGGCGCTCCCTCTTATATCGTAGACCCTGTCGTTGTCGATGAACTGATGCCGACTGCGCGGTATTCGGGCGTGCCTGAACTTGCGCGTGTCAGCGTATTCCACGCGCTAAACCAAAAAGCAGTTGCAAAGCGTTACGCAAAGGAAAGCGGAAAAGCTTACGACACGCTTCGTCTGATTGTGGTACATATGGGCGGCGGCGTTTCTGTCGGCGCACACGAAAACGGAAAGGTAATTGACGTATTTAACGCACTTGACGGCGACGGCGCATTTTCTCCCGAGCGTGCGGGCGGCGTACCGAGCGGCGCATTGATTAAAATGTGCTTTTCCGGAAATTACACGGAAAAAGAAGTTTACTCCAAGATTGTAGGCAAGGGAGGATTTAACGCATACCTTGGCACAAACGACATGCGTGAGGTCTCAAAGCTTGCCGACGAAGGAAACGCAAAAGCAAAGGAAGCAAAAGAGGCGTTCCTGTTACAGGTATCAAAGGACATCGGTTCTATGGCATGTGTTTTGAGCGGAAAGGTTGACCAAATTATCGTGACAGGCGGTATTGCGTATGCGGCAGATGTCGTTGCCGCACTGAAAGAGCGTGCCGAATGGATTGCTCCGTTTACCGTATATCCCGGAGAAGACGAGCTGCTTGCGCTTGCACAGGGCGCGCTGCGCGTGATGAACGGCGAAGAGAAGGCAATGGATTACTAATTCTTTGGAACAATTGAGTATGAGACGGTGATTAACCGCCGTCCTCTAAAAGCGCCGGACATACGGTTCACGTATCCGGCGCTTTTAATATCTCTCTAAATGAAACGCGTCAAATGCTTCAAGGTAACGGCTTACATCATGGAATTCATTTTCAGCGCAGTATAGAGAATGACCGCCTCCTTAAACTTTCTTGGATTAAATCCGGTCTCTTTCCCGATTTTGTCCAGCTTGTACTGTAATGTATTTTTATGCAGATACAATTGTTCGCAGGTTTCCTTTAAGGACATATTTGTAGAAAAGTAAATTTTCAACAGCTCTTTTTCGTCGGCTGATAAGACTTGGATTGTTTTCTCCAAAAAATACTCCTTAACATCACCTGTTATATTTCCAAGCAGCAATTCCAAATCCAGTTCATCATAAACAGCCATGTGCTCCTCTCCAAACAAACTGTTAATCGCAAGCTTTGCAGCTTTATACGAGTAGTGCAGCTTGGACAGCGGCATGGAATTCCCCACCCCGATTTTTATGTTCCAGGCATTTTTCTTTGCCAGCAGTTCAAACAAATAACACCATCTTTGAAATTCCCTGCCTTCCAATAACAAAATATATTCATTGGGATAATTAAAAGTGTAAAGAGCCGAACTCGTCTGTTCAAATGCGTGATATATATTTTTTTCAATGGAAGCGGCATTGAACGCCGCATTTTCTGATGCCGTATGCGTATCAATCTTAATCAGGATTGTCCTGTAATCCGTTTCAATGCAAATCTGATGACTTTTCAAAAATTCCGTCACATATGGCTGATTGGCATAACCGTTATGAATCAGTTTGCGGATAACGTGATTGATTTGCGTCTTTTGGGTTCGTTCATACGTGTCCAGCTCATGCTCCCGCAAAATCAATGTTGTCAGTTTCTGCGATAAATAGGCATATTTGCGCACCTGCTCCGGGCTCCCCGTAATTCCGATAACGGCGCAGATTTCCCCCTGATACACAAACGGAATATTGACGCCTTTATTGGTTCCAAGAAAGCTATTGTCCGTCTCAACTTCTATCCCTTCCCCGCTTTGGGCGACCTTGTGACCGATTTCATGATAATCTCCAATTCTTTTTTGGTTTGTACTTGCAAAGATTATTCCGTTTGTATCAATAAAATTAATATCATGGTTGCAGACATCCTTGACTGCTTCCACAATCTGCTGCGCTACCGTTCTTTGAATTGTGTGTGGCATTATTATGCTCCTTCTGTTTTGTGGCTATGGTTGCTTCTATGGTAATTATACCAAATATTTTATATTTATTGCAATTATAAATGTTATCTATAACATATTCCTATCTTATTTTTATTGATAAACTAAATTCATCAAAACGAAAAACACAAAACGAAAGGAGAAAAAATGAAAGCAGTTATTGCAATTGATTCACTCAAAGGCAGTTTGTCATCACTTGAAGCAGGCAAGGCAATCAGCGAAGGAATAAGAAAGGCGATGCCAAATGCCGAAGTATGTATCCGTCCGCTTGCCGACGGCGGTGAAGGCACTGTGGAAGCGCTCGCTTTGGGAATGGACGGTCAGTTGGAATGCATCACCGTAACAGGACCTTTGGGCGAGCCTGTCGAATGTACGTACGGGGTGATAAAAGACACGAAGACCGCCATTATTGAAATGTCGGGTGCTGCGGGAATTACGCTTGTGGCAGAGCAGGACAGAAATCCGCTTAACACCACGACATATGGCGTAGGTGAAGTAATTAAAAACGCAATTTCCAAAGGGTGCAGGCACTTTATTGTCGGAATTGGCGGAAGCGCCACAAACGACGGCGGAATCGGTATGCTTCAGGCATTAGGCTACGGTATGCTTGACAAGAACGGTAAACAGGTTCCATTCGGCGCAAAAGGATTAAAGGAGCTTGAAACCATTACGGACGATTTTGTCATCCCAGAGCTCAAGGAATGCACCTTCCGGATTGCCTGCGATGTGACAAACACTTTATGCGGAGAACAGGGCTGCAGCGCAGTCTTTGGACCACAAAAGGGCGCAACGCCGACAATGATTATGCAGATGGATAAGTGGCTTGCCTATTACGCAAAGCTGACTTGCGAAAAATATCCGCATGCTAACGCCAAACAGGCAGGAACGGGCGCCGCGGGCGGTTTGGGGTTTGCCTTTCTCGCCTACACCAACGCCGTGTTGGAATCCGGAATTAAGATCGTTTTGGAGGAAACAAAGCTGGAAGACTATATTGCGGCATCTGATATTGTCGTGACCGGAGAGGGAAGACTGGACGGTCAGACGGTCTTTGGAAAGGCTCCCATCGGCGTCGCAGGGCTTGCCAAAAAACACGGTAAAAAAGTCATTGCATTTTCCGGCTGTGTGACAGACGACGCCGCTGCCTGCAATGAACATGGAATTGACGCATTTTTCCCGATTCTTAGGGGCATACAGACGTTGGGGGAAGCGATGGATTCCGGCAATGCACGAAAGAATATGATCAATACGGTTGAACAGGTGTTCCGTTTAATTGAACGGTTTCAGAAATAGGAGGATTTGATTATGGCATATGATTTTAACACACTCGGCGCAATTCTTGGTCTGATTATTGCGATTATACTGATTATCAAAAAGGTACAGCCTGCATACAGCCTGATTCTTGGCGCATTAATTGGCGGTATCGTAGGAGGCGGAGGACTGGTCACTACTGTTAATACAATGGTTACAGGAGCGCAGGGCATGATGTCCTCTGTCCTTCGGATTATGACCTCCGGCATTTTGGCAGGCGCACTGATTAAGACAGGCTCCGCCGAAAAAATTGCCGAAACCATTGTAAATAAACTGGGCGAAAAACGGGCAGTGATTGCAATTGCCGTCGCAACCATGATTATCTGTGCAGTAGGCGTTTTTATTGACATTTCGGTTATCACCGTCGCTCCCATTGCGATTGCAATCGGGCAAAAAGCGGGGCTTTCCAAAAGCGGCATTCTGCTCGCGATGATCGGTGGCGGCAAAGCCGGCAATATTATTTCGCCAAACCCCAATACCATTGCGGCATCCGAGGCGTTTACAGTGGATTTGACCGCATTGATGATTAAAAACATTATTCCCGCGCTGTTTGCACTTGTAATGACGATTGTCCTTGCCACTATGTTGTCCAAAAAGAAGCAGGACGCACTTGACGCTGCAGACGAGCAGAACTCAAAGAAAAAACTTCCGAACTTAGCGGCGGCTGTCAGCGGTCCTCTTGTAGTCATTATCTTGCTGGCGCTGCGTCCTCTCTGCGGTATCAGCATTGATCCCTTGATTGCACTGCCGCTTGGCGGAATCGTCAGCATTATCGCAACAGGCAACATTAAGGAAACCATTCCCTACACCGAATTTGGCTTGAGCAAAGTCATCGGAGTATCCGTTCTGTTAATCGGAACCGGAACAATCGCGGGTATCATCAAGGCATCCGCCCTCCAATACGATGTCATTACCCTGATTGAGGCAATGAATATGCCGACTTTTATCCTTGCACCTTTTTCCGGTATTCTTATGGCAGGCGCAACCGCATCAACAACGGCAGGCGCAACTATAGCGTCGCAAACCTTTGCTCCCACATTACTGGCTCAGGCGGTACCCGCACTGTCCGCAGCCGCAATGATACATGCCGGAAGCACCGTTATCGACTCTCTGCCTCATGGTTCCTTTTTCCATGCGACGGGCGGTTCTGTCAGCATGAGTATCAAAGACAGAATGCGGCTGATTCCGTTTGAAGCCTGCATCGGACTGACAAGCACTGTCGTTGCGGTTATCGTCTATCTGATAACGGCATAAATAAAACATAAATCGAACTGAACAAATGTCAAAAAATCTCCCGCAAAATACTGCGGGAGATTTTAACATGCTATGCATTGTTTACATAATCTTTGTAATCATCGCTTCCTGTTCTCTCTGCTTCTTGAACATTGCAATCTGCACTTTCTGCAAATTCTCGTCACGCTTCAAATCCGTGGACGCCTTTGCCATGTCCAAATCCTCAATACGGCTCTGTGCCGCTGTCATGTTTTCGTAGGCAACCTGATTCGAGCGTTCTCTTGCGGCAAGTCCGTTTGCACTTGCGCCCAGCTTGCTTCTGTCTGAGCTTACCTTCTCAATTGCCCTGTCAATCGTCTCAAGGTCGAACTTTCCGCCTGTTACATTAAAGCCCGCAATGCCGATTGCGTCCAAGCTCGCGTCGCCAAGCTGGATTTTACTGCCCTTTCCTGTGGGGTTGCTTGCAATCTCCATCGTCGCATAGCTGCCGTCCAAAAGCTTTGTCTCATTGTAGATTGTATTCTTTGCAGC
Organism: uncultured Lachnospiraceae bacterium; assembly: GCA_910586715.1. Lineage (GTDB taxonomy): Bacteria > Bacillota > Clostridia > Lachnospirales > Lachnospiraceae > COE1. The sequence continues at coordinate 55,345 of CAJUJG010000019.1, forward strand.
TTCGCCGATTCCTGCCATCTGCTGGTCAATCTCGTCCTGTATGATTCTCCTGTCGTCCTCGCTGTTCGTGCCGTTCATCGCCCTTACGGCAAGCTCCCGGATTCCCTGAAGCCGCTCCATGATACTGTCATAACCGCCGTCCGCAATGTTCGTGACATTGATACCCTCGCGGGTGTTTCTCGTTGCCACATTGGTCGCGTTTGCGTTTGCCCTTAACTTATTGGCAATCGCCATTCCCGCCGCATTGTCGGCAGCCCTGTTTATTTTTTTGCCGCTGGCGATTTGCCCGTAGCCGTTCACTGCGTTAATTCTTGTAATGCCGCTCATAACAACCATCCTTTCTTACCGAAATTACCATAATATACTACTTTCATCATATCTCATTTTTTTCGGTTTGGCAATATCTGTAAGCAGTTTTTTAACAGATTTTATATAATTTTTATCACAACTGTTTTATACGAGAGTCCGTGTTTAAAGCCTC
>CAJUJG010000020.1:0-3945 GCA_910586715.1 uncultured Lachnospiraceae bacterium
GAGAGGGAAATGACCTTTACAATGAAATGACGGAGTCCGGCGTTATCAGCAAGACGGCGATGGTATTTGGTCAGATGAACGAGCCGCCCGGAGCGAGAATGCGTGTTGGTCTGACGGGTCTTACAATGGCGGAGTATTTCCGTGACAAAGGCGGAAAGGACGTACTTCTTTTCATTGATAATATTTTCCGTTTTACACAGGCAGGTTCCGAGGTTTCGGCTCTGCTTGGACGTGTGCCTTCTGCCGTAGGTTATCAGCCGACGCTGCAGACGGAGATGGGCGCTTTGCAGGAGCGTATTACATCAACAAAGAACGGTTCGATTACATCCGTTCAGGCTGTTTATGTGCCTGCCGATGACTTAACGGACCCTGCTCCGGCAACGACATTTGCGCATTTGGACGCAACGACCGTGCTTTCGCGTTCGATTGTGGAGCTTGGTATTTATCCTGCGGTTGACCCGCTTGAGTCTACATCAAGAATCCTTGATCCGCGTATCGTAGGTCAGGAGCATTATGAGGTAGCGCGCGGCGTGCAGCAGGTGCTTCAGAAATATAAAGAATTACAGGATATTATTGCAATTCTTGGTATGGATGAGTTGTCTGAGGAGGATAAGATTACGGTTAACCGTGCGAGAAAAATTCAAAGATTTTTATCGCAGCCGTTCCATGTAGCGGAGCAGTTTACGGGTATGCCGGGTAAATATGTACCGATTGCAGAGACAATCAGAGGCTTTAAGGAAATCATGGAAGGAAAGCATGACAATATTCCTGAAGGACATTTCTTAAATGCCGGAACAATTGATGACGTAGTGGCAAGAGCCAAGTAGGCAGTATGAAAAATCGTTGATTTTTCATACGGCAAATTTGTGCAGTAAGCACAAATTCGCAGACTGGGAAAGGAGCGGAGTTATTGCTATGGCTGAAAAGTTCAAGCTTACAATTGTGACACCGGACCGTGAATTTTTTAACGAAGAGGCGGATATGGTGGAATTCAATACAACGGAGGGCGAAATCGGCGTTTATGCAGGTCATGCGCCTTTGACGGTGATTGTAAAGCCCGGTATTCTCACGATAACACAGGGTGATACTGTGCGAAACGCGGCGCTTCATGCAGGGTTTGTGCAGATTCTTCCGGAGGAGATTACCATTCTTGCAGAGATTATTGAGTGGCCGGAGGAGATTGACAAGGAGCGTGCCGAGGAGGCGAAGCAAAGGGCTGAGGGCAGACTTACCGAGCGCAGTGCGAATATTGACCTTGACAGGGCGCAGACGGCGCTGATGAGGGCGATTGCGCGTATTAATGCCGTCGCATTGAAATAAAGATATTGATTTTGTGAGAGCCACTGTCTGAGGGGATTTAGACAGTGGCTTTTCGAAAAATAGGAAAGGAGGGCTATTATGAAAAGTGTGAAAAAGGGCATGAGAATTTTGGTGTTTGTGCTGTCGGTTGCAATGGCAGCTGCATTTGGTTTACCGGGTAATGTGATGACGGCAGAGGCAAAATCGAGGTATCAGATTACGGCGAAATCGGCTGCAGGAGGCGGAATTACGGATGAAGGAACGCATACAGTGCGAAAAGGTAAGGACAAAAGCTACAATATTTATCCGGATGCGGGATACAGAGTAAATTATGTCACGATTGACGGTAAAAATATTGGGGCGGTTACAGAATATACGTTTGAGGATGTTGATGCCGACCACGAAATCTGTGTGTATTTTATATCAGCGTCATCGCCGGATCCCAATGCAGTCAGCAAAAAAACACTGAACGTTTTGGGCAGTTTTTCATTGAAAAGCGGTAACGGTTCCTATGCTCCGAATACGAAAGTTACGGTTGACGCCGGAGCGGTGGCGGGCTTTCGGTTTGCCGGATGGCTTGCATCAGACGGAAAAATTTATCCGTCGGCAATATCGACGATCACGATGCCCAACTATGATTTGATTTTGTATGCGAACTGGGTTGCTGAAGGAACAGCCGGAGCGCTCAGTCAGATTGCTACGACGAACTTAAAAGGAGAACAGGTATTTGGGTGGGCGGCGATAACTGAGAAACTTACCACGTTTACGGCAAAGGACCTGCAAAAAGGTTCGGGCTCTACAATGAATATGAATATTGGCGGTTTTAATTGCTACGTTGATGCAGCGGCAATTGCTGCTTTAAATACAAGACCGGGTATGGCGCTTAATATTTCGTATGGCACGGATGCAAGCTTTACGTTCTATGGCGATATGGATAATTCGCTGTTTTTTGGAACGGAGCTTAGCTATATGTGTACGACGAAATCAGTGGGTGCGGTGCATGAAAAGGAAATTAGCTTTGCGGAGCAGGGGGCAATCGGTACGGCGATTACGGCAAATGTGCTTTTGCCGGAGGCGGCTGTCGGTCAGGCGGCGTATGTTTATCTTGTTGATGCGGCTGGAAATGAGGTGTTGTATCTTCCGGCGGTTGTAGACGGGGCGAACAGGGTGAGCGTGCCGTTGTCGGCGAAGGTGAACTTTCGGATAAAATATTAATTACGAACGAATAATCAAGGAAATGCATATGATAATCATAAAAACGAGGAGCTCGAAAAATGGATTATTATAAAGCATTTCCTTTTTATATGGGGTATCGCGATATGCCCTATAATGATATGTCTTATAATGCCGTATCAGGCAATGCCATATCAAACAGTGGTACGCAAAATAATGCCATGCCAAATAATGGCATGCCGTATCAGGGTTATGGACAGTGGGGAGCGCAATCAGCACAGCAGCCCATGATGATGCTTCCAGAAGACAGGATTCTTGAGGATATGGAGTATTTGCAGCAAATGTATCCTACGTATGCAAAAAATTATCAGGGCGTAATCAGCAGTGTGGTTGATAAAATGGATTATAATGGCAGCTTTATCTATGACCAGTATCCCGACAAGTTAAGTATACAACGTATGGTACTAAGTGTGATGACTGTGATTAAGGCAAACGAGGACAAGGAGAACAAATGCAGTGAAATGCGGCAGAGGCAGGAGATGGAGCCGCAGATGCAGGCGGATACGGATAATAGGAGTACTGGTGCGATTGTGACTGCCGATACGTTGACGGAGCGGGCGCCGTGGGGCGAGAAGGAGCCGTGGATCAAAGAGCTTGTGACGGTTTTGATGTATTATGAAATCCTTGCGCGCAGGAAGCGCAGGCAGAAGAAATACTGGGGCATGTCGATTTAGGTAAAAAACTACACTGGCTTGGATATGGTCGGTGTAGTTTTTTTGCTGCTTATAAAGCTGCATAGGAGGAGTCCGCATATGAGAATAAAAAGCTTGCAAAATCTTTTTCAGCGAAATATAATGTCCCTAAGAGCACAAAAGGCAGCGAAAGCAGTGCTTTTTACAGGGAGGATAAGAACTTATGTTTGGAAGACTGAGAGGAATGCAGGAGCAGAAGGCGGCGCTAAAACGTGATGAAAATCATTTTAGCAGAATGCTTACGGGGATTACGAAGGAGCAGTTTGGGTTGGAAATCGGGCCGTCGCTTCGCCCCTGTGCGCCGAAAAGCGAGGGGTATCATGTAGAGATTGTAGACTGGCTGAGCCAGGAAGCGTTGATTGAAAAGTATCAGGGCATGGGGCTTGATACGAGCCGGATTGAGGAAGTGGATTATATATGGGACGGGCGTTCGTATGCGCAGGTAACGGGAAAATGCGGCAGCTATGACTATATCATCGCGTCCCATGTGATTGAACATGTGCCGGACTTTATTGGATTTTTAAAGGACTGCTCTAGTATGCTTAAGCAAAACGGGATTTTGTCGATTGCCGTGCCGGACAAGCGGTTTACGCTGGATCATTTCCGCATGGTAACGACGACCGGGAAGGTTATCAATGACTATCTTTCCAAGGAACAGTATGGCTCGATGGGGGCGCTGACAGATTATTGGAACCATGTCGTTCGCAGGGATGGTTTGGAG
>CAJUJG010000020.1:3955-54449 GCA_910586715.1 uncultured Lachnospiraceae bacterium
GTCGTGGCCAAGAACGCAGGATAAAAAAATTAAAAAAGAGTATGCGTTTATCCATGATGAGGAGTTCAACCGTAAAAACTATAAAGAAAGCGTAGGGGTAAAGGGCGCTCGTGATTTTCACCAAAATGTATTTACGCCGGCGTCGTTTGAGCTGCTCATTTATGAGCTGTGGGAGTATGATTTGATTGATTTGAAAATAGAGACCTTGTATGACACGACGGCGGAGGAGTTCATCGTGTCAATGCGAAAGGCGCAGCAGCGTCCTGTGATGACGGACGAGGAGCGTATGGAGCTGATCCGCAGGGCGTCTCGTGAAAATGTAGTAGATTAATAAAATCACAGTCAAATACAGTTCTCTATATGAGCAGTTTTAATAATTTGGCAGTTGTGGGGTATACTATCGTGGAGAGGCAAAAATATATTAAGTATAGTTATGTAGTTCCCAATGCGGAATTTTGCAGATATGGAGGACTGAAATCTTTTGAATGGTAAAAGTTAACATAATTATATTAAAAAAAGATGAATTTCATTGACTAACTGACATTGAAAAGTTATAATAAAAGCACCGTGCAGCTGGGGCGGTAGCGGTGCCCTGTACCATCAATCCGCTATAGTTGGGGTGATGGGCGGCAAGAGGGTCTGCGCTGATGCAGCTGCCCTTTATAAGCGGCGTTGAAGTTTGGGTCTTACGCAATATGTGCCATCGAACCGTGTCAGGATAGGAATATAGCAGCACTAAGGTGGATTTCATATGTGCCGTGAGGGTGCCTGGCGGAGCAGGCTGTAAAGGTAACGTGCATGGGCATAGGGCTCGAAGCCGTCCGCACGGTATGACAAACAGTTGTCATGAAAAAGGGTTATATAAGTAATTTTTTAACAAAGGGGAGAAGAATCATGAAAAGAATGAACATGAAAAAAGGCATGGCTTTGTTCTTGGCAATGACTTTGGCAACGTCTGCAATGACGGCGTGCGGAAGCAAGGACGACAATAACGAGCCTGCGACAGAAATTGATTTTAATGATGTTTCCAATGGAGAAAACGGTACGGAAGCTGAGACTGGAGAGACAGAAACGACTCAGGACGCTGCGGAAGAGACACGCGAGGGTATGTACCGCAGCGAGATTACGAATGAATGGATTGACGAGAGCTTAAAGGATCAGCGCCCCGTGGCGATTATGGTAGATAATGAGTCCACTGCACTTCCGCATTATGGTCTGACGGAAGCAGACGTGGTATATGAGATTATGAACAGTACGGCAAACGGCAGAATTACGCGTCTTATGGCGATTGTGAAGGATTGGGGAAAAATTGAGCAGTTCGGAAGCATCCGAAGCACGCGTTCGACAAACATTATGCTTGCGGCAGAGTGGAACGCGGTGCTTTGCCACGATGGGGGACCGTTCTATATTAATGACTGGATTGCAAAGAAGTATTCCGCAAATTTCAGCGGTGGGTTTTCTCGTGTGAATAACGGAAAATCAAGAGAGTTTACAGAGTATGTCTGCGCCGGCGATTTGGACAAGATGTTCAGCAATTCAAAATACAGCACGGAATATAACGAATATTATCCCGGTCAGCACTATTTCTTCTCTGATACAGAGATTGACTTATCCGAGATTGGCGATACGGTTGACTGTACGGAAATTGAGCTTCCGTTCCCGCATAACAGTTCAAGACTGGAGTACAATTCAGAGACCGGGACGTATGATTATTACGAGTACGGGAAGGCACACAAGGATCCGCAGCATGACAATGCGCAGCTTACCTTTAAGAATCTGCTGATACAGGATACGACGTTTGCACAGCTGGATGAAAATGGTTACCTGATTTACAATGCGATTGATTCCGGACGTGATGCATATTACATTACAAACGGTAAGGCGATTGAAGTGACATGGATTAAGGCAGGCGAAAGCGAGCCTACAATTTACCTGAACAAGGCGACAGGCGAGCAGATTGAATTGAATACCGGAAAGACTTATGTAGCGTTAGTTCCGTCTGATTCATGGGATGATGTTGTAATTAAGTAATAGTTAAAAAAATTAACGGATACTCAAAATAAGGGTATCCGTTTTCTGTTTTATGCACACGGGCACCCAAAGGAAATATGTCATCAAACCGATAAATCGGTTCGCTGACGGGAGCCCGGCGCGACGAGTAGGGGAAGCTGAATCTTCGCTACTCGATTGATACACACGGGCACCCAAAGGAAATATGTCATCAAACCGATAAATCGGTTCGCTGACGGGAGCCTGGCGCGACGAGTAGGGGAAGCTGAATCTTCGCTACTCGATTTTATAGAAAGGAATGGAGATTAGCATGACAAGAGAGGAAGCAAGAAAAAAAGCAGAAGATTTGGTGCGTCAAATGACACTTGAAGAGGCGGCGTCACAGCTTAGATATGATGCACCGGCAATAGAGCGTTTGGGTATTCCTGAATACAACTGGTGGAATGAGGCGCTTCACGGTGTGGCGCGTGCGGGCGTGGCGACGTGCTTTCCACAGGCAATCGGATTGGGCGCTACATTTGACACGGAGCTTATGCTTACAATTGCAAAAGCAATTGCACTTGAAACACGGGCAAAATATAATACTTATTCTGCGCATAATGACAGAACGCAGTATAAGGGAGTGACCATGTGGACGCCCAACATCAATATCTTTCGGGACCCGCGGTGGGGAAGAGGGCAGGAGACTTTTGGAGAAGACCCGCAGCTTACGGCGCAGATGGGTTGTGCGATGATTAACGGTTTACAGGAAAAACGAGACGGATTTATGACTGCCGCGGCATGTGCAAAGCATTTTGCGGTGCATTCGGGACCAGAAGCTTTACGACATGAGTTTGATGCCAAAGTATCGAAAAAGGATTTATGGGAAACCTATCTTCCGGCTTTTGAGGCATGTGTAAAGGATGCGGGTGTTGAAGCGGTTATGGGCGCTTACAACCGTACAAACGGCGAGCCTTGCTGTGCGCATGAGTATCTGATGAATGATGTGCTCAGGGGCGAATGGAAGTTCGAGGGTCATTATGTCTCAGACTGTTGGGCAATTCGGGATTTTCATGAGAAGCATCATATTACGGAAGCACCGGAAGATTCGGTGTCGCTTGCGCTTGGAGTGGGCTGTGATTTGAATTGCGGATGTACGTATCAGAGAATTTTGAATGCATATGAGCAGGGTAAGATAACGAGAGAAGAAATTGACCGGAGTGCGGTGCGCCTTTTTACGACAAGGTATCTTCTTGGATTGTTTGACAAGTCGGCGCTCGACGAAATTCCATACAGCGTGGTGGGATGCAGGGAACATTTGGAGCTTGCGTATCGGGCGGCAATTGAGAGCTGTGTGCTTTTGAAAAACGACGGAACGCTTCCGCTGGATAAAAAGAACTATCATACAATTGCTGTGATTGGTCCGAATGCGGACAGTACGGCAGCGCTTGTGGGAAATTACAATGGAACGCCGCCAAGAGCAATTACGCTTTTGCAGGGAATCAGCGATTTTTGCTTTAAAAATCATATTGATGTTCATTATGCGCAGGGTTGCCATTTATTTGACAATACGCCGCCAAAGAAACCGCATTTGGGGTATTTTGTAACGGAGGGCGTGATTGCCGCAGAGCATTCGGACCTCGCAATACTCTGTGTAGGCTTAGATGCCGGATTGGAGGGTGAGCAGGGCGACAGGGGAAATCAGTTTCCAAGCGGCGACAAATCGGATTTGCTTTTGCCTGAGACACAGCGCACATTGATAGAAGCGGTGGCAAAGACGGGGACTCCGTTTATACTTGTGAATGCATCGGGAAGTCCGATTGATTTGTCAGCCTATGAAGAGCAGGCGAAGGCGATTTTGCAGGTATGGTATCCAGGCGGTGAGGGAGGACGTGCAGTGGCGGACATTTTGTTTGGAAACGCAGCGCCGCAGGGAAAACTTCCGGTTACGTTTTATTATAATGATAACAGGCTTCCGGAGATTACGGATTATGCAATGAAGGACCGGACGTACCGTTATATGACACAAAAGCCGTGGAAACCGTTTGGTTTTGGACTTACATATGGAGAGGCGCAGATTGACAGCGTACAGGTTGATGTCGTGGAGGGCGGTAAAGAAAGCTGCTTTGTCGAAAAAAAGGAACGAGGATGGTGCGTCACGATAGCGGACAAGGTGTTTTATCAAAGAGCTGCTGAGGAGGGACTTGGGATTACGGTTTCGTGTTCGACAAAATATGACACATGTGTCAGTGAAGTAGTACAGCTTTATGTTCACGTAAAAGGGACACAGAACGAGGTGCCGAATGCAAAACTTGCGGCGTTTGGACGTGTGCAGATTGTACCGGATGAGAAAAACGTGCGGCGGTTTTTTATTCCCGCGAAGGTTTTTACGACGGTTGATCATAACGGCGAAAGAAATGCTGACGGAAACGGAGCGGATATTTATATTGGGTTTTCGGTTTTCATATGATTACCAAACAAATACCATGTACAAAAGCAGAAATTATTGATACAATAATCCTTGAGACAAAACACAAAGGAGAACGGATGATATGGAGATGGATTTGAATATGACGGACCTCGTCATGACCTTTGCGATTCTCGGAATCGACATCACAAAGGATGAAGCGCTCATTCGCAGCGCATACCGTATGGCGTTGCCGGCAAATAACCCTGAGGAGAATCCTGATGGTTTTAAGTCGTTGCGTGAGGCATATGAGAATGCGCTTGCGTATAGCCGTACACCGGATGAGGAGCAGGAACAGATTACAGCGGAAATGATTGACACTGGTACACCGGTGGGAGCGTTTCGGGCAAAGCTTGCAGATATTTATAAAAGTTTATCTGCCCGGATTAATTTGGCATCGTGGGAGGAGCTTTTAAAAGATGAGGCGTTTGAAGGGCTTGATACCTTTGACGAGGCGAAATGGGCGCTGTTTATCTATCTTGCGGAAAATTACCGGATACCGCATGAGGCTTATGTGCTCTTAGACGCGTATTTCCATATACAGGAAAACGAACGGGAGTTCAAGGAACATCTGCCTGTCGGCTTTGTCGATTTTATGATTTCCAATGTGAATAATCCAAATGGAGGGTATTCTTATCAGTGGATGTGTATGCTTAAGGGTGCGGATGATGCGGATTATGACACGTTCTTTAACTATATATATGAACTTGGAGGCGAATTAAATAATGATGATAGCGCGCGTGCCGGCGATTTAATTAAAGCAATCGATACACTTGGAATTTGGCATCCGCATTATGCAATAGACAAAGCGGAATATTTGCGCAGAACTGGAAAAACGGATGAGGCATTAGAAATCGTTTTTGATCTTTTGGATAATGAAGCATATCAGAATGATCTGCATATACAGATGGTTTGCGGTTCATTGCTTTGGAATATGGGTAAAAAGGAAGAATCGTACAAAGCAATATGCCAAAGCTTGGAGATAAGCAGTGAGAACTATGCGGGAAACAAATATGCAGCGTTTTACGAAATTGAGCATGGGGAGCTGCGAGAGGCGCTTAAGCATATTTATGCTATCAGAAACTTAAGTGATGATGAGGAGCTTGGTAAAGTAGCAGATAAGGCAGAAAAAGAGTATATTGAGCTTTGTGAACGCAATATGAAGGATGGAGCAATAGATCCTGAGGATGTACGGCTGCTTGTTTATGCATATGGTTATCAGGATCAGCCAAACAAAGCGATTGATGCGATTCAGTCGAATCCTTCCTATGAGAAAGAAATTAAAGGTTACCATATGCTGCTTTCCTACATGTATAAGCAAAAACACGATTATGAGAAGGCAGCTGAGCATGGAAGAAAAAGGCTTGAGGTAATTCAGGGGAAGCTTGCTGATTTGGAAGCAGGGAAACAGCTTGATGAGGAGGATAGCAAAGAGTCGCTTTTGCGCAGCTTGTCGGATGCATATTTACAGCTGGGGCTTCTTTTTATGATGCGTGCCAAAGATGCGGTGACGTTGGAAGAACACCGTGATTTATATAAACAGGCGATTCCTCTTCTTATGGAAGCACAGAATGTTGAGCCTGATAATGTGACGGTGCAGTTAAATCTTGCATATTGTTATTCTGAAACGAGAGATTTCCAAAAGTCGTATGAGGTTTATGACAGGCTTACCAAAGACGTTGGCATGCAGAACGGGCTGCTTTTCTTAAAACAGAGAATCTGTTATGAAATGGGAAATGCGCAGGAGGTTATTGATTTATTTTACCAAATGCTCGAGCAAGGCGCTCGGGAGGCGGGAATCTATGAGTATGCAGTTCGTGTGTTCCTTGATTATAGACAGCTCGAAGATGGTAAGAATATTTTTGAAAGGGCAAAAGAGGCGGAAGTAACAAGTTATGGATTGCGTGCGCTGACGCTGATATATAATTATTATGAAAAACCTGACAGCGCTAATATTGCAATACTTAGTAAGGCGCTTGATGATATGCTCGTAGAAGGAGAAAAAGAGGCGGATGATACTTATATCCGGGATTATCTTGCAGAGCTGTATTATTTGAAGGGAATGTGTGCGGCGCAGTTTAAGCAAAATAAAGTGCCGCATTTAAAAAGTGCGATTGAAGTGAATGACCGGGCAAAGTATCATATGGCGCTTGCTGAATGTTATGATGAGCAGAATTGTGAGGATAAAGATTCAAACAAGAAGCTTCAGGAATATTTGTATGTTGAAAAATACTTTGGACCGGATACAGAACTTTATATTAAGATTGCAGAAGAATACAATGATATAGGTGATATTGATACTGCGTGTGAATATATTAAAAAAGCTATTGATCTTAGACCTGATAGTCCGGGAATCTATAAGGTAGCTGCGCGGGCATATGATGATATGGCTGTTCAGCGAAGATCCTTGTACCATGATGCGATAGCATTTTGGAAAATATATATAAACTCAGATCCGGAGGACATAGATTTTGCACGGTACCGTTGTGGCTGTGCATTGATGCAGCTTGGAAAATATAAAGAAGCCATCGACGAATTTGAGAAGGGCTATGAGACCGCAGATGAAAATGCAAAATATGACATTAGTGTCAGTTTAGGAAAGGCATATGGTGCATTGGGACAATTTGCCAAAGGTGCAGAATATATTGAAGAGGCGCTGCAGACTCTTAAAGAAAAAGAAAGAGGGGAGCGCTATGCTTTTACAGCAGTGCTTGCGCTGAGCCGGACCTATATGAAGCTTGGCAGATTTTCGGATGCAGAACAGCTTTTGCGCAAGAACCTGCGGTATTTTGAGTCGGAGCGAAGGTCGCATATGGTGCGGGAGCTGAAAAATATTTATGTCTCAGTTGGCGAGTATGATAAAGCGCTTCATATTTTGAAAAGCTATAAGGAGCTTTTTGATGATGCGTACAATGTTTATATGCAGCTTTATGTGCGGCACAGGGCATGTGCTACAGCGAAGGAAAAGAAGTCGATTTTAAAGGAAGTGAAGCGGGCATTCCACAAGTATAATACATACAATTTGCGGGAGCTTTATTCTGATATTCTCGTATATGATTTTCTGATGCTAAAGGAAGGAATTCCGGTAAAAGAAAAACTGGTATGTTACACATCTTCCGATAACAGGGAAATTGACTGGGAGGATAGTAACAGCTGTGTGCTTGAACTGATTCGTCTGAATAAATTTTTGGGGCGTGAAAAGGAAGCGCAGCGTTACAGGCAGCTTTTTGTGAATGCCATAAACGAATATTTTGAGTGTACTGGTGAGCAGGCATATGACTGCTTTATTGAAAGCGATCCGGTTGCGAGATTGGATAATCTGACACTGATTGTAGATTTTTTGTCAATTACAGGTGAGCTTGAGCTTGCGGAAAAATACGCTGCGATGCTGGACGGCTGCGTGATGTGTGCGTTCTGCAATTATACAACTTGCTGTGACCGGTTTGAGGCGCTTGGTATTTTTTATGAAGCGAAGGGCGATTTGGCGCGCGCATACGGGTATTTTGAGAAGGCGGTTAGTGAGCGCAGCTATTATAAAGGTCATGCGCAGTACCGTCTGATGACGAAAAAGAAATAAAACGAAAAGGGAAAGGAAAAGGGCATGTGCAAAGGTACATGTGTGAAATATGATAATAGGAATTGATTTAGGAACAACAAACAGTCTTTGCGCCTATTACAGTGATGAAGGGGCAAAAATTATTCCGAACCGTCTTGGGAAGCCATTGACGCCATCTGTGGTTAGTGTAGACGAACAGGGAATGGTTTCCGTGGGGGAAACGGCACAGGAGTATGGTTTGCTGCATCCTGACAGGGCGGCAGACATCTTTAAGCGTTTTATGGGAACGGACAAAAAGTACATGCTTGGGGACCATACATATAATGCGGAGGAGCTTTCTGCGTTTGTGCTGCGTGCGCTCAAGGAGGACGCGGAGACGTATTTGAAGGAAGAGGTTACGGAAGCGGTTATCAGCGTGCCGGCATATTTTGATGATAAGCGCAGGAAGGCGACAAAGCGTGCCGGAGAGCTTGCGGGGCTGAAAGTAGAACGTATTATCAGTGAGCCGACTGCGGCGGCAATTGCCTATGGTCTGTATGAGAAGCGGGCAAATACGCGTTTTTTGGTGTTTGATTTGGGCGGGGGCACATTTGATGTGTCTATTTTGGAGCTGTTTGAGAATATTTTGGAGGTGCGCGCCGTTGCGGGAGATAATTATTTGGGCGGCGAGGATTTTACGGACCTTTTGGTTCATGAATTTTTGCAGAAAAATGAGATTTCGTCGGATGCGCTTACGCTGCGGGAACTTGGACGGCTTCACAAGGCAGCTGAGAATGCAAAACGCGCGTTTACGGATGAGGATGAGGTCAGCATTGTCTTTCCATATGAAGATGAGGATAAGGAATTTCATATTTCACTCAAAGACTATGAAACGCTCTGTGAACCTTTGCTTGAGAAAATCAGAAAGCCGGTTCAAAGGAGCTTATCGGACGCCCATATCAAGCTTTCGGATATTGACGAGGTGGTGCTTGTGGGCGGGGCGACAAAGCTGTCCACGGTGCATAATTTTATTGTAAAGCTTTTCCGGAAGTTTCCGGATACGTCGATTAATCCGGATGAGGCGGTTGCACTTGGAGCTGCCATTCAGGCGGCGATGAAGGAGCGTAACGAGGCGGTAAAGGAGGTTATTCTTACCGATGTGTGCTCTTTTACGCTTGGAACGGAAATTTCGGTGGAGCGTGCAAACGGGATGTATGAGGCGGGGCATTTTATGCCGATTATTGACCGCAATACCGTGATTCCTGCAAGCCGTACGGAGCGTGTATACACGTTGCATGACAATCAGGAAAGTATTCGTGTGAATGTTTTGCAGGGGGAGAGTCGTTTTGCGCAGAATAATCTGCTGCTTGGCAGCATGATGGTGCGTGTGCCTAAAAATATGGCAGGCGAAGAGGCTGTGGATATTACGTATACATATGATATTAACTCACTGCTGGAGGTTCAGGTGAAGGTGATTTCCACAGGCGAGGTCAAGAAGCAGATTATCAAGGGCAAGAGTAACGAGATGTCCGAGGAGGAAGTGCAGCAGCGCATGGAAGAGCTTTCATATCTGAAAGTGCATCCGCGTGACCAGGAAGAGAACAGGCTTTTGCTGCTTAAAGGCGAGCGGCTATTCGAGGAGAGCACGGGTGACGCGCGTGTTTTGATTGATATGTGGCTGCGTAAGTTTGAGGAGGCGCTCAATTCGCGCAACCGCGAGAATATTGAGGATGCAAGGCGCGAGCTGAAAGAGCAGCTTGCCGATTTGGATAATCTTTAACGTTCAGGTCAGGATTTTGCACTTGCTGCAAAATCCGTGAGAAAATGTAGTGGAAGCAAGGCATCAACCCAACCGTGAAGTGTTTTTTGCATGGGTTGAGGTCCGTAACTGTGAAGGTATTGAACAGTTGCGGAAATTCGCTTATATAACGGGGATTTTCGGTATTTTGGCGGGATTTTCATGGGTAAAAGAGACAAATTTCTGGCGTGAGAATTGTAGAGACTTCATATATATTTCATATTGTATATAAAATATACAATATTCCCTTGAATAACAAAAAATATTGTGATATAAATAGGATAACAAAAGTGAAATTGCAAGTTTTTTGTTAAAAATGTCTAAGAAGGGGGAACCGGTTATGGAATTTCTTGATGGAAAAGGAGCAGCTCGGATTGTGAGCGAGTATATTGAAAGGGAAGTGCAGGAGTTCAAGAGAATGACAGAACGGGAACTTGCGGGCAACGGCATCGCACCTTCCGCAAAAGAGGCATTTAATAGAAAGCCGTATTATAATGCGGGAAATGTAAATTTAAAATGCCGTCCCACATTGAGGTAAGAATTTATGCGTTGCGTGAATGATGCATTCATATAATTAAAATCGTACAATTATTTTTAATATCAATTTCTAAACAGCAGCGAAATAATAAAACAGCACGCTGCTGTTTTTTGCTTTATAGGAAATTACGTCCTATAAAGTAAAAAACCCTCCGGGGGATGCGCACTCCGCGCTAAGGAATATGGTTGCTAAAGCAACCGCGCTCCGGCGCGAGAGTCCGGCGAGCCGGACTCTTTTTGATATATACTCGTGCAGAGACAGTAAGGCATTGAGACGGGACGCGGGTCGTACGGTGAGGTAGGAATGGACTCTTCTGCTTATTTGGACCGGGAAAAGCAGATATTATACTATATGCCTAATTTTTCTGAATAAAATTCTGCAATTCGCCCTCTAGGCAAATACAAAAAACTATGATAAACTCATAAACAAGAATATAACAATCGATTAACATATTAGCAAAACATTTCATACAACAGTGAGAGGTGATAATAATGGAAAGAGAATTAGAGATTACAACCCCATACATATTCCTGCCGGTCTGTGCAGGGAAAGTGGAAACAAAGCTTGAGATTTTCCTGGAGGACGAATCGGCGTTCCGAAAAAAAATATATGAGTTTATGGTTCCTGTTGCGGATAATGATATAGATACAGAGCAATACCCATTGGATTACTATGCAGGGATTCCGGTAGAGCAGTATTTAGGCAGGAAAATCGTAATTTGTGCAGACGCGCCTAAATCGTTTTTGAGCTGCATCAAAAGCGAAAATGAAAATAATGAGCATAAAATGCAGTTACCGCGCCCGCTAATTCATTTTACCGCAGACACTGGATGGACGAACGATCCAAATGGGATGATTTACGCGGATGGTATATACCATTTGTATTTTCAATATAATCCCTTTAATACTTCATGGGAAAACATGAGCTGGGGTCACGCCACAAGCACGGATTTGCTGCACTGGCAGCAGCAGGACACAGTGATGTTTCCGGATGAGAGCGGAACGATGTTTTCGGGGTGCGCAATTTCAAACGAACGTTCCTTGCTGGGGCTGCCAAGCGATGCAATTTTGTACTTTTACACTGCCGCAGGCGGTTCAAACGCGTGGAGTAAGGGGTTAGCGTTTACGCAGAAAATTGCGTACAGTCTTGACGGCGGGAAAACGTTAGTCAAAATGGATAATCCGTGTCTTTCCACGATTGAGAAGGAGAACAGGGACCCTAAAATATACTGGCACGAGGAAACACAGGCATATATTATGGTGCTGTTTTTGGAGGGAAATGATTTTGCAATTTTCCGCTCGCAGGATTTGCAGCAGTGGGAGCAGTCAGACCGCTTTACATTGGATGACGCGTGGGAGTGCCCCGACTTGCTTCGCCTGACGTCCGATACGGGCGAGACGTGCTGGTTTTTTTGGACTGCGGACGGATTTTACTATCCGGGAGAGTTCGACGGCTTTCATTTTAAGGTTCAGGGGAAACAGCGCAAGGCGTATGTCAATAAGATACCGTATGCGGCACAGACGTATTTTGGCATTGCGGACCGTACAATCTCGATTCCGTGGCTGCGTTTGGAAAACGACGGCAGGCTGTTTACAGGGGCATACGGATTGCCCGTAGAACTGACTTGCAAGAACACGGAGAATGGGTATATAATAGTACAAAAGCCCGTCAGGGAACTGATGCAGCAGGCAAAACAGACTGCATACGACAGCGTGGCAGGCGAAAAGATGCTGTCATTTGGCAAGGATAAAAAGGCAGCCGTGCTCAAAATGCGTGCAAAGGAGGACTATAAAGGCAGCTATGCGTGGGAATTTAACGGCAGTACTATCGCTTATAATCCCGAAATCGGCACATTCGGTGTTGATGGGGAGCAGTACCAAATTGGCTGCGGGTATCAGGAATTTCTCTTTGTCGTTGATGACAGGATTTTGGAAGTCTTTTTTGACGGCGGCAGGCAGCTTGGAACGTTTGTTCTAAAGAATACAGCCGTGCAGATTAAGATCCCGAATGAGGCGGCGTTTGCTGAAAACCTTGTATATTATATAGAAGGTGGCAATACGTAAATTTTTGTAACAAAAACGACTTGTATCTAAGGAAACGCTTTAATCAGCGTTTCCTTAGGATTGCACAATAGAAATGGAGAGACATATGGCGACTTTAAAGGATGTTGCGAGGGAGGCGGGGCTGACCGTCGGCACAGTGTCCCGTATCCTGAATAATCGCGGATATATCAGCAGCAATGCGCGGGAAAAGGTAGATGAGGCGATGGAAAAGCTGAACTATCGCCCGAACGAGGTGGCGCGCTCGCTGCACGGTAAGAGCACAAATACAATCGGACTGATTGTGCCGCATATCAAGCATCCGTATTTTGCGGAAACGATTAGTAATTTGGAAAAGCAGGCTTATAAAAAAGGATATAAAATTCTGCTCTGCAATTCGCAGAGCATACAGGAAAAGGAGAAGGAATATATTGACATCTGTACGGGAAACCGAGCGGCGGGACTGATTCTGTGCAGCGGCACGGTGGACACAAAGGTGTTTGAGAAAGTAGATATTCCCGTGATTACGATGGAGCGCTTTCTCGATAACGGGACCGCCTGTGTGGAATGTGACAACAAGCAGGGCGGCGAACTGGCAGCGCGGAAGCTGATTACGTGCGGCTGTAAAAATCTGCTGCATATCGGTACAATTGGGACAATCCACATGCCCGCGGATATGCGTACGGAGGGTTTCCGGGAGGTCTGTCAAAGAGAAAATATTGCGTTTGTAGAGCTTTCCACGGAGGAAGAGCAGTACAACAATATGAAATACGATGAGCTGCTGGAGAGCGTGCTGCGAAAGTATCCTGAAACGGACGGCATGTTTTTAAGCAGTGACGTGATGGCGGCGCAGGCATTGCAGGTATGCCGTAAGCTTGGAATTTCAGTGCCTGACCAAATGAAAATAATCGGTTTTGATGATGTCAATATTGCCTCGCTGACAACACCGCAGCTTACAACCATTCATCAGCCGGTAAAGGAAATGGCGGAGATTGCAGTTAACCTGCTCCACGACGCTGTTTCTGGGAAATTAGTACCGAAACGAACCGTTTTGCCCGTCTGTCTGATAGAACGGGAAACGACATGAGGAGAAATCTATAAGACAAAAATCGCTCGGACAGGAATACTGCCGGGCGGTTTTTTTGTCAAAAAAACATCTTTTCTTTACAGTATTTCATACGTGTAGCACAATGAAATTAATAAAATAATTTAGAGAGAAGAGACGGAGTATTAACATGGAAAAATCAATTGTATATGAAATGTCACAGTCGGAAAGCCTGATTATGAACTTTTTATGGCGCGAAGGGGCAAAAACATTTGTCGAAATTATGACGTATTTAAATCAGAACGAGGGCAGGGACTGGAAAAAGCAGACGGTCAATACGTTTATCAGACGGCTGTCGGACAAGGGACTGATTTCGGCGGATGAAACAGGGAGAAATCGAATCTATCATGTGTTTCTTTTTGTCGACGCTTACAGGGGGATGGGGGATTGACAGACAGGCTGCGGAAGATTTAAAAGCGATGGTGGAGAGGGAGTTTATACAGGAGGAGGAATAGCATGACGCTGCTGCATACAATGAGTCTGACGGGAAGTGCTGTGACGGTGGTTTATCTGCTGTCCTGTTTTTGGACAAGGCGGTATCTGCCCGTACTTTGGCATAAGGTGTATTTAATAATCAATATCCTGCTTTTTCTTGTGCCGCTTGCGCGGTTCAAATCAGAATATATAGAGGTGCTAAACAAATATTTCTGTTATGAAGCATGGTTTCAAAAAAATGATGCCATTCAAAACATGCTTCATTATACGGTCTTTGTGTATCCAAGCGGCGTGTATGTATCCAATGCGTGGATCTATCTTCTTATTTTTGTTAGCATCTTGCTTGGGACAGGAGGGCTTGTGATTTTC
Source organism: uncultured Lachnospiraceae bacterium (assembly GCA_910586715.1). GTDB lineage: Bacteria > Bacillota > Clostridia > Lachnospirales > Lachnospiraceae > COE1. The sequence goes on from CAJUJG010000020.1 coordinate 18,231, forward strand.
ATGAAGAGATATCTTACCGTATATCGGCAAATGATGAAAGGGGTGGAATGGTACAAACAAGGAGAGGCTGTTGTAAAACAGTTGGAAAAAACGGACCTTTAAACGGATACAGAAAAATGCGCTAAAGAAAATGGGATTGTTTCTTTCTGAGGGTGAATTTAAGGAATATATTAACGAAAGCTAACACAATTTTGACACCTTTTTGACACTCTTTTGACATGGTTTTGTCACTTTATTTCATGCGAATGGTAGATTATACTAATGATATCGTCAAAGAAAGCAGATAATGCTATGCTGACGGTAAGATTATAAAATGTATTTTAATACTAGGAGGTAAAATATGAGGAAAAAATTGTTGTGTATTGTTGTATCTATGACATTGCTAATGGGTATGACTGCTCATGCTTCGTGTACAACTGAAGGTAATGGCGGTGATGTGATAGACAGAGTGGTTCCAAGAGAAAAAGTGGCTGAATTGGAGAAAATAGCTTTAGCAAGTGAAGAGGGTAATATACAAGCTTATGCTTCATCAGGAGTATATGAAGATAATGATACAAGTGAGACTGCATATCCCTATTCTAAGACAACAAAAATTGAACATAGAGATGGTGAATCTTTAGGACATTTTAATTGTTATTATACTTATACTCATCTTGAAACGAAAGATGATGTGGATTGGTTTAAAGTAAATGTAAGAACAGGATTTCGTTATGTAGCTGCGTTAAAGAATGTATGGTCAGATCAAATCAGAGATATGCGTCTATACTATCAGACTTCAAATGGTACATGGAAATATTTGGAAGCGACAGAAAAAGTATCAGGACAATCAATCTTTCATTTTGTGCCAACTGTGACTACATATTATATTGAGATTTCAGGTGAACCCGCACCAGGGCATGCTCATTCAGACAGGGTAAATTGGTTTGCTGTAGAACGAGACGGAACAATTGATGAAAGACCACTTCCATATAGTAATAATCCGTCCTGTGCACTTCATTAACAGGAATAGTTGAATGTTTAAACGAATAATGTATACTTTTTACAGTGATGGAATTATTCGTCTTTTTTACTAAATTTTTGTTGACAAATGACGATATAATTATACGTAAAATAACGAAAGATTCCCTTAGATTGCGCATCTGAAAAAGTATATTGATATGGGAAAGGCAGGTATATTGATGTCAGGAGTAAACAACGTCACATTTAGTTATCAGGAGTACAAAGCCTATATAAAGAACCACAAGGAATCCGGACTGGCAGGCCGGACTTACAGTATGACGCCGGGTAGCGCTGCGGAGGACGAGCGTATATTGGCAAGCACTTCGTCCAAGGATGCAAGGACAGGGGCAGGTTATGGATTGAAAGCTGTGTATGATGATCATTTTTCAGACGATTCGCCGCTCATAAAAGTGATTGCGGAGGGCGCAGACCAAAGAAAGCAGGAGTTTATTATCAATATTGATGAAATTGATGTCAATGCTGCGTCAGATATGGAGATGTTTGCGCTGTGCAGTTACGCGGATGCACACGAAAAGAAAACAGAAGGCACTAAAAGCAGTTGGGACACTTTGAATGCATATGTTCAAGACGCGCTGTCGAGAGCAGCTTCCGGTCAGCCGGAAAGCTTTGGTCAGAAACGCGATTGGCTCACGATGGTTGAGGAAGAAAAAAGGACGTGCATGGAGTCAAAGCTTTACGGACAGGTGGCAGACGGAAATAAGCTGGTACGCCTGCTTGAAGTGTATGGGATGCCAAAGGAAGTCGAAATGCATCGCATGGATGCGGATACATTGATTCCGGTGGCCAATGGGACCTATGTACAGGATTTGGACGGCGGTTATGCGCAGATACTGTTTGACAACAATGGAGAGATTACATATGTGAATCATCTGAACGAAAGCGCCGGCTGGCATATGGAGGTTTCGCAGGAGATGCTTGAGAAGGCGCGCAGCCTGGGTTCTGAATTTGCTTTTTACATGAGTAACCAGTCCTTTTGGGAAAGCTATCTCAATAGTGACAAAAGTGTAGATGAGCTGAAGGCGGCGATGAATTATGAAACAATTCGATCAGAATTTTGGAAGCAGCTGCCGGAGCCTGTGAGACAGGCATGGGAAAAAGCTGCAGAGGAAGCCGGGACAGATGCATTAGGGATTGATGAGCAGGGTGTGCTGCAGTATCCGTCCGAGTATCTAAAGCAGTATATGTCTGCAGTGATAAGAGGTGAGAGCACTAGGCTCTGTGGAGATACCGCTGAATGTGTACTGGAATTTGCCAAGACAGCGTTGTCTCATTTGGAAGATGCAGAGCAGCCGAAATACAGCGCAGCGTTGCAGGCTTTTAAGGATAAGGAGATGGGATTTTATCAGAAGCTTGTGAAGTGTTTGGCATAATGTCCGTGCTCTGTGACAGTCGATTTTCAAAAGGGTGTCAGGATAAATTGATAAAATTACAAAAATATTACGGAACAGGATTTCAAATTTCTGTTCCGTTTTTTGAGTATGACGGGCATGCCTGTGTTCTGTGGTGAAAGTTCACTTAGGCGTAGCTATCGACGAACTTTATAGCGACTCCCAAGGTTTGCACGTAAGGAAATTAGCAGCTTCGCTGCACGTGCCTGTGCAGAGGAAATATGTCACTGAGAAAGGAACAAATACGTTTCAGGCATTTCATATGCAAACGCTTCTAAGGAAAAAATCTTTACAGGCATTGGTGGAAAAGAAATCATGGTGCATTCCGATAATTTTTCCTCAATGGATGCAACGGGACATGATACGGAAAATGAAGATATAAAAGCGGGAGATCTTATTGACGGGAAGTGCTGTGACGGTGGTTTATCTGCTGTGTTGTTTTTGGACAAAGCGGCATATGTCCGTACTTTGGCATAAGGTGTATTTAATAATCAATATCCTGCTTTTTCTTGTGCCGCTTGCGCGGTTCAAATCAGAATATGAGGAACAAGTCGGAACGGAATTGAATTATTCCGAGCGGACCTTTAAACGGATACGGAAAAATGCGCTAAAGAAGATGGAATCGTTTCTTTCTGAGGGTGAATTTAAGGAATATATTAACGAAAGCTAACACAATTTTGACACCTTTTTGACACTCTTTTGACATGGTTTTGTCACTTTATATTTTGATATGAAAAAGATATACTAAGCATAGCGACGATGTATACAAAATAGGATATATTGAGAGCAGAACTATAATTATGTAAGTGACAAAGGAGGAAATTAAACAAAATAAAAGGAATGAAATATTTAAAAATAATGGTTCTTATGGCTGCGTACTGCATAGGTGCTGGAACGCTTACGAGTACAGCATATGCTCAAACGACTGCTGTTTATGAGGTGGAACCAAATGATACTATGGATACGGCGCAAGAATTAGAACCAAATCAAACTACAACAGCTGATAATTCAGCGGGAACAGAAAAAGTGAATATGCTGTACGGAAAAATTTCATTAGGAGATCAAGATTGGTATAAGGTTTATTTTCAATCAGGAAAACAGTATATTTCATTAAGTTCAGGAGAGAATGAAGCATTCTTTCAAGTGTCACTTTATAAAGAGAATGGAGAACTTATAGACGAATGGTTCCATGATGAAAGCTATAAAGGATCGGTAGGTTATGATTATGATGTAACAAAAGGTTATCACTACGTGAAAATTACAGGAGTTACGTCTTATTCGGGAGGGTATAATTTAAGTGTAGGAGATCCTAGGTATTATACAGGAGGAGATAAGCTGACGCTGGATAGTGTTACTATGTCAGGAGGAACAGCTAAGACAGTTTCATTTAACTGGTCTGACCGTTTAGATATACCTAAGATGCTGTTGTGGATGCCCACAGGTCGCGGTTTCGCAGACATTGTTTTCCTCCCGTTGCCCCACACAAAAACACCGGCAATCGTAGTTGAACTCAAATATGACAAAAACGCAAACACGGCAATCCGGCAGATTAAGGATTGTCAGTACACGCAGGCACTGGAAGAATACAACGGTGAAATTCTGCTCGTTGGGATAAACTATGATAAAAGCAATGAAAACAAGCCGCATAGCTGCATAATTGAAAAACTGCAAGAAGAGCATACCTGTTAAAAACAACAAAGGCATTAGCGGCATCAGGATGCCGCTAACGCCTCTATCAATGCCACACTATCCGCAAGATGCTGCGTATTGGCAATTATCACCGCATAAAGCGGTTCTTTCTTCTCCTTAGTCTGATTATAGGTCTTTTCAAATTCTGTTCCCGATAAATTAACCGCAAAATATCCGTCAATTCCATCGGCGAAATCCACATTCCCATTTTCATCCTCTGTCAGGTTTGCCGTGTCAAAACAGAGCATTTCCTTTTCTGAAAGATAGGAAACCAAATCCTCTGAGAGCGCCGTGTCCAAAGGAAGGCAGGCGTTTAGCGCAAGCAGATAGCGGTACATGTCCGCGCCGCAAATCGCAACGTCCATTCGTTTGGAAGAAATCGTCGTCATGACTTCTACTTCATAGAGATAGTAGTATCGATTGTCATAGTCAAAGGGCTGATCCTGATTGACGTCAACATCTCCTTCCTTCCCGTCGCTTTTTAATTCCTGCGTAAATTTGCGAAACCACGCGCCGCAGTCGTCCTCTGTGTTGAGCACAACACACACGCGCAGCCTGCAGGGTTTTTGCCCTTCCCAAAGCATATGGGCGAACATGCCGACAATCATGACAACACAGACGCAGACGAGAATGCGCCATCGATAATAATCCCACAAAAATTGAAGCTTTCCGCGTGCGTCAAGCCGCTTGAGCGTATCCAAATCCTGCCGGAGTTCTGCTCGCAGAGATGATGTGTTTTTATTGTGTGAGTTTTTATTTTTCTTCATGTGAATCGTCCTCCTCATGCTCCGAAAGAAATGACAATGGCTTGAACTCCTCTTCCGCATACGGGTTGGGCAGGTAGGGTTTTAAGATTTTTAACAGCATTCCGGTCTGGAAACGGCAAACAAGTCCAAACACAATAAAAATCAAACCCGGCAGCAGGTGGCATGCCCAAAGTCCCAACGCCAGTGCAAACACCATAAGAAGCGTCCGTCCGAGGTTTCGTATGGAGAGAACAAACGCCCAAATAATAAGGTCTTTATTTTTTTTCTCAAATTTAGCAAGGAGCGCAAAGGCGTAAAGGGCAATGAACAGCCAAATCAGAAAAAGCACTGCGAAAAATACCATAAAAAAAGTATAAATGCCCGTTCCGGCATGATAACACATGGAAATATCCAATAGCAGAAATGCGCCGATTGCTGTCATCGGAATGCCAAGAAAGATCCCCTGCTTTAAGTTTTGGCGCAATGAGTGAAAGAAATCCTTTGATAAATATGTTTCTTCACCGCGCACAAGATTAATCATCGCGTAATAAAGCGCGGCAGTGGCAGGACCGATTGTGATAATCGGTAAACAGCATAAAAGCCAAAGCAGGTTTAGGACAAACAAATCAAAAATACTGCCCATTCCCATCCAAAAGGGGTTGTCCGAGCGGAAAAATTTATTCATGTGAAAACTCCTTCCCATCACTTATGAGGATAATGGTTTCGGTCATAGATTTTTCGATGAAAACAGCTATACGTTTCCGCATATCCTCGTCCGTTGCCAGTTCTGTCTGAGTTAAGTCTAACACATTCAACGTAAAGTTGTCATTATAAATATAGTTCAAATTCAAATTTCCCATGCTTAAGTATAGTTTGTTATATTAATGGATAAACATACAGACAAAACTTGCTAAAATTGAAAAAATGATGGATATTATCGTCATATTACACAAAGAACAGGCATATAATAAACAAAAAACAGGCAGTTATTTTGTCACAATGCCGAAAAATATGATAATCGATTGACATGTTTTTGGAAAAGTGCTATGCTTTGTTCATAAAAGATAAACGAAAAATAAAATCTTGATGATTTAAAAGGAGGAAAAAAGTATGAGAAAGAAACTATTGGCAATGGCGCTTGTAACTGCGATGACCGTATCCCTTACGGCATGCGGCGGTGGAGACAATAGCGCGAGCACAAACGGCGGAGGTTCCGACAGCGGAAACGTGGCAATCACCATTTTCAACTCGAAGATCGAGGTGCAGGACCAGTTCGAGGAGATGGCGAAGGAGTACAGTGCACAAAAAGGTGTTGACGTAGAGGTTTACTACTCAAGCGATACCGTTTCGGCACATCTTGCGACACGCTACTCAGCAAACGATCCGTACACCCTTTCAATGGTGGACGCAAAGGATGTATACTCCCTTGCAGCGGAGCATGCAGCTGATTTAAGCGATCAGGACTGGGTAAAGAATACGGATTACGCGATTTCCGTAGACGGAAAAGTAGTAGGTTTTCCGGTCTGTGTAGAGGCGAGAGGCGTGATTTACAACGCGGAGGCGATTGAGGCAATCACGGGTTCAGCCTTTAATCCGGACGATTACAAGACACTTGATGCATTTAACGGTTTGTTAGAGCAGCTTGTTGCAGGCGGTATGACAGCGCCGACAGGCATCATGAAAGAGGACTGGTCTTTGGCTGGTCATTTCCTGACAGAAACATATGAGCAGCAGCCCGACGTGGACGCATACATAAGCGCATTGCACGCAGGTACGGCGGATGTTGTAAACAACAGCAAATGGAATGCCATGATGGATACCTTTGATGCATTAAAGCAGCACAACTACGCGGCATCTTCTCCGGTAGCGGCAGAGCGTGAGGTTTCTGAGCAGAAGCTTGCAGAAGGCGAAATCGCATTTATGTTCGGCGGTAACTGGGACTGGTCGATGATTAACGCATATGACTATTCCGAGAACATGGGCTTAATGCCGGTACCGCAGAATACGGACGACGGCTCAAACGAGAAATTAGTCGGCGGCGGTTCAAAATATTTCTTCATTGACTCATCAGAAAATACTTCTGAGGAACAGCGCCAGGCAGCAAAGGATTTCTTAAACTGGCTTGTATTTGAGGAAGACGGAAATGCATTTTTGACAGAGAAGTGCGCACTTGTTCCGGCATACAGCAACATTGATGCAAGCGCACTCGATCCATTGTCAAAATCCGTAAAGAAATATGCGGACGAAGGAAAACTGATTGATAACTATAATTTCCTTCCCGATGATCACTTCTCAATCTGCGGCGCAGCATTCCAGAAGTATCTTGCAGACCAGTCAGACCGTGCGGTATTTGCGGCGGACATCGAAAAATACTGGTCATCAACAGCTCCGGTAGAACATTAAGGAAAAACTGAATATTGTTTTAATAAAAGCAAACATCTGCTGTCAAAAGGAATACTTTCCGTTTTGACAGCGGGAATAAGGTTTAAATATATTGCTTGGTCAGGACTTAGCATTTACTGCTAAGTCCGTAAGAAAGCGTAACGCATACAAGTAAAAATCCATCACCAAAGGTGATTAAAAATTCACGAAGTGAATTTTGCATGGATTTTTACCTGTTACTGGAACGAAGTGAACAGTAACAAAGGAAGGGGGAAATGATGTTATGGACACCAATTCTATGTCCTACAAAAGCAAACAGTTTCTGATGTTTGCGGGAGTGACGACGGCTGTGTTTGCCGCTGTTGTAATCGTACCGTTTATCTACGGTTTATATCTGACCTTTACAAGCTGGGACGGTATTTCCACACAAAAACCTTTTGTCGGATTTGCAAATTACGCGGCGACGTTCGCGGACGGCGCATATTGGCAGGCGCTGGGCAGAACGATAATTTATTCCGTAATCGCCGTAATTTTGGTCAATGTTGTTGCTTTTATCCTCGCCTTCTTGGTAACGAGCGGCGTAAAAGGACAGAACTTTTTCCGCGCCGGATTTTTCGTACCGAACCTCATTGGCGGTATCGTTCTTGGTTACATATGGAAGTTCGTGTTTAACCGTGCGTTCGTTGCACTGGGCGAAAGCCTTTCGATTGGCGCACTCTCAACCTCATGGCTTGCCACTACGAATGGCGCAATGCTTTGTCTGATTATCGTTTCGGTATGGCAGTACGCAGGCTACATGATGTTGATTTACGTAGCAGGATTTATGAGCGTTTCGGCGGATGTGCTCGAGGCGGCAAGAATTGACGGCTGCACGAATATGCAGTCCATTATTCACATTTCCGTTCCGCTCATGGTTTCTTCATTTGTACAATGTCTGTTTTTGACAATTACAAGATGCTTTATGGTATACGATGTGAACCTGTCATTGACAAAGGGCGAGCCGTTCAACAGCTCCGTGATGGCGGCAATGCACGTGTACAATCAGGCATTTACCTACAAAAATTACGGTACCGGTCAGGCGGAGGCGCTGATTTTGTTCATAGTCTGTGCAGTCGTAGGAGTCCTTCAGGTATACATTGGTAAGAAAGCGGAGGTGTCAGCATAATGGATGATTTAAATGAAAAAGCTGCGCGCAGGCGAAAAATCAGCCACGCAGTAGAAATTGCGATTTTGATTATATTGTTTATCTGTTTCATATTTCCGTTTATTTTGGTCATCATTAACGTCTTTAAGACGAAGGCGGACATCACGACAAATCCGCTGGCATTGATTGGAGAGCACGGCTTTACGCTGGAAAACTTCCCTGAGGCAATGCGGAAAATGAACTTTTGGCGCTCGTTTGGAAACTCAGCATGCATCACGATTTTCTCGACGATTTTCACGATTCTGCTTGCGTCCATGACGGCATTTGTGATTGTACGTAACAAGTGGAAAGCGTGCGGCGCGCTGTTCGGACTGATGATTGCGTCGATGGTTATTCCGTTCCAGGTTTTGATGGTTCCGCTGGTATCGCTTTACGGCGGTGTGCTGGACATCTTAAATCATCGTGCGACGTTGATTTTCATGCATGTGGGATTTTCGCTGTCAATGGCGACCTTTATGTTCCACGGCGCGATTTTCACGAATGTGCCGATTGCGCTTGAAGAGGCGGCGACGATTGACGGATGTACCCGTTGGCAGACGTATTGGAAGATTGTGTTCCCGCTGTTAAAGCCGACGATTGCTACGGTGGCAATCATTGACGCGATGGCATTTTGGAACGATTATCTTCTGCCAAGTCTTGTACTGGCAAAGAAGGAATTGTATACGATTCCCATCGCCACACAGGTATTTTATGGAACGTATTCGACGGATATTGGTTTGGTTATGGCAGCCCTGCTGCTGGCAATGCTGCCGATTTTGATACTGTATATGTTCTTACAACGCTATATCGTAGAAGGTGTAACGTCAGGTGCAGTGAAATAAACAGTAAGGCAGAAATGCTTTGCTTTGGGAATAAGGCTGGCGCTAATTTGTTAGTGCCGGTCTTATTTTACCATAATTACTTCGTAATTATGGTATGTTTATGCCCATTCGGGCAGAGTATAATGTCGACAGACATTATACCATAATTGCTAACGCAATTGGGGTAAGTGCATGCCCATTCAGGCGAGTATAATGTCTGCCGACATTATGCCTTAACGAAATGATTATGAACGAAATGATTATGGCATTATATAATAAGAAATTTGAGGAAATGAGGTAACATATGGCAAAAACAGTGAAAAATAAAGGGGCGGCAGCGCAGCAGATATATCAGGAGCGGTTTGCGCGTCATTTTGAGGAGCTGCGTTGGCTTTATATGGAGCTTTATGATAACAGTTCCATGTTTGCGGAGCTGTGCGACAATATGGAACGCTTTTACGCGGAGCGCAGTGCGGCTTTAAAGAGTTTGGACAAAAAGCGTGAGACGGACAAGGACTGGTATCGTCAGAATGATATGCTTGGCATGATGTTTTACATCGACAATTTTGCAGGAAACTTAAAGGGTGTGCAGTCCAAACTGGACTATATCGAGCACTGCAAGGTAAATTATATTCATTTAATGCCGTTTTTGGACACGACCGAAGGGCGTTCCGACGGCGGGTATGCGGTGTCGGATTTCCGCAAGGTTCAGGAAAAGCTTGGAACGATGGAGGATCTAGAGCGTCTGACGGCGGCGTGTCATAAGAAGGGGATAAACGTCTGCATGGATTTCGTGATGAACCATACATCGGAGGACCATGAATGGGCGAAACGCGCGCGCACGGGCGAAGGCGAGTATATGAGCCGTTACTTTTTCTATGACAATCCCGACATTCCGTCGCAGTATGAAAAGACCGTGCCGCAGGTGTTCCCGACGACGGCGCCGGGCAATTTTACATGGCTTGACGATATCAAACATTACGTGATGACGACGTTTTATCCGTATCAGTGGGATTTGAATTACAAAAATCCGCGCGTGTTTAACGAGATGATGTACAACTTTTTGTACCTGACAAACAAGGGAATTGACATTATCCGCATTGATGCGGTGCCCTATATTTGGAAGGAACTGAACACGCAATGCCGCAATTTGGCGCAGGTGCACACGATTGTGCGCATGATGCGCATGATTGGCGAGATTGTCTGTCCGTCGGTATTGCTTTTGGGCGAGGTCGTGATGGAGCCGGAGAAGGTTGTGCCGTATTTCGGGACGGTGGAAAAGCCGGAGTGCCATATGCTTTACAATGTTACGACAATGGCGACGACATGGCACACGGTTGCGACGCGCAACGTGCGTCTGTTAAAAAAGCAGCTTGACATTGTGAATGCTTTGCCAAAGGACTATGTCTTTTTGAATTATCTGCGCTGCCACGACGATATCGGCTGGGGGCTTGACTATGACACGCTGCATATGGAGGGTTTTGGGCAGCGTTCGCACAAGCAGTATTTGAACGATTATTTTCAAGGCTTTGCGGGCGAGAGCAACAGCCGGGGCGAGCTTTACAACGTTGACCCTGTGACGGGCGATGCGCGGTTCTGTGGGACGACGGCGTCAATGTGCGGTATTGAGAAGGCAGGCTTTGAGCAGAATGACGAGGCGATGGAGCGCGCAATCGGACTGGACGTGATGTTGCACGCGTATATGTTTATGCAGTCCGGCATTCCCGTACTCTATAGCGGGGACGAAATCGGACAGGTGAATGATTACACTTATAAGGATAATCCGAATAAGGCAGCGGATTCGCGCTATATTCACCGCGGCGCGATGAACTGGACGCTTGCAAAGAACGTTTCCGACCCTGATACGGTGGAAGGAAAGCTGTTTGCACGCTTGGAGCAGCTTGTCGAAATCCGCAAAAAGGAAAAGGCGTTTGTGTCGAATGCGGATACGTGGACGATTGAGACGGGTGATACGGCGGTCCTTTGTATTGGCAGGTATTTTGACGGAGAGAAAATCATCGGTCTGTTTAATTTCAGCGAGTTTGAGAAAAAGGCGCGGATTAGTCAGAAGGACGATGTGTATGAGGATTTGATTTCAGGTCAGCAGATGAAGCTGCAGGAGGTTACAATACCGGCGTATGGTTTTTATTACTTCCGTGAGAAATAAACCAAGCGGCAGATATTGACTTGTGCGGGCAATGATAAATGACAGGCGGTGTAACGCCGGAAAGTGAGGAGACAGCTGCATATGAAAACATTTGATGTGGTGGCGTTGGGAGAGTTGTTGATTGATTTTACGGAGAATGGAACAAGTGTTCAAGGCAACCCGGTTTATGAGGCGAATCCGGGCGGTGCGCCCTGCAATGTGCTGTCCATGTTAAACAGGGTAGGAAAAAAGACGGCGTTTATCGGTAAAGTCGGGCGGGATATTTTTGGGAAACGTTTAAAGGCGGTGCTTGAGGAAACGGGAATTGATGTTTCAAATCTGATTATGGACGCGGACGTGCGCACGACGCTTGCGTTTGTGGAAACGTTTGCAGACGGGGACAGGGACTTTTCGTTTTACCGCAATCCCGGCGCGGACATGATGCTGCGGGAAGACGAACTGCATGCGGATTTGCTCAAGGATACGCGGATTTTTCACTTCGGCACACTTTCCATGACGCATGAGGAGGTGCGCAAAGCGACAAAGACGGCAATCCGGATTGCAAGGGAGAGCGGCGCGCTTGTGTCATTTGACCCGAATTTAAGGGAGCCGCTTTGGAAGTCGCTTGACGAGGCAAAGGAACAGGTTGCGTACGGTCTTTCGCAGTGTGATATTTTGAAGATTTCCGACAATGAAATCCGCTGGTTTACGGGTGAGGAGGACTTTGACGCGGGGATTGCCAAATTGCGCGGCGAATATGATATTCCGCTCATTATGCTTTCGATGGGGAAGGACGGGAGCCGTGCGTATTATAAGGACTTGCGCGTGGAAGCGGCGCCGTTTTTACAGGAGAACACGATTGAGACGACGGGCGCGGGCGATACGTTTGGCGGTTGCTGTCTGTATCATGTTTTGGAGTATGGGATTGATGGATTTGATGAAGAAAAGCTGCGTAGGATGCTGACGTTTGCGAATGCGGCGGCGTCGATTATCACGACGAGGAAGGGCGCGCTGCGCGTGATGCCGGAAACTGCGGAGGTAGAGAGGCTGATGGCGGAACGTATTTAATATATGTAGCTGGCAGAAGACACTTTGGATAACGGGGTGTCTTCTGTTTTATGCACACGGGCACCCAAAGGAAATAGGTCAATTTTTGAATCCGTTGAAAATTGATAATGTTAGCTTTTACTAACAAATCCTAAACAAACCATAAATAAAAAGAAAAAGTTAAAAATTTCCTTGACATCTGAGAAACAAAGCGTTAATCTTTATCTCGTAAATACTTTGAAAGTCAAAAGATTTGAAACTCAAACTTTTTGACCGTCAAACAAATTTTTATGTAAAAGGAAAAAGGAGACAATTATCATGTTAGAAAGAGTAAAAGAAATTATTGAAGAGCAGTTAAACGTTGAGGGTGTGGAGATTACAGAAGCTACACGTTTTAAAGAGGATTTAGAGGCAGATTCTCTTGACCTGTTCGAGCTTGTTATGGCATTCGAGGAGGAGTACGGCGTAGAAATCCCTTCTGAGGATTTGGAGAAGATTACAACGGTTGGTTCCGTTATTGATTACATGAAAGCAAAGGGCGTAAACGCATAATGAAAACAAGAGTTACAGAGATTTTAGGAATTGAATATCCTATTATACAGGGCGGTATGGCGTGGGTTGCCACGTATCAGCTTGCAGCGGCAGTATCAAATGCCGGCGGACTTGGGTTAATCGGCGCGGGCGGCGCGCCGGCTTCCTTTGTCAGGGAGCAGATCCAAAAGGCAAAAGAGCTGACGGACAAGCCGTTTGGCGTAAATATCATGCTGATGAACCCTGAGGCGGACGAGATTGCGAAGGTCATTGTGGACGAGGGCGTGAAGGTCGTTACCACGGGCGCGGGTAATCCGGCGAAGTATATGGAGATGTGGAAAGCGGCTGGCGTGAAGGTTATTCCCGTTGTGGCAAGCGTGGCGCTCGCAAAGCTCATGGAGCGCGGCGGCGCGGATGCGGTTGTTGCGGAGGGCACAGAGAGCGGCGGACACATCGGTTCGACAACGACAATGGCGCTTGTGCCGCAGGTAGCGGATGCCGTGAGCATTCCCGTGATTGCAGCAGGCGGTATTGCGGATGGCAGAGGTTTCGCGGCGGCATTTATGCTCGGCGCGGAAGGTGTGCAGCTTGGTACGCGTTTTGTCGTGGCGACGGAGTCGATTGTGCATGAGAAGTACAAGGCGATGTTAATCAAAGCAAAGGACATTGATTCGGCAGTGACAGGTCTTTCGACGGGACATCCCGTTAGAAGTATCCGCAATAAAATGACAAAAGAATATTTAAAACTGGAAAAAGAGGGCGCGGACTTTATGGAGCTTGAGAAGATGACGCTTGGCTCTCTGAGGAAGGCGGTTGTCGAAGGCGATGTGATAAACGGTACGGTTATGGCAGGTCAGATTGCGGGACTTGTCAAGAAGGAGCAGCCCTGTAAAGAGATTATCGACGAGATTATGTCGGAGGGCATGGAGTTATTAAACAAAACATTTTAGGATATATACAAATATTTGTTTGTGTATAAAACCTTAATAAAAAGAAAGGCACATAAAATGAGCAAAACAGCATTTATTTTCCCCGGTCAGGGTTCCCAGTACGTTGGCATGGGAAAGGATTTTTATGATACATACAGCGAGGCAAAGGAAGTATTTGCGCTTGCGGGCGAGGCGTCAGGGCTTGATATGGAAAAGCTTTGTTTCGAGGAGAACGAGGACATCAATATCACGGAATATACGCAGATTGCAATGCTTGCAGACGAGGTGGCAATCTTAAAGGTGCTTGAGGCAAAGGGTATCAAGGCGGACATTACGGCGGGCTTGAGTCTCGGTGAGTACGGCGCGCTTGCAGCGGCGGACGTTATGGATTTGAAGGACCTGTTTCATATTATCAGAAAGCGCGGCATTTTCATGCAGGAGGCGTATCCGGTGGGCGGCGCGATGACGGCGGTGCTCGGACTTGACGGCGAGAAAATAAATGAGATATGTGCGGCGACAGAGGGCATTGTGACCGTGGCAAACTACAACTGCCCCGGACAGATTGTCATTACCGGAGAAGAAAAAGCAGTGGCGGCAGCCGCGCAGGCGCTTTCGGACGCAGGTGCAAAGCGTTGTGTACCGTTAAAGGTAAGCGGCCCGTTCCACTCAGAGCTTTTAAAAGGAGCAGGTGAAAAGCTTGGCGAGGAATTAAAGAATATTGAACTGCGCAATCCGGCAATTCCATATATCAGCAATGTCAATGCGACGGATGTAACGGACAAAGCGCCGATTAAGGAGCTTTTGCAAAATCAGGTGTCCAATTCCGTGTGCTGGCAGCAGACGATTGAGAAAATGATTGCGGATGGCGTTGACACGTTTATCGAAATAGGACCGGGAAAAACTCTTAGCGGCTTTATGAGAAAGATTAACAAAGACGTTAAGTGCATTAATATAGATAAGATTGAAGATTTGGAGAAACTAAGCTGAAAATAAATTTTCAGCTGGCAAATTTGTGCAGGGGCACAAATTCGCAGGTTTATGGAAGGCGCAGGTATTGAAATGTTAGAAAATAAAATCGCTCTCGTAACGGGAGCAGGACGCGGCATTGGGCGCGAAATCGCGCTCACGCTCGCAAAAAACGGTGCGGCCGTTATCGTAAATTATAACGGTTCCAAGGATGCGGCGGACGAGGTTGTCTCCGCAATCACACAAGACGGCGGAAGTGCAGAGGCGATACAGTGCAACGTATCCGATTACGCTGCAAGTGAGGCGTTCGTAAAGACCGTGTTGGAAAAATACAAAAAAGTAGACATTCTCGTAAATAACGCAGGCGTTACAAGGGATAACCTTATTATGCGCATGAGCGAGGAGGACTATGACGCAGTGCTCGATACAAACTTAAAGGGTACTTTTAATATGATAAAACACCTCTCGCGCAGTTTTATTAAGCAGCGCGGCGGTAAAATCATTAACATCACATCCGTGAGCGGCGTGCTTGGAAATGCGGGACAGGCAAACTATTCGGCATCCAAGGCAGGCGTAATCGGCTTGACAAAGAGCGTGGCAAGAGAGCTTGCAAGCCGCGGCGTCAATGTGAATGCAGTGGCTCCGGGCTTTATTGACACGGATATGACAAAGAACATGACAGAGGACGCAAAGAAAGAAGTTGCAGGCATGATACCGATGGGCAGGATGGGCAGCACAAAGGACATTGCGGATATGGTACTGTTTCTTGCAGGCGACAGCGCAAATTACATTACAGGACAGGTAATGTGCGTTGACGGCGGCATGTCAATGTAAAAAAGACTGTGAAAGGAGCAAGGTTATAGAGATGAAGAAAAGAGTAGTGGTAACAGGCATGGGTGCAATCACGCCGATTGGAAACAGCGTTGACGCGTTTTGGGAAGGAATCAAGCAGGAGAAAATCGGATTTGACAAGATTTCCTATTTTGATGCGTCTGATTATAAGTGCAAAATAGCAGCGCAGGTAAAGGATTTTGATCCTGCCGCGTATATGGACAAAAAGGCAGCCCGCAGAATGGAGCAGTTCTGTCAGTTCGCGATAGCGGCGTCAAAAGAAGCGCTTGAGGACGCAGGGATTGATATGGAGAAAGAGGACGCGTTCCGTATAGGCTGTTCGATCGGTAACGGCGTCGGCAGTCTTCAGGCAATGGAGCGTGAGCATACAAAGCTTATGGAAAAAGGACCGTCGAAGCTGTCTCCGCTGTTTGTGCCCCTCGTGATTTCCAATATGGCTGCCGGAAACGTCAGCATTGCGTTCGGATTAAAGGGCAAGAATATCAATGTCGTAACGGCATGTGCAACCGGAACCAACTCGATTGGCGAGGCATTCCGCGCAATCCAGTACGGTGATGCCGACATTATGCTTTCCGGCGGTACGGAAAGCTCAATTACGCCGTTGGGCATCGGCGGATTTTCAGCGCTTACTGCGCTTTCAACGAGTGAAGATCCTGCGCGCTGTTCGATTCCGTTTGACAAGGACAGAGACGGCTTTGTTATGGGCGAGGGCGCAGGCATTGTCGTGCTTGAGGAGCTTGAGCACGCAAAGGCAAGAGGCGCAAAGATTTATGCGGAGGTTGTAGGCTACGGCTGTTCTGCGGACGCATACCACATCACATCGCCCGTAGAGGACGGTTCCGGCGCGGCAAGGGCAATGTTAAATGCTGTGGAGGACGCGGGTATTGCACCTACGGACATTACATATATCAATGCTCACGGAACCAGTACACATCATAATGATTTGTTTGAAACAAGAGCAATCAAGACGGCATTCGGCGATCATGCAAAGAATATTAAAATCAATTCGACAAAGTCAATGGTAGGACATCTGCTTGGCGGTGCGGGCGCGGTTGAGTTTGTGGCATGTGTTAAGGAAATCGAAGAAGGCTTTATCCACAAGACGGTCGGCTTGCAGGAAAGTGAAGAAGAGCTGGATTTGAACTACTGCAAGGAGAGCTATCAGGAAGAGCTACCTTATGCACTCAGCAATTCGCTTGGGTTTGGCGGACACAACGCAAGTATTCTTATCAAAAAATATTCCGGATAAACAACAAAAGTAAAACTGACACATATGTCATAAATAAACTGTTTATGACATATGTGTCATAAATTAGTGACGTTTCATAAAGCAAGATACTTGTTTTAATATTTAATATGAGAAAGGTGACACATATGTCAGTTTATACAGCAAAAGAGATTATGGAGATTATTCCTCATAGACATCCGTTTATGCTAATCGACACGATTGAGGAGCTTGACGAGGGAGAGCGGGCGCTCGGAAAAAAGTGCGTAAGCTTTAACGAGCCGTTTTTTGCGGGACATTTTCCGGGAAATCCGGTTATGCCTGGCGTGCTCATTATTGAGGCGCTTGCACAGGTCGGCGCGGTTGCCATTTTGGGGATGCCCGAGTGGAAGGGAAAGACGGCGTACTTTGTGGGAATTGACAAAGCGCGGTTTAAGCAGAAAGTTTATCCCGGCGACGTGCTGATGCTTGAGACAAAAATTGTCAAAGTAAAAGGACCAATCGGCGTCGGCGAGGCGACGGCAACGGTGAACGGCAAAGTTGTATGCAAGGCAGAATTGACCTTTGCAATAGGCGATTAAAAAGAAAAGAGGTTTTGTTTATTATGGAAAGAAAGCGGAGATTTCCCATTAATTTATACAACAGATTAGAGGAAAAGCTGAAAAGCAGGTCGGACAATGACGGTATGGAGGCGGCAAAAGATGATGCTCCCGCGGCGGAGGAAAAACGCATTAAGTGTCCGAAGTGCGGGAAGATGGTAGAGCGTGCGCGCGTTGTAAAGCACAAATATATCTGTTATGAATGCGGCGGATATTTCCGCGTTAAGACCAATAACCGTATTCGTATGGTAGCGGACCCCAAGAGCTTTGAGCCGTGGTTTGAGGATATGGAGGTAAGCAATCCCCTTGATTTTAACGGCTATGAGGAAAAACTTGCGGCAGCGCGGGAAAAGACAGGGTTAAAAGAGGCTGTCACGGTCGGACGCTGTAAAGTGTTTGGCGATGACATCGTGCTTGGCATCTGCGATTCCCGATTTATGATGTCCAGCATGGGGCATGTCGTGGGAGAGAAGATTACAAAGGCAATTGAGCGCGCGACAGAATTGAAGCTTCCGGTATTTATGTTTTGCTGTTCCGGCGGTGCGAGAATGCAGGAGGGAATTATTTCGTTAATGCAGATGGCAAAGACGTCTGCCGCAATTAAAAAACATGGTGATGCGGGACTTTTGTACTGTTCCATTTTGACGGACCCCACAACGGGCGGCGTGACGGCAAGCTTTGCCATGCTTGGCGACGTGATTATGGCAGAACCCGGAGCGTTGATTGGCTTTGCAGGTCCGCGTGTGATTAAGCAGACAATCGGACAAGAGCTTCCGGAAGGATTTCAGACAGCGGAGTTTCTTGTAGAGCACGGCTTTGTAGATGGTATTGTGGAACGTGACGAGCTGAAAAAGACCATTCATTTTCTGTTAAGGGCGCATCAGAGCGCAGCACGTTCACGTGCAGGAAAGAAATCATACGCTGATTTCTGTGAGGACACAGGTAAGAAGTTTGAACTGAGCGAAAGCTTAAAGGAGCAGACATGGAATTCCACACCGCGCACGGCTTGGGAAAAGGTAAAAGCGGTCAGACAGGTAGACAGACCGTCCGCAGTGGACTACATGGAACATATATTCGATTATTTTACGGAGGCGCACGGTGACAGAGCCTTTAGCGATGATAAGGCGTTGATTGGCGGAATCGGTTTTCTTGACGGACAGCCGGTAACCGTGATTGCCGATTTGAAAGGAAAGAGCTTTGAGGAGTGTCAGGAGCGCAACTTCGGTATGCCGCTTCCGGAAGGCTACA
This sequence comes from uncultured Lachnospiraceae bacterium, assembly GCA_910586715.1. Classification (GTDB taxonomy): domain Bacteria; phylum Bacillota; class Clostridia; order Lachnospirales; family Lachnospiraceae; genus COE1. The sequence continues at coordinate 37,003 of CAJUJG010000020.1, forward strand.
GAAAGGCTTTAAGACTGATGAAGCAGGCGGAGAAGTTCAACAGACCGATTGTAAGCTTTGTCAATACTTCCGGTGCATTCTGCGGTATCGAGGCAGAGGAGCGTGGACAGGGCGAGGCAATTGCAAGAAATCTGCTTGAGATGTCAGGCTTAAAGGTACCCGTTTTATGCATTCTCATAGGAGAAGGCGGCAGCGGCGGTGCGCTTGCCACGGCAGTCGGAAACGAAGTGTGGATGCTTGAAAATTCCACCTACTCGATTCTTTCTCCGGAAGGCTTTGCCTCTATTCTTTGGAAGGATTCGAGCAGGGCACAGGAGGCAAGCGAGGTCATGAATATCACGGCGCAGGATTTGAAGCGGCTTGGTGTGATAGAGCAGATTATACCGGAGTTCGGCGGTGCGGGTGAGGATACCGCAGCAGCGATTGCAGGTTATATGAAGGATCATATCAAAGAATTTCTGACAAAATATGACGGCATGAGCGGCGAGGACATTGCAAAAGCGCGTTATCAGCGTTTTAGAAGTTTCTAGTTCTCTGTGCAAGGAATGGAGCATTTGATGAAAATAAATGAATTGAAAATAGGAAATCTCACAGCCCGTGTGCCTGTTATACAAGGCGGCATGGGTGTGGGTGTAAGCCTTTTTGGACTGGCGGGCGCCGTAGCGGCGGCGGGCGGCATCGGTGTCATTTCGACGGCGCAAATCGGTTATCGTGACCCCGACTTTGACAGGCATCCAATCGAATGTAATTTCAAGGCGATTGGCGAGGAAATCAGAAAGGCGAGAGCTATCGCAGACGGCGGTATTATCGGAGTCAACATTATGGTTGCGACGAAGCACTATGAGGAATACGTGAAAGCAGCGGTTGACGCGGGTGTTGACATTATCATATCAGGCGCCGGACTTCCGATGACGCTTCCGGAGGTTTCGGGCGATGCGAAAATTGCGCCGATTGTTTCAAGCAAAAAATCGCTGTCCGTGATTGCGAAGTATTGGAACAAAAAGTATAACCGGAAGCCTGATTTGGTCGTGATAGAGGGACCTTTGGCAGGCGGACATTTAGGTTTTCATATTGAGGAAATCGAAGAATACACGGTTTCTAAGACAAAGGATTATGATGAGGAAATCCGGCAGATTATCGCGCTTGCGGATGAAATGGGGGTGCCTGTCGCAGTGGCGGGCGGCATCTATGAGCGTGCGGATATGGAGCATTATTTGGAGATGGGCGCAAAAGCAGTTCAGGTTGCCACACGTTTTGTCACCACCAAGGAGTGTGATGCGTCGGAGGCGTATAAGCAGGCATATATTAATGCAAAGAAAGAGGATATTGTATTGGTAAAGAGTCCGGTCGGAATGCCGGGGCGTGCGATACATAATGCTTTCCTGGATAAAGTGGCGGCAGGTGAACGGTTTATGAGAGGGTGCAGGCAGTGCATCAGCACCTGCAACCCTGAGACAACGCCGTACTGTATTACGGAGGCGCTTGTGAATGCGGTAAAGGGCAATCTTGATGAGGGATTGATTTTCTGCGGCAGCAATGCCTACCGTGCAAATAAAATCGAGACGGTAGCCGATATAATGGAGGAATTTTCATAATGGCAATAAAAATAACAGGTACGGGGAGCGCCCTGCCTGAAAAAATAGTGACAAATTTTGATATGGCGGAGATTGTGGAGACTTCTGACGAGTGGATTCGCGAACGCACGGGCATCGCGGAGCGCAGGATTTCGACAGGAGATACGGTATCGTCGCTTGCCGCAAAAGCGTGCGAGAAGGCGCTTGCGATGGCGGGACGCGACGCGGCGGACGTGGATTTGATATTGGTGGCAACCTGTTCGCCGGAGCTTTTACTTCCGTGCTGTGCATGTCAGGTGCAGAGTGCAATCGGCGCGCATAAGGCGGTGGCGTTTGACTTGAATGCGGCGTGCTCCGGATTTTTGTTTGCACTGAATACGGCATATGCTTATATGCAGACCGGACTTTATAAAAATGCATTAATTGTCGGCAGTGAAGTGCTTTCCAAACTGGTAGACTGGACAGACCGGTCAACCTGTGTGTTGTTCGGTGACGGTGCGGGCGCTGCGTTTATGGAGTTTTCACAGGAGGATGAAATTTGTGAAAACGGCAGGAAAGCAGGCATTGAGTGTATGGTAATGGGTGCCGACGGCACGAAGGGCATGGTGCTCGCGTGCGGGGAGCGGGGACTTGAGAACCCGTATGCCAAGGAGCAGGAGACTGTTAATCCGTATGTTCATATGGACGGACAGGAAGTATATAAATTTGCGACAAGACAGGTTCCGGCGTGCATTAAGGATGCGTTAGATAAGGCAAACTTAGCGGTAGAGGATGTCGATTTATTCGTGCTGCATCAGGCAAATGTACGTATTATTGAGTCGGTGGCAAAGCGTCTGAAGTCAGATTTATCAAAATTCCCCATGAATTTAGACAAAATCGGAAATATGTCGTCGGCGACAATTCCGGTGCTGCTTGATGAACTCAACAGAGACAAAAAACTAAAGAAAGGTGACAGACTGGTGCTGTCAGGTTTTGGCGCAGGACTTACATATGGAGCAAGCATACTCGTTTGGGGCGCTTAAAAAGTTTAATTGGGGAATTGGTGCATACATGGAAAAGAAGACGAGCAGAACCTTAAATGAACTGTTGGTGAAGCTTTTTAACAATATGATGGACATGGAAGAGCGGGCAATCATAACGGAGGAATTTCAGGATATTACAAACAATGATATGCATATCATTGAGGCAATCGGCATTGATGAGCCGCGCCGCATGTCCGAGATTGCAGCGCGCCTTGGCGTTACGGTCGGCACGCTGACGACCAATATGAACAGCTTAGAGAGCAAAGGCTATATCCTGCGCAAACGCAGCGACACGGATAAACGCGTTGTATTGGTTGTTTTAAAGGAAAAGGGCAGAAAAGCGTTCTTTCATCACAGGGATTTTCATAAAAAAATGATAAAATCAATTGTGAAGGACCTGTATGAGGACGAAATGGAAGCGATGATTAAGGGACTGCTGAACTTAAATGACTTTCTGACAAAAATTGATACGGAAAATGCGGACAAGGATAAAACATAAAAAAGCGGAGAATTGCAATTGATTCTCCGCTTTTTGCCGTTTGATAAGGTAGTTTAATAACCGGAACCGCTGTCGGTGTTTTTGATAAGCTTGATAATTCTGCTTGTGCCCAATCGGTCCGCACCAAGCTTAATAAACTCCTGCGCATCGTCGAGGGATGCAATACCGCCGGCAGCTTTTACTTTTACATTTTTTCCGATATGTTCTTTCATTAGCTTTACGTCCGCAAAGGTAGCGCCCGCCGTGGAGAAGCCTGTGGAGGTTTTGATAAATTCCGCGCCTGCGTTTGTGACAAGTTCGCACATCTTAATTTTCTCTGCGTCCGTCAGCAGGCAGGTTTCGATAATGACCTTTAAAATTTTTCCGCCGCACGCTTCATGAATTTGACGGATTTCATCTTCAATCTCCTGATATTTTCCGTCTTTGAGCCAGCCGATGTTGATGACCATGTCGATTTCCGATGCTCCGTTTGCGATGGCGTCCTTTGTTTCAAATACCTTTACTGCCGTTGTATGGTAACCGTTTGGGAAACCGATTACGGTACAGATTGGCAGTTTACCGTCTACATAATCTGCCGACTGTTTCACGTAAGCGGCGGGTATGCAGGCGGAAGCCGTGCCGTAGGCAATCGCATCGTCAAGGATTTGACGGATTTCCTCCCATGTGGCTGTCTGCGTAAGCAGCGTGTGGTCAACGGTTTTTAGAAGTTCTTTCTGATCCATATTCATAGTATTATCCTCGTCTTTCTATTTTAGGGTTTCCAGTATGGAATGACCAATCGTATCTTCCGGCATCCGTACATTGAAATTGTCGGCGATGGTAGCGCCGATTACGGCAAAGGATGTTTCATCCTCCAGTTTCCCGCTGCCTTTAAAGGACGGCGAATATGCGAGGAACGGGACGTCTTCCCTTGTATGGTCCGTTCCGGTGTGTGTCGGGTCGTTTCCGTGGTCCGCGGTGATAAGCAGCAAATCATCGTCCCTTAAAAGTTTTAGAAACGCCCCGAGCTTTTCATCAAATTTTTCCAATTCCTGTGCATAGCCCTTTACGTTGCGGCGGTGCCCCCACAGTGCATCGAAATCCACAAGATTCACATAACACAAACCATGAAAGTCCCGATTGGCAATTTCAATCGTCTGCTCCATGCCGTGAACGGAGCTTTTGGATTTGTTTGATTCCGTAAGCCCTTCACCGTCAAAAATATCAAAAATCTTTCCGACCGAAATGACATCAAACCCTGCGTCTTTCAGTGCATTGAGTGCAGTCCGACCGTAGGGCTTGAGCGCATAATCGTGGCGGTTGCTTGTGCGTACAAATTCTCCTTTTTTCTTTCCGACATAAGGTCTTGCGATAACGCGCCCGACCTTCCACTCGTCGCGCAGCGTAAGCTCCCTTGCAATCTCACAGCAGCGGTAAAGCTCCTCAAGACCAAAAGTTTCTTCATTTCCGCAAATCTGTAGTACGGAATCTGCGGACGTATAGACAATCATATGTCCTGTTGCAATTTCTTCTTCGGCAAGCTCATCAAGTATTTCCGTGCCGCTTGCGCTCTTATTGCCGATAATGGTGCGTCCGGTTCTTGCGGACAGTTCGTCAATCAGTTCCTTGGGAAATCCGGTATCGGTAAATGTTTGAAAAGGTTTTGTGATATGAAGACCCATCATTTCCCAATGCCCTGTCATTGTATCTTTTCCGGTGCTTGCTTCGTGCAGCTTCGTAAAATAACCGGACGGATTTTCCACTGGTGATACGCCGTTTAGGGGACGCAGGTTTGCGATGCCCAGTTTTTGGAGATTCGGGATTTGCAAGTTTTGCGTATGCTGCGCAATATGACCGAGCGTATCGGTTCCCGCATCTCCGTAGGAAGCCGCATCGTCTGCAGCGCCCACGCCCAAGGAGTCAATGACAATGGTAAAAATTCTGTTGTATTTCGGTTTGTTTTGGCTCATTCCTGAATGCCTCCTTCCGATAGGTTTCTGTTATTTTTCACGGTCTGCAGCAATTAATTTGCGGATGGCGCCAACGGCTGTTTTAATGGCGGATTCGGTATCATGCACCATCGGGTTATCCATTCCCAGGGCGTTTCGTTCCTGATTGCCGACAACCAAAAAGTTGGAGCCGCAGCGCACTCTTAAATGGCTTGCCACAATAAACAGCGCTGCCGATTCCATCTCGGACGCTTTGCACCCCATGCGCTTCCATGCCTCCCATTTGTTGAGCAGCTCGTAGCTGACCGGCATCCGCTCCGGCTCATGCTGCCCGTAAAATGCATCTTTACACTGAACAACGCCCGTGTGGTAAGGAAGTCCTAACTCCTTACATGCTGCAACAAGCGCGTTTGTGACATCCAAATCCGCCACGGCGGGATACTCAATCGGCGCGTACTCCTTGCTTGTGCCTTCCATTCGGATTGCGCCTGTTGCGATGACAATATCGCCGCCCTTCACCTCCAAATCAATCCCGCCGCATGTGCCTACGCGGATAAACGTGTCCGCTCCGCAAAGCACCAGCTCCTCCATAGCGATAGAGGCCGACGGTCCTCCAATGCCGGTCGAGGTAACGCTCACCTTTTCCCCGTCGAGATACCCCGTATAGGTAATGTATTCCCTGCTGTCCGCAACAAGCTTCGCATCGTCAAAATGCTTTGCAATTTTTGCGCACCGTTTGGGATCTCCCGGTAAAATGACGTAACGACCGACATCTCCCGGCCGTATTTGTAAATGGTATTGTAATCCTACCTCACCTGAATAATTTTGCATATCTGCCGCCTCCTTTTCTGTTTTGGTTTTTATGTCAGCGCAAGCCCTTGAGCATCCGCTTATTTTCATACATCAGCGCATCCGCCTCATCAATTGCTTCTTCCAGCGTTTTACCGCCTTTTATCAGAACATAGCCGTGTGCAATTGTCAGCGTAAAGTCCAAATCGGGTTGCTTGTTAAAATCTTCACAATACTGCATCAGACGTTGAATACACGTATGATAGATTTCGTCCGCGTTGATGGCGTTAATAACGGTAAGAAATTCGTCGCCGCCCGTTCTGTAAGAGGCGCACTCTTTCTCAAAGTGTACAAATGTGTACCGCAGACCGTCGGCGACTGCTTTTATCATCATGTCGCCCTTTTCGTGCCCAAGTGTGTCGTTGACCTTTTTGAGGTTGTTGACGTCAAACTGGATAATTCCAAGCGGCGAAAAACTGTCAATAATATGGTTGTATTCCGGAACATGCTCGTTGAATGCCGTGCGGTTGTATAGTCCCGTCATGTAGTCCGTCAGTGCAAGGTCGTGCAGCATATCTGCTTTCATTCCTTTTGAAAACGTTGTCACAATCTGATTGAACTGATATACAATCAGACACATCAGAAAGCACAGCAGCGCGGTGCGCACATAGGAGGAATAATTGCCGTAGCTGCCTTGAATATACTTGATTAATGATATTGCAATGCATATGACAAGCACCGCAAGCAGTGGGAAGATAATATGTTTTTTCGAGTTTTCGTTCCCGCTGTTCATATAACTTAAAACTAATGGTATCATAAGCGGAACTAAAAATACAAGCAGTATTCGCGTGATGGCAAGCGAGTAGTGGAAATCCGCTATTCCAAATAGCTGTAAAATGACGGCTCCAATCAAACCAATCGCACTGACAAAGCTGAAGCCGACGGAAAATGTCCGCAGTTTTCCCTTTAAACGGTGTACCGCCAGCATACCGTAGGAGAGTGGAATTGCGGTAAGCGCAGTATAACCCCAAAGGTGGATGACCTCGGAGTGCCCTATAAAGAGCTGCCACAAAACAGATTCCGCGCTCAGCCATTGTGCGGAGAAAAATGTGGCAAGACCAAGATAAAGCAAATCTTTACCCGCCGTATGTCCGCGGCGCATAAAAAAATACAGCACAATGATGACAACTCCGCAAAGATACAAAAAGGCGCTCACAACAAAGCCCCAAATTCGTTCAGAGGTTATTTTCCTGTAAATCTCCTGCGTTTTACCCAAATAAATATTGTCAATCAGTCCTTTTGAATCGGAGTAACATGCCGTAACCTCAAGGCACAGCTGTACGGGTTCCTTAGAGGCATCGAGTGAAAGCATATGCCAACGGCTGCCGGGGGAACTCCCGTAAAGCGGCGATTGTATGCGGTAATCTTCATGGATCAATTCGCCGTTTACATAAAAATTGACATAGCAGTTTCGCGCACGCAGCACAATGGCAGTATCCGGTGCAATCGAATCGGGCGTATAATATACACGCTGGCTGTCCTGGCTTCCAAACTCGGAAAGCCGACAGAAATCACCTGCCTCATTCGTCCAAATATGGGAAAGATCGGTTACATTATAATTGCTCAACGAAAAAATCCGTATCAGTACGCCCCATATTGAAATCGCAAGAATCAGATAAAATGCAGCGTTTACAATGCGCATTATGAAAGTATTAATATAATTTTTGACGCTCGTTTTCATTTGTATACCTGCCTGTAAACTATAAATAATTCAACAGTTCAGCTGTGCAGAACTGTTATGCATCAAGCTATACAAAATCGCTTCACAATAGCTTAATACATCTCACCCACTACGCATTCTTACGGACTTTGCAGTGAGGTGCAAAGTCATGGGTTGAATTGTTACTGCTTTTTTCATAAATACGAAAAAAAACTGGAAACATATACATATATATGATAAAATAAATTTACAAATATTCCAATAGATAAATGAAAATTTCTGAAAATTACATTTTATAGAAAAGGGTATCTGTATCAGGGGGGAACAGAATAATGGAAATGACAAAGGGTACGAAGCTTGTCAAGCGGTATATGTATTTTTGCAGGGAGTGCGGTTATTTAAGCTTTCACGCAACACGCTGTGAACAGTGCGGTGCGGAAAAAATGGAAGAGACGCCGAAACGCTACGGACTGACCAATTTTGCATGTATCCGTATGGCAGTGACAGAGTTTGAATTGATGAAACAGGAGTTTCGCCGTAATGTGTTGGGCGGATTGGAAGGAGGGCATTGAGTCCTCCTTTTGTGTCAAAATAAAAATACACGGATAACAAACGTTCCAAGGAGGTATAAAACGTGGCAAGCTTGACATTACAGGAGCTTGAAAGCATGATCACCGTCAATATGGGAGATTACAAGGTGGCATGCGGGGAAAAGAAGCTGATTACAAGAGATTTGGGTTCGTGCGTCGGGATTGCAATCAGAGATCCGAAGACGGACGTGGGCGGATTAATTCATATTATGCTGCCCGAATATGTGTCATACGAACGGGATGATGCCGTACATAGTAACGTGACAACCGCGAAATACGCTGATATTGGTCTTGATGAGATGGTAGACATTTTAGTGGAGAACGGTGCGAAGCGGGATAGGCTTGTTGCAAAAATTGCAGGAGGGGCACACATGATTGCCAATGCGGTTATATCGGAGAGCAGGGACATCTCCTCAAAAAATGTAGCCGCGGTCAAAAAAAAGCTGGGCGAACTTCACATACCGCTGCTTGCGGAGGAGGTTGGCGAACATTATCCACGCACGGTCGTTTTTGATACGTCAAGCGGTGTGATGCGGATTATCACATCCGGGCGTGAGGACAGAATGCTGTAACAAGGTAAAGGAGGCGATTGCTATGGGAACATTTGATGAATCAAACGAAATGCAGCTTTTGGAGCGCAATATCATAAAAAGCTACAATGAGCTGTTAAAGACGCTTTGGGAAGAGGGCGACATGGATACCCTCGGGCAGGTGATTATGGACGATAAATACCGCAATGAGCTGATGGAAATGCATACGGGCAGATTAAAAGAAGGACACGAGATTTAACCGTGTCCTTTTTCTGTCATGAAAATTCTGTTAATGCTTTAACAATGCGAGCGCAGCACGCCGCTTATGTCCCCTGTAAAGACTTGCAAAACGGTTATAGAACCAAAAGCCTTCGACAAGAACGTGATTTAGGACGCCGATTTTTTCTTTTACAGTGCCCTGATAGTAGGTTCCGCCGTAATCGAGCGTTTTGCGTTCTTTCACATAGTTAATCAAATCATCTTCTGTCTGAATATTTTCTTTAAAAACTGTGTATGCCGTACCAATGCAGTCTAAGCTGTGTGAGTCGCTTCCGCCAAACATGGACAGCTTATATTCAAACGCAAGGCGCCTTGCGTTCATATTGGAAGTGACAGATTCACAGGAATTAAACGCTTCCAAAAAATCAAAGCTCTTCATAATATCCGGATTTTTCTTGTATGCACGCGTGCGTGTAAAGCTCAAATGACGCTCTCCGCACGGATGTGCAGGTCCGAGAATTCCGCCGTGCCGGTGTACAATATCAATCAGGAGCTTCACGGGAAGCCCCCTGCATTCCATAATAGGAAGTTTTACGCCTTTTGGTAAAATCACTAAGATATGTCCTGCATCAACCGTATCGTATTCAATTCCTTTCAATACCACAAAATCCTTGATTTTGTCTTTCAAGTTATCCCTGTAATAACGAAAACCGTTATAGGAATCATGGTCTGTGACGAGCATTCCGCCAAATCCCTGTGATTTCAACAGCTTTATATAGTCTGCAATCTCAACTTTGCCATCAAGCGAGCCTTCGTCCGTGTGGCAGTGCATATCAAACTTGATATTGGAATTCATATTGGTTTCTCCTCCAAACATTTTACCAACGCAACATAATTATTGTAATACATCAGAACCATTTAATCAAATACCATTTTATGAAAATTGCGGGAAATTATGCATATATGTGCCAAATCGTCAATATTCACGATAAAAACGCTCAAAAATCAAAAACTTTGTCACTTTATTAAAATTGACTTTTGAAAATGCGTAAATTATAATTATTTGATAATCGGTAATTTTTTGACTTTGGTTTTGTTGATTATTGAAAAAGAGGGGATTATGATGAAAAACAAATTACAGGAGCTTGCCGGCAGTTACCGCTCTCTGCTTGTTATGGCAGTATACGCCGTGTTTTACATGATTGCGTTTGTTTATTTGGAGCAGCGCACTGGTGCGGTTCATGAGATTAATTTTGGAATAGACGCGTACATTCCGTTTTGTGAAGTCTTTATCATACCATATGTGATGTGGTTTGGATACGTGGCGATTACCGTATGCTATTTGTGCATAAAGGATAAGGAAGAAAGCGAACGGCTTGTTGCATTCTTAATAGCGGGAATGACCATCTTTATTGTTGTTTCGGCTGTTTTTCCGAACGGGCATCATTTAAGACCTGCTGTGTTTCCGAAGGACAATGTATTTACAAGAATGATTGCGGTTCTTTATGCAAGCGATACGCCGACAAATGTCCTTCCGAGCATTCATGTGTATAACTCCATTGCGATTATGATTGCAGTGTGGAGAAGTAAATGCTTTAAGGAACATAAGGTGATCACGGGATTTATGCTTGCTTTGGGGATAAGCATCATATTATCAACAGTACTGATTAAGCAGCATTCTATGCTCGACGTGCTTTTGGCTTTTATTCTTTCGGGATGGATGTATTCCATATGTTATCGGAGAGCAGGTGTTCGCGTCAGACAAAAGGGAACGGCGAAAAACTGGTAATTTCATAAATGACTATGCAATAAAAAAATTGAGCAGTCCGCTCAATTTTTTTATTGCATAGTTTACGTATTTTCTATCTCGTAAGCGTATTAGCCGATACGCTTTTGATGATAAAGTGGGAAATCTCGTCATAATTTTCTTCCGGCATGATAAAGACTTTTCTGCCGTTTTTCAAGGTGAGGGCAACAGTTTCACCGTTCCCGTTCACGTCATCACAGACTGCATCGAAATTATTCTTCAGAGATACGAAATCCATTTCCTTAACTGAATTATTCATACGGGGTCCTCCTTAATCCTGTACTGGGGATGCCGCCCTGTATAAAATCAAGCAGTTGGGGAATTTGGGGAAGGGCGACAAAATAAAGTTACCTTTAATGTATCAATAATACCGAATTTTGCGGCGTATTTCAAGCAATTTCGAAAAATTTAATAAAATATTTGCAAAAGTCCGTTTAATCATATCAAATCGTATGTAATTGTGCACGCAAATCATGTTTTGCCTTTAAGAATAGTTAGAAACAGATGGTACAAAGCCTTCAAAAATGAATAAATCAAAGCTCTTGGAAACCCGTTCCAGCTCCTCCTGCGAGCGCACCGTCCATGCCACGCTTAAGGAATGGTATAATTTGCGGCAGAGAATACGCGAGAGCTCGTTTCCGTGCTTGCAGTTGTATGCCACAAAATCAGGCGCCGCATAGCAGTTTCCAATTAAATGGGACAATAAAAAGTATGACAGGCGCAGTTTTTTCCTTGTAAAGTCCTCCGAGAGCTGACCTCTGACAATATTAGGACGGTGCGTCTTGTACCAACGCACGGCAAGCGGGTGAAACGATTCAATACAGTAGTGTCCTTTGTAATTGGAAAGAATACGGTCGCAAATGCTGCAAAGCCTGTTCGCGTTTTTTTCTACCTTGTATTCGATAATCAGCGGTACACGCCCATCAACTGCTTTTAATACTTCCTCGAAGGAAGGGATTTTTTCGTCCGTGCCAAGCAGCCGGAAGCGCCGAAGCTCCTCAAAGGTATAATCCCTCAAATACCCTTTGACGCCGCAGACGCGGTTCAAGGTGTCGTCATGGAACACGACAGGGACATTGTCTTTCGTCAGATGTACGTCAAATTCAATACCGTAGCCTAAATCGGCGGCGCGTTTTATTGCCGAATAGGAATTTTCAGGTAAAACCGGCTCTCCGCTTTTTTTTCTGCCGTGAAGCCCTCTGTGCGCGTACATATGTCCGAAAAACGGTGTATAGTCCGGTCTGTGGCGGATACGCGGTTTGATTGAGATTAAATATAAAGCGCAGGCTGCGCATATAATCAGAAATAGAAATAAGATGTTCATGAAAATCGCCTCCTATAAAAATATTATATAATATTGAATCAAAATGCAACAACATCTCAAAATTTGTAACAGTTCAGCCTTCGGCTTCCTGTTACAAGCATCAAGCCATGCAAAACCGCTTCGCGGTGGTTTGATGCATCTCAACCACTACGCTGTTTCATGAACTATTATCAAAATTCCATAAAGTTTTCAGTGAATTGTTGTACTTTTTGATTTTTTAGTATAATATAAATTTGTATGGATTGATTTCAAGAGGGAGGATTTTGAGAACGGTTGAACAGGAATGGAGGACGTTTATGAAGAAAAGAATATTGGCATTGGTTTTGGCGGCGGCAATGGCGCTTGGAACGACGAGCTGCGGATTGTTTACAGTTCAAAACGAAAGTCCTGCCGACGTCGCAAAAGACAGCATTGCGAACGAGTTTCATAAAGGCTCGCAGGAAAGCACAATTGCCGAAGAGGATATAGAAGATGCGGCTGCCGGGGTGGACAGTACGCCTAAAGAGGTGCGGTATCAGGACGATTACTATGAATACGTTAATCAGAACCTTCTTTCCAAAATTGAGCTTGCGGCGACGGACGCGCACTGGGACTGGTTCGGTGAGCTCAATGCCGTGGTGAGCAGCGAAATGGAGGATATTATCCGGGAGCTTGCCGGGGACGGAAAAACATATGAGAAAGGAACGCCGGAGCAGAAAATTAAGGATATGTATGAGTGCGTATCCAACACCGAAAACAGGGAGAAAACAGGCTTAGGACCGCTGAAGCCGTATATGGACAGCATCAGAAACGCCAAAAATATCGACGAGTATGTAGATGCGCTTGCGCACCTTTCCGGTGAGTTTGGGTTCAGCAGTATTGTAGGCGGTTATTATATTTCGCAGGATAAAGCGGATTCAAGCGAGTATTCGGTATACATGATGTATGCGGATACATTGATTGGCAAGGAGTACATTGAAGGAAAAGAAACAAAAGAATATGTTGACATGTATCTTGACTATGTGAATGACATGCTGGTAGAGTTTGGCATGAGTGCAGGCGAGGCGGCGGCAAGCACGGATTCGATTGAAACGCTTCTGCGCGACATCTGCGCATCGACGCTCACGACAGAGCAGCTTTATGATCCGAAGATTACCTACAATGTCTACACGGCAAAAGAGCTGCAGCAGCTTTACACAAACGTGGATGTGGATAAGATGCTCAAAACGCTCGGCGTTTCTGGACAGGATAAATATATTGTGATTGATGTCGAACAGGCGAAAAAGATTAACTCGCTCCTAGTGGAGGAAAATCTTCAGGCGTTAAAGGATTATTCAAGCTTTGTCATGCTTAATGATGTGGCAGAATATGCCTCGTCAGGCTATGTGAAGCTGCACGATAAAATGCAGAATTCCCTGTACGGCATTACGGAGAGCTGGGGCGACGAGAAAATATGGATGGATCTGACACAGGACTTACTTCCGTGGGATTTTGGAACCATTTACGTGAAGGAGCACTTTTCACAGGAGGACAAAGAGGCTGTGGAAGGTATGATAGATCTGATTTTGAAGGAATATGAAACGATTATCAACAAGCAGGAATGGATGAGCGACGCAACAAAAAAGAAGGCAATCAAAAAGCTTGAAACCATGCAGGTTAAAATCGGTTATCCTGAGGAATGGCCCGCAGCGAAGGATATGATGCAGGTAACGCCAATATCAGAGGGTGGGAGCCTGATTTCAAACTGGCTGGTCAGCATGCAGGTTGCAATTGAGGCGCAGCTGCAGCAGCTTGGTACAAAAGTGGACCGTTCCGAGTGGGATGTGACGCCGCAGACGATTAACGCGATGTATGATCCGTTAAACAATGAGATCATCTTTCCGGCAGCAATTCTGCAGGCACCGTTTTATAACAGCAGAAATTCAGACGGGGCTAATTTGGGCGGTATCGGCTTTGTCATTGCACATGAGGTAAGCCATGCGTTTGACTCAAGCGGCGCGCTGTATGATGAATTCGGAAATTACAATGTTTGGTGGACGGACGAGGAGCTTGCGGAGTACGAAAGACTTTCCCAGTCCATTGTGGAATATTACAACAACTATGAGATGATGGGCACAAAGGTCAACGGTGATCTCACGCTTATGGAAAATATCGCGGATTTGGGCGCGATGACGTGTATTACTTCCATTATTGGCGATGATGAGGATGCGCTTGACGATGCGTTCGGACAGATGACCTATAACTGGGCAAGCGCGGATACGGCGAGCTTTATGATGTATCTGTTAAACACGGATACGCATTCGCCCAATAAGGTTAGGGTGAATGCCGTGCTCAGCTCATGCGATGCATTTTACGATATTTATGATATTGTGGAAACAGACGGAATGTATGTCGCTCCGGAGGATAGGGTCGGCATTTGGAGATAAAAATAAGGGGGAAATTAAGATGAAGGGACTTAGGAGAAAAAGCGCGGCGCTTGTTATGACGCTTGCAATGCTTGCGGGAGCAGCACCGTTTGCGGTTGATAATATGATGCAGGTACAGGCAGCGGAATTTAGCGTTACGGAGAGTAAGGCAGTGCTTTACAGCAACGACAATACAAAAGTGTACCGGCAGCCGGATGAGAATTTGGGTGCGGTCACAACTATCGCAAGTGGAATTCCGGTTAATGTGACAGGCATCACCTCAAACGGCTGGTTTCAGATTTCACTGAACGGTGTCTATTATGTGCCGGGGTATGGACTGGAATCGAGAAATTCCGGAAATACCAATCCGGTTGTAAATAATACGGATGTATCTATTCTGACGCGAGGCACATTTTCTTTTTTTAAAAATCCGCAGCTTGGCGATTTTACGAAAACCGAAGTGGAGGATATGGACGAAAATACGTACATCAAATATCTTGATTCGTATTTAATGGGTTACGCGATGATTGAAAACTGTATTTTGCAGGACAGCGGGGAACGGCTGAAGAATGTGTATGAGAGTGAATCAAGGCTGGATAAAAACGTCGCCGGCATGACGATGCAGGCATATCTGATTAATTACAGGAACAATTATTTAAGTGACAGTCTTGCGGGACCGTTTCGCTCAGATAAGGATTTAAAACTTGCAATGAATCGGGCGATACGGTATGAAATTGAAACTTTTGGAGCAGTTTATAAAAGCTCAAGCGTCGGTGACAGTGAGAGTAAAATGACAAAGTTGCTGGAGGGTGTAATCAACCAAATGAAAGCGGAGCAGGGCGTTTCTTTTACCTGCCGTATGGAATACGGGGATTACAAGACGGGCAGCGGCGACGAAGGAAAAGGCTGGATTATTGAATTTACAAGAAAAAAATAGGAGCAAATCTACCAATGTACAATAAGGAGCATCTTGTAACAGCTGATACGGAAGGAAATTTTTATTGCAGGGCAGTGGATGCTGTCCTGAACTGCCATGAAAATCAGCAGGTATGCGGAATAGGCTGTCCATGTTTTATTATGACGGATACCGTCGCAAAAGAGGACGGCTGTTTTGCGTGTCATTATGAGGGGGATCGGTCTGACGAGGGCTCACCCCTCTTTCCGTCTGTGCAGGGATTGGATGAGCGGCTTGCGAAGGCGTATCAGTTTGCGGCGCACGCACATTGCGGACAGAACCGGAAGGGGACCAAAATACCGTATTTTACCCATATTATTACGACGGTTAATTATTGTATGCAGCTTACGGATGATATTGAGATAATTCAGGCGGCAATTCTTCACGACACAATCGAGGATACGGCTGTGACGCTGGAGGATTTGCGGCGCGTGTTCGGAGAGCGCGTGACCCGGATTGTGGAGGCGGATACGGAGGACAAGCGCCGTGACCGTCCGGCGTCCGAGACATGGGAAATCAGAAAGCAGGAGACGGTTGAGCATTTGTCACACCAGCGCTATGAGGCAAAGCTTGTGATGCTCGCGGATAAAACGGCAAACGCCGAGTCGCTTGTCAGGGAGTGGGAACAGTGCGGTGACGCTGTTTGGAATAAGTTCAACATGAAAGATAAGAAAAAGCAGGAGTGGTATTTTCGATCCGTGGCAGACTGCCTTGCGGAATTTTCCGACACGAGTGTCATGAAAACGCTTATGGAGTACATAGACCGGCTTTTCGGAAAGAAGGCGGAACATGAGTGAGGCAGTGGTACTGCTCAAAAAGGGCGAGGGAAGAAGTCTGAAGGCGGGCGGTCTTTGGGTGTATGACAACGAGATTGACACTATAAAAGGCACGTTTCATAATGGTGATATTGTGACGGTGCATGACTTTGACGGTTATGTGATGGGGCGCGGCTTTATCAACCAAAATTCCAAAATCAGGGTGCGCATGATGACGCGCAGACCAAATCAGCAGGTGGACGAGGAGTTCTTAAAGGAGCGGGTACAGGCGGCATGGAATTACAGGAAGGATACGGTGGATACGTTATCGTGCAGGGTGATTTTCGGGGAGGCGGACTTTTTACCCGGGATTGTGATTGATAAGTATGAGGATGTGCTTGTTGTAGAGTCGCTTGCGCTTGGCATTGACCGATTTAAAGAGATGATTGTAACATTGCTGAAAGAGACTCTTTTGGCAGACGGCATCAAAATCCGCGGCGTGTATGAGCGAAGTGACGCAAGAGAGCGTGACAAGGAAGGATTGCCGCGCGTTAAGGGCTTTATCGGTGAGCCGTTTGATACGAATGTGGAGATTACGGAAAATGGCGTGCGTTATTTGGTGGACGTGGCAAACGGGCAGAAGACAGGGTTTTTCCTTGACCAAAAATACAACCGGCTCGCGATACAGAAATTGTGCAGGGGAAAGCGCGTCTTAGACTGCTTTACGCATATGGGAACCTTTGCGCTGAATGCAGGCATTGCAGGAGCAAAGGAGGTAACAGGGCTTGATATATCGGAGTTTGCGGTGAAGCAGGCACAGGAAAACGCGCGGCGCAACGGTTTGCAGGATACGGTGCGGTTTCGGTGTGCAAACGTTTTGGATGAGCTGCCGCGTATGGCGTCAGACGGTGAGCAGTATGATGTGGTAATTCTTGACCCGCCGGCGTTTACAAAGTCGCGTGAGGCGACAAAAAACGCAATTAAGGGCTATCGTGAGATTAACAGGAAAGGGCTGCAGCTTGTAAAAGACGGCGGTTATTTGGCGACTTGTTCCTGTTCGCATTTTATGACGCAGGAGCTTCTTGCAAAGACAATCAAAGAGGCGGCAAAGAGTACGCACAAGCGTTTACGGCAGGTGGAGTTCCGCACGCAGTCACCGGATCATCCGATTTTGTGGGCGGCGGATGAGAGTTATTATTTGAAATTCTACATTTTTCAGGTAGTAGCTGAATATTTTTAAAACATAGGAATTTGGTAACAGTTCAGCCCAGGACTTTGCACTGGCTGCAAAGTCCATGAAATAGCGTAGTGGCAGAGATGCATCAAGCCACCACGAAGTGGTTTTGCATGG
>CAJUJG010000021.1 GCA_910586715.1 uncultured Lachnospiraceae bacterium
AGGGAATACTGAAATCTGGTATTGAAGTTAAGGCAGTGAGCGATGAATGTCTGGCGAAAAGTGCAGCAGTTGCATGAGGCAATGAGGCATATCTTTGATAATGATACTTCCGGGTTTTCCGGTCAGTTTGGAATGACGGTGCGATACCGATGTGGACAGTGTAATGAGCTGTCACTCGTATGTGTTTTTTGAAAATTTGTCTGTCAATAAGAGCGTATTTGAAAGCAGATACTTTCTTATTGGCAGATAATGCCAAAGTACAGCGAAAGGAGCAGAACTATGAGTGAAACGGTGACAATTGTAAAAGAGTGGAAAAAGTTTCGCCGCTATGAAGATGGGGCTGATTATTATGGAATGTGTAAATCCAGTTTTATGAAGCTGGCAAAAGAAGCTAAAGCGATTTATAAGCCGGGAAAAACGGTGTTGGTAAATTGTGAAATCTTTGAAAAATATTTAGAGGGCTTCAAAGTCGAATAGCGAGAATTTTCACTTGACATTTTTGTATGACAAAAATATAATAGTCATAAGGAGGGATGCGCAATGGCGAAAGCAGGAAGACCAAAGGCTGACGTTACAAAAGAAAAGGTTGTCAGCGTCAGAATGAAGCCAGAGGACTATGAGAAATTAAAAAAATATGCGGATTCTTCTGAGATGACTGTTACTCAAGTGGTGCAGAAAGGTGTTTCAATTATCTTGGATAACGAAAAATACTGATTGATTCTCTCCTTGACAATGAAAGGAGGAATGCATACATGGCATCACGAAAAGACAAGAAAGGCAGAGTGCTTCGGAAAGGGGAATCGTACAGCGATTCAAAGGAAATGTATTTGTACGCATATACTAATCCTTTTGGTAAGCGGAGATATATTTATGCGAAGGACTTGCCGACACTTCGGGAAAAGGAGGAGCAACTAAAGAAGGATCAGTTAGATGGTATTGATTCCTATGTAGCAGGAACAGCGGATCTGAATTTTATGTTTGACCGTTATATGTCAACAAAAAGTGAATTGAGGGTATCTACTAGAGCTAACTATTTAGAGGTTTATGATAGATATATCCGGGGCGAATTTGGCAGGAAAAAGATTGGAGAAATCAAGTACAGTGATATTTTGTTTTTTTACAATCATCTGATTTGTGATTTGGGGCTTCATGTAGGAACCGTCCAGTACATTCAGAGATTGATAAGACCTGCGCTTGAAATGGCAGTAAGGGATAATATTATCCGAGCCAATCCGGCTGATGGTGTTATACAGCAGTTGAATAAGAAAACGCAAAGTAGCGGTTCTTATGTAAGACATGCTTTGACATTGGAGCAGCAGAGAGAATTTTTGTCTTATTTGGATGAGATGCCGGAGTATAATAAGTGGAAGCCTTTATTTACGGTAATGGTCGGAACGGGATGTAGAATTGGTGAGCTGGTTGGTTTGAGATGGGAAGATATTGATATGGACAACAGAACCATTGATATAAACCATTCCCTGTATTATTTTGCAGGAAGAAGAAATCCGACGGATAGTAAGTGGGTAATCAATATGCCAAAAACTGCATCAGGGATAAGGACTATCCCGATGGTTGACACTGTATATGCAGCTTTTATTGAGGAAAAAGCAAGGCAGGAGGAAGAAGGAACGTTTTGTATATCTGCTGTTGATGATATGTCAGGCTTTATCTTTTGCAACAGATTCCGCGAATTGTATGTTCCAGAGTCTATCAACAGAAATTTGCGCAGAGTGATTGAAAAGCATAATGCAATGGAAGAAGTCAGAGCTGTAAACGAAAAGAGGGAGGCAGTTATTTTGCCTCAGTTCTCCTGCCACCATTTAAGACATACATTTTGCGCAAGATTGTGTGAAGCGGATGTCAATATCAAGGTTATTCAGTCGATCATGGGGCATAAGGATATTCAGACAACTATGGATATTTATGCCGAGGTAACTGGGGATAAGAAAAAAAAGTCCTTAGAGCAGGTTTTTAATGAAATGAAGTTATTTTAATCAAACATTGAGTGAGAGAGAAGTTCCTTAGGGGGCTTTGAGATGATATAAAGGTCGGAGTCCAATAAAAGGGCTAGTCCAACACAAAATGAGCTAGTCCAACAAAACTCCAACAAATGACCTTTGTATGGTACAATATAATACTCAATAATAGAATTTTGAAAAAGTGAAAAAATCAAGTAATACACGATAATACAATATAATGACCGATTTGGTTTGATTATGGAGGAGGTGCAGACCATAGTGGCGCTTGGCGCGGGCGCGATTACGAAAAGAGTATACCCTGACGGACGGATTGAACGGTGCGAGAATGTGAAGGATGTGGCGCAGTATATCGAGAGAATCGGAGAAATGATAGAACGAAAGGCGCTTGTGTTATTGTAGACCGGATGACAATAAGGTTATTTTTCCTTTTCTCTTTACCAAGACTTGCAATATAGAGGCGATTGCGCTACAATAAAGACACGTTTGTCAAAATGAAATAAAAATGAACGCGGCAATTTTTGACAAAATTTGCCCGTACACATCAACTATAAAAGGAGCAGGATATATGATCAGAGAATATTCTCCAAAGGACATTGAGAAAAAATGGCAGGATATATGGGACAAGGAAGAAGCTTTTAAAGCAGGGATTGATAGGTCAAAGCCAAAATATTATGCACTTGTAGAGTTTCCTTATCCTTCGGGGCAAGGACTTCATGTAGGTCATCCCAGACCATATACGGCGATGGATATTGTGTCAAGAAAGCGCAGGATGCAGGGATACAATGTACTGTTTCCGATGGGGTGGGATGCATTTGGTCTTCCAACGGAAAATTACGCCATTAAAAATAAAATTCACCCGAAGATTGTCACAAAAAATAATGTTGCACGTTTTAAAGAGCAGTTAAAATCACTTGGATATTCCTTTGACTGGTCGAAGGAAATTAACACTACGGATGAGAAGTATTATAAGTGGACACAGTGGATTTTTTTACAGCTGTTTAAAAAAGGGCTTGCATATAAGAATGAAATGCCGATTAATTTTTGCACCTCATGTAAAGTAGGGCTTGCAAATGAGGAGGTTGTAAATGGTGTCTGTGAGCGATGCGGATCAGAAGTAATCCGAAAGATGCAGTCTCAGTGGATGCTCAAGATTACGGAGTATGCAGATCAGTTAATCGATGGTTTGAATGATGTTGATTATATTGAAAAGGTAAAGGTTTCCCAAAAAAACTGGATAGGTCGTTCGGAGGGAGCGGAGGTTAACTTTAGGCTTCAGGATAAGGATGAAATCCTGACTGTCTATACGACAAGACCGGATACGCTGTTTGGAGCCACCTATATGGTAATTTCACCGGAACATCCTTTGATTGAAAAATATAAGGCAGACATAGAAAATTATGAGGAAGTTGCAGGCTATCGTGAGCAGGCATCTAAGAAGTCCGATTTTGAGCGTACAGAACTTGCAAAAGACAAAACAGGTGTTTGCTTAAAAGGAATTTCGGCGGTTAATCCCGTTAATGCAAAAGCGATTCCGGTATGGGTTTCCGATTATGTGCTTATGTCATATGGAACAGGTGCGATTATGGCGGTTCCGGCACATGATACAAGAGACTGGGATTTTGCGAAGAAGTTTGGTCTTCCGATTATAGAAGTTGTAGCGGGAGGAGATGTGCAGAATGAGGCATTTACGGATGTCGCTACAGGAACGCTTTGTAATTCAGGTTTTCTGAACGGATTAGAGGTAAGCGATGCTAAGGCTTCGATGATAGACTGGCTTGAGGAGAAGGGTATCGGACACAGAAAAGTTAATTTTAAGCTTCGTGACTGGGTATTTTCACGGCAGCGTTATTGGGGAGAGCCGATTCCGATTGTGAAGTGTCCATGCTGTGGATATGTGCCGCTTAACGAGAGTGAGCTCCCGTTAAGACTTCCGGAAGTGGACAGTTATATGCCGACCGATACTGGCGAGTCTCCGCTTGCGGCAATGCGCGGCTGGGTGGAAACGACTTGTCCGAAGTGCGGCGGTAAGGCAGAGCGTGAGACAGATACCATGCCGCAGTGGGCAGGTTCTTCGTGGTATTTTTTAAGATATATTGATCCCAATAATGAGGAGGCGTTTGCAAGCAAAGAGGCAATTGATTACTGGATGCCTGTGGATTGGTATAACGGCGGTATGGAACACACGACACTGCATCTTCTGTATTCAAGATTTTGGCATAAGTTCCTTTATGATCAGGGATTGGTATCATGTAATGAACCGTATAGGAAGCGGACTTCACATGGTATGATTTTGGGTGAGAATGGCGAGAAGATGTCAAAGTCAAGAGGCAATGTGGTTAATCCGGATGATGTTGTCAATGAGTTTGGAGCAGACACGCTTAGAACATATGAAATGTTTATTGGAGCGTTTGACTTGAGTGCAGCCTGGAGTGCGGAAGGAGTAAAGGGATGCCGTCGTTTCCTTGACAGAGTATGGAAGCTTCAGGATATGCTGACAGAGGATGATGCGTACCGTGCAGAAATGGAGACAAAGATGCACCAAACCATCAAAAAAGTATCAAACGATTTTGAAGGGCTGAAATTTAATACCGCGATTGCAGCAATGATGGCGCTTGTCAATGATTTCTATAAGACAAACAGCATAACAAAAGCGGAATATGAAACACTGCTTCTTTTGTTAAATCCAGTTGCGCCGCATATGACAGAAGAGCTTTGGGAAGTTCATTTTGCGGAAAAAGGAAGGGCATACCAGCAAAAATGGCCGGAATTTGATGAGGCAAAAACGATTGATGCGAATGTCGAGATTGCGGTACAGATTAATGGTAAGGTGAAAGCGACGCTGATGGTAGGGCTTGATGAAACGCAGGACAGCGTGAAAGAAAAAGCACATGCGATAAAAGTGATTGCGGACCTTATGGCAGGAAAAACGGTTGTAAAGGAGATTTATGTTAAGGGAAGAATCCTTAATATTGTCGTAAAATAATTAAAGCAATGAATCATATTTTAACACCGCTTAATCACAGAGAGATTGAATACTATGCAAAAGGATTGTCGGGATGCGATATTCCCGACAGCTTCCTGTATAAAAGCGATAAAGCACATGTGCTGTTTGACTGGATTGGCAAAACAGGTGCAAAAGTGTTTGACGAGGATTTGGTAATGGATTATGGAACAGACTGCCTGCGGCTTTATTTGCTTTTTGAGAACACGCCGAAAGAGAAGGATGCACCTTTTTATGAGAGTTGGAACGATGGAGCGCTTGAGGGAATCTATAAGTTTCTTGGCAGATATAGGCGCGTGATTCTTGCAGCATCTTTGTGGAACAGCCAGGGAGGATATGAAACAATCCCAAAGGAGCGCATTCAAAGGATTCATCTTTCTTTTGAGCAGGCAGAACAGAAGATTGATAAATATATTCAGCGTGAGAACACGATGCCGAATCGTCATAATATTGCAGCTGCGCTAATGGAGCTTTTGAATGTATTACAGAAAGAGCTGAAAATCGGAGAGATTGTGGCAGAGGTCAGAAAATGTGCAGTGGATACAGCGGTACCAAAGCGGCTGGATAATACGGATATGACAGCAGAGTGTGAAACAGGCACAAAAGAAGTCCATGGAGACAGAAATGATACAGTTACTCAAATTTGTAGGGAATTTGTTATGTTGATGGCGCCGATTGCATGTGATTTGTCAAAAATGTTGTGGTTGGAAATTGTCTAAATG
The DNA here is from genome assembly GCA_910586715.1 of uncultured Lachnospiraceae bacterium. Taxonomy (GTDB): domain Bacteria; phylum Bacillota; class Clostridia; order Lachnospirales; family Lachnospiraceae; genus COE1. The sequence goes on from CAJUJG010000021.1 coordinate 5,703, forward strand.
CTCAAAATTATTGTGTAAAATGTACAAAAAAAGGAAATTGTATATACAATTTCCTTTTTTTATGTTATATTAAAAAAATATAAGGTTACATAATGAGTATAAGGTGTATTTATGGAAAATGATGGTGAATATGGGACAGGTTATAATCCAAAGGCATTAGAGCATGATTTACAGCTTATCAGTCAATTAATGGGCGGAAAGAAAAAGCTTACTTCACGGCTTGCACAGGAAATTTACAGTAAAGTAAGGATAAAAAACATAACGTTTCAAAGCAGTAAGGGGAAGGAATTTTGGGACAGCGTATTGAGCAATACGACAAAGAACCAAAGAATGCTGGTTGAAAATAAGATTCTCATCAAAAAGAGAAGAAAGCAGACGGTGAAAAGGCTGTTAAATCTAAACCGGAGGATTGCAGTTGCGGTATCTGTAGCAGTTCTTTTGCTTTGCGTTGTGTTTTTGAACTGGAATCTGCTATTGGATATACGGACGAATTATCAGACAAAGAAGCTGCAGGATAAAATCCAGGTAAATGCTGATGCGGACAATGTGCAAAATTTGACAGATAATGTAAAAGAGCAAACGGAATTTTCTTTGGGGAAAGAGCCTTTTGTGCCGGCTGAGACTGTTATTTTAAGTAAATTTACGGCATTATATGAAGAAAATAACGATTTTTCGGGCTGGCTCTCCATTGAAGGAACAAAAATTAATTATCCCGTGATGTCAAGAGAAGGGGACAACAACTACTATTTGGATAAAAACTTCACCGGTCAGGAAGACAAAAACGGGCTTTTGATTTTGGATTACCGAAGCGATGTACTTGCGCGAGGGCAGAATATTATTATCTACGGGCACAATATGCGGACAGGCGTAATGTTTGGAACGTTGAAATACTTCAAGGATAAAGACTTTTGTATGACACACCAAACAATACGGTTTGACAGCCTTTATGAAGAGGGAACATATCGTGTTGTGGCAGCAATGCTTTCGGAAGTGGCTTATGAGGATGAGGATGTATTCCGGTATTATGATGCAATTGACATCAGTACAAAAGAACGGTTTGATGAATTTCAACAGAATATAGAAGAAAATGCGCTTTACACCACGGATGAATCTCTTGAATACGGCGATTCCTGTTTGATTTTATCGACGTGTGACTATTATACAGAGGATGGTAGATTTGTGGTGATTGCAAAAAAAATGGATTAGGGGGAGGAAAAAATGTATCACAGATTAAAAAACATGTTAGGAGTAAGCCTGATGATTTTGGCGGTGGTCATCTCGCAGATACCGATGCCCGAAGCGCAGGCGGAGGAGACGAGCACAGTTACTTTTAGCATGAATGGAGGAACGTTTAACGGAGAATATAACGGTTATCGTTTTGAAAACCAAACTCCGGTTCTTGTAATTGATAATGACAAGATGATAGATCACTATCCTGATGACCAATATGCTTCATATGCGGGTTATGAGACGCAGAAGGGGACTTGGTATACAGATAAGGAATGTATTTCGGAGTTTGACAAAAAGAGCAGTATTTCGGAAAGCATTACAATTTATAAAAAATGGTACAGTACGGAAAATGGTTTTTCTCTCAATCCGGATAAGACAGTGCTGTATCGGTATAGCGGTGATGAAAAACTTGTACGGATACCGGATTCTGTAACCACGATTGCGCCGAATGCATTTGAAAGCATTGATAATATCAGAGGAATTGTATTACCCAAGGAGATTGAGACGGTATTTGATCATGCTTTTAGCGGTGCGAACCAGGAGAACAGCATTGTGTATATTTATGATAATGAATCTTCGCAATCAATACAAATGGCTCAGAAACTTGCTGAAGAATATGAACAGTTTGTTTACAGTTCTTATCTAGACATTGATAAAGTTGAGGAAATTGCTGGAATTAATTACGAAGAGGCAGAGATTCAAACGCAAACGGATGATGGGAATGCAGCCGGGAAGGAAAAAACGGCAGATGAGGCGAATGGAGCAGAAACCGAGATAGCGTCTGAAGCGCAAACGGAACCTGAAACGGAAAAAGAAACGGAAACAAAAATAGAAGAAACGCGGGAATATACGGTAACGTTCGATACAGGAATTCCTGGAATCATAGGTGAAAAACGTACGGTTTTGGCACACAGTACAGTCTCAGAGCTTGTATCCATATCAGGGGAACAGCCCCAAATCTTGACCAAAGGAGATTACACGGTGGAATCTGATGATGGAAAACAGGAGACAATCTATACTTTTGACGGATGGTATAAAGATTCAGGCTGTACGACAGAGTGGAATTTTGCAAGCGATACGATAGAGCAGGACACAACGATATATGCAAGATGGGATCGTAAAATAAAACAATATTTTTATGTCACTTTTGTGGCGGATGGGGCGGATCATGTACCGGAAAAGATAAAACTGTATGAAGATGAGCCGTTAAATGAGCCGTTAGAGCATCCTTCCATAAAAGGAAAGAAATTTGAAGGTTGGTACACAAAGGATGCAGATGAGGCATTTGTGACATGGGGAAAACCTTTATCCGGAAATTTAACGCTTTATGCACACTGGGAGACGGAAGGGTATACCGTAACATTTCAGATGAACGGCGGTAAATACAGTGGTACATATGATGGAACAGAGTATGAAAATGTAAAGAGCGTGAAAACCAAAATTGAAAAAGGGAATGGTATTTCCAAGAAAGCTTATCCGGAATACAGCAGTGACGCTTCTTTTAAATATTCTGGTTTTAATACGGATTCAAATTGGTACACGGATGAAAATTGTCTTGCAAAGTACAGTAAGACAGATTCGGATGGAAATACAAAAGAGGTAAAGAAAAATCTGACACTTTATAAAAAGTGGTATGCCACGACATCCGGCTTTACGATGAACGCAAAAAAAACGGTGCTTTATGAATATAGTGGAACTGCAAGCAATGTAAAAATACCAGAGACGGTGACAGCAATCGGAGAAGATGCATTCTCAAACATAAGTTCGATTAAAAGCGTCGCTTTGCCGGATTCGCTCGCAGATGTGGATGAGGATGCATTCAGCGGATTTTCAAAGGCATCAAAAGATGTTACACTTACAGCAAAGTCAGACAGCGCAATTGCAATTGCAAAAGAGCTTGCGTCGAAGTATAAACACCTTGTATTTGATAAAGATTCTGCATCTTCAAACAAAGATCAGACAAAGAGCGATTCGGTAAATGTGATTGATTCTAATGATTCTAAAGGAATCGCGCTCGGTGCGACAATTGGGGGGAGCACAGGTAGTGCAAAATCGGCACAGAAAACGGAAAATACAGGTGTAAATGCAGCATCTGCCAGCAGTACAAGTGTGACATTGGGTGCGGCGCCAAAAGGAGTGCCTGCGGCAGGCATTCAGACATCAGGAATAAGCGCTGATTCCATTACAATAGGTGAGACGCAGCCTGCGGCGTCTGTGGCGGATGTACCGACAGCGTCAGATGCAATTGCTGTGCAAAAGCCTGTAGCAAGTGGAGGCAGCAGTGCCTCTTCCGTGCAGAAAACAAAAACAAAGACAGCATCTGTGGCGAATGCAGCAGCAAACGCTCCTTCTGGAGCACGGCACGTTAAGGATGCTACTCCCAAAACAGGAGATCCGATACAATATCAGATGCTTTTGGTATGTGTTCTGTTTTCGGTAGGTATTCTTCTTGTACTTACTGGAAATGGAAAGCGGAGGAAATTTTCTCCATCTTAGAAATATCTTCCTTGCTGGAGTATTTTTGAAGCACGGAATAAATTAATGCAACTTCATTTTTTTCAAAAGAAATGTTGTTTTCTTTGCTCAGCTTTGAGAGTGAGAGCAGAAAAGGCAGCATTTCTTTTTGGTTTGTCATGTCGATTGAGGCGCTTTGTACAAAAAGTTTTTCAAGAAATTCAATTTTTGCTTTGTCAATTGCCGCAAGTGCGGGATCATTCATCCATTCTTTGTTTGCGTCCATACTGATTCATCCTCCATTTTGATTTAACATCTGCATGATTTCATTGATATCGATACCGCCCATGCCCATACTGCCGTTGCTTTCGCTATCCGGATTCAGACTTTGCAGCATTTCGAACATTTGCTGCATTTCACGCATATTTTTCATTGTGCGCATTGCGGATAAAAGCTGCGAGAACTCTTTTTCTTCATCAGGAGCAAGATAGCGGTGTACAGCATTATATATTTGTTCAATATTATCTTCGATTCCTTTTGCGTCTTTTTCGTTTTGACGCCTGCTGCATGCGTGAATACTGCTTTCCTCCATTGGTTTTGTTCCCTTTTTGATTAGGTTGAGCGTATATTGGAGCTCCATATATTTAATGAGAGCCGGAAGCATGCCGGAATGCTCCCCTTCTATAAAAGGGATAAGTGATTTTAGGATTTGGATATGATTGGTGGTATAAAAATGGTCAAATGCCAGCACATAATCATTGTCCTCCATAGTGTTTCAAACCTCCAATCTAATTCATTCATGCGGCAGCAATGCAGGAATATGCAGCATAAGTATTCAGTAAAATATATGAGAAAGAGATACTATATATTCCTCGTGACATTTTAATAGGATAAAAAGAGGGCCCGGGTACACAGACCGAGCCCTCTGCGGGTAAAAAAGCAGAAGCTATTAGCAGCAACCGCAGCCATTAGAGCCGCCACAGCAGCAAAGGAGAATTAAGATCCAAATCCAATTTCCACAGCCGCTGTTGTTTCCGCAGCCACAGCCATTGTCGTTTCCGCAACCGCAGCCGTTACCCATACCGAATCCAAAGCCGTTCGAGCCGCCGCATCCGCAAAGAAGGATTAAAATCCAAATCCAGCTTCCAAATCCGTTGTTGTTTCCACAGCTGCATCCGCACTCCGAATAATTTGTTGATTGGTTGCAACCGCAGTTGCTTGCTGATAATTCACTCATGGTAATTACCTCCGAAGAAGTGTTTTTCTATACTATATGTGTAAGGTGAAAAAGTGTTACAAAGATACGATTCGTTTTGCAAAAAACATAAAACGCATGTGACGGATAACATAAAAAAATGCCCATAATTCGGGCATTTACATAAGGTTTTGACATAGGTGAAATATAGGAAAATATTGCGATGAATTTCTCTTTTTCGCTTGATATTTGATTGAATGTGTCCGAAAAATATTGTATAATGATAGATAATATACAGCCATATAGTCTAAAGACTGAAAATAGAAGAAAGTGAAGGAGGAGTTATCCATGAAAGCATCAAAAATATGGAAAAAACTGCTGGCAGGTATCTTGTGCGTGAGTGTAATTCTTCAGGCAGTTCCGTGTAATGTGCTTGCGAGTGAAGCGATGACCGCTGTTGAAACACAAGTGGAAGAAGAAAGCGTATTACAAGAGAGTGCAACACAGGAAAACAGCACGGAACAGGAATACATATCAGAGGAAACAGCACTGTCACAGACGCAGGAGCAGGAAACGCAACTGCTGACGGTTGAGGAAACTTTGGCTCAGACAGAATCGGCGATGCAGTGGGAAACGGAAACCGAGATTGAACTTGTATCGCAGACACAGCAGGAAACGGAATCAGAAGCGCAGCAGACAGAGGAACATATTTCTGAGGAGCTGGTGCGGGAAACCACAGATGTGAGCGAGGAAGGTACGGAAAGTACAGAAAGCGATTCGTCGAGTGAAGATTCTTCCCAGGAACCGGATGATATTATTGACTATACGACGCTTAGGATGGGAACCGAGGAGAAGTATTATTATTATGGGGATAAGGCGGATACCCTGTTTATAACTGCAAAATTAAGCAATTGCGAGATACCAGAGGGTGTATCCGTTCATTTTTTCATTGATGATAAAATCTGCGGTGAGAGTAATCCGGAACCGTTTGGAAAAGTTTATAAAGATGAGAAGCAGGAAGGCTATTATATTATAGTTTTAAAGAAGAATGAACTTGCAAATACCTCTTCGAATCGCCATAATCTGCTTCTTACCCTGACAAGGAAGACCGCAGATGGTGGCACGAGGGAATTGGTGCGGAGAGTAGCGATTTTCGAGACGCAGGATCAGCCGATTTTTCTTGAAAAGACTCCCTATTATATGGGGGCATCAGATGACAGCGTTGAAGTGACTATTTTTAATACGGCGGATGACATCAGCCGTATTGCACTTTCTAACAATGGAGAGACGGTGGCAGCTCCGACACAGGACAGCATACCGGTAAAAAAGCAGGTTAAGACAGATCCGCGTTATACTGGAATATGCAGTGATTATGAATTCCCAAATGAATTACTGGATGAAGTATTGCAGCAGACGGATGTTTTGTTATATAAAAGCACATGGACTTTGTCAAATTTAAAAAATGCAATTGACCTGGGCAGTTATAATCTGAATCTTGTCTTTGATACCGGAGAAACAATGGATATTAGCGGCGCTGTTTCCATAACCTCTGAAGCGGTTGTCACAAATTGTACGGTAGCGATGGATTATGATAATACAAGTCCATATGCATATCTTTTTATACAGGGGTCGGGATTTAATCCGGATAACATTACATATAATTTTAGGTTCGGTTCTTCGACAGGCACGCCGCTTTCGTCCACGAAGGCAGGTTATAAGCAAGTTTGGTCAGGTTATATATTTAAGTTCCAAAAAATTGGAAGCAGTTGGCCAAAGGCAGGAGAGGATATTTATGTTTCCTTGCGAGGCAATAATATTTGGTTTTCAAAAAATGAGTTTACTTCGACAGTACAGACAGGAATTTATTATGCGGCATATAATCCTGTACTAAAAGCAATAGAAGCAGGCGTTGCGGTTGACTTGAATGGTAAAAGGACGCAATTTAGCATTGTTAATGATGAAAATTCTCAGACAGGCAATCCTGTTACAGTAAATTCACTGACGGAAAGTTTGGTATACCTTACGCCCCAAAATGCGCTGACGGCAGGAACACAGTATGTTAAGCTTGTGGTTGACGGCAAGGCGTATTTTAAGAAATTTGATGTTGATGCAGAAGCTTTAGATACTAACAGATGGGATGCTCCAAAGGTGATTTCCCAAAATGCCGAGCGACATTATTTTTACTACTATTATGAAGAAGCAGGGCTTACCAGTAGTGATTTGTCGGCAAAGCTTACTTCCGAAAATGGAACTTCAAGAGAGATTGTAATTTCAGCAACAGAGTGGCTTCGAGAGGATGCGGGCAGAGGAACCAGTATAAAGGTTGTTATTCCGACACAAAAGCTTGATCTTGGAAAATATAAGATTGAAATCTTTAAAAATGTGGAGGAAGGAAAAACAGAGATTGCTTCTTATGAATTTGAGCTTGTTGCGGCAAAGGGCAATAAGTTTATCCTTGATGAGTATTCTATATCATGGATTAATGACGATGCAATGCAGGTCTACATAAAAACACCAAACTGTTCCCAAGAGGATGATTTCGAAATAAAGCTTACGGAAACGAGCGGCAGGGTGGTAGAGGACCTTAAAACCGTTGTCACAAACAGATATTCCGACAGTATCTATATGGAAGTTACGGGACTGAAACGGACAAAGGCATTTCGAGATTATTATGTGCTGTTGACGCATAAAAATAAGGAATATGAAAATATGGGTTATCCGTTTACAATGGATGATATGACAAAGCCTTATTATGCGGAAAGTGAAAATGAGAAGGGTGAGCTTAAAACAATTGCATTTAATAGAGGTATGCCGATTAAGGTTACGGCAAATAACAGAGTGGTCGGAATCAACCTTCAATATATGGCGCTTCCTGCGACAGTAAATCTTTATGCGCCAAATGATACGACATCACTTGCAGACTTGACGATTACGTCAGCAACAGAGGATGATTACTACTATTTTACGAAGGAGTTCTATGACAGGCTTCCGAATAAGGATACGCTTTATGATATGGTAATTTCCGATGCGGACGGATGGGGGAGGACCTATCCAGGAGTGACAATAGGATACCGTGAGGAAACGATACAAAATGATTTTCGGGCAGAGATAACAACAAATATGCTGTTTCTTGGCGAAGAAGGTGAGGACGCTGCTGTTATCACGGTTACCGGAAATAAGCAGACACCGTTTTTTGAGTCTGCGGATGAAAGCATTGTCACGGTTAGGGCAGATGAGGAAAATTCAAACAGTGCGATTGTCAGTGCGGCAGAAAAAACAGGTACGACGGTTGTGACAATTTTTGCGGACGGTGTGGAAAAAACAATTATTGTTACGGTTACGGTAAAGGTGGACGGCATTGTTTTAAATACATCGAACCGTAAGATGGTCACAGGGGACACTTTTAAGGTGGAGGCATATATGCTGCCGAGCGGTTCACAAGATGACACGCATCATGTAACATTTACATCCTCTGATCCGAATGTGCTTTATGTAAAACCGATTTCTGCGACGACGGCAAGAATAACCGCGATGGGGTCAGGAACAGCAATTTTGCGGGCATCCTTAAACGGAACAACGCATGTTACCAATATATCCGTATCTGTAACAGGTCTCTTTTCATTGACAGAAAAGAAAATGAAAATTGCGGAGGCGGGAATAAGCAGTTATATTGAGAATGTTGACAGGACGCTTGAATATTGTGAGCTTCCTGAGGGATGGACATGGAATGATGATTCCGTCAGCCTTTCGGCGAGTGATGACGCGCCTGTTCAGTATTTCGGCGCGACCTATAAACAGGAGGGATATGAATCGTTTTCAACCAGACTTCCCGTTTCCGTAACGCGCATTACAGGTATTAAGATTGATGGAAGGACGCTGATTAACAGAGGAAGAGAAGAAACATTCCGTGTTACATATGAATATGTGGGAAGAAATGTGGCATGGGAAGAAATTGACAAAAGGCTTAGTGTCAATTGCGTACGGGTTACAGAGGATGAGATTGCCAGTGTAGTTTCTGCGGATAAAGAGGAAGTCGTTATCGAGACAAAGAAGGAAACAGAAGGCGGAACGGCAGAGTTTCGCTATACGCTTTCGATAGATAACGGAACGATTGAGGGCAGTGATATGCTTGCGCAGACGTTCAGCATTACTGTGCCTGTTGAAGACTGTGTTGATAATATTATACTGACGCCTGTAAGGAAAAGCGGTCAGGGATTTACGTTCTTACCGGAAAGCAAACGGATGGATTTGGATTTGGATGAGGTTGAGAGAGCAAACGGTAAGTATTCCGTATCAATTGCACTTGAGGCAACGATTAATGAAGTTCCGGCGAAAAATATTGCATTTGAATGGAAGTCTGATGATGAAGAGATTGCTTCTTTTACAAGGGACAAAAAGACGGGAGAACTGATTACGGATAAGGACGGCAATGTTGTGCTTAACATAAAGCGTGTCGGTGTCGTGCAGGTAACTGCTACGGCAAATGATCCGGGAGCATTTGTCGGAACGCTGACAATCAATGTTATGGACTATGAGCCTGTGCTTGAGACGGCAGTGATAACTGTCAACAAGAATAATACAGTCGGTACGCAATTTGTGCTGCAAGAGCAAAACGGCAATTCCATAAGAAAGATACGGGTATTGGAAACAATAACTGAAGAGCAAAAAGCGGAGTCTGCCAATTTTGCGGTGAAGCTTCCTGTAAACGGGTTGGCTGTTATGATGCTCAAGGAAAATGCGCCCGCAAAGAGTTATGACAAAAAGACCACAACGAATGCGGTGCTGGAGGTTGTGACGACAAAGGGACGTTATGAGTATCCTGTATCAATTATTACGGAAATAACAACACCTACGGCATCTTTAAAATTAAAGAGTAAAGCAAATCTGTTTTATGCAAATGCGCAAGCGGTTTATACCATTTCAAGCAAGTATGAAATAGCATCGGTCAAGGATGTAGGGTCGGACGCATATGTGGAACGGTTTTACGGATCATATAATAAAAACAATAAGACAGTAACTTTTAGCACAAAGGGAAAGCTTAACAGCGAAACAATAGGTCTGTTTACGGCTTCAAAATCTCCAAGGCTTGAAACAACGCTGGAAGTCTATTTTGTCGGATATAATGAACCGCAGCGTATTGATGTTAAGGTTAAGACGGAAAATAAGAAACCAAGCTTAAACATTACTGGGCTTACAGTTTGTCCTGGAATGACTTCGGGAAGAGTCAATGTCATCAATGCAAAGACCAAGGAAAAGATTGCTTTGGACAGTGCGACAACACAGATTACGCTGCAAAAGCCAATAGATGGTCTTGCCACACCGACAGCAAATGCGAGCCGGGGTATGGATATTTCTTATTATGGAACGAAAAGCGCTTCTTACACCGTTTTGGTAAGAGACAAAAACTGGACACAGCCGGTTGCCGCGAAAGGAAAAATTTCATATGTGAAGTCGCCGGAGCAGCTTTCGCTTGTACTTGGAAGCAAACAGCTGATACTTAATACTGGAACAATTGCCAAAGACAATGTAGTCAGCAATGTATCCATGCCTGTTTCCATTAGTGGAAATGATGTTCAGATTACGAATATGCGCATTGACGGGACAGCCCGGACGCTGATTGACGGCGGGGCGCTCTCATACAGGTTTGACTTAAAGAAACAGACAATTAATCTTGGCTTGGTTAAAAACAGTCATGTTAAAAAGGGGAGTTATAAGCTCAATCTGTATGCGTCGATTATGGTTGGAGACAGCCCCATAGAGGTAAAGAAGGCAACGCTTACGATTAAAATTATGGATGAAAAATCTGCAAAAGTGACATTGTCTTCCGCAAAAGGAAAGATTAACCTGGTCGAACGAAGTACCACATCCGTTGTCTTTACGCCGAAGGTTTCTGGTATTGATTCGCCGATCAAATCCGTGGCGGTAACAGGGGACAATACAAAATTCTTTACGGCTTCTCTGAATGGGGATAATAAGATTGAGGTTAAGGCGAAAACGAGAGCAGTGATGTCAAGCAAAACGACCTATAAGGTAGCAATTTTAGCTACGCTTGAAAACGGGTATCAGATTGAGACGACTGCAAAGGTGAAACCGGTTAATAAGCTTCCGAAGGTTGTTTTAAGTCCGAAGGAAGGAAATCTGTATCGTACAAATTCGAACAAATATATAACATCATTGTCGCTTGAGGGCAGTAATCTTAGCCTGAACAGTATATCAGATGTTACGCTTAATATGAAGGGACAGGATGCGCAGAATTTTTCACTGTCGTATGATTTGATTCGAAATGGCACACTTAGCTTTGCGCTGGCAGGCGATAAGCTGAATATGAAAAAAGGTACGTATAAACTGACATGTCAGGTTTATTTTAAAGATGCGGATGCACAAGCAAAGCCTGCAACTGTAAACGTGACGATAACAGTGAGATAAAATAATGATTTTTTTACAAAGCGTAGGCATTTAGCCTGCGCTTTGTTTACATAAAATTGTGATAAAAGAAGAAATGTACAAAATTGTATAAAAAATAAGAAAAACACTTGAAATTAACAGAAAATATAGTACAATAATAGTATATATGTAAACTGATTAGGATAATAGGTTTATGTAAATGTAAGTTTGGATAGAAGGGGAGAATGAATGATCAAGTTACAATGGACGATTGAGGGAAGACGTTTTCGGACGCAGGAAGAGTACGAGGCTGCATTAAGGGACAAACAACTCATTGATTCCATTACCGGTGATTTTGATTTGGAGAATCCAAAGGACATTGAGACGCTGTATGTGGAATTAAAGAAGGGTGGATATGAATTCGAATCCATTGTCGGCAGGCAGTTTGACGATAATATCTATGAGCTCTATAAGCAGCTTCAGGAGGAAAAAGCGCAGAAAGCAGAAAAAGAACGACTGCAGAAGGAAAAAAGAAGGCTGGAAATTGAGAAGGTAAAAAATGCGCTAAAGGGCAGAGGAAGTTTGTCACAGGCTGAAAAAGACAGGATACGGCTTGAAGATATGGACAAAAATATGCAACAGGAAATACTTCTGATTATGAAAAAGAGGGAGCGGAAGCGAAAGCTGATGATTGCCGCATGTGTTTTACTGTGTGTGGTAAGTTTTGGATATTTAGGGGCATATTATCAGGTATCGGCTAAGAGTGCAAGGGAGTTTGAAGAACTGGTGGCATTAAAGGAGGCAGGCGCTGTGGCACAGTCAGCGAATTCCAAAGGAGTGAAAATTCATTTTACGGATGATGATATAGAAACGCCGGACGTACTTCCTGAGTATCAGGCAATATTAAATAAGAACCAAAAGCTAATCGGATGGGTGAAAATTGACGATACAATAATTGACTATCCTGTTATGCAGACAGTCAATAATGAATATTATCTCGACCATAACTTCAATCAGGAGGAGGATAAGAACGGATGTATTTTTATGGACTATCAATGTGATGTCATAAAGGGGTGCGACAATATCATCCTATATGGACACCATATGAAGTCAGGGAAGATGTTCGGTACACTGAATAAGTACAGCAATCAGTCGTATTATGAAGAACATCCTGTCATACAGTTTGATACAATTTATGAAAAGGGCGAATATAAGATAATGTATGTATTTCGCTCCAAGGTTTACTCGGAGGAGGATGTAAACTTTAAGTATTATCAGTTTATCAATGCGGTCTCGGAAAAGGAATTTAATTCTTATCTGAACGAGATGGCGGCATTGTCGCTATATGATACGGGGGTAACAGCTGCTTATGGTGACAAACTGCTTACACTGTCTACCTGTGATTATCAGGAGAACAAAGGTCGGTTTGTCGTGGTAGCAAAAAAGATTAAGTAATTCTATATGAAAATGGGGAGAAGAAACATGACGAATAACAAGAGGAAAAAGAACTACAAGTTAAGAAGGAGAGTAAAACGTACCATAGCTTCGATAACTTTGGTGATGGCTGTTGTTGTCGCGGCAATACCGGTGGAGAACTATGGTTCGATGCAGGCATCCGGTATTGCAGGGAACGGAAAGCCGTTATTGGACAAGGCAGATGAATATCTGTTGGATGGAGGCAAATTAAAAGAAGGGCTAAAGAAATATAAAGCCAGTGATTACGAGGAGAATAGCAGATATGGCTTTTCTGACAAGTACAAAAAGACGGTACAGCACATAGAAGGAGACGCTTTTATCGACGCATATGAGATTTGGCTGGACGGCGCTAATGGAAGCAACGCCATGATTGCCAAAAGCGTTTTTGCAAAGGATCGGGAAAGCTTTGATATTTATGAAACAGAATATTATGATTATGTTCAAATGGAAGATGCATACATCACGGCGGTGAATGCAGCATTTGCAGGTGAGACATATAAGCTTACATATGACAAACGGGAAGATGCAACTACATACGCTGGAAAAACCGTCACAATTACAAACGCAGACGGTACTACAGCGAGTGAAACATTAAATGGCGTTACCGTGACAACATTGGCTGATTCCCCGACATGGTCTGTTGACGCTGCCAATACTCAAAATGATGTAAAATATGGGGATTCGAAGGTAAACAGCTATACGCAAAACAGCGGAAAAGATCCTGATGTGGAGACGATTTTGACGAATTATGCGCCTTCGTCTTTGGAAGCTTACATGGATAAGATAAATCAATATAACAGTGAACTTACCAAATATACGGATGTATTGGACAGGATAAAAGATCTTACTGATTATACGCAGCAGGATGTGACAGACTGGAATACGGCAGTACAGGATATTAACAATTTAACACGTCCGAGTGAAGTTTTCTCCATGACGTATGATAAGATTAGAAGTGATGAATCCGAAGTAGATGAAGACGAAAACGGGCTTCAAGATATTATTGATTATACAATCTGTCAAAGACTGCGCAGTACGGAAAGCGGCAAGGGTGACCTGACAAGGTACGAATTAAAGCGTCTGACAAATGAAAATGGCAGGACCGTATATCTTCCGGTTAATGTCAGCGGTTTAGGTCCCATGGGCAGTCAGGAAAATGATGATAATGACTATTTGACAAGTGGTAAAGCGACAATAAAGGGAATTGGCTCTAATGCGTTTGACCCGCAGTGGAAGGAGCACACACCTGATAATTATGGCGAAATCGGCGTTTTGACAATTCCGGGTTCCGTTGAGTTTATCGGTGCGAAGGCATTTGCAAATTGTAGAAATTTGACCAGTGTAACAATAAATGATGATAAATGTTCTATTTTGGGAGACGAGGCATTTTCAGGATGTGTGAAGCTTTCTTCCGTGCAGTTTACAAGTGCAAATTCAAAACTGGAAACAATTGGCTGTATGGCGTTTTATAATACGCTGTTAGATAATATTGTCTTTCCGGAATATGTAAAATCAATTGGTGCGGGCTGTTTGTATTATTCTAATATTGCAAGCATGACAATGGGAGGTCTTAAGAACGATACACTGACAATTGATCCCTATGCATTTTTTGGATGTGAGGCATTAAGTACTGTTAACTTTGCAGGAGAAAGCACGAATTTTAAAATTGGCGAGGCAGCGTTTGCTTTGACGGCAAATCAGACTGGCGGCGCTCTTGAGAACTTTGTATTTCCTTCCTATATGAATCAGATTGTCTATGATAATGAGAAGGCAACATTATTGGACAGTGACTATATTCTTGCGGGCAGGGAAAATTTAAAGACCGTTACATTCCCAGGAAGAATGGGTAACGGCGCAGAAAATAAGATGATTCCCGATAACACACTGGCAGGCTGTACGGCATTGGAATATGCTGTATTTCCAGAGAATGCTTATGATGCTGATTATGTTCCGGGAGAATTGTTTAAGGAGGTTGTAAATCCGGAATTTTATGTAAAGGGTCCGGAGCATGGCGCAAGCAGGGATACGAAGGCAACGCCAAGACAGCGTACATGGAGAGCGGTTCCCGGATATAAGCTTGAGAATGGAGAGCCGGGGGTTATTCCATATATGTTTACGGATGATGCCGGTGTGGAGCATATCGAAATCGGCGTAGGACAGGAAAACAGAGACGATTATATTGCTACAATTGATATTGTTGATGATTCCACGGCAATTTTGTCTGGCTATGAGGAAAACAATAAGGGTGAATTTGATTCCATTGCGGTAGAAATTCCCGCCACAGTTGGTAAATATACCATTACGGAGATTGCGGACAACTGCTTTGGAAAGGAAGTAAAGGATAAAATTTATAAGGTTATTATAACGGATGGTACAGTACAGAAAAT
Organism: uncultured Lachnospiraceae bacterium; assembly: GCA_910586715.1. Lineage (GTDB taxonomy): Bacteria > Bacillota > Clostridia > Lachnospirales > Lachnospiraceae > COE1. The sequence goes on from CAJUJG010000021.1 coordinate 20,829, forward strand.
TAACGCAAGTGCATTTGAAAACTGTAAAAAGCTGCAATGGGTGGAGCTTGGCGATTCCGTAACCTTTATCGGAGAAAATGCATTTGCAGGCTGCGAGAGCCTTGAAAATGTGATATTCAGTCAGACAAAGACTGGATTGTATGGTGACGATGATACGTATTGGGAAGAGGCATTGGAAATAGAAGACAATGCGTTTAAGACAGGTTCTGATTTTCTTATTTTCCATGGTGCGGTTCATCCGGCTTATGCGCCTTTTAAGCTTGCAATGAGTGCGGAAGGCAAGAATATGACAGGCTCAAGCGTTCAAATTTGCTACAAAACGGATGCGCCGACCAACCTTACAATTCTTCGGGACAATACGACAGGTAAGAGTACATTGATTGACTATCCGCATTATGAGGAGATTGACATCGTGAATGCAGACCTTGTCAAAAAATGGGCAAATGGTGATTCCGGTTATAGCATTACGGATAAATTTGAAGAATGGAGTGGTTTAAGGGCTACTAATAATTACGAGGACAGACCATACAATATTAATAACAATTACAGTGAAGAGGATGTTGTGCTTTACACACTGTTTATGAATATACCAAAGGGCGTGCAGAGCATTGATTCCAACACATATTATAATGACCCGAATAATGCAAGCGATATTGCTTATCTGACAAGGGCTTATACACCGGAAACAAGAAGAAGTACAGTGACAGGAAAAGATATTGAGGTTGCCATAAATGGCAGCAATAATGCGCAAAGAAATCTCAATAACGTGCTGACATATGGAAAGTACAGCGACGTAAAGAGCATATATTCAGCTCCTGCTTACATTGCACCAAGTGATTTGGATGAGCTGGGCGTAACTGCCGGATTATTTAGTGGATTCTTTGCGGAGTCATCCTTTAGCGGAACTGTAGCAAAGCTTACAGGTCCTGATGATACGACAAGCGGCGTGATTTGGCGTACTTATAATGGTCATGATTATGTGGAAAATTCGATTGTAGGAAATGATAACCTGACGACAATTGACCTTACAAGCGTGACATCGCTGCCGGATTATGCATTTATGAGCTGCGAGAATCTGTTAAGTACAACATATGGCGAGGAAATGCAGGAAATCGGTGCATTGCCATACCGTAATTGCAGAAGCCTCACTGAGATTAATATTCCATCCACGAATCCGTACGTGATGTTCGGGAATATGATTCTTTATACAACGGATAAAACAAATGAACAAGGGGCAACCGGGCTTGAAATCGTTGAGTGTTTGGAAGGAAGAGGAAACAGCAGTACAAACAGTTCGCCGTTTAAGGTAGGCGTGGATTCGGGTGATGCAAATCTTGCAAATGTGGTTAGCATAGCAAAAGAAGCATTTTCATATTGTGATGAAATTACAGAAGCGGATTTAAGCACGACTTCAATTACTACATTACCAGAGCGCTGTTTTTATAAAGCAACGAAGCTTGATACGGTAAAGCTTCCTGAAACAATAGCAGTAATTGGTGCGGAGGCATTTTTGGATACCAGCAGTAACAGATTGGAAGTTACAATACCGAATCCGCAGTGCGCAATCGGTGAAACTGCATTTGACTTGGCAAGCGGACAGAAGGTAACGATAAGAGGACCGCAGTATGATTCTACAGGTACAAGAAACAGTGCAATCTACAACTACTATTTAAAGATGCACCCTACTTATGACAATATAGAGTTTATCGGCGAAGATAAGCATAAGGTTACGTTTATTGACTATGATACCTCAATGCTTAAAGATCCTCAGGTGGACAATCCGCAGTATGTAAGTCATGGTGAAGACGCAGTCTGTCTTGCAACGCCGTCAAGGTCCGGATATAAGTTCTCGGAGTGGAAATGTATTTTGGCGGATGGCACACAGTTTACCGGAACAGGGGATCCTTGGAAAAACGTGACGGAGGACAGAATTATTCAGGCGGTATATACGCCGGATCCAAGTATTATTGAGCCGGACGGCAATGAATACACACTGACAATTGAAAACGGTACGGCAAACGGTGCAACAGGAGAGATAACGGCTAAGGGCGGCGACAGGATTACGATTGTTGCGGATACAAAGACGGATGGAAGCAAATTCCAGTACTGGTCAGTGGAACCATCAGGGCATACCAACCTGTTTGTTGACGGGCTGACTGCAAACAGCACAGTATTCGTTATGCCAAACGAAAATGTAAAAGTAACGGCGAACTTCAGTAAGGATGGAAGCAGCGGCGGAAATAAGCCGGGCGACGGCGATGATGATGATAACAAGAAGAAGTATAAGCTTACGGTAAATTACGGAAGCGGTACAGGCGAGTATAAGGCTGGGGAAACAGTAACGATTTCGGCATTTGCACCGGATTCATCAAGTAAAGTTTTCAGCAAGTGGACGAGCAACAGTACCAACTTAGGCTTTGCAAATGCAACATCATCAACGACAACAATTGTCATGCCGGAATCAGACGTGACAGTAACGGCAAATTACAAGACAAGAGTCGGCAGTGATGACGATGACGATGACGATGATGATGACGACCGTACACCTTCTAGAAGACCGGGAACAAGCACGAATACTACCACAGTGACCAACAAACCAAGCAGTTCAACGACAACGACAACCGGAACAACCGGTACCGTGACAAATCAGACGGATAATAATAACGGAAACAAAATATATATTACAAAGAACGGTGTATCAAATAAAGATGTGGCATCTATTACAGTTGACGGTTCTACGGATAATTTTATCGTGCGGATTTCGGAATCCGCGGAGGCTACTGCGGCAGTGGAAGAATCGCTCATTAACAAGTACGGTTCTCTTGACGGGCTTGCGTACTTCCCGATGGATATTTCGCTTTATGACTCAACCGGTCAACATAAAATTACGGACACTTATGGTTTGAACATAACGGTAACAATGCCAATTCCCGATGTACTGATTCAGTACGGAGGAAACGCGCGAGTGGCAGCCTGCGACAACGGAAATCTACAGCAGCTTACACCGCGGTTTACGACAATTGACGGAATTGCATGTATTTCCTTTGTACCTCCGCATTTTTCACCCTATGTGATTTATGTGGATACCAATAATCTGATTGCGGGACAGACATTGGATCAGACGCCGTCAACAGGCGATCCGATTCATCCGAAGTGGTTCCTTGCAACAGGCATGGCATGCCTTTCCATTATCTTATTTGCAACAAGCGACAGCCGCAAAAAGAGGAACTTTAAAACAGCATAAAGGAGAAGCATATGAAGAATAGGCTGATTGCCCTTGGGGGCGTGATAATGCTCGGTGTTCTTGCTTTTGTCGGCGTGGCTTTTGGAATCGGCGGCGGAGTGGACGCCGCGGGTGATGATGCGTTTCGCATAAACGGAACGACACTTACTTCGTATTTGGGGACTGACGCTTATGTCAGTATCCCCGATACGGTTACGGTAATCGGCGAGGAGGCATTTGCGGGGAACGAGACGCTCAAAGGCGTGACGATTCCCGACAGTGTGACAGCCATATCCTACAACGCGTTTAAGGACTGTACGGCGCTTGCCAATATTATTCTTTCTGACAGGATTACCAAGGTTGGACCCGGTGCGTTTGAGGGATGTACAGCACTGACGACGGCACAAATCGGAAAGAATGTCAGCTCATGGGGTACGGGTGTGTTTACAAATTGTGACAGCCTTGCGAAAGTGATGCTTGATGAAGAGAACAGTTATCTTACTTATTACAACGGCGCAATCTACAACGGAACAATGACAATGCTCTATCAGGTGCTCCCGGCGCGCAAGGGCGAGAATTATGTAATGCCTGAGACCGTGGAGCAGATGGACACATATGCGTTTTGGAATTTAAAGAATGTTAAAAACGTAAAGCTTTCTGAAAAAATAGACAGTATTCCGAAGTATGCGATGACGAATATGGGATCTGTCGAAAACGTGTCGCTTCCAAATTCGGTGCGCACTGTTCAGGAGCGAGCCTTTGCCAATAATGAAAAGCTGGCACAGGTGGCAATGCCTGCTACGGTGACGCAGATTGACAAGGCTGCTTTTTCGGGAAGCCCAAACGTAAAGATTTTTACCTCGAAAGGAAGCGCCGCGGATACGTTTGGCGCCGAGCGTAAAATAACGGTTATTTATGAAAAGGAATATCCGGTTGATTTTATGGACAGCAATGAGGATTTGGACGAACTGCCGGATGTATCGGGTGATGGGGAAGACACAACTACGACAACAATCACAACAGTTACCGAGATTGAGAGCAGTACATCTGATACGCCCGAAACAGAAGGTGCACAGACTGAAAGCAGTTTTGAGAATGCCCAAAACTATATTCATCCGTTGGACGTACCGGAGCCGGACAGCGTTATTGGAAAGACGATTATTTCGACGGGCAAGGCAGTGATGCTGATGAACAATCATGACGGCCAGGTATACGGTCTGCCGGACGGCGTGAAGGCGGACGTTATGACGGAATCCGAGGCGGCAAAAAAAGATGCTGCGGAAAATACAGAAACGGAAAACAGTACATCGGATACGAACACAAAATCAGATATAAACATAAGTTATGACGAGAGTAATTTAGACAGCACGGAATATATTCCACAGAGAAAATATTATAAACAAAAAAGTTTGACGAATTATGAGATTGGTGAGACAATTAAAAGTATAGGAAGGCTTGCGTTTGCGGAGAGCGGATTAAAGTCGGTTACAATCCCCGAAAGTGTTACAAAGATTGAATACGGCGCGTTTATGTCGTGCAAAGACCTTAACACGGTAACAATTGCGGATACGGTTACAAGCATCGGAACGAAGGCGTTTGAGGGAACCGGTTGGCTGAATGCGTGGAAGAGCGGTGAGCCGGCAGGTGATGAATCGGATTTTCTGATTGTCGGAGACGGCATATTGCTTGCATATAGAGGCAACAGTGCACATGTACAGGTTCCGGAGGGCGTTAAGCAGATTGGTTCGGAGGTCTTCAAAGGGCATGACGAAATTTTGGATGCGGACATTCCGGCTACAGTGGTGCGGATTAACGCGGAAGCATTTCGAAATTGCGGCGCATTGACGGGACTGACGGGCTGTGAGGGCTTGGAGACCGTGATAAGAGGCGCATTTTACGGGACGCAGCTTTCAGAAACAAACTTTACAAAGGAACAGTAAAACGAATTATTGGAGATGGCATAATGGAAAAGCTATTTTGGGGAATGGTGGGAGGCTGTACGATTGCGTTCGGCATTCTGCTTGCAATGTATTTAAATCAATCGGGTGCGTTTGATTCTGCCGAGGAGGAGACAACGACAGCAGTTATTGCCGACGCCGAAACGCAAGAATCAACCGACACGGAGGAAAGTGTTGCGGAGGGAGAATATCCTGCCGATATCCGGTCCTTGATAGAAAATTCACAAGGGAATTATGCCACGGCAATGCTTGTTTTTGAGGAGGATGAAGCAAGACGGGAATCTGCTGCCGTACAGGAGACAAAAAGACCTTCCGGACAGACAAATGTTTCGTCTTCTACGACAACGACCACCACAAATAACGGCGGCACGGGTAAAAATGATGCTGTGGACACCGGCAGAAATGACAATCATGACTATTTTTTGGAACAGCCTTCGGAATCAGCCGAGGAGGAGAGCTATGTGGAGGAGAGCAGTACAGCGGATACGCCGTCGTCAAAAACCGATTCGGATTTCCAATACGACCTTTACAGGGATCATGTTGTAATCAAAAAATATACTGGTTCGGCAACGTCGCTTGACATTCCGGATACGATAGAGGGAAAGCCCGTTACGCAAATTGGCGATTCGGCGTTTTCAAACTCAAAGTCGCTTGTGAAAGTGACTATGCCCGATACAGTGGAAAAAATAGGAAAAAATGCCTTTAAGGGCTGTGCGTTGCTGGTTGACATCTATCTTTCTGACGGACTGCTGGAAATGGGAGAAGGAGTTTTTGACAGTTGTGAAAAACTGGCAAGGATTTCCATTCCGGACGGTGTGACGGCGATCGGGAAAAAAGCGTTTAATGAGTGTACGGATATGATAAAGGTTACGCTGCCAAGCTCGATTGCGAGCATTGGGGAGCAGGCATTTTATAACTGTGGAAAGATGGAGCTTACAAAGTTGCCTTCTGATTTAATAAATATTGATAAGGAAGCATTTTTTGGCTGTTATAAGATTGCGCTTAACAAATGGCCTTCTGATCTGGAAATCATTGGGGAGAGCGCTTTTGAAGAGTGTTTTGCAATTACGGCGGTTAAGCTGCCTTCCTCTATGAGAAGGCTGGACAAACGGGCATTTTACAGTTGTACGGGAATAACGGAGCTTACGATAAAGTCGGGGCTTGAATCAATATCAGAGGAAGCATTTGCGGCATGTACCGGGATTAAAGAGCTTACGTTCCCAAAATCCATTATCAGCATTGGTGACACCGCATTTTCAGGATGCACTGCGCTTGAAAGCGTTGAAATTCCAAAGAATACATTAAGCATCGGCGCCTCCGCATTTACGGACTGTTCGTTTAAGGAGGTAAAGATTAATAAAAAATGCTCTTATCAACCGACTTCGTTCCCGTTCGAGCTGACAGAGGATAATTATTATTAGGATTTACAGGAGGTGGCTGTTGATGAAACGAAATATGTTCAGGAAATTTGCGGCAGCGCTGCTGCTTGGAGTGACTGTATTGACAGCTACTCTTGGCAATCATACGGATGTCTTTGCAAAAGGACCAACTTATTCTGCAAAAGAAGACGTATATTATACAAAAGCGAATTGTATTGTATACGCAGAGCCGACTTATACGTCGATTGTGCTTACGACGCTGGACGCTAATCTGCCGGTGCGGGTAATCGGCGAATATTCGAACGGCTGGTACCGTATCAATATCGGTGTAATCGGATATGTCAAGTGGGATTCGGTTACGACGGCAGGCGCAATCGGACTCCCGCAAAAGGCGAGCAAGCAGATTGCGGATGCGCAGCGGATTGCATCAGAGATTGGCTATGAGTTTGTTTATCTTACTTTAAATGACGAAAAGATTATTAAAAAAGACATTTACAACAGTTATGTGGGGCAAAAAGTGATGCTTTACGTAAAGATTGACGATGAGGTTGGCGTTTCCTTTAAGATGCTGTATGAGGATAAGATCAAATCAGATATTAATCTGAAATTTACCAAGACAGCAACAGTCGGTGCGCTTGGAGACAGAATTGTGGAGCTTGCATTTGACGAGGATATGGAGCTGATGGGGCAGATTGCGATTTTCCAGTTTAAGGAAGGCTATGATAAGGCAATTACGATTAATACAACGGATTTGGATTCCTATGACTATGTGGAGATGAACACGTATTATACGGAGTTTAGCGAGTTTGCGTATGCGCCGGTTACACAGATTGCGAATATGAAGATTATTGACGCGGAGATTCCAAACAGCCTGACTGAGAAGCAGAGGGCGCGGATGACGGATTTGCAAAGAGGCATCAAGTATCAAAGCTATGACAATAAGGAATACAGAAGCAGTATTCATAGCAGACTGCGAAAAGATACGGAATATGTTGATTATAATTATTGATGCAAAAAGGGAAGCGGTGACTTCCCTTTTTGCTATATAATGGCAGGATATTTGGAAAAATGCATCTTTTTTGCAAAGTTTTGCAAATTTATACGTTATATCTTGCCGATTAACGGTAGATGTGGTATTATTTCAGTGGCAGTTAACTGTATTGTTTGAAGTAATACAGTCGTTAAAAATATGACATATTTGTCATATTTTTGCAAAAGAAGCGTAATATAAAAAAGAAATCAGGGCAAAAGAAGATATAAAAATGAACGTATAGGGGAGAGGCATGTCAGAGAAAGGATATACAAAAAAAGGCAGCGGACCGGTGATTGTTGTCAAGGATTTGTACAAGGTCTACCGCATCGGGGAAAACAGGGTCCGGGCGTTAAACGGTGTAAGCTTTAGCATTAACCGCGGAGAATTTTGTGCGATTGTCGGAACTTCCGGCTCCGGAAAGTCCACGCTGTTAAATATGCTTGCGGGGCTCGAGAAGCCGACAAAAGGCGAGATTATTATAACCGGCGAGCATATGGAGGCAAAAAACGAGAATCAGCTTGTAAAATTCCGGCGTGAGCATATCGGATTTATTTTCCAGTCGTTTAATTTAATGGGTACAATGAACGCGGTCGAAAATGTGGCGCTTCCGCTGACCTTTCAGGGAATTTCCAAAAAAGAGCGCATCCGGCGCGCAAAAAAAATGGTGCATTTGGTAGGACTCGACAAGTATTGGGACCACAGACCAAATCAGATGTCGGGCGGTCAGCAGCAGCGTGTCGGCGTGGCAAGGGCTTTGGTGGTAAAGCCGGAAATTATCTTTGCGGATGAACCTACCGGAAACCTGGATTCCAACACGTCAAAGGAAATAATGAATTTGATGCAGAATGTAGTGCGTGAACAAAATCAGACGCTGATTATGGTAACGCATGACAATACATTGGCAGGCTTTGCGGATAAGATTATCCGGATTGTGGATGGAAAGATTGTTGAAATGGTTGATAATACGATAGAAAAAAAGAGGAAGGTTGAAAATTAAAATTTTCAACCGGCAAGTTTGTGCCTGACAGCACAAACTCGCGAGCAGAGAAAGGAGTATGGTTATAAAAATGAGACGATTCAAGGAGCGGTTGCTAATAATGTTTGCGGTAGTATTGCTATGCGGGAATACGCTTTCAGTCTGTGCAGCCGAGACGGGCAACAATACAAATAACGGTTCTGAAACGGAGAACACAAATCCTGCGTCTGCGGAAGATAAAGAACACGCAATTGAAATGCTGAATCAGTACTATTCTGATTTGAAGGTGCGCTATAAGCTGTCAAAAAGCAAACTCAAAAAAATGGATGCGATATATGACAATGCCGTGGCATATATGAAAGAGGCGAAGCTCACCGTGTCAGAGCTTGCAAGCTATGAAAAAGATGCGGAGGGCTATCTTTTGGAAGTGGCAAGGGAGACGACTTCCAGTACGCCTTCCGATGATGATTCTTCAGACGACACCATCAATTCTGCCTCTGAAGCACAAAGAGAGCATGTCAGAGGAAAACTGAACAGATATTATACGGATTTGAAAGTGCGTTACAGCCTGAGCGATGAAAAGATTAAAAAAATGGACCGGGTCTATAACAGTGCGATGGCGTATATGAGAAACGAAGGGCTTACCGAGAGCGAGCTCAACGCCTATGAGAGCAGTATCGAAGAATATCTTTTAGAGATTGCAAAAGAGAATACGACCGGCACGGAGAAATTTTTAATGCTTTCAAACGAAGTGCCGATTAGTGATGCAAAGTACGGAGAACAGGCGTTTGTTGTGCTGTCATTGATTAATCTAGGAAAGACGGATATTACGGATGTCGTGATTACGCCGACCGTTTCCAATGACAGGGCAAAGTGGCCTTTTGACATCAATCAGCCGTATGACGCGCAGATGGTACAGCTCATTCAGGCATCGAGCAACACGGCGGATGCGTATAACAAGCGTATGGATATTGGATGGAATTTTAATGTCCGGAAGGATGTTTTGACAGGCTGTTATCCGCTGACGTTCCATGCAACGTATTATCAGAGCGGTTCCCTTGTGGAAACGGATATTGTTACATATATCAATGTCAGGGGGGCAAACCCGAGTGATACGTTGATTAAGGACGAGGATAAACAGAATTCCAATCCGCGTATTATTGTTACGGGCTTTACGACCAATCCGGATACCATTTATGCCGGTTCTACGTTTATGCTTACGGTCAGTGTAAAGAATACGTCGGCGGATACGACGGTTGAGAATGTGTTATTCAATCTTGAGGCGATCGTGGAGGGAAATGATACGACGGCGACGTATGCGGCATTTTTGCCGACATCAGGTTCCAGCTCCGTGTATACAAGCAGTATTGCACCGGGCGCAACATATGATATGAGTATTGAGATGGAGGCAAAATCGGATTTGGCGCAGAAACCGTATGTGCTTACCGTCAATATGAAATACGATACGGACGAGCAGATTAATATTGCGGATACCGCGCATGTATCCGTTCCGATTAAGCAGGAGTCAAAGCTTGACACGAGCAGCGCGGAAATTATGCCGGAGTCCATTGCGGTGGGCGAGCAGTCCAACGTCATGTTCAGCGTATACAATACAGGAAAGACGACGCTCTACAATGTCAAGGTAAGCTACAAGTCCGATTCGGTTGACGAGGCGCTGACATATCTTGGAAATATTGCCCCCGGGCAGACCGGAAGTGTGGATTCAATGGTAACGGGCGTTGCCCCGGATACGGGAGAGGGTATTGTAAAAGCAATTATTTCCTATGAGGATGAGGCAGGAAACGAGACACAGGTCGAGAAAGATTTGAACCTGAGCGTCTATGAGATGGTGTTTGACGATCCCGGTATGGAAATGGGCGGCGAAGAGTTTATGGGCGGCGAAGAAGAACCCAAAAAAGGGATTCCGGTTGTTGTGATTATAATCATTGTGGTTGTCGTGATTGCCGCGGTTATTGTGGTTGCCGCAGTGATTAAGAAAAAGAAAAAGGCAAAGCAGCATAAGGAAGACATGGACTTACTGGACGAGGATAAGGAATAATGAAGATTTTTGATTTATTGCTGATGAGTATGTCCAACCTGTGGAAGAGAAAGCTGCGGACGGTGCTTACAGTGCTTGGCGTGGTAATCGGCATTACGTCTATCGTCGTTATGGTGGCGCTTGGAAACGGTCTGAAAGAATCCATGCTGGAGAATTATCAGAACTACAGTTCGATGACGCAGATCCGTGTCAACTCGGGTAGCTTCTATAGCAGCAGCGACGGGCAAAGTGAAGAAAAAAAGCTGGACGATGCGTTTGTAAGTGAAATGCTTGCGACAGAGCATGTGCAGCAGGTTTATCCACATCTGACGTTTGATGTGATTGCCAAAGCAGGACGGTATCAGAGTTGGATGACGCTTACGGGAATGACGCAGGAGGAGCTGCAGGGGCTGAATTTGGAAGTTGCGCAGGGCAGCTTCCCCGATTCACAGACGGAATTGAAATTTCTTTACGGGCACAATGTGGTGATAAATTTTTATGACGAAAAGACAGGCAGCAGCCCTTACTGGGAAAAGAATGAGGCGCCCAATATCGACTTAATGAACGACGCAATCTTTTATATTTTTGATACGGATGCATATTGGAGCTCGCGCGGCGGCGGTACACCTGAGGGCGGTACGCCCGTAAAAGCGCCGAAAAAATATATTATAGAGGCAGCGGGTATAACGAAGGGTGAGATTGGCGATTGGACGAATTACAGCCAGGATGTGTTATGTGATATTGATGCGCTGAAAGCGCAGTTAAAACGTATATTTAAGAAAAAAGCCATTCCCGGACAGCCGACGCGGAAAAACGGAAAGCCGTATAATGAACTGTTTTATTCAGAGGTTGTCATTCAGGTTGACGAAATGGAAAACGTGCTGCCGATTACGCAGATGCTGCAGGATATGGGATATAATGCATACAGCTCGGCGGAGTGGATACAGCAGGAAATGGACAGCATGAACACAATACAGGCTGTGCTTGGCGCAATCGGCGCTGTGGCGATGCTTGTGGCGGCAATCAGTATTACGAACACGATGATGATGTCCATTTATGAACGGACAAAAGAGATTGGCGTTATGAAGGTGCTCGGCTGTGACATTCACAATATTCAGGCGTTATTTTTGATGGAAGCTGGATTTATCGGTTTTATCGGCGGCATTGTCGGTGTCGGTTTCAGTTATCTGTTGAGTCTTGGTATCAATTCGCTTGTCGCGTCAAGCGAGGTGGGCGCCAATATGGGCGTTGCGGGCGCAATCTGCCGTATTCCGCTGTGGCTGAGTCCGCTTGCAATTCTTTTTGCGATTGTAATCGGCATGGTGGCAGGGTTTATTCCGTCGCTTCGTGCGATGCGGCTGAGTCCGCTTGCCGCAATACGAAACGAATAGGATAAAAATGGGACAGCCGAACCTTTGGCTTTTATTCCGCATATAGTAATACATCAATCAGTGATGTAAGGTGTGTGGAATAGAGCGATGGACAGAATACGGAGAATGCTCGGCTGTGATTTATATGATGCTTCAAATTATACGGGAAGGGGAGTCTATGTCGCTGTGCTTGACAGCGGTGTGGCTCCCCATCCTGATTTTCGGGGACGTGTTGTGGAGTTCCGCGATTTTACAGGGGAGAGACGGGCAAGAATACCACAGCGGGGAATGTACGACGATAACGGGCATGGAACACATGTTTGCGGCGTGCTTGCGGGAAACGGGGCGGCTTCACGGGGAAGATACCGTGGAATTGCGCCGGAATGCCTGCTTTTGTGCGGAAAGGTGCTTGACCGCAAGGGCGGCGGCAACCTGAAAAATTTAATCCAGGGTTTGGAATGGGTCATTGCGCTAAGAAAGCGTTATCCTGTCAAAGTGCTCAATATCTCGATTGAAATGGAGTCCGATGAGAGCATTGACAGGGACGAGTGGGCGCTGTTTAAAACACATATGGAAACAATTTGGGCAGCGGACATTTTGATTGTGGCAGCGGCAGGAAATAAAGGACCGAATCTGATGACGCTCTCGCCGATTGGCGAGTGTGCAAGCTGTATCTGCGTGGGGTGTCACGACGGCGATTACAAGGGGAAAGGCAGCAGGCTTTGTAACGAGTATTCCAGCCGCGGACCGGGGCGGGATTTGGATAACCGTATTTCCAATCCGAAATGTATTTCCAATCCGCTAAAGAAACCGGATATTGTGGCGCCGGGAACGGATATTGTATCCTGCAACTATAAGTATGCGCTTTCCCCTTATGTAGCCAAAAGCGGCACCTCGATGTCTGCGCCGATTGTGAGCGGTGCGTGTGCGCTGTGCCTGCAGAAATATCCGGGGCTTGGCAATCAGGATTTAAGAAGAATGCTGTTAAATTCCGCGCAGGACCTCGGCGAGAGCTGGAGCAAGCAGGGTGCGGGAATGCTGCGGATTGACCAATTGCTTGCACGCAAAGTCGTATAGCGTAAATGGCGCCGTTTTTTGTATGGATTTGTTGGTAATAATGTATTATAATGGGTGAGGAAGAAATAAGAGAGAAACATTAGGATGAAGGAAAGGAACAGTATGAAGATAACGACGGTAATTTTTGACCTTGACGGAACGCTTTTGGATACTTTAGAAGATTTGACCGATGCAGTTAATTACGCGCTCACAGCATATGGAATGCCGCAGCGAAGCATTGACGAAATCCGGCAGTTTGTGGGAAACGGAATTCGCAGGCTGATGCAACGTGCCGTGCCAAACGGGGAAAAAAATCCTGATTTTGAGGCAGTATTTTCAACCTTTCGCAGTTATTATGACGTGCACTGTAATGATAAGACAAAGCCCTATGAGGGCATTATGGAACTGATTGATGCGCTTTTGGAGCGGGGGATAAATCTTGCGATCGTATCAAACAAAGTCGAATCGGCGGTGCAGACCTTAAATAAGCTTTATTTCCCGCAGGTTAAGGTTGCAGTCGGCGACAGGGAAGGACTGCAAAGAAAGCCTGCACCTGACAGTGTATTTCAGGCGATGTCAGTGTTTGACGCAAAGAGCGCCGAAACTTTGTATGTCGGTGATTCGGGGGTTGATGTCGAAACGGCAAAAAATGCAGGTGTTACGTGTATCAGCGTGCTTTGGGGATTTCGAGATAAAGGACAGTTGCTAGAAAGCGGTGCAAAAATTCTCATTGAAAAACCGCTAGAGCTTTTGGAGTTAATAGAACATGAAACTATATGATAAAAAACAGATTGACTGGAATAATCTTTTATTTGACAATAAGGCGCTTTTTTTACTTTTGCTGCCAATTGTTGTGGAACAGCTTTTAAATTCCCTGATGGGAATGGTTGATACGATGATGGTGTCAACTGTGGGGAGCGAGGCAATATCGGCAGTATCGCTTGTGGATTCCATCAACAATTTGGTCATTCAGATTTTTTCGGCGATGGCAAGCGGCGCGGCAATCATATGTTCGCAGTATATCGGGAGCGGAAACGAAAAGGAAAGCAACAAGGCGGCAAGGCAAGTGACGCTTTCGGTACTTGTGATTTCACTCTCCATTATGGTTTTTTGCTTATTGGGCGGCGAGCGGCTTTTGCGCTTGGTTTTTGGGGCAGTTGAGGAGCCTGTCATGGACAATGCAATTGTCTATTTTGTCATTACGGTTCTCTCGTACCCGTTCCTCGCATTGTTCAGTGCAGGAGCAGCCTTTTACAGGGCATCGGGAAATGCAAGGTTTCCGATGAAGGTATCCGTTACCTCTAATATTTTAAATATCACGGGAAATGCAGTGTTCATTTATGTATTTCGATGGGGCGCTGCAGGCGCCGCACTTTCAACATTGCTGTCAAGAGTATTTTGTGCAATTGTGATTTTTTACTGTTTAAGAAAGCCGCGTCAGATTATTGTCGTAAAAGATTATTTGAAAATCCGTCCGGATATACCGTTGATTGTGAAAATTATGGCAATCGGTATTCCGGCGGGAATCGAAAACGGCATGTTTCAGTTTGGAAAGCTTGCGATTCAGTCTACCGTTTCCACAATGGGGACCGTTGCAATCGCGGCGCAGGCGATGACCAATATTTTGGAGAGCGTCAACGGCGTTGTCGGAATGGGAGTTGGAATCGGATTAATGACGGTTGCAGGTCAATGTATTGGTGCGGGCAGAATTGAGGAAACAAAATATTATATTGTAAAGCTGGTGAAGGCTGCATGGGTCGGGATTCTTTGCTCCTGCCTGTTTGTTTGGGCAATCACAAAGCCCGTGACGTGGCTTGCAGGCATGGAGCCGCAGTCTGCCGTGATGTGTTTTGAGATGGTGACTGCGATAACTGTTGCAAAGCCTTTGTTTTGGGTATGCTCCTTTGTGATTGCATACGGACTGCGTGCTGCGGGTGACGTGAGATTTTCGATGATGGTTTCCGTGATTACGATGTGGGGCTGCCGCGTAGCACTGTGCATTTTTCTTGTAAGGACTTTCCACATGGGACCAATGGCGGTGTGGATTGGCATGTTTGCAGACTGGGGAGTACGCTCCGTCATTTTTGCACGGCGATTTATGAGCGGCAAGTGGATTCATGCGAATCCTCTTACAAAAACGTAACCTGTGGGTAAAGACCATTTGACTACAATTTGCATGTTTGTGAATAAATGTATAGGAACACAAGAGCGGAGGGGGATATGTTAAAAGATTTCGTGTCGGAATATAAAGAAAAGCTTATCAGCCCTGAGGAGGCTGTCAAGACAGTAAAAAGCGGTGACTGGGTTGACTATACCAGCTGTGTCGGAATGCCGGTTTTGTTGGATCGGGCGCTCGCAAAAAGAAGGGATGCGCTTTATGATGTGAAAATCAGGGGAAATTTGATTTCCGGTCCGATTGAAGTGGCGGAGTGTGACGAGAGCCAAGAACATTTTACGTATCACAGCTGGCATTGCTCCGCATATGAAAGGAAGCTGTGCGACAGAGGTTTGTGTTATTATATTCCAATGGTATTTCATAATAATGCCGCGTATTATGAGTTTTTTTTAAAGGTAAACGTGGCAATGGTCAGCGTGTCGCCGATGGACAAACATGGGTATTTTAATTTTTCGGCGAATACCGGTGTGGCGGCGCCGATTACACGTATGGCGGATATTGTTATTGTGGAAGTCAACGAAAACCTTCCAAAAGTGCATGGCGGTTATGACGAGTGTATTCATATATCGGATGTAGATTATATTGTGGAGGGGGAGCATGAGCCGTTTGCGGCGGTGACATTGCCGGCGGTAACAGAGGTTGACAGGAAGATAGCGGAAAACATTCTTCCGTACATTGTGGATGGCGCAACCTTGCAGCTTGGCGTCGGCAGCATGCCCAACGCACTCGGAGAGCTGCTTGCGGAGTCGGATTTAAAAGACTTGGGAATGCACACGGAGCTGTGCTCGGATGCATATTTAAGCCTGTATAAAGCAGGAAAGCTCACAAACAGGCGCAAAAGCATTGATAAAGGAAAAGGCGTTTTGGGCTGCGCGGTCGGGTCTGCCAAGCTCTACGAGTGGCTTGACGACAATCACGGTATTGCGGCATACCCGCTCGAGTATGTGAACCGCCCAAGCGTCATTGCGCAGATTGACAATATGGTGTCCATCAACAGCTGCGTGTCGGTAGACTTGTACGGGCAGGTGGCGGCGGAAAGTTCCGGTTCCAGGCAGATTAGCGGAACGGGCGGTCAGCTTGATTTTCTGATTGGTGCATCCGCCTCAAGAGGCGGCAAGGCGTTTATCTGCATGAGTTCGGTGTACAAAGATAAGAACGGTACATACCATTCGCGCGTGCGTCCGCAGTTCGACGGGGATATTATCACGTCGCCACGCAGTCAGGTTTATTTTCTCGTGACGGAGTACGGCGCAATCAATTTGGAAGGACGCTCCACATGGGAACGCGCGGAGGGACTGATTTCTATTGCACATCCCGATTTCAGGGACGCGTTAATTCAGGAAGCGCAGAAGCGCAAAATTTGGCGGCGGAGCAATAAGCGATAAACATATTGACAATCATTTAACAGAATTGTATACTTAATAATATAGCTTATTGGAACTTGTATTGCAGGTTTTGATGAAAGGCGCGTTCTTTGCGCCGCGAATCTGATTACAGGGTTTGCGAAACGACTCCTGTAATTTAGCTTGAACAGGATGATCATTGATATATGGAGGTGCAGTCTTGTGGACGACAAAAACATATCACAGGCGGTAATCGCAAGACTTCCGAGATATTACAGGTACCTCGGAGATTTAAAAGACAACGGAATAGAGAGAATATCTTCACAGGATTTGAGCAAGCTGATGAAAGTCACTGCATCGCAGATACGCCAGGATTTTAACAATTTCGGCGGTTTTGGGCAGCAGGGGTACGGCTACAATGTGGAATACCTATACAACGAGATTGCCAAGATACTAGGTCTTAATGAAAAGCACAATCTTGTGATTGTCGGCGCAGGAAACTTGGGTCAGGCGCTTGCAAACTACATGAATTTTGAGCGCAGAGGTTTTCTTATTAAAGGTATTTTTGACAACAATCCGGCGCTCTGCGGAAAAGATGTCAGAGGCATCAGCGTGCAGCATGTGGATAAGCTGGAAGAATTTATTAAGAAGAATGATGTTGACATTGCGGTGCTGACCATACCGAAAGAGGGTGCGGTTAAGACGGCTGAGATTCTTGCGAAGTGCGGTGTAAAGGCGATTTGGAATTTTGCGCATGTGGATTTGAATGTTCCCGATAATATCGTGGTGGAGAATGTGCATCTTTCGGACAGTCTGATGAAGCTTTCTTACGGGATTGTAAATAAAAA
This sequence comes from uncultured Lachnospiraceae bacterium, assembly GCA_910586715.1. Lineage (GTDB taxonomy): Bacteria > Bacillota > Clostridia > Lachnospirales > Lachnospiraceae > COE1. The sequence continues at coordinate 38,229 of CAJUJG010000021.1, forward strand.
GCAGTAGTGAATGATGAAAAAGGACTTGCTGCGATAGAGAAAAAAAGAAGGTGATGTCATGCCGCAGGAGGAAGAATTTTTCAGGGAGGCGTTAATCGGGAAAAAGATACCGGTTTTGACGCTGGATAACCAGTGGCATAAGTTGTTTACACAGACAGGCGAAAACGATGAAATCCATGACCTTGAGGATAAACTCAATGAAGTGTTAAAACGCCAGGGGAAGCTCAATACGGAAATAAAAAGTCTGAGCGCATATAAAAAGAAGGTTTTGCAAGAAATCGTCAATATTATGGAGCTGCCCGACAGTGCTTCCAAAGAGAAGAAAATGTCTGAGAATAAGCGTATTATTGAGGAGACAAACCAGCAGATAGAGGAATACAATGACGAGCTTTTGGAGCTGCCAAAACAGATTGACGAGGCAAATTTTAATCTGATGCTTGCAACCATGCGGGTGTGCTATGCAAGAATTCAGCAGAATGTGTCCGACATTGATGAAATTAACCAGTGGGTAGCGTCATTTCGTGTGAAGCTCAAAAAACAGATTCTTCTAAAGCAGAAAAAGGAGATATGGAATGACGAAATGTATTCCTATATGCATTCCATATTCGGACCGGATGTGATAGACGTGTTTGATATGAAATATAACCCGAAAAATGTGCTGAATAAAGAAACGGATGTTATCGGCAGAGTCAGCACGCAGGAGGATAACGAAACAAACGCCCAAACCTGAAGAGGAGGGCGTTTTGTGTTAAGATGCGGAACACAAAACGAAAGGAGAGGGGTTTATGGAATATGTGCTGACGGCTGCGGAGATGAAAAAGTGCGACGAGACTGCCATAAAAGAATACGGCATCGCGTCGCTTGTTTTAATGGAGCGTGCCGCGCTTGAGACTGTGAATGCAGTGCTTGAAAAATATGGGGACGAGATTTTTGTGGGCGTAATTGCAGGCTGCGGAAATAATGGTGGGGACGGAATTGCGGCTGCAAGGATTTTACAGGAACACGGAATTCGTGTTGAAATCAATATGGTGGGTGAGACAAAAAAGCTTACGGATGAGACAAAGGTACAGCTTGAAATTGCCAGGAAACTCAATATTCCTATTTATTATGGAGTTGAGCATACCCTATATGATGTAATCATTGATGCGCTATTCGGCATCGGAATAACAAGGACTGTTGAGGGAAAGTACAGAAAAGCGATAGAGGAGATCAATGCGTCAAAGGCAAAAGTGGTGTCGGTTGATATTCCGTCCGGTGTCAATACGGACGATGGAAGCATTATGGGGTGCGCCGTAAAAGCGGATATGACGGTCACTTTTGCGTACAGGAAAATCGGGCTGATGCTTTATCCCGGGGCGTCCTGTGCAGGCGAGGTGCGCTGCGTTCCGATTGGGATACCTTCTGTGCTGACGGATAAAAAGCGGACAGGTGTCGTGACCTTTACGGATAAAGAAGCTGATTTAAAATTGCCGGACCGCAGCAGATCTGGAAATAAGGGAACATTCGGAAAGGTTCTTTTGGCAGCAGGCTCAAGGAGTATGGGGGGAGCATGTCAGCTCTCGGCGCTTGCAGCGTACCGCATCGGTGCAGGTATGGTACGTGTATTCACGGCAGAAGAAAACAGAGAGAGCCTTTTGCGCAAGCTGCCAGAGGCGATTGTAGATACGTATACGGATCCAGATAACGAGCAGGGGCTTAGTGCTGCGGAACAAAGAACACTGAAAGAAGGCTTGGCGTGGGCGGATGTGATTGCGATTGGACCGGGCTTATCGCTTTCAAACAGAGCGCTTGATATTTTAAAAACGGTATTTTGTGATTCTAATAAGCCGTTGGTGATGGATGCAGATGCCCTGAACTTATTGGCAAAAAATGATGTTCTCTTGGAAGAACTCCAGTTTGGGCGCAGAAAGAATGATGCGAGTATTGTACTGACGCCGCATCTTGGAGAGTTTGCGCGTCTGATGAAATATCCCTTATCGGAGATTAAGAAGGACTTGCTGAAAACGTGTAAAGCATTTACAAAAAAGTATGATGTTTCGCTTGTGTGTAAGGATGCACGGACCATTATCACGAAGAGAGGAAAACTGACATATTTAAACGCAAGCGGAAATGACGGCATGGCGACAGCAGGATCGGGAGATGTGCTTACCGGTATCATCGCGGGACTTTTGGCACAGGGTATGTCGGGCTTTGAGGCGGCAGTAATCGGTGCATACGCGCATGGACTTGCCGGAGATTATGCGCGCGATAACGCGTCGTCGTATTATATTATGGCGCAGGATATTATCAATTCGTTAAAATATTTGTAAGGCAGGGAGACGGATATGGAACAATGTGACAGAGTGTGGGCCAAAATTGACCTTGATGCAGTTACTTTTAATATAGAAAGCATAAAACAAAAGATAAATAAGGATACGAAGATTATCGCGGTGATTAAGGCGGACGGATACGGGCACGGCGCTGTTCCGATTGCAAAATTACTGGAAGGTGACACCTGTGTATGGGGATACGCGGTGGCAACGGCGCAGGAGGCAATGGAGCTTCGGGCAAACGGCTTAAAAAAGCCGACGCTCATTCTTGCATACACATTTCCTTCCGCATATGAGGAGCTGATTCAAAATGATATACAGCTGACGGTATTTACGCTTGAGATGGCAAGCGCATTATCGGACGCTGCCGTAAAGGCAGGAAAAATCTGCAAGATACATATCAAGCTTGACACAGGGATGACAAGAATCGGATTGCTGCCTGTAGATGACAGCATTGCGTTGATTCGGCAGATTTCAGAGCTGGAAAATATTGAAATAGAAGGAATTTTTACACATTTTGCAAGAGCTGACGAGAAAGACCGGACAAAGGCATCTGCGCAGTTAAAGCAATTTCAGGATTTTATTAGACAACTTGAGGAAACAACGGGTATAAAAATACCTTTGAAGCATTGCTCCAACAGTGCAGGAATTGTTTGTCTTCCCGAAGCAAATATGGATGCGGTGCGCGCGGGAATTATTCTGTACGGACTTTGGCCCTCGGCTGATGTCAAAGAGGGAGGAGAGATAGCGCTTCGCCCGGCGCTCTGCCTAAAATCAAGAGTGGTTTATGTAAAGACTGTGCCAAAAGGACAGGAGATCAGTTATGGGGGTACATATACGACCAATCGGCAGACGCGTGTTGCAACTGTTTGTATCGGATATGGCGACGGTTATCCGAGAAGTCTTTCCAATAAAGGGTATGTGTTAATCAATGGTCAAAGAGCGCCGATACTTGGGCGCGTGTGCATGGATCAGTTTATGGTTGACATAACAGATATTGAAGGAACAGTGCAGACTGGAAGTGAGGTTACGTTAATCGGAAGGGATCGGGACGAGGAAATCACGATGGAGGATTTAGGTGCACTTTCAGAGCGCTTTAACTATGAGCTTGCCTGTGATTTGGGAAAGCGCATTCCGCGTGTTTATTCCCGCGAGCAACGAGCCAAGTGATTGCCTGCAAGCATTTGGCGACTGCCGCGAGGGTCAAAAACCCTGTCCTTGGGGCGTTTCAAGTTTGATGTCCCGATGTTGGAGGGGTTTTTGACTATAAAAATAACTTTACACCAATTGTATAAATCCATTGAAGGCAGGCAAAAATAGGATTGTGGCATAAAGACACAAAAATGGATTTTGCATAGAGGTGTATTACATGAAAAGAGGAGATATTTATTACGCAGATTTAAGACCGGTCGTAGGCTCCGAGCAGGGCGGCGTAAGACCTGTATTGATTATTCAGAACGATGTGGGAAACAGGCACAGTCCGACCGTAATCTGCGCGGCTATTACTTCAAAGATGAATAAGGCAAATCTGCCGACACACATAGAGATTAATGCAGGAGATATGGTTAAGGATTCGGTTATTTTGTTGGAGCAGCTTCGTACAATAGACAAGAAACGCCTGAAGGATAAGGTATGTCATCTTGACAGACCTGTTATGCAAAGGGTTAACAGAGCTTTACAAATCAGCCTTGAGCTTGATACATAAGGCTTTGAATGTTTGGATATTTGAAGATACGGATTTGCATTTAAAGGGAATTTTAAGCAGGAATTTGACAGTTGTGCAACATGCCATTGGGAGAACAGAGGAGAATGGTGATGTTGCACAATTTGTTTTATTTTTAACAAAGAAAAATTGACGAAATTTACAAAATACGGTTGCAAAGGTTAATGAGATATAGTATTATGGGTGTAATTTCTTTTATTTTCAGTGTTGAAAATAGAAGGCACGGAACCTATAGGAATGGCAGAAAAATAAGGAGGTGTGGTTTCGCAAAGCGGCGTGTAACTCGACAACAGCCATAAGTTTTACCAAACGAGTACCAATGTGTGGTGAAGTGATAAGGCACAAGGCACGATGGAAAGGAATTGAAATTTATGACAAAGAAGACAAGAAAAGCGATAACTCGAATTGTGGCGGTTTTAATGGCATTCACGTTATTGCCGTTTCAGGTTAGCGCGGATATGGCGATGGTAGAAGCAAGTGAAACTTCTGTCAATACAGAGGGGTATGAAAGTGACGAGGCGTTTTCGGAAACGGATGTGGAAGAAGCGACAAGTGCGGAAGATGCTTCTGCGGATACAGAAAGTGTGACGGTTACACAGAGTGAGAGTGCGGAGGATACACTTATCGAAGATAAAACAGATATGGAGCAGGATGAGGAAGGTTCTGCGTCTGTCAGTGATATTAGGATGACGGAAGAGACGAAGGAAGTTGAGGAGGAGAAGGAACAACAAAAAGAGTCTGTAGAAAGACGAGAAACTTTAAAAGCAGATACCGAGGGGTATGAACTGAGTAATACATTTGAATGGGTGTTTAGTAAGGAATTTTTTGAACAATTAGGATATACAGGAAATGGTACAATTTCTACTAATAAACCTATTGAAGGAATTGACATACTTAGTGGTAAAGTGAGTAATAAAATGGCGGAGACTACGCCTTCTTTATCTTTAGGTATCGGTGCAAAAATTGGCTTGGCTGTGCAAAATGATACGGATGCGATTGAGATTACAATTACAATGGCAGGTGTAAATAGTGGCAGGTCTCTTGGTATAGGAGAGGGAGATAATAAGGAAACGATATATCATAAAAGCAGCGAGGGCACTCCTTCCTTTAATTCTAATAAAGCCTATACAAATGAGAATCTTTATTTAAGAACAGACAGTATATTTTCAGATGTTTTATCATTAGAAGCCATTGGTGGTGAGAATAAAATTGCCTCCATTGTTCTTAAAGAATATAAAACAAGCGGATCCTCAAAGGAGAAAGCATCCACTCCTAAAGCGAATCCATCCAACGGAGAGATTAAAATAGGAGAGAAAATTGAACTATCCTGTGATACATCGGATGTCGCAATTTATTATACAACAGACGGAAGCAATCCCAAAACGAGCGATTCTAAAGATATATATAACAAGGATAGTGGGATTGAAATAATCCCTACTATGGTCAATGAAGATAACCAAATTATTATTACGGCATATGCAGTAGGAGATAACTATGCTCCCAGTGACCTTATGACCTGTACATACACGGCGCTGAAAGGTGACAATCAATTAGATGAGCCAACAGCAGAACCGGATGACAGCGAGGCAGTGATAAGAGGAACAGAAATAACGTTAAAAAGCAATGACGAAAGTGCCTCAATTTATTATACATTTGATGAAGCATTGCAATTGACAAAAGAAAACGGAACGCTTTTTGATAAGGATGCCCCAATCGTCATTAATGAGGAAACGAAAATCAAAGCGATTGCAGTAGCAGAGGGTAAAATAGACAGTTCGCCTGCTGTTTTTGCATATACAATAAAAACACCGACAATTGCAGTTGCAGACGATTCGACGGCTATCCTTGGCAGCGTAGAACTAAAAGGCGATGTCATTTTCAAAAATGAGAGCAATACTGAAGTATTTGACATAAAATTAAGCGCACAGGAGGCTTCTGTTTCTCCTGAAATTATTGAAAAAGCAGAAAGAATCAAGAAAGATGGAGGCGAAATCCTTTCTTATCAATTGTCTCTGATTAATGAGGAAAACACAGGCAATCAGGTTTCTGTTTCCGAAGGCACACTGGATATCAAGATGCTTTATGCGATTGCATCATCAAAGGCAGGCAGAAAAAATGAAATTACGGTTTTGCAGGGGACAAAAGAGATTGCAAAAATCAGAAAAGACGTAGATGGAATTTTCTTTAACATAGACAGTGTTGAGGAACCCTTTACGGTCATTATCAATCCCGTACCTGTTGAAGAAGAGGATGAGATGGCGCCTAAGACCTATATCCTGGATCCGGAGGATCTTGAATTAACAGGTGATTTGGAAACTGACAAAAAATATGGTACAGAGGACTACTTTACAGTTGCGGTTACTTCTACCAGAAAAGCGGCAATTGCTGAAATCAGTTCTGTAACGACAGGATCAGGTGATAATAAAGTAAACTGCTATGATAATCTGAATTGGTCGGATGAAGTCATGGAAGCAATCGGAGGCGGACGGACACAATGCCTTCGTATAACGGGTGGAGCTTTAGGTCCTGATAAAAATGACAATAATAAACCTTCAAACTGCGTTAGAATCACAACAACGACTTCGAACGCGAGAGTTGCGGTGTATTTTAGCCCGAAAGATACAACTTCAAGAAAAATTAAAGTTGCAAAAGATAATGCAGGCAAAATCGGGGACAGTGTGGGAACATATCCTGGTACTGGCGTAACCTGTAAAAATATAGGGACAGCGAAATTCACTTTGTCACAAGCAGGTACTTATTACATCGGATTTGACGGTGGCGGCGGAATTATTCCTTACATGGAAGTAACCGAAACTCCCGAAGTTCCTGTAATCGACATGCCCACGGCAGACCCGGTTTCAGGAACTTCGCTCAATAGAAAAAGTGAGATTACACTAAAGACAGAAGTGGACGAGGCTGACATCTACTATACAACCAACGGTGATGATCCTGTCAATAAGGAAGATTCTGTTAATAAAAAATACACAGCCCCGCTTGCGGTTGCTGACCTTGCGTCCAATGATAATAAAATAACAATCAAAGCAATTTCGGTAACAAAATCAGGCAAAAGTGAAGTTGCCACATTTGAATATGATTACGACCCGACAGCTGTTGCAACTGCAATTGACGAGGACTCAAAAGCAATCATCAGAGCAGTTGAAACAGTAGGGAATGTGAGTGAAGTGACAAGGGGTGGGCAGTCCCTGCAAATCACAGACATCACGGTAAAAGCACAGGAGCTTGAAGATGCGGCGGTTGACAATGACATCAAAACTGCGGCAGAAGCGCTTGTTACGGATACGGACAAGAGCAATATTAAATATTACAATATATCCCTGATTTTGAATGACGAAACGGAAATATCAGCTGACACGGTTACATTTAAAGAGAATGCTGCACTCAAAATAAAAATGCTGTATTCTAATTTCCAAATAGATGCATTAGGAGACGTAACGGAAGAAAATGAGATTTTTGTGCTCCACAATGCAGAGCAGATTGCGGCAGAAAAAATAACGACAGAAGTTGTAACTTCACAAAATGCTGAGGACGCAGGAATTTGGTTTGAGGCGGAAAGCTTCAGCCCCTATACGGTTGTTGTAAACCCGGCACAGCCAAAAGAACTGGGCACGGTGAAGATTACGAAATTTGCCGGCTATGAAGAAGGCGCATATGCAGAGTGGGAAGCATATAAGGGCGCTGACGGATATAAGGCTTATGTAGCAGCAAAAGAAGATGGAGAATTTCAAAGAATCGACAATGAATTAATTCGTGAATATGAAAATCATTGGAGAGTAGATACTGTCGGGCTTACATCAGGAAGCAGCTATTATTTAAAGATTGAGGCTGTTAAGGTAAAGACAGAAGGTGACGACGAGAATGTGCAGGTGCTTGCAGATAAAGTAGTAGGTCCGATGACGGTGACGAACTATGACCGTTCCGGTTTTGCATTTTCTAGCGAGTCACCGTTCAAATCCGGTTCCGGCGCTTATAAGGACAATGGAGAATTGAAGGACGGCGCACAGGTTATCTATGTGACAAAAAATACTGCAAAAACCTGTAAAGCGATGATTCATACGGCAGGCGCAAATAACCCCGCAGTGGAAGTTACCGGTCTTCAGGCTATTTTGGACGCAAAGCAGAAGAAGGGTACGGAAAATGACATTATTGATATTCGGATTATTGGTCGTGTCGCAAAAGATGATTTGGATTATATTTCTTCCAAAGCAGAGGGTCTTCAGGTTAAAGGCGCTGCGAAATACAATGAAATGAATATTACCATCGAAGGAATTGGAGAGGATGCGGTTGTTCATGGATTTGGATTCTTAATCCGTTACTGCGGTAATGTGGAGCTTAGAAACTTTGCGATTATGGCGTTTATGGATGACGGTGTTTCCCTTGATACGGGAAACTGCAATATTTGGGTACATGACTTGGATATTTTTTATGGCTCAACAGGCGGGGACAGCGATCAGGCAAAGGGCGACGGATCCGTTGACGTGAAGGGCAAATCTACTTATGTTACTATATCTTATAACCATTTTTGGGATTCGGGTAAATGTTCCCTTTGCGGAATGGGTGATACCGAGGAATTTATGGTAACATATCACCACAATTGGTTTGACCACTCGGATTCGCGCCACCCTCGTATCCGTGTCGGTTCGATCCATGTATACAATAATTATTTTGACGGTAATTCAAAATATGGCGTCGGTGTGACAAAGGGAAGCTCCGCTTTTGTGGAAGCAAATTATTTTAGAAACTGTAAATATCCGATGCTGATTTCACAGCAGGGAAGTGACTTGTCCGGTGACGGTAAAGGTACCTTTTCGGGAGAGCCGGGCGGCATGATTAAGGCATATGCGAACAAGATTGAGGGCGAACAGCGTCTTGTATATGCAAACAAGGCAAACGGTTCAATGCCTGCAAATGCTACAGAGTTTGACGCATATCTTGCAGAGGGCAGGGATGAGAAGGTTCCAGATTCATATAAAACATTAAATGGAAGCACGCCTTATAATAATTTTGACACCAGCTATGACCTGGGCGTGAAGGCGGATGCTGTTGACAGTGCGGATAAAGTCAAAGATATTGTCACGAAAAAGGCGGGACGCCTCAATGGCGGCGACTTTAAGAGAAAGCCGGAATACACAATCAGTACTGATGATCAAAGCTATGCGGTCGATACGGTATTGAAGGCAGATGTTGTCAACTATCAGTCAAGCGTTGTTTACATTGGTGGTATTAAAGGCGTATCAGGAGACTCCGGAAGCGGCTCTGGTTCAGGCGGTGGTGATGACTCGGGTGATGATACTCCCGGTGGCGGTGATGATAACCCCGGTATATCAGGCGGCGGTATCTATGTGCATAATTTTACGACAGACGGTTTCACAAGCGACAAATTTTTCACAATCAGTGGTAACAAGCAGAGTAAACCGACAACTGTTAATTATGTGGATCCGAATGGAAATCCCCTTGTATTATCGCAGGCGTTAAAAATGGAAAGCTCTACAAAGATTTCGTTCCATGCGGCTGTTTCAGGAACGCTGATTATTGTGTTGGTTCCTGAGAGCGGCAAGATTGGAAAAACAAAAGTAGATGGTGTCAATCAGGATCCGGCAGATGGAATTATTGAGGTTTATTTCGACACGGCGGGTTCACATACGATTGAAAAGGGAGATAAGGCGGACGTTTATTATATTGCCTATGTAGAGGACACATATGATACGGATGATGTACGTGAACCGGTCTTTGATATGCCTTCTGGCAATTTGCCGATTGGCACACCCATTTCACTGACCTGCGCAACGCAAGGCGCACGGATTTATTATACAACAGATAATTCGACCCCGACGGCTGGCAGTACTGAATATACAGGAACACCGATTGTGCTTGAAGGAGTGAAAGGTGAGAGTGTAACAGTTAAGGCGATTGCCATAAAGGATGACAAGGAAAGTACTATTGTTACATGTACGTATACATTTGTGGACTTCAATGAATATGTTGCACATCCTGTATCTTCCGCAGAGGACGGAATAATAGAAAAAGGAACGGCGGTTACACTGACATCAATTACGGAAGATGCGGAGATTTACTTTACGTATAAGACAGACGGAACACAGCCTGCCGATCCCAATAAGGATAATGGAACTTTATACAGCGGACCAATTGTTATCAATCGGTCAATTATAATAAAGGCGATTGCCATAAAAGGAGATATACAAAGCGAAATCAGTATATTTGAATATATCGTTTCCCAGGGAGGCGATAATGATAATATATCTGTCAGCCATCCGGTAGCTTTTCCGCCTTCTGGAACCTATGAGAAGGGGACAGAGATTTCCCTTGGCGCTGAGTTGGGGGCAAAGATATATTATACAACGGATAATTCGGAACCGACAACAGACAGTACACTGTATGCAACGGAATTTGTGTTGGAAGAAGATATTATTATAAAGGCAGTTGCGCAATTGGACGGAAAGGTCAGTGAAACGGTTACATTTGAGTATAAGGTGCAGGATGAGACAAAACCAGAAGAGCCGTCAGAACCGGAAGAACCAATCATTCCGGAAGGCATCGGACTGCGGATTGCATTTAAAAATGCAAACGAAACATATACCTACACAGGCAGTGCGATTAAACCGGATATTGTCGTATGGAATAACAGCGATAAGCTTGTGGAAGGAACGGATTATACGGTAAAGTATACCAATAATATCAATGCGTCCGTGGATGCAAAGGAAAACAAGAAACCAAAGATTACCGTTACAGGAAAAGGAAATCTGACAGGAACCGCTACAACAACCTTTGAGATTCAAAAGAAGCAGCTTGAGGATACCAAGAGAGGGGCAGATCCTGTAGTTATTGGCGGAGTTACGGATAATGGAGAGTTACTTGTTGTTGAAAAATCAAAAGTAACTCCGGCAGTTTACTATGGGGGCGTAAAACTGACCAATAAGGATTATAGTGTTTCAAAGACTGATAAATGTGAGATAACAGATGAAGGTAAAGCGATTACTATAACAGGAAAGGGTAATTTTGCCGGAACACTTACTTATGATCTTAAAGTCATACGCAAAAATGAATTAAAAAAATTTACAGTTTCATTTGCAGCCCCGAACTATACGTATAATGGTGAACCGCAGAAAATTGAGCTAAAAGACAGTGATGTAAAAGATGCGGATGGCAATATACTGAAAGAGGGACAAAATTATACAGTAGTATACCAAAACGATCTCACAAATGCGGGAACCGTTAAATTTACAGTGGTAGGACTGGGGTACTATACAGGTTCGGTTGCAAAGTCATATACGATTAAGCCGAATGCAGTAACTTCCGGCATGGAAATTACCGGAGTAAGCAGTGAGCCATATCCATATACAGGATTAGGCGTTACCATTCCGACCATAGGTGTGTCTTATCAAGGGACACCGCTTGAGGAAGGAAGAGACTATAAGCTTGCATATGGAAACAATAAGAAAGTGGGTACGGCGAAGTGTACAGTTTCCTTTATGGGAAATTATAAAGGAAGCAAGGCAGTTTCAAAGAATTTTGCAATTGGCGCAAATTCTTTGACGGATGAGACAGAGGGCGTTAAGGTTGTCATTCCGAATATGGTATACAATAAACCAGGCGTTTACAAATCAAAGCCGTATGTATCAGTAAACGGTGTGGAAGTGAAGGCTTCTGAGTATACGGTAAAATATTATACAGATAAAGACAGAACTGCCGAGATGGGAAAAATTATGGAAGCAGACACAGACGTGTACGTTAAAGTTGAAGGGAGAGATAAGAGCAATTATAAGGGAATGCTTTTGACAGCTTCCTATAAAGTTCAAAGGAAGTCCGAAACTGCGATTGATTTGTCCAAAGCAAAAGTAACGGTTTACGCGGACTGGAGCGGTTCGGCGGTGAAATCGAATAAGGCGGAGTACACAGGAAAAGAAATCGAACCTGGTGTGATGATAGAAATCAAACAGGGTAACGTAAAGCTTTCTCCTAAAGATGTAAAACAACTTATGGATGAGGAAAAACTTACGATAACATACACGAACAACATACACAAAGGCAAAGCGACAATAATAATTAACGGCAATGGCGAGACATATGTCGGCAGTAAAACAGCAACATTTAGTATTACGACAAAAAACATCAAAGATACAAAAATTCTTGATGATTTATTTGAAAAAATTGCAGCTATGCGCAGTGTTCGGTATTTGGTAGAAGCTCCATAAAAGAAAAACCTGTGTTTGGAAATGCTGTTAGATATTGACGATTTGAATTCGCAATGTTATAGTATAAGGGTGTAATCTGCGTTTATTATGCGGATTACACCTTTGTTGTTAAGAAAAAAGTAAAACAAAAATAAAAGGAGAAAAAATTTAATGGACGATGGAGATGCTTCCGCCTTTCGTATTATTTTATTCTTAGCGCTGCTTTTTATTGAGGCGGTTCTGACGGGCTTTAACAAGGCAATTCATTTGATGAATGAAAAAGAAATCGAGCGAAAGGCAGAAGAAGAGAAGGATAAGCGGTCAATCCTTTTGCATCAGATTATGGTGCGCGCCACAATTTATATTAATTCCATTCAAATGATTATAACGCTTATTGATTTAATTATGGGATGCTATTTCCTTCCGAAATGGACGTTGTCATTTGAAGGCTGGCTTTCGGATTTTTCCTTTATGGGTGGTTTCAGCGAAGGTCTGCTTCGTTGGATTGCGCTTATCATGGCAACCTTCTGCATGATGTATATTTTGCTTACATTTGGAATCCTGTTTCCCAAAAAGCTGGCGCAGAAATATCCGGATAAATGGGCATACCGGTTTATCCGCTACATTCAGTTTTTGCGGACAGCGCTTTATCCGCTTACGGGGATTATAGCAGTCTCGGCAAATGCGTTTATGCGGCTTTTGGGATTTCGCGCTTCCGATGAGCAGAACGAAGTGACAGAGGAAGAAATCATTTCAATGGTCAATGAAGGTCATGAGCTTGGCGTCCTTGAGGCAGGCGAAGTCGAAATGATTACGAATATTTTTGAGTTCGGCGACAAAGAAGCAAGCGACATCATGACGCACAGAAATAATATTACGGCGATAGACAGTCAGATGCCGTTTAAAGAAGCGTTGAACTTTATGCTAAAAGAGAGCAACAGCAGGTATCCGGTTTTTGAGGAAAATCTTGATCATGTTATCGGTGTTCTTTATTTAAAGGATGCCATGCGCATCCATACTTCCGATGAAGGGCTGAACCGTCCCGTGGGATGCGTGGAAGGATTGATTCGTGAGGCAGTTTTTGTTCCGGAGACAAAGAATATAGACGATTTGTTCCGAAGCATGCAGTCTGAGAAAAACCAAATGGTAATCGTTATGGACGAATACGGACAGACCTCGGGACTTGTCACAATGGAGGACATTCTTGAGGAGATTGTCGGAAATATTATGGACGAGTACGATCCAGAAGAAAATCATATAGAAGAAAAAGGCGAGAACGAGTACATTATAGAGGGAATGACAAAGCTTGAGGACTTGCAGGAGCGCTTTGGCATGGACTTTGGCGAGACAGAGTTTGAGACCCTGAACGGCTTTATGATATCGAAGCTTGACAGAATACCTGAGGAAGGTGAGGAGACAGAGCTTGAAATAGACGGATACCGCTTTAAGATATTAAAGGTTGAGAAAAATGTGATACAGTCGGTACTTGTGACAAAAGTGGTTGTTGAAGAAACAGATACAGACTTAGAAGAGCAATCATAAAAATTATAAGGATAAGGGAGAGACGAAAATGTCAGGACATTCAAAATTTGCAAACATTAAACACAAAAAAGAGAAAAACGATGCGGCAAAGGGAAAAATTTTTACAATTATCGGACGTGAAATTGCGGTTGCGGTAAAAGAAGGCGGACCGGACCCTGCCAATAATTTTAAACTTGCGCAGGTAATTGCAAAAGCAAAGGCAAACAATATGCCCAATGATACCATTGACCGCGGAATCAAAAAGGCAGCGGGCGATGCCAATGCAGTCAATTACGAACATGTAACATATGAAGGCTATGGTCCGAACGGGATTGCCATTATTGTCGATGCATTGACGGATAATAAAAACAGAACGGCAGCGAATGTAAGAAGCGCCTTTACAAAAGGAAACGGAAGCATCGGTACACAGGGCTGTGTTTCTTTTATGTTTGACAAAAAGGGTCAGATCATTATTGATAAGGAAGAGTGTGACATGGGCGCGGACGATCTGATGATGCTGGCGCTTGACGCAGGAGCGGCGGACTTCTCGGAGGAGGAGGACAGCTATGAAATTATTACGGAGCCGGACGATTTTGACGCGGTATATAAAGTTTTGGAAGAGAACAAGATTGCAATGGCAAGTGCAGAGGTCACCATGATACCGCAAAATTATGTTGAGCTTACAGATGAGAATGCAGTCAAGTCATTAAATAGAACACTTGAACTTCTTGATGAAGATGACGATGTGCAGGCGGTATACCATAACTGGGACGAGTAATATGTATGGTTCAGATAACAAAAGATTATTTTTCCATTTCGCAGATCTGCATGTCGGGTCAGTGCTTTCGAATGGATGCACTGGAGGGAGAAAAGGCAGGGACTGTCGGTCTTGTAGCGTTTGGAAATTATCTTGAGGTCAGGCAAAACGGAAACGAGATATGCTTTGACTGTACGCAGGATGAATACGATGCGGTGTGGAACGGTTATTTTGACATGGAGACGGATTATGCCCGGATTATCTCCTGCATTGATTCAAGCGATACCTATTTAACAGCCGCTGCACAGTACGGAAACGGCATTCGTATTTTGAATCAGGACTTGTGGGAAATGATTATATCTTTTATTGTTTCACAGCAAAATAATATCAAGCGGATACGTAAGTGTATTCGCTTGTTGTGTGAGCGATACGGTGAAAAAAAGATTTCCGCAGACGGGATTGTCTTTTTTGACTTTCCGACGCCAAGGGCGCTTGCCGCTGCGCGGATAGAGGATTTGTATGCCTGCAATTTAGGGTATCGCAGTAAATACATATATGAGACGGCGAACAGCATTGTGCGCGGGGACGTTAATCTGCAAAGTCTTTGGCAGATGGATTATGAGACAGCGAAAAAGGAACTGCTTCGATTGTGCGGCGTCGGTACCAAAGTTGCTGACTGTATCTGTTTGTTTGCGCTTCATAAAACGGATGCATTTCCAAGGGACACGCATATTAACAAGGTGTTGGCGGCGCGGTATCCTGACGGTTTTCCGTTTGATAAGTATGGTAAAAACAGTGGAATATTGCAGCAATATATCTTCTATTATGATTTGAATGGAATGAAGTAAAAAAATTATAAAAAATTTAAAATAAATACTTGACAGAAAACGACATAATATGATAGTCTATAAAAGTTGTTGCGAGAAACGCATACAACAACAAGAACCTTGACAAATAAACAGTAATGCAACCCTGAAAATTCTAAAAAAGAATTGTTCAGAGAACATGTTCGAAAAGAACAGACAAACCTTTAATAGTAAATCGGAATCATGCGATGCCTGCATTAATGGCAGGGCGCATGATAATAAACACTATGAAAACCGAAGGTTTTTATAGTATCTGTGATGGAAATTGCAGAAAGATTAGCCAGTTTAACTGGTGCCAAATCAAACAAGCGATGCGAAGCATCCTGGAACAGAGAAACGAAGTTTCTCTCAAGGGCTGCGAAGCAGACCATATTTCAACATGAGAGTTTGATCCTGGCTCAGGATGAACGCTGGCGGCGTGCCTAACACATGCAAGTCGAACGGACCCATATTGAAACCTAGTGATATATGGGTTAGTGGCGGACGGGTGAGTAACGCGTGGATAACCTGCCGTATACAGGGGGATAACACTTAGAAATAGGTGCTAAAACCGCATAAGCGCACAGCTTCGCATGAAGCGGTGTGAAAAACTCCGGTGGTATACGATGGATCCGCGTCTGATTAGCCAGTTGGCGGGGTAACGGCCCACCAAAGCGACGATCAGT
>CAJUJG010000022.1:0-9489 GCA_910586715.1 uncultured Lachnospiraceae bacterium
TTCCTGGCCACCATAAAAACACAAAAAAATTTACACACTTTACTTGACAAACCCTCAGATGATTAATTCAATACATCTTCTAGTGCTTCTCCTAATTTAACATTTTTATTTTCCGACTAAACAAGTTAGAATATTAAGTCCATTATACGTTTGCTACAGTTTTCCGCTTTAATGCCCTTCTCCGCTCAATTTCTTTTTCCGCTTCTTTGCCGGAATTGTTGTAATACGCAACCTTTTCCGCTACTGTCATATCTTTTGTCCATTCATAGTTCTGTTCCCTGATCTTATGAATATCATCAATAGTAAAATCAAGACTAACAACCAATGTTTCCATAATCATTACACCTTCTGTAATCTTCCAGCCTCAATTTCCCTCTGAAACGCCCTCCCACGCTCATTGTAAAAATTTCTTCTTTCCTCTGGTGACATATCCTTTGTAATATAATAATTATATTCTCTCAATTTATGAATATCTTCAATCGTAAAGTTAGGACTCAAAATAGGTTTTTCCATAATTATTCCTCACTTTCTAATAATACAGTCGGACTAAGAATATCAATAGCCTTATAACCTGTCAGATTAGTAATTGCCCTTACACCATGAATTGTTTTGATATTTACAATATGCTTAAAATTCCATGATATGATACAATTGCATTCTTCAACAACTGCGGCGGCGATATGCTGACAGTCATCATAGCTTTTATTCGTAAGTATGCCCATATCAATAATCTTGTGCGTTACAGTTTCCATTTCATCCGTAATATCTAAAATAGTGTAGTCAATCTGTTCCAAGAATTTCCTCAACTCGGTTCTTTTAGGTTCCGGACAATCTGCTACTTCTTCCAATGTTACCGTTGATAAATACACATCATATTTTCCATCCTCAAACATTTTCCATAATTGCCTTGTATCTGCCATTTTTTCAGGTACATCCTCTTGTAATAAATGGCTAATAACCGATGTATCTAAGTATACTTTCAGTTTCCGCATACAGCATCACTCCTTATTGTCTATATATAACGCTTGAAATGATTTTTATTTTCATACATTATATCATTAACATTCTTTCTTTTCAATCAATTTGCAATCATAAAAAGATAGTTTCTACCATATAAAGTAAATACTATCTCTTTATACAAATTTTGTTGAATTGCAAGCGGTCTTTTAAATTTTCATTCTTTCTTTTTTGCTCCAAATATATATTTGTCTGCAACAGAATAGAAAATGTTATCAAACTCTTCCAGTTGTTCTTCTGTAAGATAATCCTTCGCCCGTTCTTTAACAGCTTGGCATATCTCTTTTTTTGATTGTTCACTTATTATTTCTTTCTCCATATCAAAAATCTGTCCCATTATGATTGACCTCCATTATCACAGATATACCGCCGCATACACTCGCATGATTTTCTGCTGCCCTTCTGCATAGCTTTTACAGTTTGCTATAATATCTTGTACATCTTTTCGATTAGAAATCCTGAAATCATCAGCTAATGTCTTTAAATCTTTCTTATCCTGTTCACTAATAGTCTTTACTGTCATTTTTTTTGATGTTCCAAATGCTGGTTTCCCTCTTCCCATTTCACTTATTCCCCCTATCCACTTTCCTATATTCATAACCTAACACTCTGATTGATCTTGGTATATTCTCTTTCATATCAATTTTCCCCATCATTTTTAGTTTCTCAAGATGATAGCATACTGTTGCTGTAGAACTTAAATTTGTTCCAGCAGAGATTTCCCTTACTGATGGAGAATATCCATTTTCTTTAATAAACTCCACAATAAAATTGTATACACTTTTTCTTCCTGTACCTCCTACGTTTGTAGTTTTCGTTTTCATAAACTTATCACCTATCCTTTTAGCTTAATATCTTATTCATCATTTCTGTTAATCTTTCCTTGCCGGTTTGTAGATAGAACAAATCATCTCCAATCTTAATCGGTTCCTTACGCTCATGAGCTGTGATTATTTTGCTTTGATATAAATTTATGCCTGCTACAATTCCAGTGAAAAATGCTTCATTTTCCATTAGATCATTCAATATATAATCCCTCCTCTCACTGAATCCTTATATTGTATATTTCTCTATTCTTGCACGAGTTTCTTCCTTATTATAATGGCGTATCAGAACAGCTTTATATGTTTCTGCATTCCTTTAATATGCCTACATATTTATAGAAGGTACTCACTGCTATACCTTGCAGCTTTGCAAACTGTACAACTGAAATATTTCCATATTCTCCTGACTGGAGCTTGTTATATTCCTTAGTAAATTCTTTAGGTACTCCCGCTGGTGGTCTTCCAAGCCGTTTCCCTTTTGCTTTCGCCACGTCCAGTCCTTGCATAACCCTGTCATGTATTTTTTCTTTTTCCTGTTGGGCTATATGTGCTTTCAGTGTCACAAATATATCTATGATCATCTTTGATAAGCTATCATCATTCATCTTTTCCCAATCATTCAGGAATGGGACATCTAAAGCGACAACCCTAATACCCTTTGACTGCAAATCCTTAATTTCCACAATCACATCATCTGCATTCCTTCCCAAACGATCCACATCAGATATAATCAGAGTGTCACCATTCCGAAACTGTTTCTTCATATTATGATAGTTTGGTCTGTTATCCGCTTTTGTTCCTCCTGTAATGACATCTGAAACAAATTCATCAATCTTAAATCCGTTCGCTATGGAATACTCAATGATTGTCTGTTGTTGCCTGTCCACTTTCTGCGTTTTATGGTTTGTTGATATTCTCATATAAGCAAAAATTTTATTTTCCATCCTGATTTCTCCACAAAATCCATAACTATTTTCGTGTAAGATTTTTCATACTGATTCATGGTAAAAAAGTTATATTAATACACCTACATGAAATCAAATGTTTTTGTGTAGGGTATATTTCAGCCACAGAACAATATTTCCTCTAACCGCTTCATTATATATGCTTTAAATGGTGCATACAGAGAGTCTTCACGTCCTATGATATATTCTTCCTCAATCCATGTATCATCATATGCACTGTAATCCGATATGACAACAGAAATCCCATTAACCCAATTACCATCCTTATCAGCATAAACAACCATTCTTGCACACAGACATAGCTTTGATATATCCAGCTCATGAGTATGTACAATGTAGTCAATGATCTCCTCTGTTTTCTTCCTAATCTCTTGCGGAAAAGCTTCTGAATCCGTTATTGGAAAATATAATGTATTAATTACCCCATGTTCAAAACAGTTCTGTTTTTCAACCTTTTCAAACTTATAGCTGCTTAACATATATTTTTCCTTCCTATAATCACCACTGGCAGTATATTTTCTACCAGTGCCCAAGTCATAATTCTATGCTGAAAAACATATTTCCCTTAACTTTTCAGTTATTTCCCCCAACTCCACCGGATGTTCCTTCAGATACTGTTTTGCATTTTCCCTGCCCTGTGCAATCCTATTTCCATTGTAAGAAAACCATGTCCCATATTTAGTGATAATCCCTTTTTCTGCTGCATTGTCCAATATATCGCCTTCAATGGATATCCCCTTGCCAAACATGATGTCGAACTCTGTTTCCTTAAACGGAGGCGCAATCTTATTCTTAACAACCTTGATTCTTGTCCTGCTGCCTACCACCTCGCCACTGTTTTTTATAGATTCAATCCTGCGCATATCAAGCCTTACTGTTGCATAATATTTTAAAGCCCGTCCGCCTGTTGTGCGTTCCGGATTGCCAAACATAACATCAACCTTTTCAGGTATCTGTGTTATCACTATAAGGGTACAGCCACTGTCAGCAAGATATGCTGTCAAAACTGGTAAGGTCTGTGACATAATCCTTGAAATTAATCCTACATGGTAATCACCCACATCACCATCTATCTCTGCTTTTGGTGCAAGTCCAGCGAGAGAATCAATTACAACTGCACTAAAAGCCCCATTTAAAGCAACTGTCTTACAAACTTCAAGAGCCATCTCCAAGTTACATACATGCATCAGATAGAAATTTTCTGTTTCTATACCCATGCTTTCAATGGTTTCCTTAGTCAGTGTACGCTCTGTATCTATGTACAGTACCGGCTTGCCCTGTTTTTGATACTGCCTGCATATCTGCAATGCAAGCGTAGTCTTACCAGCCCCTTCAGGAGCATAAACCTCAATGATACTGCCCTTTTTAATACCGCCAACTCCAAGTGCTGTATCAAGACCTATGATTCCGGTAGATACAATGCTGTCTTTTGTTCGCGGCAGTTCATCCGCCCGTTTTATCCTGTTGATACCATAACGCTTGTCCAGCAGATTAAATGTTTCCTGTAATAAATCATTGTTTCCCATATCCTTTATACCTCCATATATAAAATTTATTGAATCTCTTTATGCTGAAACTTTGCAATATTTCTTTATAAAATCTCCTATTCCTACCTTATCCATGCGCATTATTTCACATGTCAAATCATTGATTTCATCGCTATGTAGTTCTTTCCCTGTAATTGGCTCAAGATATATTGAAATCATTTCTGCCACACAATTATACACCTTACCAAGCAAACCATCTTCCGGGCTACTTGTATCACCATAGCCACCAAATATATGATAAATCTCTCTAATCTTTGACGCTGCTTCATTTGCATTTTCAAGAAATGCCTGTTCATTATATGTCTGTTCCTTCATCTCAAAACCTCCAATCTCATTATTATGGGGAGCTATATTACTCCCCAACAAATCATCCCACTGTATCTGTCTTACTGTCCTGCCCCTTTTCCACCAGCAGATCTTCCATATGTACACAAAACAGCTTACTAAGCATATAGAGATTATCAATTGACGGAAAAGTGTAGCCTTTCATCCACCTGTATATAGACTGTGGACATGCCAGGTTCAATATTTCCTGTACCTCTTTTACGCTATATCCATTTTCAGATATTACACTGCGTATCCTCTGACCTGTCAGGACAAGATCCAATGATGCAAATACAGGTTTTCTCTTCATGCAATCCCTTCTTTCCTTATAAATTTTCAATTCGTCTATGTCCAATCAGACCAGTCCGCATAAACAAGCTAATCTGTATAACGGATTTCTTAACACTTCCTGTCTACGTTCCGATTCCGCCTGTGCCCTTAATGCTTTCTTTTTCTGTATGTCCATTATGGTGAGCTGCACATCCATTTCCACATATTCCACCATCTGAATCGGTGTAAGTGCGTCGTAGGGTGTCTTTAAATCCCTCCGTATTACTTGATTTCCATCTGATAAATTGATAATTCTGAAATGAAACATTTTCTTTTCCACCTTTCTGCATGACAGTCAGATGTTTTAACCGCCACGCTTAAAATTTTCCGTTTTAACTTACTGCGTATGCATATCTGCTATATGTAATATTTCTGTTTTCATTTTCGCTTTTGCATCTTCCATATATCTGATAAAAATATTCGTCTAAACTGAATTCATATGACCTGCTCAACATGGAAACACATCTTCCACCCTTCAAAGCCGTTATTTGTGCTATTACAACACTGTTCGTTACGGTAAGATATCCTTTTATGATATTTTCCAGTGATTTACGCAAATCACCATATTTTGTGTCAATATAATGTTTTGTTCCGTTGCTCTTCTCATTTACGAAAAAGATAATCCGGTATGAAAACTTGTCTTCAATCATGTTATGTGATAAACAACCACGCCCAATATCCGCAATGATATTTGATACTGTATGCATTTTCTCCCTCACTTTCCTTTGTGTAGGGCTGTTCCTATACAAACAGCCCCCAGTTTTCCGCTATGCAGCTTTCCTGATTTCCGCAAAATACTGTCCCATCAGTGCCACAAGGTAATCAACTTTTTTATGTACAACACCTGCATCCCTTGTTGAACGGTCTGCTCCTAATTCATTCCATGATTTTCCGTCAATCTCTGTCTCATTCCCACCATTTACAAACCATTCAAGGAATTTTCCAAAATCATTATCTTCATGCCCTGATTCCACAAACTCCTTGAATGCTGCAACTAAAATATGCGCGTGCTTGCTGTTGAATAATTCCCTGATTTCCTTTGTATTTTCCAATGATGCCGTTAATCTTGTAAGCAAATCCTTTACACATTCAAAATTATATATTGTCGCATTCTCATTCAGCCATTTAAAGCCCTGTTTCGTGTCTTTCCTGTACTGTTCGGGATAGTTACAAAGTAAAACCATATCGCCAACAACACGTTCCAGTGTTCCGTTTTTCCTGTCATTACGGCTGCATGTGTACGCGTCCAAGAAGAATCTGTTTTCCGTCAAGTCCCTTATTTCCTTTGCAAAAGCGTCAACATATGTAAATGCTTTCTGCGAACTGTTCATTGCTGTGTGGTTGTTATATTTGCGTACAAGCTTTGAAATTTCCGTTGCCTCGCAGTCCTGATGAATGGCAAGTTCAATCTGATAACCGTCGAATCTGTCTTTCAGCTCTTCCGGCAACTGTTCATATGTCTTGTTACGGATATCATACTCCACACTCTCCCAAATGATTTCGTCCTTTTCGTCTCTCATGATGTTTCCATTCTCATCCAACACTTTCCGCTGGTATGTAACCATATATTCATCAAGATTCTTTGTGATCTTAGTGTTTGCATATCTAAATAATGAAAGAGTGCTTGAACGCTGCAATCCGTCAATTATCCACTGTCTTGTAATTCCGTTGACTGTCTCCTCGCCCAAAATAATAGGTGGGATATAATTGTCTGTCAGAACAGTAGCAATTAACTCATTGATCATATTCTGATTCCACTGTCCTGACATTCTCTGACATTCCTGGTCACTTCTGATTTTTTCCTCTTTTATCAGCTTCAAATACTGGTCTAAACTGAATGTCTGTTTCCTAATTTTAGCCATTGTGTTTACCTCCATATCTCTTAAATTTGAAATAATACCTTTACATTTTCGTAGCTACGCATGATGCTTAAATTGTCCACATATTCATTTTTTGAGATTTCCAATATCCGCCGTATCTCAAAAGGCTTGTAACCGTCTATCAACAAATTTAAAATATTCACTTGCTGATTGGATAACCTTGATATGTATTGCTGCACACGGTCTTGATATTGCCCATTCTCCTGACGCTTGCTTGCCTCCTCAAACGTATCAAAGTCAGATGCCAAGCAGTCAAGCAGGCTGTAATCCTCGCCCTTATCGTTGGTTGCTTCAAGTGATATGCTCATCCTGTCCGCCTTGCGCTTTTCACGGTTTCGCTTTGTAATCTCTGACATGATTTTGTTTGACAGGCACGAATACAGAAAACCATCAAATGACTGTTCGTAATCATATCTTTTCAGCACATCGGCAAAAACTTCATTTGCAAGCGAATAAAAATCGTCCGTATCCTTGTATGTAAGTCCGCCAAATTTGGATAATATCCTGTCAACCACCCTGTGGAGCTTTTTCGCGTTGTCGGCATAATAAGCATTCAAGATGTCTGACTGTAACGCTGATAAGTCTTTGTCTGTCATTGTGTTTCACTCCTTCCATATATTTTTTTGTATCATTCATTGATTTCAATAGGCGCGTAGGGACTTGAACCCCACAAGAAACCATTCGCCTACTTTTTAATTACTTGTTGTTCTGTTTCAGTTTGTCCTTATACCATTTGATAGAACCGTCGCTGTTTATAGGGATTTCAATGCTTGCCCCCGTGCCGTATTCGACCACCTGTGACACCTTCCCATTGTCTGCCTTGATAAAACTTTTTACTGTGTTCATTTGAACTGCCTCCTTATTTTGATTTGGGATCCCGATGCCCTGTTGTGGGCATTTCGTCGCAATTCTCAGCGACTCATCAGGGGATTTATTTTGTTTTATGAATGAAATCTGTTTTCAGATAATCTTGTTGCATATTTGCTTTCTGAGTGCTTTTTTAATTCGTCTGTCCAATCGTTACGGTTTGCATATCCTGCGTGTTCTGCTACAATTGCAGATATTAAACGGATTGAGTAATCAACCGGATAGTTTTGCGGCTTTTCTGCTGCTTTCTGTCTGATTTCTTCAATTTCATCAAGTAATGTTAATTCTTTATTCATGATGTTTACCTGCCTTTCGTTTGGTTGTTTTGTTTTGACTACCTCCCACCGTTACCAGTGGGAACGCTCACAGCCTAAAGCCCTGTTTATAGTCGCTGTGACGACTTTTATTTAGCTGATTCTTAAAACCTGAAATGTACTAACTTTCTTCACTTTCTCATAATCTTCATCATTAAGCAGCTTTTTTACTTCTTCCTTGTCAACGTTTTCACGCTCCTGCGGTGAATAGGTTGCCTTGAATAATGTGCCGATAAATTTGCGGATTGGATTACCCTTTTTGTCAACCGCTTCACATTCTTCGGTTTCCTGTAAAAATTCGATTACTTTTGCTTTCAGTGGAATAATGTTTGCTTCTGCTTCTTCCTTTACCTTTTCCCATTCCTTGATTGCTTTCATGGTTTCATTCATTTCATTAATTGTCATACACATATGTTTCAATCTCCTTTTCATATTTGATTTGTTGCAACCTGTCTGTACCGCTTGCGTGTCTATTGCCCTCGTAATCGTCAGCTCACAGGAACGCGATACAGATTTGAATGTTTGTACTTTGCTTGTTTTGTTTGGTGTTATAGGATATTTGGTTACTATCCCGATCCCCTCTTGTGGGGATTTCGTCTTAATTTTCAAAGACTCGTCAGGGGATTTAATAATTTTGTTGCAATTCGTCAAGTTGTGTATCTAATTCATTAAGCTGCCTTTTCAGTTCGTCATGCAATCTATCCCATTTTGTACCGCTGTCATTCGCTAATTCTTTTGCCGCTAAACATGCAAGCATTAAATCGCAAATATCAATTCTTTTGACCTGTAACGTTGTTTTAAATTCATTTCTCATATTGTTTACCTATCCTTTCGTTTGGTTGTTTTGTTTGACCTTGTAAGACTATTATAACACGATATCGTGTTAATTCAAGATGGAATAATCACTAAAAATAACACGATATCATTTCTTGTTTTTGTGAATTATGTAACACGATATCGGTATCATTGACAATTATCCCAATATATGATATCGTGTTATATATAAAGAAAGAAATTTATACAAAGAAAAAAGTATGAGGTATAAATATGGAAGAAAAAAAGAAAGCGTCTGCCGCTCATATAAGAGCAACTACAAAATGGGAAAAAGAAAATTATGATAAAGTACTAGTAAGATTTCCCAAAGGTACAAAAGAAAATATATTAAATTCTGGTGCTAATAGTGTTAATGGTTTTATTGTAGAGGCTGTACAAGAAAAGCTAAATAATCAGTAAAATAAGTTATTCTACTATTTCTATTTCAAATCATATAATAACACGATATCGTTATGTGTATATTTACCAATTTACGCATAGCGATATCGTGTTATTTTTGTTAGTCTTTACATCTTGAAATAACACGATATCGTGTTATAATAGTCTTATCAACAAACAACAAAGCACCTTGACAATTAAAAAATAAA
>CAJUJG010000022.1:9499-31597 GCA_910586715.1 uncultured Lachnospiraceae bacterium
TACACTCTTCTCTATAACCGCTATAATAATTGTAACAATCAACAATGTAGCAATTAAAAAGGGCGGTGAAAGGATGGTAGTTGAAGAAATGAACAACGCTGAAATTATGAAAAATGCCATTGAGGACTTTGAAAAAGTTCAAAGATGTATGATATTGGCAAAGGAAGAAAATGCCACTAAAACCTACGCAGAACTTAAAAGGCAGTACATTGTTTTAAAAGCACTGCTCAACAGTTTAGGCGTAAATCTTTCAGAGATTGACAGAATCAAAGAATAACAACTAAATATCAGTAACCACTAAATAAAAGGGTGTAAAGTCTTATTGAATTATCAAGGACTTTGCACTTTTTTATTTTAGGAGGATATCAGCAATGATAAAAACAGTCACATACTTTGAATACCAAACATTAAAGGCAATTGGTAAGAAAATCACCGTATTAAGAGCAAACGATAATAGCGCAACAATAGTTATAGGTAAGTAGAAAACAATCAGAAATCAATCACAAACATTCATCAATCAATAAACAACAATTAATCAGTCAAATATAACGGCTATCTGAGTGAAGTAGTACCACGTCGGCAGTTGAATCAATTAGTCGGCAGTGTGAAGAGTAGCAAGAAGTTGTTTGACAGACTGGACAAATTAAGAATAGGAGGTCATTAAGTATGAAGTATTTTAACAATGTAAGCACATTAGAGGAATTAAGGAGACAGTACAAAGAGTTATTGAAAAAGTATCACCCTGACAACCCACAAGGCAGCACACAAGCAACACAGGAAATCAATGCTGAATATGACAGACTGTTTAAGGTATTAAAGGATAGACACGAAAGCAAGACAGACAAGACGGCAGACAGTACAAATACAAAGCAGACAGAGTATAGCAAGAACATGTATGACTGGGAAAATGATAAATCATTGCGTGAAGTATTACAGAAAATCATCAACTTTGATGGGATTGAAATTACTATATGCGGTCAATGGTTATGGATATCAGGCAACACATACAGCTATAAGAAAGAGTTAAAAGAAATTGGATTCAAATGGGCAAGCCAAAAGAAAATGTGGTTTTGGCACGGGGAAGCTTTCAGAAAAAAGAGTCGCAAAACTTTAAGCATGGAAGAAATTCAAAGCTACTACGGCAGTACAAAGGTACAGACAGATACACGGATACTGTTGGAAGCATGACTATAAAGTTGCAAGCGTAAAAAATAGGGTGTAACCATACAGAACGGCTACACCCTGACACAAAGGAAAGGAAGGTATAAGGATATGACAATTAAAGAAGCTTATCACTGGATATGGGAAAATACAAACTTAATGCAAGATACAATGATGCTCGACTTTGAATGTTTGGCTTATTGTGTCAGACATGGAATATTAAAAGAAATTGATAAAGAACATTTTGAAGTTGCTGATAAAGAACACTTTGAAGTAGCATAAGGCAAATCATAGAAAGGAATGTATGAGCGTATGTTAATTTTAAAATATGAACGTTTGGACTTTTTCAATCACCGGATTTATACAGAAGACAAGAAAGAGAATTACACAAAGGAAGACTTGAAAAAAGTGTTTGCATATTTCAGTAAAACACATGATTCAACCATTCAGATTGATAATATGGTTGTGTTTTGGGACTGTTTGACGGAACACGAAAATAGGATCGTCACTGTAAGAAATTATGATGGCATGAACTATGATGAATCAAAGAAAAGCTTTGATAAGGTGAAAAAGGAATGTTATGCAATGGCATAATGATATAGTGGATTGCACGGAATATATTTGAATATATTATAAAGGCTATGAGTTTTGACGGCTCATAGCTTTTTTGTGTAGGTCATTGTGCGGTTTATTTGGTTTGAATTAGTGATTGATTGTATGGTTATCATGCTATTTTGGGCTTATTTGGGGCTTAAATTCGGCTTGTAATGACTTATTTATTGTTCATTGGTATTATTTTAGGGTTATGCATAAAAAGTGGCTAGAATTGGCTTATAATGCGGTTATTTAGGGTTTGTATGGGGCTTGTGCGTGGGTTGTATGTTAGTATGGGGCAGCAAGCGCAAGATATACCCCCAGTTAGTTTACATTTGATTTGAAACACTTCATTCTGCTAAAGCCCCTATCTGTTCTACGCACATAAAGTGCCCTAATTTTGATACCGAACGAACCACCCAAACAAGGGGGAGGGGGGTAGGTTTCAATCCAAAATATAAAATCGCATATATACCATATACCCCATATAAAAATACGCCCCTTTTATCGCCGCTAATCTAATATACATAAAAGAATTTCAGACATAACACCATTTACCCTAACAATCCTCCACCTGTAACTATTCTATCCAAAATACTTATTGTTATATAAGAATAGCAAGCGTAAACGGCGCGTTACTGATTAATGCTTTTTGTTTTATTTATAATCGAGTTATCCATACAGGGGGGGTATGTTTCCGTTTAAAATATTTAAGTACCTAATATATATGGTATACCGTCTGAAAATATATAACATATCCTATTTCGCTCTATTTTATAGTATGATATAATACAAAAAGAAATGGAGTGAATTTTATGGAAAACAATCAAAATGAATTAGAAAAAAATATAAAACATGAAAAGCTCAAATTACATTACAAATACTTAATTGTAATTGCGATTATTCTTTTGTTTGGTGGTATAGTATTAGCAACTTCTAATCAAAATGAATTTGTTGCGCAAGTATCTTTTGGAAGTACAATGTCATCAATTATTTTATCAATTATAGCAATTTGGATGAGTATTTCAGGCGAACGCACTACAAATGATATTAGAATAAAAATTGCAGATTCTACCGAAAGATTATCAGAAACCACCAAAAATGTTGAAACACTAAACAAAAACTATAAAAATACAATGGATACGCAATTAAATGAACTTAAAAATGTTCAAGAACAATTAAATGAATTACTTAATTCTGTTGGAGATATCAAAGAACATGTTCATACTATGCAGGGAGTTTCCATATCCCCTAATGAACAATCCGATAATTCAAAAATTATCATCTTTGAAAATATTTATAGATGGATACAAAGAAATTATAATTATGATTCAGAATGGATTTTTTGCCAAATGGTTCAATCCGTTATATACTATTACGATACATCGGGAAGATTTAGCTTTGCTGATATAGCTAATGATTTAAGACACCATAATGTTCCACTTAATTACTATGCTAGAGATATAGAAAATTATTGGGGAGTCATTAACACATTAGCGGCAACATCTTTGTTTTATACTGAATCACAAGAAATTAAAAAAATAATATCTCCTATACTGGATAGAATGCCATTTAGAAATTGAATCAAATTTTAGCAATTTAATATTATAATATAAATTTCATATCATAAAAAAAAATAAGGCATACCAGATAAGTCCACCCTATCCGATATGCCTTATAATCATCTATCCATTATCCAACTATCAATCATCAATTTCAATCTTCCACCCCATCATTGCCTCATAAACTTTATTTGGTATTTCATCCCTATACTGTTCTGCTAAATCCTGAATAAAATCCTCTTTGTATTCCTTGTATCTCGCAAACGCAGCTTCAGCAGTATCAAATGTACCTAACTTTATCTGTCTGCCCATGAATGCCATTGCCGCACGGAATTTCTTTTTATCTTTTTCATACGATACACCAATGGGATAATCACCCCTGTCAGCTTTTTTACTGAGGAACAACGTATTAATTGCATGTGGCACAAAGCAGCATGTTTCAGGACTATAAACCTTATTGCCTTTAAACAGAATATCCTTATCCAAATCCAACGCCATTCCAGGAATCTTATTTTGGTCATACCATACCTTGAAATTACTGTAATTCAGCCATTCTTTACATACCGTACACCCTTTATATTGCGGCTGTCTTTCATGGAATTTTGCATTGTAACAACGATTTATCATATCATGCCATTTTAAATATGATTCAGATGTACAGTCAACGCCTTCCAGTCCGCGATAACCAATCCTACACATTATGGGTTCCATTGCCCTTTTGCTCCAGTTATCAGGCTTATACTTGATGTCATTCATTACCTTTATGATAAACTCCTCTGAATCATCACCCGTTTTATTAAAGTGATTTCTTACTGCCATATACTGTTTCTGATTCAGCGGATATAAATTCTTGTAATAATAATCCTGTTTGTCAAATCCACTATGCCATATGTAAATATTGTTTGTCTTGTCAGGATTCACAACAAACTCTTCCAGAACTGCTTTTGCTGCATATAAAGGTTCTCTTCTGTAAATCCATTTGCCATCATAGAATACATTTTTCTTCACTGTATACCGCAATGCCCCATTACTGTCATAGCTTCCCTGTAAAAGATTATATTTACTATCTGAATATCTGACCACCCTGCCATAATTGGACAGCCATATATCCTTGTAATCCATAAGTTTTACAAATATCTCGTCTGTCCCTAATGGAACAATGTCAATATTAGAAATATCAAGTATTCTTTCATGTCTGATATCTTTGTATTGCCTCTCAATCAATATCTCCAAACCGTCAGAAAATTTAACTTCTTTCTTTTTATTAATATATTGACGCTGATAATTGGCTTCACATTCTTTGCACTGTGATAAATAATAGGGATTATAAAACTGTCCTTTTACTAATCTGAATTTTTCTACAGGCAATATCCCGCCACATTTATTACATACTTTTGTTATTCCGTTCTCTAATGTATTTGTATTTTTCATTTTATATTTAATACTTCCTTTCAATTTTGATATGATAATAGATACGTCCCCCGATTTGGTGACGCAAAATAAGAAGCCCATTGAATAGACTCCCTTGAAATAATTCATGTATTCAATTGTGTTCAGTTTTCGCCATCAAGGCGATTTCTCAATTCTGTGTAATCGTGATATTTACGTTTTCAGACTTGGAAACACTGACTTTTCCCAGCTTGTTGGGAAAATATGAAATTTTAAAATCTTTCGACAATAATCTGTGGAATAGATGATTATCCTATCATGGAACATCTTTTTCGCAACTTCCTACGAAAACTCGGCACTTTATAGGGACAGAGTTTAAAACCGATGCTATCGGCTAGACCATGATGGACTATTTATATAATTTGCAATTATCCCACGGTGAGACAACCTTTTACACACTTATATGGAAAACTTTTTTTATGAGCGATTGGTTTAAACCCATCGCATGATTTGAGGTTTTTCGTTTTGAAGTGAAATAACATCTCCCCAAAATTGGGGAGAACTTTTATTAGTAATCTGACTCCACAAAAATATGGAGCGAACTATATTTATCACGCCCAGTTGGACTAATCGTTGAAAACTCAGCCGATACTATCATCTAACTTTATATGAATATCTTTGCTCGCCAAAACGGGAGAGCAAATCTTTTAAAGCGTTCGCTTTGAAACGAATGGAAATGGGATTAAAAACACTTCTATTATATAAATGGATATAACGAATCATTAACCACTTTGCAGAACGATTCATTTCGTCAGACTATATATCCAATCCGACATAATGTCTGATTCAAACGTGAACTCATTTCCAATTAGAAAATTTAATATTACCAGTTACCCACGGGGAACCAATGCCTCACGGGACTATGGTATGCCACATAATACCGCCCACCTAAATTTTCATACCGGCAGCAGAGATGTACTTTAATAATTGTAAGTATGCGTTGCGAATAGATTTAATCATACTAGACCATTTTTATGATAAAAAATACTCAAAAACCTTGATTTATAAGGGATTAAACCAGACCACATATAATTAAAGAATATATATGTGTCAAAATTAAAAATAATGAATGTGTCACAGCGTCACAACGTTTTCCAATTTTGTAATTCGTTGTCCACAGCGGACAACACTTCCCATATTTACGGAATCGGTTTAAACCGAAATCGTATGTTTTATCTCAAATACCAAAATGGTATTCAGATCAGATTCCCATTTCAGGAATACGGTCTAAATATGAATTTTGATTTTCCTTTTGGTGAAATTAAATTCAATGCCAAATCCGAAACTTTCGATAATGCTACTCACGATGAAAGTAACAAATATTTACCTTCGCACCTCCAATCAGACTAATCGACAAATAACCGTATATTTCAAAGGATGTACTTCTACTACACAATAATGGTATCGGTGTTTCACCGACTCCCAGCATAAGTTTCAAATTAGGTACAATACATCTCCCTTCAAAGGGATATCGTGAAATACTATAGCCCTATAAAATAGTTGGGAAATCCCATCTATACATATGTACCACAAGTGGCTCCGTCAATTCTGTCGAAACGCATCAATACAAATCATCTATATCAATGAGGTCTGAATCTTTTTCAGCAACACAAAATAACTCACTGTGCAATTTTGCACAATGAGATACATTTTTGCATAGTTCATTCTGTCCCATACAATCTATATTTGTCAGGATAGGTTCTGATAGAACCTCACCCTCTGTAGGCATATCCAGTATATCTTCTATGGAAAAATCATGTTCCATTGGAACAGGTTCTCCCCAGTTGTCATCAGCCGCATTTCGCACCTCATCAGGGAATACCGATAAATCCAATAACTCTCCCTGCTTATACTCACCATCATAATAACCTTCTACTGGCTTATATTTCAAAGATTTATTATACGCTATACATTGTCTGCACAAATCAACTTCCGCATCAAAATTATTCCTATACTTCTTTGCATCATTACAATAAGCATTATATCTTAACTTTATTGCTCTTCTATCAAGCTTTTCAAAGAAATCTTCACATTCCACTGCATCAGAATATTTCAACGCTTCAGCAATCACGGCATCTTTGTCACAATATCTACCATATGAATTATTCAGCTTGTAGTATGTACCATTTGACCTCCGCTTTTTATGCCTGTATACATAAATAAGTTGCATTTTCTCTAACTGATCCAAGTAATCGTTGACTGTCTCTTTCCCA
The DNA here is from genome assembly GCA_910586715.1 of uncultured Lachnospiraceae bacterium. Lineage (GTDB taxonomy): Bacteria > Bacillota > Clostridia > Lachnospirales > Lachnospiraceae > COE1. The sequence goes on from CAJUJG010000022.1 coordinate 16,479, forward strand.
TATCCCCACAATGATACCATTTCATCTTGTGACATATGCCATTCTTTGGTTTGATTATTAATCGTTCCGATCAGAGAACAGAAAAACGAAAACACATTAAAGGGTTTGTTTGCCTTTTCAAATATTCTCTGCATCTCCCATTGTTCCAAAACAACAAACTTTTTCTTATCAGAATTTACCTCTAACCCTTTACCAGAGAAAATGTAGTTATCATTATCCTGGCTTATAACATCTATAATCCCTTTTTCTATAAGCGAATGTACACCACTTTTAATCCCGTCAATTATGGTACGCTCTCTTTTGTTTGATGTTTTCAAAAACTTACCTGTCATCTCGTATCCTATCAAACTAATAGATGTACTAAGATGTCCATATTTATTACAATACATCCCATTAAGGATCGCCATTATAGCTGTTTCTTTATCATCTGTATTTAGTTGTTTGTCCAAAAATAATTTCATATAAATAATATCCTTTCACATAAATCAAATTAATTTTCTAATTATTTTTCAGCGTTTTCATATTGGATTAATTTCACAGCGTCAAAGTACCTTCTGTCTGCCATGAAAACATGAAATACTCTTCCATCTTTGTCACCTATTCCACAGCCAATAGGATGAATACCTTTTTTGAACAATAAATTACATTCTTTTAAATCATAGTTATAAATGGGTTTAATATTTCTGTTATACATAAATCAACATCCTCTCATAAAATTAACCTAAGTTTCGTTTTGGGCAACTATTTGCCTTTTTTTCTATTTTCTCCTAGGACAAGTGGGCAACCATTTGCCCATTCCGATACTACTACTAAAGGAGATACTGTTTACTAAAAGAGATACATTCTTACCCCTAACGGGGATACGTTTTGGTTTATTGTTCTTTTTTCAACAAAATATCCTCTACAATAAATACTTCTACATTTCTTCTATCAATTTTCTTTTTCTGCAATGTGACTTCCCATTTTGGGACACCATATAATTACATTTTTATAAAAACTTAACAAAAACTCATTATTTAACTTTTGTATCTTGTTGTACTCCATGACTGAAAATGTTAAATTTTTTCATGGCAAATAGGACTCCAAATAATTTGAAGTCCATAAATACCACTTCTCTTTTCAATTATTCAATTTTCATCATTTAATGGATTTATCGTGTAGATACACACAATTGATACTGTTACTAATCAGAAGCTCTTGAATTTTATAGTTTATTTCAATTATTCCGTATTGTCAGTTATTTCACTCACCACCAAATGGTTGTCTCCTAATTTTCACCATAACCAAATTGTGGTCGTTAAATTTCACTCGGCACCATTTGGTGCTTAGTACCTCTCATTACTATTTTCTAAGTAACGACTAGATAATCAATCGCCTTCTTAACCCTCTCCATCTCATTTGAATATATCCTGTATGCTGCATTCTTTGCTGATTCAACTGACCCACATTTTTCAGGCTGTAATCTCATGACACTCCCTTTTCCAAAAGCATACAGGTAATATTGATTATCTTTTGAATCATGATTGATCTGAAATTCAATTTTAATCACGCCGCATAAATTAATCATACAATGACTGCTTACAATCACATTATCCGATACAATGTCCTTCCATTCCAAATCCTTAAACCGCATATGAAACACTCCTATCCTCATTAATTTCTACAACCGCATTATCAATCATGTTATTTACAATCCGCTCCAATTCGTCCGTGGTACATTTACCATACAAAACATTAATGCTGTCCATATTCTTTTCACTAATTATCACAACTCTGTCTTTTAATCCCATGTAACTATTCATGCCGCCTTTCCTTTATCCTGTCTGCAAGACCTTCACTTGCAACAAACTTTATTTTTTCATGTTCCGGTATTATGCACTCTTGTCCTGTTTGTGGGTTTCTGCCTATCCTTTCTTTCACTATCTTCATCTGAAAGCTGCCAAAATTTAAGAGTTTTACCTTCTCATTCTCACCCATGCAGTCCATGAGCGTTTCAATGAATAGATTCAATCCCTTCATAGCATCTTTCTTCTTTATGCCGCCCTTTTCTGCCATCCTGTCTGCAAATTCTTTCTTGTTTACTGACATATTTATGTACCTCCTTAGTTTCGTACTGAAAATCCTTTACGTTTCAAATAATCCATTGCCAATTTCAAAAGCTCGCCATTTTCTATGGTTTCTTTCATGGTATCGTCCCAAACATGTGGTGTATTGTTGCCCACGTCTAATCCACCATGCAATCCCTGATTTGCCCATGATGCTACCTGTTCACCTGTTGCATTATAATAATTATCCATATAATCCGTATCAATATATACAGACGCAACAACCTTATTCCCTGTTACTTTGGGTTTTACCTTCACTGCTGATCGAAGGAAATCATATTGCCGCCTGTAGGATTTTGGATCATAACTGTTGTAGTATTCCTGTAGGAAATAATTCAATATTTGGTATACCCGTTCTGCAAGTTCGTCCACCATTCCTAACATTACGGGCTGCAATGCTTTTACAAGTTCATCCATGTTGCTTATGTGCTTTGCCATTATCTGATGCCTCCTTTTCTCCCATAAATTTTTTCACAAACTTCCTAAACTCTTTGTCCGGTCTGATAGCCTTATCTGCGTTGCATGATTTGTGATTAGATGAAATATGTTTCTTGGTCTTTTTCTTTTTGACAGAATTATTTGATGTTATATCATGCGCCTCGATTACATATAAATTGCCTGCATTAAAATCACTCCTGTCAGTCCTGTAAGGTTTGAAAGATACATAACATCCTTTTTCTATCAGCTCACCTTTTAGCTGTGAATGATGTACAAAATATGAATTATTATCCTCGCCACGTATGAATCCATATCCCTTGTCAGTGAAATATTTTGTCACTCTGCCGTACATAGATTTGCCCTCCTATTTAAAATTAAAATTTGCCACAATGAAATTGCCATTTTAAGTTATCGTCCAATGTGTCTGCGCAATGCCTTTGTGAGTTACTGTAAGGCTTGTACTGACGTTTTAATGTTACGAGTGTATAAGTTTTGTCGCTATATAATTTCAGGCACTAAAATAAGCCCTGTATGCCTTACCGAAATTGGTACACAGGGCTTATACCACTATGGATTTTATCAATCCCTGTATATCCATCCCCCATTTTCGTCCTGCCCGAGTACATGTTCGTCATACCATTGTTCGTAAAACTGAACCATTTCCCGGTATTGCCTTTGCAGCTCTGATACTCCATTGTTTGTCTCTGATAAATGTCCCGTAATCTTTTGTCTTGATTGAGATTTTGATTTCGCATGTTTCCTTGCTTTTGACTCTTCAAAATTGATTATCTCCATCGTGTTACCTCCTCGTTTAATATTTTTTGTAATCATACTGTTTTTTGCGCACTAAAATAAGCCCACCATCAATCATATTTCTATAACTGATAATGGACTTATTCAGATGTCCAAATATTTAGTTCATATCATATTAAGGCTCTCATTTTGCGTTTGGTGTAAAACTGGTGTAAATACACTTACTGTACCCTCTGAAATGCCTTATTTTACACGGTTTTGAGCTATGGGAATTTCACCCTGCCCCGAAGAATTTTCTATCAAATTACGTTTTCATTGTAATACAACATTATGCCAAATGCAAGCCTTTTGTTACATGAAATGTCCTGCTATGTACTATCGCAGCCGGAACTTCTGAACGGAAGCCTTTAAATCTTTTGCACGGTTTTGCAGCTCCTCCGCCGAAGCCGCAGATTCCTGCGCTGTTGCCGCATTGGTCTGTACCACGTCTGAAATCTGACGCATTCCTTCCGTCACCTGTGCCAAAGACTGCGCCTGCTGCGTTGCCGATTCTGCAATCCGCTCAACCATTTCCGTTGACTGCTGTCCGCCTGCAATTACATGTGTCAGCGCCTCCATTGTATCAACAGATAAAGAAGCCCCGCTTTGCACCTGCTTAATCGAATTTTCAATCAATTCCGCAATATTCTTTGCCGACTCCGAACTCTTGTTTGCCAAACTCTGCACTTCATCTGCCACGACCGCAAAGCCCTTTCCTGCCTCGCCTGCGCGTGCCGCTTCCACTGATGCATTCAGCGCAAGAATATTTGTTTGGAATGAAATATCCTCAATTGCCTTAGTAATGCCGCCAATCTGACGCGACGACGTCGAAATATCATCAATTGCCGCTTTCAGCGCCTCCATCTTTTCATTGCAAATCATCAGGTGTGTCATTGCTCCCATCGAAGCTTTGCGGGCATCCTCTGCATCTGCGGATGTACTGTTAACACCCTTGGAGATTTCCTGAATGCTTGCGGAAAGCTCTTCAACTGCTGCCGCCTGCTGTACGGTACCGCTTGAGAGACTCTGCGCACCTGCCGCTACTCTGTCAGATTCCTCAGATACCTGCTCGCTCGTTACATTAATCTTAGAAAGCGCACCGTTTAACGCATCCAGTATCTGCCCCATTGCGGTCTGTATCGGAAGAAATTCTCCTCGATAATCATTATCAATTTTCAGGTTCATATTTCCCTGCGCCATCTGTGTCAGCTTTGCGTCAATATCACTGATATACTTTTTCAGCTCACGCTTCGTTTCATGAATGGAATCCACAAGCCTTCCGATTTCCGAAGTATCTGAAGTCAAGTCAAACCGTGCGGAAAGATTTCCTCTTGAAATCTCCATCATCTGATTTTTTACTGCTCTCACCGGACGCAAAACCTTTATCTGAATAAACAGCATATTGCACAACTGCATTAAACCGACAATCACCAGAGCAACAATCATTTCCACCCTGAGCTCATTTGTTCTCCGAACCAAACCGCCCACTTTCTCCAAGGTCCGTGTATTCAAAGCCGCTAAAAACTGCTCTTTTAAGGCATTAATCTTTGTGATAGAATCGTTATATTCATCTCCGTACACATATTCGATTGCCGCTGTCCGTTTTCCTTCCAGTACATTTTTCATTGCCTCGTCTTCAAGCGGAACCAGCTGATTGGAGAGCGCATACATATCGTCAATCATTTTCTGTTCCTCAGATGTAATGCCAATCTCCTGCATTGCGGCAACACCCTTGTCGCGGTTTTGAAGATTATTGACTTCATTCCAGTAATTGTCATAATGCTCCTGCATTCCTGTCGCTGCAAACGCACGCACCTCATTTGTCAGATATGCCGAACCGTTCATAAAACGGTTTGCATTATAAGTGAGGTTAAACCGCTCCTCATTTGCATTACTGAGCTGGCTGCTCATGCTTCCGTAAGAAAATAAAGAAGTCACCAAAAAAATTAACGACAGTATCGAAATACCGTTTAAAATGGATGTCATCAAAGATTGGCTAATCGTCTTTTTCATATCAATTCTCCTTCCCCCAGTACTCCCCCTTACATAGATTTTGTCAAAACCGCTGTTAAAAAGAGGAAATGTTTTCGTCAGTTATCTATATTGTACAGGAAATGACGCGCTTTTTCAACACCTTTTTAAAAATTGTCAGAAAATTCTTATCCATTTAATTCTTTAATAAACGAATGCGGCGTTATATGGTATTTTTTCTTAAATGCCCTGTGAAAATAGGAAAGGTTACGAAAACCCACAGACAAGGAGACCTCTAAAATTGAGGCGTTTCCTTTCTCAAACAACTCTACCGCCTTTTCCAGCCGGAGATTATTGATATACTCCACACAAGTCATGCTCATATGCTTTTTGAAAAACCGCATAAAATAATAATCACTAAAATAACAAAGCCGCGCCAATTCCGAAACGGAAATCACATCCGGATAATGCTGCTCAATATAATCAAGCACCTGTTTAAGCTTATCGGAAGAAACACGCGTGTCCTCCGATGCACTCTCCCCGCGGTACTGCAGCAGCAAAAAAACAGCCTGCAAAAAGAGGGACTTCAGCGCAAGCTCATATCCGATGACCTCTTCATTATGTAATGACGTAATCTGACGAAATATCTTCCGCATAGAAGTATATGCGGGATGCTTTGGCGTAATCACACATGGCATGGAAATTTCCTGATTCAAAATCGGCATCAGATAGCGCGTCGAACAAATATCCGTGGAATTTCCGCCAAGAAAATTCATATGGAATACATACGTTTCCGAACAAATCTCTCTGCTGTTACTACGGGAAATGGAATGCAGCAGCAATGGAGGTACAAATAAAATGTCATCTTTCTGCACTTCATAGTCCGTCAAATCAATTTGGTAGACACAGTCCCCTTCCGTAATCAGCGTCAGTTCCGCCTCCTCATGCCAGTGAAGCATAACCGCCGGAACATCGGGTGTCAGCCGTGTTATATATTTGCGTACGGGAAACGAGGCTTCCCCATGTTTTGCATTCTCTTTTTGTTCCAACGCAAGCGAGTGCAGCTTTTTCATATCTTCAAATTTACCTTTCTGTGTGTTCGTTTCTATTCATCCAATACCTTTTTTTATCAAATTCAAATAGTTCTTTTATGCCATCCGCATTTCATTTTCAATCTTCCGGACATTGAAATTCATAACCTAATCCGGTAACTATCCATTCCTCTTTTTTCTGAAAATCAGAAAGTATCCAACACTTTACATAATCTGATGTATCAACGAAAATTTCCAAGAAATCATTGTTAGAAAACCTTATCAGCAGATTTCCCCATACACTTATTTTACATTCCTTAACATAAAGCGGGCTTCCATTAAACCAAATTTTAAGTTTTTCATCAAGCAGATTATTTCCCTTTATATCCCATTCGAAATTTGTTTCATCCGTTATGGTACTATTGGGCACATAAAAATCTGATGAAGCCAGCAATATTTCTTTTTTCTTTCTGTTTGTAATTCTCCATTCAGACTGTATATGCAGAGATATAACACTTTTTCAACCATGTTTCCTTTCGTGTCCAATGTTGTAATACAGTGACCAATTCCCAAACACAGCATATTTACCGCCCGTGTAATATACGATATTTTTTCATTTAGTAAATGGGTTAATGTATCATGCATATCTTTTTCTTTCATAAGCGCCTCTTTTATTTTTGCTTTTCCAAATATTTCTTCAGCTTTTCGGGGTAATTCTAAAATTTTTCTCTTTCTTCCGAATATATGCTCCATGAAATACACTCCCCCTTCGGTCGCCAAATTCGAATTCTTAATATACATTCAAACAACTTATTTTTGTCTATTTTACTTAATCACAAAATCAGCCTATCTTTATAGATATATTTAAATAGCAAAATCATTTCTATGATTTACACTATAAATACGAATTCTATATAGCCTGTTTCAGCTCACATTTTAGTATTTTTTGTTATTCGCTTCATTATTTTTTGTTTTCATTCCATAAATTCAGTAAAGGCTTCCGTAATCTTTTTCTTACATATCTTATTCCAAACAACAATATACTTCTCTCTTTTGTCCCAATCACAAGGTTCCATCTCGCCACCAAATCCAATCCATTTTTGAACCACTCCATTCGCATCTGACATTGCAATTTCATTCGGGCAAAATGTATAGCTAAACTTCAAACATTTTATACAATGTCCCCCCCATTCCAGGCTGCCATTACAAGGACGGTCCCGTCGCTGTCATAGTACCCTCCCTTACTTTTCTTAAATATTTATAGTAAATCAGACCAAAAAGAAATATAATCTATTTCATCATTCATAATCACTCTGAATTCCGTCATTTTAAATTCAGTTATCAAATAATTAAATAAATCTTCTATTGTTTTATATCCTGCAAATGGTAATTCAACTCTTTCAATTGGAACCTCCGTTAAACCTAACTTTTTTGCAGCCAACAAACGCTGATGTCCGTCTACTACATACCTTTGTCCATTATATTCTGCATATTTTATCGGTTCTTGAACACCAACCGTCCTGACCTCAATTTTTCCCTTTATTCTTCATGTATGTAATATTACATTTCTCTTTATAACATGATATATCAGATAATAAAATTCTGTTTTCGTGTCATGGTGCAGGTAAAATGAAACGGGTTTAGTTCCTCAATCCGACAGACATTGTCATGCAAAGTTGAATGAAAATTAATTATACTTGTCATAAAATCTTTCCGATATTACATTGCCTGCTATTTCTATATAGTCATCAAAACTTTTGCTATTATCACCAATCCATATACTCCAAGCCTTCTGAATATGTACTGCAAGTTCTCTTATATCTTTGACTTTATACATTACCTCATTGATATTGCACAGTGCATTGTAATATTCATTATCCTCCCATGATTCACGGGGACTTTTATCGATGCCCAGCCATTTGTTAAAGTGGTCAGTCAATATTCCGAAATCCTGATCTAAATCTGCAGTATTAACAAATCCCTCCTTCCAATGGGTATCTTCATTTACAACATAATCATCAATTATAAAAAATTCTTTAGGATATTCTCTAAAACCCGCTAACTTATAGTACCGTTCCATTGCTTTTGAGGCTTCCTGTTTAGAACCGTAGATACCCAAAAACTTAATCTCTTCATCTTCGTCCTCACCATACTCATACATATGATACAGTAAATACATTTTTTCGTCTGAATTATTATCCATATCCCATATTCCTCTGCTCTTTCTTAAAATTACTATAATCACATATTTTCCGCCTTACATTTTCCAAAGATCTTTCTATGTAAATTACACTACTTAATAACATTGCTTTTCATAGCCAAGTGAAAAACATTCTTAAAAGTCATAAAATTCTTTTGCTATTATGTTTTTTGCTATTTGTATATAATCATCAAAGTTTTTGCTCTTGTCATTAAAGCATTCAACCCAAACCTGTTGGATATATTGTGCAAGTTCCCTTATGTCTCTGATTTTATATACCACTTTATAAACCCTGCAAAGAGCTTTATAATAAGCTTCATCCTTCCATGATTCGTCGAGACTTTTATTATTCCCAAGCCACTCATTAAAGCAACTGGTCAGTATTTCAAAATTCCAATCTAAACAGACAGGATTTGCAAATCCATTCTTCCAGTTGGTATCTACATCTACAATATATTCGTCAACTATAAAACACTCCTTGGAATATTTTTTAAAACCTGCCAGCTTATAATACCGTTCTATTGCTTTTGAGGCTTCCTGTTCAGAACTGTAGATGCCCAAAAGTTTAATCTCCTTATATTCGTTGTCCTCACAATACTTATACTCATGATATAACAAATACATTTTTTTATTAGAAGGATTATTCAAAACCTCTGTCCCCCATTTTTTTATTTTGCTAAAGTCCTTATTCTTTCTAGGTTCATAATTGTTTTCACCATAAAATTCATCGCATAATCTTTTCGCGAAATCCTTTCCATTTTCATCTACATATGGTGCCTTTCCATGCGCCCATGAAGGTACATCCGTTTCCTTTTCTTTTCCTGTCCCTGATTTTGCCTTTTTAGTAGGTCTTTCCTGCGTCTTGGAATCCCCTATTTCCTTTCCGGCTTCACCTACGCCTGTACCTTCTTCAGCAATCTCGTTTTTGCTCTTATCTTTTGCCGCATTAACGACTGCCAGCCGTTGTCGAATTCCTGTGCGGTCGTCCCGGTGAGGGTACCGCTGCGGTATGTCTTCCCCCTGCCTTTACCTCTAGGTATGCCTTTGAGGATGCCGCCTCTTTCTATATTTTAAAAATAACTTTCAATTTTATATAAAATATATTTATCAAAGAATTTCCACTCTGAGTACACATATAAATCTTTAAATGCTACTTTCTCCTCATGCTTCGGCTCTCTAAAAATTTCATAATTCCCTAAAAAAATAAGTTTTTTGGGTATTATCCTCTTGGATGTATTGCCCAATGCTATCATGTATATATCTTTAGATAATATATATTTGCCATTGCACATTTTTTCTTCTTTAAAAGGCAGAACACCTTTTAATTCTTCCATTTCTTCTTTTTCCATAGTATATCCTTTTTCAAATTTGACATATCTTAAAGACTCTATTTCCTCTGCATTTGTTGGAAGGTGTTTATTCTCTGTAATCTTCACCCTAACAACAGGTATTGTATGTCCAGGGCTCCAATTTCTCTCCCCTATTTTCTGCATGATTAAATAATCCCCGTAAAAATCCGTATCTTTCCAGATATTAGCATCAAGGGGATATGCAAAGGTATCCCCTATCTTCCACTCACATTTATAAAGTTTATATTGACTGATTTTCTTTTCCGGCGGCATCGGGGAATTCAGTTTTTCCCGTAGGTCTTCCAATACTTTTTTTCTTTTTCTCGCATCGCTTTTATCAAACTCATTATAGGTTTCATTTTTTAACTCGTTTTCTATATGAAACAACGCATTTTCTTTTACTTTTGGAAGTAGTTTCCCGTATTTCCATTGAATGTCTGCAAGGGCAAACCAAAAATTTGGCGCATCTTCCTCATCATTTAATTCTTCTGCATACTCTTTTATGAATATTTCTGTCGCTTCCTCTATGGTATGTCCTCTTTTGCATTTGTCTATAAAGCCCAGCTTTATATCATCACTTACATCATTCTGATACAGACCCGGTCCCCATGTTCCCATATTATTACGTTCCTTTCTGTTAGTTATATTGATTTGAATAGCGGGATGAGCCACTACATCATTTTTATATAACTCATCCCACTATTCCTATTTTATCATTTATCCATCCAGTCTAATATTTCATTGGATATTTGATTTGTTATATACCCCGCAACACCTTTGGCTTCCTCCATATATATTTTTGCCCGTTTATTATTAGGACTGATCCCATCAATTTTATTCAGTCCTTTTGCGGTTTTTAATGTGTGATAATACAGCATCGCTGTCTGCTCCAATCCCCTTGCCTCTTCATATGTCAAATTTTCTCCTAATTTACTACCTTTTAAGTTCTTTTTATCTAAAGATTTTCTATGTGCTTTCATTCTTGTTTCATAGTCCTTAGTTCTTCCAACATATCTTACACTTTCATCATCGCTTAAAGCATAAACCGTATAAATGCTGTTTCGCCTTTTTTTCCTTCTTTTTCTAATGCATTAATACCAGCATCAACTATTTTCTTAAATTTTATTACGTTATGAACGGTTACTACTGTGGTTATTCCGATAGCCGCCCCAATTGCTACAGGTGCTGCTATTGTAGATAACGCTGCACCAATTGCTGGCAACGTCAATATAAGCGTTGGACTGTGACCGTCATAATCAGCCATTCCCATTGGTGCATTTTGACAGTATGAAAACAGATTATACCCCTTTACACTCTCTTCCGTTTTCAGAATGCGGTCATCCGCACTGATAAACCTGCGTATCTGCGGGTCATAGTATCTCGAGTTCAGATAGTAGAAGCCTGTTTCCGTATCATAATAGTAACATCTGTACCGGAACGGGTTCTTCTGCAGGATGCCGTCGGTGTCCCTTCCGCCTGCCGCTTCCTTTGCGCTGACCGGATTTCCCCACAGGTCGTATTCGTATGTTCCGATTAATACGGAGTCGCTGTTTCTGTAGACTGCGATGACGTCCCCGAAGGCGTTCTTTTCAAAGAAGTAGTGTTTCTCATTGTTTGTGCCTTTTTTGCAGCCTACCCCGAGGACTGTACCATCGCTGTCATAGTAGTAGTTTATGACTTCGTTTCCGGTTGTTTCGGACAGCAGCAGTCCGTTGTTGTAAAGGTAGATTGTTGTTTTTTCGCCTGTTGTCTTGGTATAGCGCTGTCCGTCTGACAGGTAGGTGTATGCGGCGCTTTTTGCGGTGATGGCTCCGGCAGAGAGTGTCCCGCCTGTTGTCGGAGTGGTAGGTTATGGTGTATTTTTGTCCGGCTGTATTGCTGCTTCCTGTTTCTGATACCTGGATGCCGCGGTTTTGGGCGTTGTAGGAAAGGTTTACGCTGTAACCCGCGTGGTCGCGCATCTGTGTGAGGTTCCTGTTTCCGTCGTAGGAATAGAACGCCGTTTTCCCGCTGCTGTAGGTGATGCCTGTTAAGTTTGCACCTGTGTACCGGTATGTATGTTTTGCCGATGCATTTTTATTATAATTTCCGCCGTTTGGCACCGACGGGTCCGTGATGGCGCTGATCCTGCCGTCCGCGTCATAGCTGAAAAACGCCGTGTTTCCGACTGCGTCGGTGATGGATTTTATCCGCTTTGCGGATTCTGACTTTAGGTTTACGGCATTGCTTCTGGTCTGCGCCACGGCTTCGACTGCTTTTTTTGCCTGCGCTCTTTTGGTTGGATAGGAGGCGGAGTCTTCCGCCGTCTCGACCGCGGTATATGCCTCATATACCTTCTTCCCCGTATTATAATCCGACACGGCGTAAAGGTCTCCCCGCAGTCTCTCTATATATGGTATCACATTTTGGTATACTTTGGTACATTCGTCCAGTGACAGATTTTTATCGTATGCGGCTTTTAGTTCATTGAGCTTTGTAAGCGCTTCGTCGTATGCGGTTGTCCCTGCTTTTGTACCTGCGTCTTCATATGTAATCTGTATACGGTTTTTCTCTTTTGCGCTGCTGTTTTTTCCGTTTTCATACTGGTTGGAATCGATGATTAGGGCAAGTCTTCCCATTTTGTCAAAGTATCTGCATATGGAGCCGCTTTTGTCCGTGAGTTTGAAAGGGTATTTGCTTTTAAGCGCTGCATCGTTTACAGGTATGCCATACAGCCCCAGTCCGTCCTCATCCGCTGCGGGTGGTATTGCCGCACCTGAGGACAGCTCCCTTCCGGCGCCGTTTTGCAGGACGGTCACTCCTTTTCTCTTGAAGTAGTGCTGTGTTCTGTCTCCGTCTGTCCACACGTAGGGGTATTCGGTGACGTCCACCGTGTCGGTCGGGATTTTCAGTGTCTGATGGTAATTGAGTCTCCAGCCGTATCCTGCACCGGTGTCGGTATCGGTCTGACAGGAATTGTAAACGTGGCGGATGTTCATTGGAAGACGTCCGCCTGCGGTTTCCACGTCGGAATTTGTGACGGTAAGGTAGCCGAGGTAGTCATTGATGTACGCGTGCGCTTCAATATAGAGTATTCCGTCCGTCGAACTGCTGGCGCTTGTGAGCTCTGCGGAGGTGATAATGCAGTTTCCGGGCAGCTGCGGCAGGTCGAATTTAACAAAGCTCCTGTAGGTGGCTCCGCTCTTGGTTCCTACCTTGAGTGTTGTGGCGTCGCGGGTGCTGTCACTGCTGTTGATGGTGACTTTTGTGATTTCCTTTACACCGTTGCTTTTTTTAAGCAGCGGGTCTATTGTGACGGGGTATTCTGCCGTCTCAAGCCATTTGCTGTCAGGGATAATGCTGATTGTGACAGTCTGTTCGGCTTTCTCGTCTGCCGTGCTTTCTTCTTCGGTTGCATTTTCCGTTTCGGACTCTGACAGTACCTCAGATTCGGGCTCTGATTCCTGTTCTGACAGTACCTCCAGTTCAGGTTCATACTCCGGTGATTCCTCCTGTTCTGACTTGGATTGTGGCTCTGATGTTCTTTCTGATGTTTCTTCCTGCGCCGTCTTTGGATGATTTTAATCTTTCGACGTTTGTACGTTCCCGCTCAGTGTCAGTCCTTTCATTTCAAAACGGCTGCCTGACAAAGCACTCCTTACCAAAGCCGGTGAGATTTCCGTTTCGGATCTTTCGGTTTCTTCTGCCGTGGTCTGCTCCGGTGTGCCCTTTTCATCGGTGCTCTCTTCAACGCTGTTTTCTTCTAAACTGCTTTCCTCTGTGCCGCCCTCCCCAATACTGCTTTCTTCCAAGCTGCTTTCTTCTGTGCTGCTCTCCTCTGCGCTGCTTTCTTCATTGCTGTTTTCTTTGGCGCTGCTTTCCCCTGATTCAATACGGTATGCCACATCATTCGAGATGTTTCCGTCAGCATCAATCATATACGGCGCCGGAAAATAATACTGCGGCTCTCCTGTTTCAGCATCTTAAAATACCACCTCGTTTTCGTCCGTGAGCGATGCCGTGAGTCCTTTCATCTGAATCTGAACGTATGTACGCAATCCGGTGCCTTTGTATTCATGATAATGTTTTCTTTGATGCCGTCGCTCTGCGGGATGTATTCGATGCTTACGTCATTTGCAAAGCCGTCAAAAAGAACCGACGACTGTTTGGCGGCATAGGCGTATTCTTTCTCGTCTTTATAATCCGTGATGTTGTTTATTTCAGAATCCGCCGCGGCTGCCTCTGTCATCTTTGGCGCCGTGTCTTCTGTGGCTGCTGTCTCTCCGGCATCCGTTCCTTCTTCATCGGAATTTGTTTCTTTTGCCGTTTCTTCCATACTTTGGGCTTCTTCTTCCACGGTTTTGGCATACGCTGCATGAATCCCGTAATCCGCAGGCTGTTTATCGTCCGCAGTCTCTGTTTTGTCAGAATCCGGGGCATTCTTCGGCTCAAGCAGCTGCCAGCTGATGCCGTATCCGTTTTCCGTAAAATCCACTTTTCCGCGTTCCGCGTCAAGGTCGCTGAAAAACACGTCGTATGTGTTTGCGCCGTTTGTGTATCCATCTTCTGTTTTTATGAGGGAGTTGTCGATTTCGAGAAGATTTCCGTTCTTGTCTTCATAGTGGATGGGTTCGTCATACAGGACTACCGTGACGCTTTTGTCACTCATCATATACTGCTTGCTGTTTTCGCTTCTTTGACTGGTGATTTCATTGAGAAAAAGTGTTTCTGTCTGTGGCTGTGTAGCTGGTTCGTCTTGTTCTTCCAGGGTCATACTGCCATCCTGTATGACATGGCTGGTACTTGTTTTTTCACTGGTTTGGGCTGAAATCAATACCGCATTCTGCTGCATTGATTCCCGCGCATTCGCGATATTTTGGTCGCATACAAGTGTTATGATTAGAGCCAGACTGATAATCCGGCTTCGTTTTCTTCTGATTTTTTTTCATGGCTGTGCCTTTCTTTTGTTCCTTAAAATTGTTTTGGTTTATCCCCGCGGACAGCAGGCTTTTGACATTGTGTTCCGTGATTTTTTATGCGGTTTTTCGCTCCCGGATGTTTCTTTCATCCATGACTGTCATCTCCTTTATGATGAATTGGCGTAACTATTAATTACAGTATAATTCCGTTATTATTTTTTGTAAATTATACTCTGTAAATAATTCTGTTTTCTCTATGTTTGTTTTTAAATGCTTTCTGAAAATCATGGCAAGTATTTCACACTTTTATTCTCAAATAGCAGTTTTGTGTTATA
>CAJUJG010000022.1:31607-53075 GCA_910586715.1 uncultured Lachnospiraceae bacterium
TGGGAAATATCAAAATACCATTGACAAACATAATTTTGTGTTATAAAATGAAAATATATTGCAAGAAACAAATGGAATTAACACCTATAATAGCAGTATCATACATGAGAAACAATTCTCAATAAACACTTCAAATTGCGGGAGGCATACAATTATGAATATGGAACGAAAATGGTGGCACGACAAAACGGCATATCAGATTTACCCAAAAAGCTTTTTGGACACAAACGCAGACGGCATCGGGGATTTGCGGGGCATCATCTCAAAACTGGATTATTTAAAGGAACTGGGCATTGATATTATCTGGCTCTCCCCGATTTACAAATCCCCTTTTGTAGACCAGGGCTACGACATTGCGGACTATTATGCAATTGCGGAAGAATTCGGAACAATGGAAGAATTTGACGAGCTGCTTGCGGAAACCAAAAAGCGTGGAATGTATCTCGTGATGGATTTGGTAATCAATCACTGCTCCGATAAACACGAATGGTTCCAAAAGGCACTTGCGGATCCCGACGGAGAATATGCGGACTATTTCTTTTTCCGCAAGGGAACAGATGGCAACCCGCCCAGCAACTGCCGCTCTTACTTTGGCGGAAGCTGCTGGGAACCGGTTCCGGGTACGGACAAATACTATTTTCATATGTTTGCAAAGGAACAGCCTGACTTGAACTGGGAAAATCCAAAGCTGCTAAACGAGCTCTACACCATGATTAACTGGTGGCTTGACAAAGGTGTGGCGGGCTTTCGGATTGACGCCATTGTCAATATCGGAAAAAATACAGCATTCCCTTCCTATGAGCCGGACGGCCCCGACGGGCTTGCCAGCTGTTGGAAAATGGTTGACAGCATGGAACGGCTGGGAAACCTTTTGGAGGACTTAAAGAAAAACACCTTTGAAAAATATAACGCCTTTACGGTCGGGGAAGTCTTTTCGATTGAGGAGGACGCTTTGGCACAGTTTATCGGCAAAGACGGACATTTTTCCACAATTTTCGATTTCAGCGCCCACTGCTTAAGCGACGGGGAACACGGCTGGTATGACGCTCCCCCCATAAGCTTTGCACGTTGGCGGGAGGCAATTGTAAACGCACAACTCGATGCGCAAGCCTGCGGTTTTAAGGCAAATATTATTGAAAACCATGATGAACCAAGAGGCGCATCCCGCTTTTTGCCGGAACATGCCAAAACACCTGCCGGCGCAAAAATGCTCGGTACGGTCAATGTGCTGCTGCGCGGTATTCCGTTTCTCTATCAGGGGCAGGAAATCGGCATGACGAATGCCGCTTGGAACAGCATTGAAGAGTACGACGACATCAGCACAAAAGACCAGTACCAGCTTGCACGTGCGGCAGGGTGTTCCGACGCCGAGGCTTTGGAGGCATGCGGCAGAATGAGCCGTGACAATGCAAGAACGCCTGTACAGTGGAGCAACGAAAAAAATGCCGGATTTACCACAGGCACACCTTGGCTGAAGGTCAATTCCAATTATCCGGATATTAATGTGGAAAAGCAGGAGAACGATTTGAATTCCGTGCTGCATTATTACCGCAGGCTGATTGCCCTTCGCAAATCCGACGCATATAAGGAAGTGTTTACCTATGGCGATTTTGTTCCGGCATATGAGAATGTCAACGATGTTATGGCATATTATCGCGTGGACGAAGGAAATCGTGTGTTAGTTGTTGCTAACTTTGGAAAATCTGCAATGGAGCTTCCATTGGAATACGGCGTTAAAGATGTGCTTTTATCAAACAGGACAGAGCCATTTGCGAAAAAAACATGGAACGCTGATGAAACGCTGACACTAAATCACTGTGAAGTAATGGTATTATCCTGTGTATAAATACTGGTAACAACATTGGAAAACCGATGTTATTCTCTCTTTTGAAAGGGGGCAGTACAATGAAGTCTGCCCCCGTCCCTTTTTATTATGCGCACAAGCGCTCTTATTTCGCATCTGCAAGCCGCATCGTAAGCGATATGCGTTTCTTTGCCAAATCCACATCCAGTACCTTGACATCCACAATGTCGCCGACGCTCACCGCTTCCAGCGGATGCTTAATATATTTTTCGGTAATCTGGGAAATATGCACCAAACCGTCCTGATGCACGCCGATGTCCACAAACACCCCAAAATCAATGACATTTCTGACAGTACCCTTCAAAATCATGCCGGGCTTTAAGTCCTTCATGTCCAAGACATCGCTTCGCAAAATCGGCTTCGGCATATCCTCACGCGGATCTCTTGCGGGTTTTTCAAGCTCCTTCAAAATATCGGTCAGCGTAATTTCACCGATACCAAGCTCCTGCGCCATTTTCGCTTTATCTTTCACGCGCTTCTCTAAACTGCCTGCTGCGATTGATGCAGATTCCGGCTCATTTATGACACTTGTGTCATTTTTTTGTGTATTGTCCGTATCTGTTTCCATTTGTCCGATTGCCGCCGCAAGCGCCTTCCCCATCGCAGTGTTCGTGTTGCGTATCACAATGGACTGTTTTTTATTCCGGCTGTTTTTATTCTTTTCCTGCTTTGCGGGCTTCGCCTTTGTGTTCTTTGAAAGCGCCGCCTTCTTCTGAATCTCCTTCAGATCCTCCATCGAAATGCCAAGCTTGTCCAAAAGCTGCATTGCCGCCGCATAAGACTCCGGATGCACGCTCGTCGCATCAAGGGGATTGTCGCCATCCGCAATCCGCATAAAGCCCGCGCACTGCTCGTACGCCTTGGGACCAAGCTTTGCCACCTTCAAAAGCTGTTTGCGGTTGGTAAAACGACCGTTTGCCTCGCGGTAGTCCACAATATTTTTCGCAATCGTCTTGTTAATGCCCGATATATATTCCAACAGCGACGCGGACGCCGTGTTCAAATCCACGCCGACTTTATTTACGGAGTCCTCCACCACGCCGTTTAACGCCTCGCTCAGCTTCTTTTGGTTCATGTCGTGCTGATACTGCCCCACGCCGATTGACTTCGGATCAATTTTGACAAGTTCCGCGAGCGGGTCCTGCAAACGCCTTGCAATGGATGCCGCGCTTCGCTGTCCTACGTCAAAATTGGGGAACTCCTCCGTTGCGAGCTTGCTTGCCGAGTAAACCGATGCGCCCGCCTCATTTACAATCACATACTGTACCGGGGTATCCAGCTCTTTAATTAACTCCACGATTACCTGCTCCGACTCCCTTGACGCCGTGCCGTTTCCTACGGATATGAGGCTGACATGATACTTGCTGATAAGCTTTTTCAGCTCCTTTTTTGCCTCCTCGACCTTATTTTGGGGTGCTGTCGGGTATATCACCTTTGTGTCAAGCACTTTTCCCGTAGCATCCACAACGGCAAGCTTACAGCCTGTCCGGAAAGCAGGGTCCCAGCCCAGCACAACCTTTCCCGCAATTGGCGGCTGCATTAAAAGCTGCTCCAAGTTCTTTCCGAATACGGTAATTGCGCCGTTCTCCGCCTTTTCCGTCAGCTCATTTCGGATGTCACGCTCAATTGCAGGCGCAATCAGACGCTCATAGCTGTCCTTGACGGTCTCCTGCAATGCGGGCGCCGTGTTCTCATTATCGGCAGTAATTACCTTCGTTTCAAGGAAGCGGAGAATGCGCTCCACCGGGGCTTCGACTTTCACCGTGAGAATTTTCTCATTCTCGCCGCGGTTAACCGCAAGCACTCTGTGCCCTGCCACCTTGCTTACAGGCTCCTCAAAATCGTAGTACATTTCATATACGCTCTGCGCTTTCTCATCTTTTGCCTGACTGATAAGCTTTCCTTCCTCAAAGGTGGTTTCTCGAATATATGTTCTAAATTCGGCATTGTCCGAAATCTGCTCCGCAATAATGTCCATTGCGCCCTGCAATGCTTCCTTAACGTTTTTAACTCCCTTTTCTTCATTTACATAAGGCTCTGCCTCCGCAATCAAAGGCTGCTGCGTTTCCTGGGCGAGAATAATCTGCGCAAGTCCGTCAAGACCTTTCTCCTTTGCCACACTTGCCCTTGTTTTGCGCTTTGGCCGATACGGAAGATACAAATCATCAACCGCTACCATTGTTTCCGCGGCAAGGATTTTTTCCCGCAGCTCGTCAGTAAGCTTACCCTGTTCCTCTATACTTCCAAGCACCTGTTCCTTTTTCTCCTCAAGGTTTCTAAGATAGCCTAACCGCTCATTTAAATTTCTTAATACCTCGTCATTCAAAGAACCTGTGACCTCTTTGCGGTATCTTGAGATAAAGGGAATGGTGTTCCCCTCGTCAATCAGCTTTACCGCCGCCTCCGCCTGCCACTTTTCAATGCCTAATTCTTCCTTTAGTTTTAAAATAATATCCATTGCTTTTTTCCTTTACCGGTATAATATTGTCACGGACAACGCCGCCCCTCTATTATATGCCAAAATGTGGGGTTGTTCAAGAAACTTTTATTTTGAATTCATTGTTTTATTTTCTGTAACGTGGTAAAATGTACTATACTGGCGTTCAAAAAGACTGACCGCCAGTATAGTATAATGCGCAGATTTTATCTGTCGTGAGTATACTATGTACGGCGCAGACAGTCCGTGCAGAAGAAAATGGAGGATTTATTATGGAACAGTCACACTATAAAAGCAACGCGGAGCTGAAATATCTTGCGCGAATGCAGATGAGCGGGCACTTTGGTCTGTTAATCGGAACCATGCTGATTCCGTTTCTCATCTCCTTTTTCTGCTCCGGTTTTCTATTATCCCAAAACTATCTTGTCAATTTTGTGATAGGTATTTTCCTACAGACGTTTCTTTCCGTCCTACAGGTGGGGGCAACCCTGATTTATTTAAAAACGGCCTGCAACATGCCCGCACAGATTGGCGATTTGTTTGACGGCTTTCGAAACAATCTGCCTGTTGCGCTCAAAATCGGACTTTTATTTACAATAATCAGCTCTGTATGCATGATTCCTTCTGACATTATGAGCATACGCATACTGAACTCACCCGCCCTATCCGTACCCGAAATCACGGAAACGACCACGCTCAATGAAATGATGGAATTTTACACCGTATTTTACAGTATTATGGGCACTTACTACCTGCTTAACCTTGTTTGTATTCTTGTATCATTCTTCTTGCAGCTTGTGTTCGTGCCTGCCTACTATCTCATGCTTGACTTTCCGGAATGGGACGCGATGAAAATCCTGACAAAAAGTATTGAGGTTATGCGCGGCAACAAACTGCGCTATGTGCTTTTGCAAATCAGCTTTCTGCCCCTTATGCTCCTAAGCCTTTTTACCTGCGGGCTCACAATGATTTGGGTAATACCTTATATGCATATCACAAATGCAAATTTTTATCTTGACATTATGGCAGTAAAAAACAAAAACATGAACAACAGTTCTTATTGCTAATTTAAAAGAATAAAAAAGGAGAAATACAGTTATGAAAACACGGATTGGAATTTTAGGTTACGGAAATCTCGGACGCGGCGTGGAGTGCGCCGTGCGCCAAAATGAGGACATGGAGCTTGCCGCAGTATTCACAAGGCGCAATCCTGCCGATGTTTCCGTTCTTACCAAAAGCGCACAGGTTTGCCATATCAATGACGCGGCAGACTGGAAAGACAAGATTGACGTTATGATACTGTGCGGCGGCAGCGCAACCGATTTGCCGCAGCAAACGCCGGAATATGTCAAATATTTTAACGTGATTGACAGTTTTGACACCCACGCGCGCATTCCGGAGCATTTTGCAAATGTCGATGCCGCAGCGAAAGAAAACGGTCATATCGGCATTATCTCTGTCGGCTGGGACCCCGGCATGTTCTCATTGAACCGCCTTTACGCAAACGCGATTTTACCGGACGGCAAGGATTATACTTTTTGGGGCAAGGGCGTCAGTCAGGGACATTCGGACGCACTGCGCCGCATTGCGGGTGTTAAAAATGCCAAGCAGTACACCATTCCTGTTGACAGCGCACTTGAGGCAGTTCGCGCCGGCAGCAATCCGGAGCTTTCGACACGCGAAAAACATACGCGAGAATGCTTTGTTGTCTTGGAGGAAGGCGCCGATGCCGCAAAAATCGAGCAGGAAATCAAGACAATGCCGAATTATTTTGCGGATTATGACACAACCGTTCATTTTATCAGCGAAGAGGAGCTGCTTACAAACCATAGCGGCATCCCGCACGGCGGATTTGTGCTGCGAAGCGGCGTAACCGGCTGGGAGCGCGAGCATAAGCATTTGATTGAATACAGCCTGAAGCTCGACTCCAACCCCGAATTTACCTCAAGCGTGTTGATTGCCTACGCAAGAGCGGCGCACCGTCTTGCAAACGAGGGGCAAAGCGGCTGCAAAACCGTATTTGACATTGCGCCCGCATATCTTAGCGCAAAAAGCGGCGAGGAGCTTCGGGCTTCGATGTTGTAAAAAAGAATTTAGAATACGTCGCGCCGGACACCCGTCACCCTACGCTGACATATTTCCTTTGGGTGTCCGTGTGCATCAAACAAAAGTTCGGATACAATCGACTGCTGCGATTTGTATCCGAATTTTCTGTTTTTGTTATTTTATTTATTTTCTATCTTACTGCCTGTTATAATAATCTAAATCAGCAAGAAAATACGTTCGAATATACCCGTCCGTGGAGACAATCACAAATTCCCTCGTGTCCTCAACATAATATACGTCGTCTCCGTCCTCCGCCTCCAGCTTATGGAGCGCATTCGGGTTTTGGATGACACTGTTTGCGCCAAGCAGATATTCCTCCTGCGTAGCATACGGAAATTCTGCCCCATGCTTTTGAAAATGCTCTGTAAGATACAGTGGCTTTCGGAAACTGTATTCCGTCACGGCAGGCTCCACATCGGCGGCTGTTTCCCATATAGATGCAGACGGCTCTACCGATTCTTCCGCCGCCATCTCCTGTTCTTTCGGCTCTGCCGCCTGCGCTTCACTCGGTATATCACTAAGCAGCCGTGCCTGCGCTTCCTGTATATCCGGCGAAACAGTGTTGTCCTTTACCGATACCTCTTCGACAGGAACCGCAAAAATACCTTTTATTAAAAATACAAGAAAAATTAGCAGTACCGCCACTGCAGATATTACGAAACGGCTTTTATCATTTCTATTATTATTTTCGTTGTTATCCCGTGAAAAATTGGCAGAATACATCTTTGCAGGCTTTTGTCCCTGATTTGTCAAACTGCCCTGTTCCTTATTCTGCTCCCTGCATGCCTTGCAGCGTTTTGGCAGCTCTAAGCCCTTGCCCTTATAAAACCCAATTTCACCTTCCGACAGTTCAAACTCCTTGCCACACTGCTTACATATTCTTTTCATAACGGTCTATCCCTTCTGTACGGCGCCGCTGCTTCTCCACTTCAAAAATGCATTGATAAAGCCGTCCAAGCCACCGTCCATAACAGCATCCACATTGCCCGACTCAAAATTGGTCCTGTGATCCTTTACCATTGTGTACGGCTGCATGACATACGAGCGGATTTGGTTTCCCCAGCCGATGTCCTTAATCTCTCCGCGAATATCGGAGAGCTTTTCGGCATTTGCCTCCTGCTTGAGCAAAAAGAGCTTTGCTTTCAGCATCTGCATTGCCTTGTCCTTATTTTGAAACTGCGAACGCTCATTTTGGCACTGAACAACAGTTCCCGTCGGAATATGCGTAATGCGGATTGCGGAAGACGTTTTATTAATATGCTGACCGCCCGCACCGCTGCTTCGATACGTATCAATGCGCAGGTCGTCCTCGTTAATTTCAACGTCCAAATCCTCCTCAATATCCGGCATAACGTCAAGCGATACAAAGGAAGTCTGCCGTTTTCCCTGCGCGTTAAAAGGAGAAATCCGCACAAGCCTGTGCACTCCCTTTTCCGACTTCAAATATCCGTATGCATTTTCCCCGTTCACCTGAAACGTAATTGATTTGATGCCCGCCTCATCTCCGTCGAGGAAATCCAGCACATCAATTGAAAAGCCCTTGCGCTCCGCCCACCGCGTATACATACGGTAAAGCATTCCCGCCCAGTCGCAGCTCTCCGTACCGCCCGCGCCTGCGTTCAGCTTCAAAATCGCATTGCACTTGTCGTATTCTTCCGATAAAAGCGTGCCAATCCGGAGCGCCTCAAACGTTTCGACAAACCGGTCAAGCTCCTCCCGGATTTCCGGTATCATTTCGGCGTCCTGCGCCTCATATCCCATCTCAATCAGCGTCTCAATATCCTCATACTGTGTTTTCAGACCGTTGCACTCGTCAACCGTGTCTTTAAGCTGTTTCAGCTCTTTCATCAGCTTGTTGGAGCGGTCGGGATCGTCCCAAAAACCGGGCGCCTCCATCTCGCGTTCCAACTCTTCTATGCGCTTTTCCTTACCAGCGAGGTCAAAGTGAATCCCTCACTTCCGCTAATGGACTTTCGTACGTCTGTAACTCCTGTTTCATCTGGTCGAGTTCTACCATTGCGTATCACCACCTTTTATGCCTTTGCACTGAATTTTAATTCCATTTATTCTGTTAAAATAACGAAATTACGCTACGAATTTCTGCCGCAGCACATCTTGTACTTCTTGCCGCTTCCGCACGGACACGGATCATTCGGATAAATCCTTGCCTCTTTCTTGACCGGACCTTTTTGGAGCGTATCGTCCTTGTTGGTGCCCGTCACCTTGGCAACCTCCTCGCGCTCTACCTTCTGCTCTACCTTCACATGCAGCAGCAGACGCACCGTATCCTGTTTCATGCTCGCAATCATCGCGTCAAACATATCGTAACCGCTCATCTTATACTCTACAAGCGGGTTCTTCTGTCCATATGCCTGCAGTCCGACGCCCTGACGCAGCTGATCCATATCGTCAAGATGATCCATCCATTTACGGTCAATGACTTTCAGCAAAATCACACGCTCAATCTCACGGATATTTTCCGGCTCAGGAAACTCCGCTTCCTTACTCTCATAGAGCTTCACCGCCTCTTCCTTAAGCTGATGCTTCACGCCGTTTTTTGTCTTCTTTGTAATCCGGTCAAGCTTGACAGGCTGCAACGGAATAATCGGAAGCAACAGTGTGTTCAATTCCTTCAAATCCCACTCTTCCGGATCCAAGTCGTCGTTGATTGCCGTATCGACCGCACTCTCCACAATATCCGTAATCATCTTATAGATAAAGTCGCGCATACTCTCGCCGTTTAACACGCGGCGGCGCTCCTCATAAATAATCTCTCTTTGCTCATTCATAACCTGATCGTATTCCAACAGGTTCTTTCTGATGCCGAAGTTATTGCTCTCAATCTTTTTCTGCGCATTCTCAATCGCACTTGTGAGCATTTTGTGCTCAATCTCCTGACCTTCAGGAATACCCAGTGTGTTAAACATGCTAATCAGACGCTCCGAACCAAACAAACGCATCAAATCGTCTTCCAGCGAAATATAAAACCGTGACATACCGGGATCACCCTGTCGTCCGGAACGACCGCGCAGCTGATTGTCAATACGCCTTGACTCATGACGCTCCGTACCGATAATCATCAGTCCGCCCGCTGCGCGCGCTTCCTCGTCAAGCTTAATATCCGTACCACGACCTGCCATGTTGGTCGCAATCGTAACCGCACCGTGCTGTCCGGCATCCGCCACGATTTCCGCCTCAAGCTCATGGAATTTTGCGTTCAAAACCTTGTGCTGAATACCGCGCCGTGTCAGAAGCTTGCTCAGCTCCTCACTCGCGTCAATCGTAATCGTACCGACAAGTACCGGCTGCCCCGTTGCGTGCGCCGCCTCCACCGCGTCCACAATCGCATGCAGCTTTTCCTTCCTTGTCTTATATACACTGTCCTGACGGTCAACTCGCGCAACCGGACGGTTTGTCGGAACCGCCACAACGTCCATTCCGTAAATATCACGGAACTCATGTTCTTCCGTCAGCGCCGTACCGGTCATGCCGCATTTCTTGTCAAATTTATTGAAAAAATTCTGAAACGTGATTGTCGCAAGCGTCTTGCTCTCGCGTTTTACCTTCACGTGCTCTTTCGCCTCAATCGCCTGATGCAGTCCGTCGGAATAGCGGCGTCCCGGCATAATACGTCCCGTAAACTCGTCGACAATCAACACCTGGTCGTCCTTTACAACGTAGTCCTGATCGCGGAACATCAGATTATGCGCCCGCAAAGCAAGGATAATATTGTGCTGGATTTCAAGGTTTTCGGGATCGGCGAGGTTTTCAATCTGAAAGAATTTTTCCACCCTGTCCACACCTGCCGCCGTCAAGTTCACGACTTTATCCTTCTCATTTACGATAAAGTCTCCTGTTTCCTCCTGTTCAACACCCATGACAAAATCCATTTTTGTCATTTCCGGAACGTCCTCGCCGCGCTTCATCTGTCTTGCAAGAATATCGCAAACCTCATAAAGCTTTGTGGACTTGCTGCTCTGTCCTGATATAATCAGCGGGGTTCTCGCCTCGTCAATTAAAACAGAGTCTACCTCGTCGATGATTGCATAGTGCAAATCTCTTAAAACAAGCTGCTCCTTATAAATCACCATATTGTCACGCAGATAGTCAAAGCCAAGCTCGTTGTTTGTAACATACGTAATGTCGCATCCGTACGCCTCACGCCGCTCCTCCGGCTTCATGTCATTTAAAACCACGCCGACTTTCAGACCCAAAAATTCATGCACCTGTCCCATCCACTCAGCATCACGCTTTGCAAGATAGTCGTTTACCGTGACAACATGAACGCCTTTTCCCTCCAACGCGTTGAGGTATGCCGGAAGAAGCGCGGTCTGTGTCTTACCTTCACCGGTTCTCATTTCGGCAATACGTCCCTGATGCAGAATGATACCGCCAATCAGCTGTACTCTGTAATGTTCCTGATTAAGCACGCGCTTTGCGCCCTCACGCACGACCGCATATGCCTCCGGTAAAATTTGGTCAAGGCTTGTCCCTTCCGAAACACGCTTTTTAAATTCCGCGGTCTTTGCCCGCAGCTCATCGTCTGTAAGCCGTCCCATATCCTCACGATAACTCTCAATCTTTTTTACGATCGGCTCAATTCTTCTAAGCTCGCGGTCACTGTGCGTACCAAATACTTTTTCTATAATACTCATGTCTGCTCCAATCATTCCTAAATCTATATTCTTACCAAAAATGAATGAAAAATGCCGTTCTTTTGGCATTTTTCCAAAACTTTGTAAAAGTTTTACATTTTAGAAACTCTTAATCTGCGTATTTTGCAGGCTTAGAGTTTCTTAATGTTTTCACACCAATATGTATTGTAACAGATTCAAATTATAAATTCAATGAATTTTCGATTAACAAAGCATGAAGTTTGTGCTATACTGTTACTATTCACGGCTTGGGAGCCGCTCATAATAACAATTCGGGGCGATATGCAAATTTTGCTTCGCAAAAATCGCCCACCACGCCTGAGCCATGTTCTCACGGAATGCGCAGTAAACGCGCATTCCTGACCCGTAAAAAGTGATACTATACTTTCTATATCTGTGAAATTTAGCACCATGAGGAGGATATTATGGACTATGTGATTACGTTTACTTGGGACGAAGAAGCCAGTGTATGGATTGCAACAAGCAATGATATTCCCGGTCTTGTATTGGAGTCCGGTTCCTTTGATGCACTGTTAGAACGCACCCGTTTTGCCGTACCGGAGCTGCTCGCGTTGAATGCTTCCGAAGCTCAGCCCTTTTCCCTGACCTTTAAGTCAGAACGACATGAAAAGGTGGTTTTGTAATGCCTGAACACAAAATCCATTTCTTATCTTTTCCCAAACGCCGCATCAATATCCTCCCGCATATCAATCACCGCCTGCCTTGAAGCTTCCGCAAAATGCTCCGCGCCAAACTTCTGATACTTCTCATTCTGATAAGCCGCGATAATCCCCCGCGAAGAATTGACAATCGCACCCAATCCCTGCGCATCAAAGAACTGCACCAAATCTTTTCCGGACGCGCCCTGTGCGCCGTAGCCCGGCACGAGAATAAACGAATGCGGCATCAGTTTACGCAAAACCTTACCCTGTTCAGGATAGGTCGCACCCACAACCGCACCGACATAGCTGTAGCCTTCCGTGCCCATCATCTGTTCACCCCACGCCGCTACCTTTTCACCGACGTGCTCGTAAAGCGGTCTGCCGTCAATCAGTCTGTCCTGAAACTCGCCGCTGCTTGGATTGGACGTCTTTACCAAAAGAAACAGTCCTTTCTTCTCTTCCTTACAGACATCAATAAACGGCTGCACGCCATCAATGCCAAAATACGGATTAACCGTCACAAAATCCTCGCCAAAGCCCGCATACACATTCGCCCCGATCTGCACCTTACCCAAATGCGCTGTCGCATATGCCGCAGAGGTCGAACCAATATCACCGCGCTTAATATCACCAATGACAATCAGCCCTTTTTCCTTACAATAATTGACCGTTCTTTGAAACACCGCAAGTCCCGGAATCCCAAACTGCTCATACATCGCAATCTGCGGCTTCACTGCCGGGATCAAGTCGTAAATATTATCAATAATTTCCTTATTAAAAAGCCAAACTGCTTCTGCCGCCCCCTCAAGCGTCTCGCCCTTTTCTTCAAACGCCGCTTTTTGGATATGCTCCGGTATAAACTTCATCATCGGGTCGAGCCCCACGACAATCGGCGCACCCGTACTAACAATCAATTTAATCAACTGGTCTATCATCGTCTTTTCCTCTATTCCTCTTTCAGTATCGCATGTTATTTATATAGAATCCTATATCCGCGTCTGCAAAAACTCCGCATAACGCCTGATATTTGACGCATTTACATACTTCTGCTGTGACTGCCCTGAGACAATGACCAGCGTCGGCGCCTGCATCACGCCATACTGCACCGCGAGGTCGTAATTGTCCTCCGCATCAACAATTGTATAATCCACGTCCTTCAAATACTCCTTTGCAAGCCTGCAATTCGGGCAGGTCTTTGTCGTAAACAGCATGGTTTTACTCCGGTCGCTGCGTTTGCCGACGTTCTGTGCACCCGTGCGTCCTGCCGCCACGGTCTCACGCACAGCTGCCTTTTTCCCCACAGCCTGCAAAGCAACTGCGCTCTTCGCCGCCTTCTCGTGCGCTGCGCAAACCATGTTACCCATCTTGTATTCCGTACGGTTTGCATATTCCTGAAGCTTTCCGTCATTCCAGTTCTGCACCGGACGGTAATATCCCGTAATGCGGCTGTAAATCTCCGTAACACTTCCGCATTTCGGACAGCGTTTCTGTTCCCCACTCAAATAACCGTGTTCCCGGCAAATCGAATACGTAGGAGACATCGTGTAATATGGAAGCCTGTAATTTTCTGCAATTGTTCTGACAAGCTGCGCCGCCGCTTTCCAATCCGGAAGCTTTTCACCCAAAAAGGCATGAAACACGGTTCCCGATGTATAGAGCGTCTGTAACTCGTCCTGAACGTCAAGCGCATCAAAAATATCCGTCGTATAATCAACAGGCAGATGCGAAGAATTGGTATAATAAGGCGTATTGCCCTCATATCCCGCCGTGATAATATCAGGATACTGTTCCTTATCATGCTTTGCAAGCCGGTACGTCGTGCTCTCCGCAGGCGTCGCCTCAAGATTATACAAGTCCCCGTAAAGCTCCTGATAATCGGAAAGCCGCTCCCGCATATGATTCAAGACCTCTTTGGTAAAATCCTGCGTTTCCTTATGCGATAAATCTTTCCCAAGCCACCTGGCATTTAGTCCCGCCTCATTCATGCCGATTAAACCGATTGTGGAAAAATGATTGTCAAAGCTGCCCAAATATCTCTTTGTATACGGATACAGTCCCTCTTCCAAAAGCTTTGAAATCACGCCGCGCTTTACCTTGAGCGAACGTGCGCTGATGTCCATCATGCGGTCAAGACGCCTGTAAAAATCATTCCTATCCTTTGCCAAATACGCAATCCGCGGCATATTGATTGTGACAACGCCAACGCTTCCCGTGCTTTCGCCCGAGCCAAAGAAACCACCCGTTTTTTTGCGAAGCTCCCGCAAGTCAAGACGCAGACGGCAACACATGCTGCGCACATCGGAAGGCTCCATGTCAGAGTTGATATAATTTGAAAAATACGGTGTTCCGTACTTTGCCGTCATTTCAAATAACAGCCGGTTGTTTTCCGTATCCGACCAGTCAAAATCACGCGTTATTGAATACGTCGGTATCGGATACTGGAACCCTCTGCCATTAGAATCGCCCTCAATCATCGTCTCAATAAACGCCTTGTTAATCATGTCCATTTCCCGCTTGCAGTCCTTATAGCAGAAATCCATCTCCTCACCGCCAACAATCGCGGGAAGCTGTGCCAAATCATTTGGAACCGTCCAGTCCAGCGTGATATTGCTGAAGGGCGCCTGCGTCCCCCAGCGGCTCGG
Source organism: uncultured Lachnospiraceae bacterium (assembly GCA_910586715.1). Taxonomy (GTDB): domain Bacteria; phylum Bacillota; class Clostridia; order Lachnospirales; family Lachnospiraceae; genus COE1. The sequence goes on from CAJUJG010000022.1 coordinate 45,974, forward strand.
TGTGTTCACCCCATAGATAAACGCCTCAATGCACTTTTTCACTTCAGCATAAGAAAGGTTATCCACCTTCACAAACGGCGCAAGATACGTGTCAAAAGAAGAGAACGCCTGTGCGCCTGCCCATTCGTTCTGCATAATTCCAAGAAAGTTCACCATTTGGTTGCAAAGCACAGACAGATGCCTTGCCGGTGCGGAAGTAATCTTTCCCGAAATACCGCCTAGTCCCTCCTGAATCAACTGCTTGAGCGACCAGCCCGCGCAGTAACCTGTTAACATCGACAAATCGTGAATATGAATATCCGCATTTCTGTGCGCCTGTGCAATCTCCTCGTCATAAATCTCCGAAAGCCAGTAATTTGCCGTAACAGCGCCTGAATTCGATAAAATCAAACCCCCTACTGAATACGTCACTGTCGAATTTTCCTTCACGCGCCAATCCTCGACCTTTACATAGCTGTTTACCACTTCCTTGTAGTCAAGAATGGTCGATTTCATATTGCGCATTTTCTCGCGCTGTTTCCGGTACAGGATAAACGCCTTCGCCGTCTGCGTATAACCAGCCTGTTCCAAAACCTTCTCCACGCTGTCCTGAATGTCCTCGACATGAACCATCTGCGCTTTTACCTTATTTTGAATGTCCGCAGTCACACGAAGTGTCAGCAAATCCACAATATCCTGATTATACTGTACCTGTGTTGCTTCAAATGCCTTGATAATGGCAGCGCTGATTTTTCCAAGCCCAAACTCCGTTTCACTGCCATCACGCTTAATCACTTCAAACATCTACCTCAACCTGCTCCTTCCTATGGCAAACCGCCATATGAATAAATCATATCAGATAGCAGATAGCAAGTCAATCGAACACCACCAAATATCAGGTGTTGTTTTTATGTTAATACAATATCTTGTGTTTTTATGACAACTTTGTCAGTTTTAGCGCGTCTGCAGAAACTCGTATTCGCGCTTTGCTTTCGCATCGTCCGGATAGATTTGAAGATATTCTTCCATCAGGCTTTTTGCCTGTGAAAAATTTCCTAAATATTCATTTACGATAATCCGATTGTATTTTAACTCCTGCGAATATGCGGACTCTCCGATAGCAATTCCCGCCTCTAACGCCTCAAGCGCCTCGCTGTACTTCTCCTGCTTTACCAAACACATCCCCAAATTATTATAAATCGCGGCATCCGGCTCATTGCCGCCTAAATATGTCTGATATACCGTCGTCGCATAGTTCATATCGCCAAGCTTTTCATACGTCTGCCCCAAAAGCAACGATTTCCCCGCGTCATTTCCATTCAAAAAGCCATCAAGATACGTCCGCGCATTCTGATAATCCTCAAGATAGTAATAAATCATACCCTTCTCGCCGTCGGACAGCTTCTTGCCTTTTTGCTCCATCAAATCAGAAAGGTATTTCTTTCCTTCCTCGCCAAAGCCTGCCGCCTGCATCTCCACATAAGCGTCCATCACCAGCTCCAAATTATCCGGCGCAAGCGAAAACGCCTTCTCAAAGTCGGCAACCGCCGCCTCATAATTATTTTTCTTTAACGAAACGCACGCGCGCAGGTAATATGCGTCCAACTCCTTACGCCTAAGCGCAATAATTGCCGAATAAATCTTCTCGGCATCGTCATATTTTCCCTGCTTCATATACGCTGCCGCAAGATAATAGTTCGTGTCGTATTCAAGCGCCGTAACCGTATTTCCGGCATTTTGGATCGACTCCAAAAACGCGCTTTCCGCTTTCGCATAATCGCCGAGACCCATATAAGCAAGCCCTTCGCCGCGGCTTGTAAGCTGCAAATCCTCCTTGCCAAGCCTTGCCAAGTCAAAGCAGGCAAGCGCGCCCTGAAAATCATACTGCGAAACAAGCTCCATTCCCTGCTCCAAATTGGTATTTGTGGATTTCCTCCCACAGCCAAAAAGGCATACTGCCGCTACCGCGGCAAGTATGCTCATTTTTATAATCCCTATTTTATTCTTTGGCTTTCTCATCAATTCACAATCCCCCCTGTTGACTCACGCTCCATCAGCTTCGCTTCATACACCATGTGCTGATGCCCTTTCTGTCCCGATATAATGGCAAACAGCAGTTTGACTGTCGCCTTTGCCATCTCCTCCACAGGCTGACGCATTGTGGTAAGACGGGGAGTTATGTAGTTTCCGATGTCGATGCCGTCATAGCCTGCAACCGAGACGTCTTTGGGAATTTGATAACCCGCCTCGTTAAGCGCCCTGCACGCGCCAATTGCAAGTGTATCCGACACCGCGTAAACCGCACTGAATTTTTCACCGCTCTCAAGCAAACGTTTTGTCGTAATGTAGCCGTTCTCCATGGAAAAATGATTGATTTCCTCATCTGTTTCAAAAATCAGCTTCTCATCAACTGCAATCCCATGTTTTTTCAGGGCATCATAATACCCCTCAAGACGCAGCCTGCCAATGCATTCCTCATAGGTCTCCGCCGCAATAATCGCAATCTGCTTATGACCAAGACGAATCAGATAATCCACCATTCGCTCGCTTTCCAAACGGTCATCGACCCCGATATTGGAATACGAATCCTTCGATATATTCTCCGGAATTCCGCCCGCCGTACTAAAAACAAAAGGAACATTGAGTTTCTTTAGCTTCTCCTCCGAGCGCGAAAAATATCCTCCGAGAAATATTATACCACGAAGCCGCTTTTCTTTCACTACTTTTTGTGCAACATCTACCTCATCTTCGTCAGATTCAATATGGGAAAGCTCCATCGCATAGCCCTTTTTCTTGCATTCCTGCTCGATTGTGGCTATCATATTGGTAAAGAACGGATTGGCAATGCCCTTGACAAGCACCGCAATCGCCCGCGCGTCCGAGCGCTTTAAGTTGCGTGCACTGTCGTTCGGGACATAGCCGTATTCCTTGATGGTATCAAGTATTTTCTCCTTAGTAGCCGGATTAATGTCAGGGTGATTGTTAATTGCCCTCGACACCGTGCTGACGCCCACACCGCATATTTGGGCTATATCCTTAATTGTTGGCTCAAACACTTTACCACTCCATTCCTCTAATGTCTTTTCGTCCAAGAGCTAATACCTTTTTGCTCTTCCGTAAAGCCGCGCAAGCTCCAGCATACGCTTCGAAAGCTCCTGCGTACACGCCCCGCGCTCCATTCTCCACTCCCAGTTTCCGCCAAGTGTGGACGGTGTGTTAATCCGCGCCTCACCGCCAAGCCTCAAATAGTCCTGTATGGGAATAACCGCCGTATCCGCCACGCACCCAAGCGCCGCACGGATTAAGCTGTCACAGACTGCAGCGTTTCGTTTCACACCCAAATATTTTTTCGCAAACGCCAGGTCTTTTCTGCTCATTGCAGTAATCCAGCCGTTTACGGTATCATTGTCGTGCGTTCCTGTATAAACCACGCAGTTTTTCGAATAATTATACGGAAGATAGTCGCTCTCCTCCCGCGAATCAAACGCAAACTGCAAAACCTTCATACCCGGATAGCCCGTCTTTTTCACAAGCTTTAACACGCTCGGGGTCAAGAATCCCAAATCCTCCGCAATGACTGCACGATTGCCAAGCGCTTTTTTCACTGTTTCAAACAGCTTATAGCCTGGTCCCTTTTCCCATTCCCCATTCTGCGCGGTATCATCACCATAGGGTATCGACCAATATTCGTCAAACCCGCGGAAATGGTCGATACGCACCACGTCATAGAGCTTAAAACAATACGCAAGCCTGCGAATCCACCATGCAAAGCCTGTCTTTTCATGGTAATCCCATCGGTAAAGCGGATTTCCCCAAAGCTGTCCTGTAGCCGAAAATGCATCCGGCGGACAGCCTGCAACCGCCACCGGATAATTTTTGTCATCCAGCTGGAAAAGCTCCGGATTTGCCCATGTGTCGGCACTGTCAAATGCCACGTAAATCGGAATGTCACCGATAATTTCAATTCCCTTTTTGTTCGCATACGCTTTCAACGCAAGCCATTGTGTGGAAAACAGATATTGCTGATAACAGTAAAACGCAATCTCGTCGGCAAGCTTCTTCTCATATTCCGCCATAACCTCAGGCTTTCTCAAGCGAAGCCCCTCGTCCCATTCGATCCACGAAATGCCGTCAAGCGAGTCCTTAACTGCCATATACATCGCATAATCCTTCAGCCACTGACTGTTTTCCTCAACAAACCTGCGATAGTCCCCGCTATCACCAATATTTGACCGGTCAAACGCTTTTCGCAGCAATGCAAATCTTGTATTGTAAATCTTTTCGTAATCGACTTTTCCCGCATCGCCGCCAAAATCCGCCTCCAAGCACTCCTTTTCGGTGAGCAGTCCGTCATCAATCAGCCTGTCAAGACAGATATAGTACGGACTGCCTGCAAAGGTCGAAAAGGATTGATAAGGAGAATCCCCGTATCCCGTAGGACCAAGGGGAAGAATCTGCCAAAGCGACTGTCCGGACGCTGCCAAAAAGTCCACAAAATCATATGCTTCTTTTGAAAAGCCTCCTATGCCAAACCGGGTCGGAATACTTGATACCGGCATCAATACGCCACATCTTCTCATTTTGCATGTTCCCTTCTCTTCGTTTTTAACCTTTTACCGCTCCTGCGACAACGCCCTCAATAATATATTTTTGGCATGAAATATAGAAAATAATAATCGGAATAATCGCAATCACAATCATCGCCATCATGGCGCCCATATCAATTGCGCCGTATCCGCCCTTGAGATACTGTATCGCAATTGGAATTGTCTTATATTTCTTAATATCAAGTACAAGATACGGCAGAAGATAGTCGTTCCAAACCCACATTGCCTCCAAAATCGCAACCGAAATTGCCGTCGGTTTCATTACGGGAAATACAATCTTAAAGTACGTCTGAATGGGCGTACAGCCGTCAATCATCGCCGCCTCCTCGATTTCGAGCGGTATTGACTTTACAAAGCCGCAGAACATGAACACCGCAAGTCCTGCACCAAAGCCGAGGTATACAATAATTATACCAACCGGATTGCCCAAATGCAACATATCTGCAATTTTCGACAACGTAAACATAACCATTTGGAACGGTACAATCATGGAAAATGCAAAGAGCATATACATTCCTGACGTAAATTTATTTTTTACTCTTGTGATGTACCATGCGCACATGGAAGTGCAGAGGATAATCACAAACACGGAGCAGACCGTGATAAAGAGTGAATAACCAAACGCCTTGGGAAGCTCGATTTTCTCAATACCGCTGATATAATTCTCCAGTCCGACAAACGATTTTGCGTCAGGCAGTGAGAACGGACGGTTGCTGATAAAGATTTTCTTTTTAAATGAATTATACAGCACAATGATTATCGGCATGATATAAATGAACGATACCACAGAAAAAACCGCCGTTAAAAGTCCGCCGTGTTTTGCTTTTCTTACGTCTGACATTATGCCTGCACCTCCTTATCTCTCGTTGCGCGAAGCTGGACAATCGCGATAACTGCCACAAGAATAAAGAATATGACCGCCTTTGCCTGACCAACGCCCTCCCAGCCGTTTCTGCCATAGAACGTGTTGAAAATGTTGAGGGCGAGCATCTCCGACTTGTTCGACGGCTCACCAGCAGTCAGTGCAAGGTTTTGGTCAAAGAGCTTGAAGGAATTGGTTAAGGTTAAGAACGAGCAGATTGTGATGGACGGCATTACCATCGGAAGCGTTACGTGTCTTAACAGCTGCCTGTTGTTTGCACCGTCAATCTTTGCCGCTTCAATCAAATCGCCGGGAATGTTCTGAATACCCGCAATATAAATAATCATCATGTATCCGACCTGCTGCCAGCACATCAGGATTACCAGTCCCCAAAATCCGTAAGCGGAATTGTAGGTCAATGTACGCTCAAGATTTGCCAAAAGACCGTTCAGGATAAGCTGCCAAATGTAACCCAAAATAATACCGCCGATTAAGTTCGGCATAAAAAATACCGTTCTAAAAACATTTGTTCCCTTAATTCCTTTTGTCAGAAGCATTGCCACCGCAAAGGCAATAATATTAATAAACAGCACCGACACAATCGTAAACAGCGCCGTATACCAAAGGGAGTGCGTAAAGGTGGAATCGCCCCAAATTCTGATATAATTTTTGAATCCGACAAATTTGGAATCCGTTACTGTGGTAAATTCACAGAAGGATAAATACACGCCCAATAAAAACGGAAGGATAAATCCAATTGTAAATGCCGCAAGGGTAGGCAGTGCGAATATTGGGAAATATCGTTTTATTGCTTTTTCCATAATCGTTCACCTTTCTTTCCATTTTTTAATTCTGTAACTATTCAGTACCTTCATAGCTACCAATATCTTTTGTCTGCAACTATGGTTTTTGTAAAAAACAGGTGCAGTCGTTACTGCACGATGCACCTGTCTTTGCCATTCTGTTGAATATTGAGTTATTTATTGAGTTAGTTGTTTACTGCCGCATACTCCTCGGCCCATCCGTCAACGAATGCCGTTACAACTGCATCCCACTGACCTGTGCCCTGAGCATACTCCAAAAGTGCGCTGCCGACATTGTTCTTCCAGTTCTCAGAAGGCATTGTCGTGAAAGTCCATGCTACGGAAGTCTTTCCGTTTGAAACATAGTCATTCGCAATGTTTACAAGCGGATTGCTTGCCGGATAGCTGTCAAATGCCGTAAACGGACATACAAATCCCATTTCCTCTGTCAGTGCCTTGCAGCCTGTCTCTGATGTTACAACCCAGTTCATAAAGTCAAGCGTTGCCTGAATATCCTCCGGAGAAGCATTCTTGTTTACACACCAGTAATTCTCGCTGCCTGTGCAAAGTCCCTGATTTTCCTCGCCGGGAGCGCCGATATAAATCGGAAGCATTCCAAGTGAGTCACCGTCCATGCCTGCGTCTACCAAATCATTGTAAGCCCATGTACCGTTCTGATAGAATACCGCATCACCGAGTGCGAAGTCTGCCGTTGCATCCTCACCGGTCTTGCTTGAAAGCAGTGTCGGTGCACAAACAGAGTCTGTGATATATAAATCCCAAATGTTCTTGTAATTATCTAAGGAAACGCTGATTAATACAGTTTAAACATTTCCCTTATACTGTTTTTT
>CAJUJG010000023.1:0-4743 GCA_910586715.1 uncultured Lachnospiraceae bacterium
TCATTTTCCTCCTAAAAATAAAATAAATGTATTTTATCTTATCTTGTCCAATTCACCCGCTCTCATGCAGCAATTGCTTAAAACCGATACTGTGATGCGCAAAACGCGCCGCGGAATGATTGACAAAATTTTATCAACACATTTATATTACCTAATTATGGCAGAAAATTCAAGTGATATTTCAAAAAAAATTGAAAAAGTTATGTAAAATCTTTATAAACATCTTTTTGCCATACCAGCTTGTATTATTTTCTTACATATTATGCTATACTATGACTAAATCCATTCATTTTTATAAGGAGGATCTCTTATGGCAATCAAGGCAGACTATCATATGCACTCATCCTTTTCGGGAGACAGCAGCGCCCCGATGGCAGACATGGCAAAACACGCACTTGCGCTTGGTCTTACCCATATCTGCTTTACCGAACACTATGACCCTGATTATATCTATCCTGCCGGGGAAGAGGGAATGTTTGAGCTCAACACCGATTCTTATCTGTATGAACTGATTAAACAAAAAAGCAAATACAACGGACAGCTTGAAATTGCATTCGGCGTGGAGCTTGGTCTTCAGCCGCACTTAAAAAGGCAGCTTGCATTGTACGCTAAGTCCCATGATTTTGATTTTATCATCGGCTCATCCCACCTCTGCAACAGAAAAGACCCCTACTATCCTGTTTTTTTTGAAGGCAGAAGCGAGGACGAGGCGCACCAAGAATATTTTGAAGCAGTCTTAGAGTGCGTAAAAACGCTTCCGTATTTTGACGTGTATGGGCATCTTGACTATGTTGTGCGATACGGTCCTACTAAAAATGACAGTTATACGTATCAGAAACATGCCGATGTTTTTGACAAAATCCTCTCTGTGCTCATTGAAAACGGAAAAGGAATTGAGCTTAATACCGGCGGTTTTCGAAGCGGTTTGAGCCAGCCCAATCCCTGCGTCGAGATTTTGAAGCGTTATCGCGCGCTTGGCGGTGAAATTATTACTGTCGGTTCCGACGCGCACGCGCCAAAAGACATCGCGGCAGATTTTGACAGGGCATGTGCACTTTTAAAAGAATGCGGTTTTGCGTATTACTGCGTATTTCAAAAGCGGATTCCTGAATATTTAAAGCTTTAAAGCTATCTTAATATCGTACCGCCGCCATACACGTAATCATTTTGATAAAACACTACTGCCTGTCCGGGCGTTACTGCCCTGACAGGTTCTTTAAATCGGCATTCCACCTGTCCGTTCTCCGATTTTTTTATGGTACACGGCGCTCCTGCATGGGAATAACGGATTTTGGCGGTTACCTCTGCCGGCCCCTCCAAATTTTCCACTGCCATAAAATTCAGATTATCGCATACGAGACGATCCGTAAAAACCTCCTCATTCGTTCCGAGCACAACCTCATTCGTTTCGGGTCTGATTTCCGTCACGAAAACAGGATGTCCCATCGCAAGATTCAGTCCCTTTCTTTGCCCGATTGTGTAATGAATAATACCCCTGTGCTGCCCTAGCCGCTTGCCGTCGGCTGACACAAAATCTCCCGGGACAGGCAGCGGCTTTGATAAGTTTGCCGCCTCACGCTCTACTACCGCTGCGTAATCGTTGTCAGGCACAAAACAGATGTCCTGGCTGTCCGGTTTTGACGCCACGTCCAGTCCAAGACGCGCGGCAATTTCCCTGATTTCTTCCTTTTCATAATCACCAACCGGCATCAATGTATGCGAAAGCTGATGCTGTGTCAAACTATAAAGTGCATACGTCTGATCTTTTTTTGCCGTCACGGAATTTTGAATGACATATCTGCCGTTCTCAAGCTGTCTGATGCGCGCATAGTGACCGGTTGCAATATAGTCCGCACCGATTTCCAGACTTCTTTGCAAAAGCGCCTCCCATTTCACATAACGGTTACATAGTATGCAGGGATTAGGGGTCCTCGCATGAAGATAATCCTCCACAAAAGGTACGACAACACACTGACGAAACGTCTCCCCAAAGTTCATCACATAATACGGAATATCCAGCATTTGCGCTACCCTGCGTGCATCTTCAACGGCACTCAGACCGCAGCATCCTGCATTTTCTTGTGTCTGCTGTTCATCATTCTCCCATATCCGCATCGTCACGCCGATGACATCATATCCCTGTTCTTTTAAAAGATATGCCGACACAGAAGAATCCACGCCGCCTGACATGCCTACCACAACCTTTTTTGCCATAGCTTCCTCCCATTTTTTCCTATCATATTACTAGGTTTTATGATAGCATCCAATTACCCGGCTGTCAATTGCATGTTCTGAACTGCCGTTTTTTGTCATACACTGTAGGGATAAGCAAACCGAAGGTGCAGTATGACGCAAAAAAACATTTCCATAAAAAGCGTGTCCCTAAAACGAGTTGTCAAAAGTCCCATTATCATCGGTACTTTTTTTCTTACATTTTCAGGATTGATTACAAAGCTTATCGGCTTTTTTTACCGTATATTTCTCTCAAGGATTTTTCAGGAGGAAGGTCTTGGCATTATCGGACTTGTGTCTCCCGTTATGATTCTTGCCCATTCCATATGTTCTGCCGGCATCCAAAACGCCATTACGCGTTTTGTCGCCGCATCAAAGGGCAACAAGGAAGGCGAGGGGTTCGGATACCTTTTCGTCGGTATTTTGATTTCCGTGATACTCTCACTGCTCACGGCATGGCTTGTCTTTACAAACGCAAACACGATTGCACTGCATCTAATCGGCGAACTGCGCTGCGTTCCTCTACTGCGGATTAGTGCGCTCTCATTTCCGCTGGCAACCGTCCACAGCTGCATCAACGGATATTTTTACGGCAAAAAACGCGCCGCCGTTCCTGCCGCTTCCATGCTGGTGGAACAGCTTACGCGTGTATTCTGCGTGTACCTTTTATATCAGATTTCCCTAAAGCTTGGCGCCAATGTCTCTATTTCTTTTGTGTGTATAGGCATGCTTGCGGGAGAATTTGCATCCGCCATTTTCTCCTGTATTTTCCTTGCATTCACGCCCTCTAACAGCGCCAAAATACAATTTTCCTCCAATATGTGCAGCAACATTCTTTCACTCGCCTTTCCAATCAGCCTAAACCGTGTATGCATCAGTTTAATTTCTACCATTGAAACCCTGCAGCTTCCAAAGCAGCTTGTAAACAGCGGGTTAACCTCGTCTGATGCCTTGTCTGTTTACGGTGTTTTTTCCGGAATGGCATTTCCACTTATTATGTTCCCGAGCGCCCTCACCGGAGCCGTATCCTCCCTGCTTCTTCCCTCCGTATCTGAGGCGCAGATTATGGGCAACAACAGACGCATAAAAAAACTAATCCGCACCACAGCCGCATTCTGTTTTGCTTTGGGTGTCGGCTGCATGGTATTTTTCATGATTTTTGCCGATTTACTTGGAACTTATCTATTTGCAAGCCCTGTCGCAGCTTCCCAAATACGCGCACTTTCCTTTGTCTGCCCGTTCCTCTATATGTCAGGGGCGCTCTGCAGTATTCTTCACGGGCTTGGCAAAACCGGGGTCACATTTCTGTTCAACCTGTCTTCAATTCTACTGCGTCTTGGTTTCGTTTTTGCGGCGGTTCCGGTTTTGGGCTTTTCCGGTTATGTTTATGGAATCTTACTCAGCCAAATCTTCTTTGATTTGCTAATAATCCTTGCGTTAAAGAAATATATCATATATAATTAAAATTTGACGAATGGAGGATTTTATTATGAGCTTTGAATTTATAAAAAAATTACCGACTCCCGATCAAATCCGGGAAGAATATCCGGTTCCTGCTTCCATGCAGGAACTGAAAAAAAAGAGAGATGCAGAAATCAGCGATGTCTTTACCGGCGCGTCGGACAAGTTTATTATGATTATCGGTCCCTGCTCGGCGGACAACGAAGATGCCGTCTGCGAATATGTTTCTCGGCTTGCCAAAATTAACGAAAAGGTAAATGACAAGCTGATTTTAATTCCCAGAATTTACACGAACAAACCGCGGACAACCGGTGACGGATACAAGGGCATCGTGCATCAGCCCGACCCCGAAAAAGGAACAGACTTTCTAAAGGGCATTATTGCCATGAGGAAAATGCAGCTCCATGCAATCAGCGAATCCGGACTGACTGCTGCCGATGAGATGCTTTACCCTGAAAACTGGGGCTATGTTTCCGACTTGCTCTCTTATGTGGCAATCGGCGCACGCTCAGTTGAAGACCAGCAGCACCGTCTTGTTGTAAGCGGATTTGATGTTCCTGCAGGCATGAAAAATCCGACAAGCGGTGATTACAGCGTTATGCTCAATTCCGTATATGCGGCTCAGCATTCCCATCCATTCATCTACCGCGGCTGGGAAGTAAACACTACCGGAAACCCGTTAGCACACACAATTTTGCGCGGCGCAGTGAATAAACACGGCAACAGTATCCCAAATTATCATTATGAAGATTTGGTGCTCTTGCTTGATAAATACAATGAACGCGATCTCGTCAATCCGGCATGTATTGTTGACGCTAACCACAGCAATTCCAATAAGCAGTTTAAGGAACAGATTCGCATTGTACACGAAGTGATGCATTCCCGCAGGCATAATAAGGAAGTCGCAAAGCTTGTAAAGGGTGTTATGGTAGAAAGTTATATCAAAGAAGGCTGCCAAAAGATTGGAGAACATATATACGGAAAATCAATTACGGATCCTTGTCTTGGCTGGCAGGATACGGAAGAACTGATTTATAAAGTTGCGGATTT
>CAJUJG010000023.1:4753-40169 GCA_910586715.1 uncultured Lachnospiraceae bacterium
GTCAACGCACCCGATTGCAAAAGGCTTCGCTTTTTGCTTAAATAGTTTACGCTGCTGCATTTTAGACAGACAACAAAAAATCCACCCTGCGCAAGGGGTGGATTTTTGCAATGCTATCCTCTTGGATGCGCTTTTGCATATACCTCTCTGATTCTGTTATGCGTAAGTGTTGCATATACTTGAGTTGTTGAAATATCCGAATGTCCCAACATCTCCTGAACACTCCTCAAGTCTGCACCGTTTTCTACTAAATGTGCTGCAAAGGAGTGGCGAAGCGTATGCGGTGTAATATCCGCCATAATACCCGCCTTCTTTGCATAATACTTGATTAACTTCCAAAATCCCTGCCTGCTCATTGGTTGCCCTGAGCAGTTCACAAAAAGGATATCAGATTGTAAATCAAACAGCATTACATTTCTTGCTTTTTCCAAATAGTTTGTCATTGCTCTCTTGGCAGCAGAGCCAAACGGGATTACCCTTTCCCTATTACCGTCCCGACAGATGATAAATCCCATCTGCATATTGACGTCAGAAATTTTCAACGTAATCAGCTCTGTTACTCTTATTCCCGTTGCATATAAAAGTTCCAGCATCGCTTTATCACGAATTTCCTTAGGCGTGTCCCCTTTCGGCTGTTCAAGCAGCCAAATCACCTCTTCAGGTGTTAAAATTTCAGGCATTTTCTTCTCGATCTTTGGTGCTTTCAACCTATCTGATACATCTTTTTCCACAATGCCTTCCTTACATAAATAATGAAAGAAGGCCTTTATAGAAGCGACATTTCTAGATATAGTTGCAGCCGCAAAATGGTTTTCCCCTAAATACACAATATAGGAACCTAGAACTTCTGCGGTAATGTTGATAACCTCAGTTATTCCTCTTTCTTCTAAATACTGGCGTAGCTTGCCCAGGTCTCTCTTATAGGATAATTCAGTATTAGTTGAAGTTTTCTTTATATTATGTAAATAAGAAATAAAGTTATCAATTTCTCGTTCCATAAATTTTTGAAAAACCTCCTCATGAAGTATTTATTTACCCCTTATGCCTATTTCTATTATATATTGTATTTAACATAAAATCAAACATTTTTTCAGAATTTTTATTATTTTTTCAATTATTGTATACTCACTTCAATATATTGTGTGTATTTTTTATTTTATTCTATATATTGTTTAATTTTTCTATACTATTTAAACAATACTGATATTTTTTTGATAATTTCCGGATTAATATAGACTTCCGACAAAATTCCAATCATCCAAAGGACAAAAATAATAATTATTTTTTTAATTTTCGTAAACTTATTATGTAATTTATTTTCCGTTATAGTATTATAATTATGGTATTCATTTTTGTTACCCGGCCAATATTTGTAAAAAAGCAATAAAAATACCATAAAGTAAAAGAGTCCCTGCGGAACCAACAACATGACTGAAAGCAAAAGCCCTTTTAAACCATATTGGTAGATCGATGTAAACATCATAATGCCTAATTCAAATCCAACTCCTCCAAGAATCAAATAAGAAAACATCCCTCGCAACAGACTTGTTGCACATATTATCATAAAAACCAATTGCCCCAACCGTTTATACGTTACATATTCCAATAACCCTGTTGAATAAAAATCAAAATCATAAAGCTTTGCAATATGTTCTGCCGATAGTACAGAAGGAAACGTATCTTCTCCAATCAGTTTTATTCCTGAAAAATAAAAAAATACCATGCCTAAACAAAAGCCTGTCAAAAAAACAAGCACTTTGCCATCAAGCATAGCATTTTTATAATATATTTTCTGATATTTAATATATTCATCACCAATGCAGTTACTCTTATTGTCCAAATTTTGATGAAACCGATCCATATCGTACTCCGATGAAATCTTTTCTTAATTCAAGAGTATGCTCATCCATGCCATATCATTCACATTTATTCCGATATTTATTTTTGTATGCAAGGATTGCTGCAATTGTCTTTGAATCCTCTATCTCTCCCTTATAAATCATTTCTTCCAAATCTGAAAGTTCATATGGCTTAACATCTACAAACTCATCCTCATCCAAGTGCTGTGATGTTTTCTTCAAATCAGTTGCAAGATATATATCTATTTTTTCATTACAGAATGCAACCGTAGTCCGAATCGTTAGCAACTTCTCAATCCGTCCGCATACATAACCGGTTTCCTCCTCAAGTTCCCTTGCTGCTGCATGTATCGTCGGCTCACTTGGGTCTAACCCTCCCGCAGGAATTTCCAATGTGTACCGGTCTAAGGCATTTCGGTATTGCCGTACCATAAGCAGCCTTCCATCATCTAAAACAGCAATCGCTGCTGCTGCACCATTGTGCCCCACAAAATCCCATACAGCTGTTTTTCCATTTGGCAGCTCAACAGTATCTTTATAATATTTTGTAATTGCTCCCTCACACTGAAGCTCTCTTTTTAACCGTTTAACTTCACCATTCATTTCTTAATCCCTCCATATATCGAAAAACCGCCAAAACTCAGATTGAATTTTGACGGTTCTTGCAATGTCCATTTTCATTATTTAGCGTACTCAACGACACGAGATTCTCTGATAACATTAATCTTTATCTGTCCCGGATATTCCAATTCCGCTTCAATTTGTTTTGAAATATCACGCGCCAAAAGTATCATGTCTGAATCATTAATCTGCTCAGGAACTACCATAACACGAACCTCTCTACCTGCCTGAATAGCAAAAGATTTATCGACACCTTTAAAATTGTTGGTTATTTCTTCTAATTGTTTGAGTCTGGTCGTATATGTTTCGAGAGTTTCACGCCTTGCCCCCGGCCTCGCAGCAGAAATCGTATCCGCCGCCTGAACCAGACAGGCAATCAGCGACTGTGCCTCCACATCACCATGATGCGATTCAACGGCATTTATAACAATTGATGATTCCTTGTACTTTCTGCACAATTCTGCACCCAACTGTATATGTGAGCCCTCCATCTCATGGTCTACCGCCTTGCCGATATCATGCAGCAGACCGGCTCTTTTTGCCATCCTGACATCAAGACCCATTTCAGCGGCAAGCAGCCCGGTCAGGTGCGCCACTTCTATGGAATGCTTCAAAGCGTTTTGACCATAGCTTGTTCGAAACTTCATCTTACCCAAAAGCTTCACAAGTTCCGGATGAATGCCATGTACACCAACATCAAGTGTTGCCGCTTCGCCTTCCTCCTTAATCATGATCTCAACTTCTCTCTGGGCTTTCTCAACCATTTCCTCAATTCTTGCAGGATGGATACGTCCATCTACAATCAGCTTCTCGAGGGCTATCCTTGCCACCTCTCTCCGAATCGGATCAAATCCGGACAGAATAACCGCTTCCGGCGTATCATCAATGATGAGCTCGACACCCGTAAGTGTCTCAAGGGTTCTGATATTGCGTCCCTCACGCCCGATAATCCTGCCTTTCATTTCATCATTTGGAAGCTGCACCACAGAAATAGTTGTCTCAGATACATGGTCGGCAGCACATTTCTGAATCGCTGTGACAACATACTCCTTTGCCTTTTTATCAGCTTCTTCCTTTGCTCTGCTCTCCATTTCCTTAACCATTACTGCTGTTTCATGTTTTACTTCGTCTTCAACAATTTTTAATAAATGCTCTTTTGCCTGTTCAGAGGTTAAACCTGAAATTCGTTCCAGTTCCTGTACTCGTTCTTCACTGAGCTTTGCAACAACTTCTCTCTGCTTTGCAAGTTCTTCTTCACGCGCAGTCAACCCCGCCTCTTTCTTTTCAAGGGCATCAGCCTTCTTATCAACGCTTTCTTCCTTCTGCTGCACTCTTCTTTCATAACGCTGAGCCTCCGCTCTGCGCTCTTTAATCTCTTTGTCGAGTTCATTCTTGGTACGTATCGATTCTTCTTTTACTTCAAGAAGTCCCTCGCGCTTTTTAGATTCAGCAGTTTTCAGTGCTTCGTCGATAATTTCCCGTGCCTTATCTTCTGCGTTTCCAATCGTCGTTTCTATGTTCTTCTTATAATTGGAACAGTATATAAGACAAACTGCCACACAGATAATAATAAGAACGAATGCTATTATCATCCATAGCATGTACAGGAGCACCTCCTTACTCATATTAAATTTTCATTGTACAATCTCAAGCGGCACATCCGGCGATGCTTTGACCGGCTGCACCGACTGCATATTATTCAAACGCGCATTCTGCGCAAGAATTAGATGCTGATATTACAACACTTCAATTTTACTCTTTTCACGTTTCCGTGTCAAGTATTATCGACAATATCGCATACAAAGAAATTTGCGAAATTTGCGCAAGTTCACTCATAAAGACCAACTGATTTACATATTTTGTCCGGTGAAAATCCTTTTCTATATAAAAAATCTGCAATTTTACGGCGTTCTTCAAATGTGGATTCATTTTTTTTGTAACGTTTTTTTTCTAATATTTTTTGAATTACTTCCTCTTCCCCGATACAAATATTTTTTTCTTCACTTTGTATGTATGCAACTTCAATATCCTGTTTTGACACACCTTTTTTCTGCAATTCATTCACAATCTGCTTCCTGCTTTTTGCACTTCCCGCATATTGAATGTACGACATCGCATATTTTACGTCATCAATGTAGCCGTAAGAAGCAGTATACTCTATAGCGTTCTCTATTACAGTTTTCGGATAAAAACACTGTTTCAATTTTCTTATAAGCTGATGTCTCGTATAATCACGGCTTTTCAGTAGATTAAGGCAACGCAGTCTTGCCCGTTTTACAAGCAGCTCACTCATAATGTAGCGAATATTTTCATCCGAGAGTTCCTCTCCTTTTTTTACATTCATGCTTCTAATTTCATCCTTATAAAGCACAAATGCTTCCTCATTATCCAAAATCACCCTTGATCTCGTCTTTGACAACTCTACAATATCCGTAACCACCATTATTTTCCCACCTGCGTCTCAAATCTTATTCTGTTTTTTCCGCAGTCTTTTCTGCTGCTTTTGTACTCTTTGATTTCGGTTTTGCATCAGAGGGTTCTGTCTGCTGTGCATTATCAGGGACACTCTGCAATCCAAAGTGTGCGCGTACCTTTGTTTCTATTTCACTGCAGATTTCCGGATTATCTTTTAAATACTGTTTTGCATTTTCTCTGCCTTGTCCAATTTTATTTCCATCATATGCATACCATGCACCACTCTTACTTACAATGCCCTCATTTGCTGCCAAATCAAGAATGTCGCCTACCGCAGATATCCCTTCCCCAAACATAATATCAAATTCCGCTTCCTTAAAAGGCGGCGCTATTTTATTTTTCACAACCTTCACTCTTGTCCGGTTTCCCATAACTTCACCGCTCTGCTTTAGCGACTCAATCCTTCTTACATCCAACCGTACTGACGAATAAAACTTTAGAGCACGTCCGCCTGTTGTTGTTTCAGGATTACCAAACATAACGCCTACTTTTTCGCGTAACTGATTAATAAAAATAACCGTACAATTTGATTTACTGATAACTGCCGTCAGCTTTCGCAGTGCCTGTGACATCAGTCTTGCCTGAAGTCCCACATGCGAATCTCCCATATCTCCATCAATCTCCGCCTTTGGTACAAGTGCCGCTACGGAATCCACTACAACAATATCAACTGCTCCGGAACGCACCATTGTTTCTGTAATCTCAAGCGCCTGCTCTCCATTATCAGGCTGGGATATGTATAAATTATCTATATCAACACCGATATTTTTCGCATAAACCGGATCAAGTGCATGTTCTGCATCGATAAAGCCTGCTATTCCGCCTCTTTTTTGCACTTCTGCAATCATATGCAGCGTAACCGTTGTTTTACCTGATGACTCCGGTCCATAGATTTCAACAATCCTACCCTTGGGAATTCCTCCAAGTCCAAGCGCAATGTCAAGGCTTAATGAACCGGTTGGAATTGTCTCTACATTCATCTGAACGCTGGGATCACCAAGCTTCATCACTGCACCTTTTCCATACTGTCTCTCTATCTGTGAAAGTGCGGCATCCAATGCCTTTAATTTTTCTTCTCTTTCCATTATAATTTTACTCCTTTTTGCTTTTAATATCACCATTTGTTCGGAACAAATGTTTTTATCTATATACACTATAAAACACTCGTTCGTATTTGTCAACAGCTTTTTATGAAATAAAAAATATTCGCGCATATGACAACTGACAATAACTAAATTATCATAATCTTTTTACCAAAACAAGTACGATTTTTGACATTTCACAGCATATTGTACTTAAATAAATACAATAAAAAGACTTTTATTTTTTCCTCACGTCCAAAGTATGAATTACAAAAAAGCAGATGCCGGCAAAACGCATCTGCTTTTTCTTCCAAAGCTTGTCACTCCTTAAATATCTCCGTTAAACAATACACTTTTGTTTTTTAGAAGGTAATCAAACAAAGAAATCACTGTTAAAAGTACGGCAATCCACATAACGACCTGTGTAAGAACTGCCAAGGCATCAATATTTACAATCATCAGGCATACCATTATCATTTGGAAAGTCGTTTTGAATTTCCCCCAATAACCTGCCGCTATCACAATACGATTATCCGCTGCCACAAGCCGAAAACCGCTGATAATAAATTCCCTGCTGATAATAATAATCACAATCCATGCCGGGATTCTTTGCATCTCAATCAGACAGATTAACGCCGAGCAAACCAACAGCTTGTCTGCTAACGGATCCATAAATTTCCCAAAATTCGTCACAAGATTATACTTTCTTGCAATCTTTCCGTCCAACAAATCAGTAAGGCTTGCAACAATAAAGATTACAAGCGCAATATAGTCTGTATATTCCAAAATACTTCCAAAAACAGTGGTAAACCATCCCCACTGTGCATAGCCGCCGAGCAGCAAAAGCACAAACGGAAGAATCAAAATCACTCTAAACACAGTTAATTTATTCGGCAAATTCATCATCTATCTCCCCTATCAAATCATATTCATATGCGCCTGTAATCCGAACACGCACAAAATCGCCTGTTATCAGTTCCCTCGCTGTCTGTATGAACACAAAACCGTCCACATTCGGCGCATCCTTGTAACTTCGCGCCACATACGCATTCTCATCAGGCACTTTGCCCTCAACCATGACAAGCAGACGTCTGCCCTCCATCTCCTGCGCCCTGTCAAAAGCAATCATCTGTTGAAGCTCCATCAAATCCGCCTGTCGGTCTGCTTTGGTTTCGTCCGAAACCTGATTGGCAAACTCCGCCGCAGGAGTGTCCTCTTCAGGAGAATATTGAAATACGCCAAGCCTGTCAAATTCCATCTCGTCTATAAAAGATATCAGGCTCTCATGGTCTTCTTCCGTTTCCCCCGGAAAGCCTGTGATTAGCGTTGTCCGCAGGCAAATATCAGGAATCTGCGTCCGCAGCTTTCTAATAATATTTATAAGATCTTCTCTCGTCGTACGTCTGCCCATTCGTTTCAAAATCCGGTCAGACGCATGCTGAATCGGAATGTCAAGATAATGACAGATTTTATCCTCTGTCTTAATTGTATCAATCAGCTCGTCTGTAATTTCTTCAGGATAGCAGTATAAAATCCGAATCCAATAGAGTCCCTTTATTTCACAAAGTCTATGCAAAAGCTCTGAAAGACTCTTTTTTCCGTATAAATCTACACCATATAAGGTTGTCTCCTGTGCCACAAGTATCAGCTCTTTGACACCAAACTCCACAAGCTCACAGGCTTCTTTCATAAGGCTTTCCATCGGAATGCTTCTGTAATTTCCCCGCACTTTTGGAATAATACAATAAGAGCAGTGCTTATCACACCCCTCTGCTATTTTCAGATATGCAAAATGTCCGCCCGTAGTAACAATGCGCTTTTTGTCGTACACGGGTTTTCTGTTAATATCCTCTATATGGTTTTTAACATTTCCCATAAGCGCCATATCTATCGTATCTGCAATCGCATCAATTGCTGTCGTCCCGACAATCGCATCCACCTCGGGAATTTCTTCCTGAATCTCCCCACTGTAACGCTGCGCCAGACATCCTGCTGCTACAAGAGCCTTAATACTCCCGCTTTTTTTTAGCTCTGCCATCTCTAAAAGCGTATTAATACTCTCCTGTTTTGCATCATTAATAAAACAGCATGTGTTGACAACCGCCACGTCTGCCTGCGTTTCGTCATCTGTTATTGTATATCCCCTTTGCACCAGCATGCCAAGCATCATTTCTGTATCTACAAGGTTTTTATCACATCCAAGTGAAATAAATAGAATTTTCATCATATGCCTGTTGTTAATCCTCATCGGGCATAATCTTAATTTGTCCCTTATCCAGCTCTTCAATTGCTATCGAAAGAGGCTTTGTCTGTTTTGTTGCCACAAGGGAATCCTCACCGGCAATAATCTGTCTTGCTCTCTTTGATGTCGCCATAACAATCGAATAACGGCTGTTTACCACAGGCGCCTCTCCCTGTTCAACGTTGCTGTTTACCACTTTCATTAAATCTGTGTAAGATGGATGTAACATAATTATTCCCTCACTTTTCCTGATACTATTTTCTTTACTCTATTTCTCACAATCATCTGACTTTGGTTCTATTTCGCTGCTGCATCCAGGCTCTCCCGCGGCTCTCCCTGCTATGGTGTCTGGCAAAAGCGCCGAAAGCACAAGCTGACTGCTTTCCATAACAAGCACCGCCTTGGTCTTTCTCCCCTGTGTTGCATCAATTGCTGTTCCTTGTTCCTTTGCCCTTTGCACCATACGCTTTACAGGCGCTGAGTCAGGGCTTACAATCGCAATGATTTTTGCCGTATTTACAATATTTCCAAATCCGACGTTTATCAGTTTATCCACTATGCACCTTCCTGCATCGTTTTTTTCTTTCAAGAATCTCTATTCAATATTCTGAATCTGTTCTCTTACCTTTTCAATTTCTGTTTTTAACTCAATTCCTCTGTTTGATATTGCCAAATCATTTGCCTTTGAAAGAATGGTATTTGCTTCTCTGTTCATCTCCTGTGCGATAAAGTCAAGCTTGCGCCCAATGCTTCCACCGCTTATCAATGCCTGCTTCATAGTCTCAATGTGGCTGCGCAAGCGCACAATCTCCTCATCAACGCATACTTTATCCGCATATATTGTAACTTCCGTCATCATCCTTGACTCATCAAACGATATGTCTGTAAGAAAATCCTGTACCTTTTCGTACAACCGCTTTTTATATTCCTCAATAATCTGTGGAGAGCGCTCTTCAATAAACGCCACATGCCCAAGCATTCCCTCCAGCTTAGCAATAAGGTCTTTGGATAAATTTTCTCCTTCCTTAATCCGTGTTTCCACAAATCCTTGTGCCGCACCTCTTACTGCCTTGACAAGCCCATTCCAAATTTCTTCCTCGTCAATCGTCTGCTCCTCCATGGAAAACACCTCTGGATACCTTGAAAGCGATGATACCCTAATGTCGTTATCAAGCCCAAAATCTTCTGCCATCGAACGCAAATATCCCAAATATTCTTTTGCAATATCCTTGTTATATTTAATGCATATATTACTTTCCGAAAAGTCTTCATACGTAATAAACATATCAATCTTGCCGCGTTGCGCATAATTTTTCAGCTCATTTCTAATAGAGCTTTCAAAAAAATTCAGCTTCTTGGGCATTTTGATGTTTACATCCAAGTATCTGTGATTAACGGATTTCATCTCAACGGTATATTTGCGTTCTCCCTCCGTTACTTCACATCTGCCAAAGCCGGTCATACTTTTTATCATTTCAATCCCCCTGACTGCCGATTTTATCCTATTCTAATGTATTATAGAATAATCCAACCTCCGCGTCAACAATTTTAATTGGATTACTTGAAAAGCGTTCAAAAAAATGCTATTGTTATAAAGTTATCATGAACTAATGTAACAGGGAGGAGTTTCAAATGGCAAAACAAACCAATAAGCATTCAAAGTTGATGTGGGCATTTCGGAATTTTATTCCGATGCTGCTTTTTCCCATCGCGAATTTTTATTTATTTGAAGCTTATATCCATAATCCGTTTCAAGATATGAAAATCCCAATACAGTTTTTAAATATTTTTCTTTTTGAATTGCTGATGTTTTTATTTTTTGTGCTTTTTGGCAACTTAAAATGGTCGCTTCGACTTCAAAGCATCTTTTTTATGATAATCGGACTTGCCAATTATTATGTACTGGACTTTCGTTCTGCTCCAATTATGCCGTGGGATATTTATTCCTTTGGTACCGCAATGAGTGTTGCCGGCAATTTTGAATATACGCTTGAAAAGCACGCAGTTTTTGTTATTCTCGGCTTTGTACTGCTTATTATTATAGAGGGTTTTGCAACACTTAAAATAAGTGAAATAAAATCCTGCGTTTTTTCAAACGAACTGCTTTATATTGTCCGTGCCATCCTGGTTGGCATATGTCTCTGTATTTTATTTGGTTTTACACAGATGTTATGGCAAGAGAGCACGATAATTAAATTTGGCATGTATGATAAGCTTTTTACCCCGACTGTCATCAGCAAACGTGACGGCATTGCGGTGGCGTTTCTGATGGAACTGCAATATATAACTGTTGACAAGCCTTCTAATTATAGCCCTGATATGGCAGAACAGATTCTAAAACCTTATTCGGAAGCAGCCGGGCAAAACCCTGATACAGTTCAAAATACGCCAAATATTATCGTTATTATGAATGAGGCATTCTCTGATCCGGCAGTACTTGGCAATTTTGAAACCAATATGGAATATATGCCCTTTGTCCATTCCGTTTTAAATGGAGCAGTTGAAAATACAACCTCAGGCTGGCTGAATGTTTCTGTGCTCGGCGGTAATACTGCCAACACAGAGTTTGAATTTTTAACAGGTAATACAATGGCATTCCTGCCGCAAGGATGCGTTCCGTATCAGCAATATATAAAAAGCGAACAGGAATCCCTCGCCTCGCATTTAAAATCGCTGGGTTACAGGACAATTGCAATGCATCCTTACAATAGTACAGGATGGGACAGAAACAAAGTATATCCCCTGTTTGGTTTTGAAGAAATGTATTTTATCAGGGATTACAGCAATCCCGAAAAAATCCGAAAATATGTGAGTGATCGGGCATGTTATGATAAAATCATTGAACTGTATGAAGAAAAACCTGCGGATGAACCTTTTTTTATTTTTAATGTAACCATGCAGAATCATTCTTCCTACAGTGAAGAATTTGACAACTTTGTACCTGATATTACGGTTACGGACAGCAAATCAAAGACATTGAATAATTATCTGTCACTCATTAAAATTTCGGATGAGGCTGTTAAAAATTTAATTGATTATTTTTCAACAGCTGATGAGGATACTGTCATTATATTTTTTGGCGACCACCAGCCGACAAATTCGGTAGTATCAAATGTTTGGAAACTTAATGGCAAGAACGGAAACGAATTATCTGATGAAGATGAAGCAAAGCGCTATAAGGTCCCATTCTTCATTTGGACTAATTATGAAACCGGCACTACTGTCGACATTGAGACAAGCACTAATTTCCTTGCTTCAAAAGTCCTTGAACTTTCCGGACTTCCGTTATATGATTACAGCATGTATTTGAACCGGCTTTCTGAAAATTACCCTGTTGTAACGTCAATCCGTGCCGAAAACAGTGATGGTGAAAGTACGGAAGTTAAAGATGTTATGGGTGAACTGAATAATTATGCCATCCTGCAATACAACCGACTGTTTGATGAAAATTAACAAAGGAGTTATATTATGAAAGAAAAAACAAAACGTTTTATCCAAAAAGTTGACCGGCTTTATCTTTTATCCTTTTTTATACCGGCATTTATTTTGCTCATCATATTTATAAAACGCGAAATTTTTCCGTTTGGGAACCGTTCCTTCCTCCATATTGACATGTATCACCAGTATTTCCCCTTTTTGGTGGAATTTTACCACAAGCTGAAAGACGGGGAGAGCCTGTTTTACTCTTGGAATACCGGAATCGGATCGAATTTTATTGCTTTGTATGCCTATTATCTTGCAAGTCCGTTTAACTGGCTGTGTGTCCTTGTTCCGGAGCATTATTTAATGGAATTTCTCTCCTACATGGTAATTATCAAAACTGGTCTGTGCGGATTGAGCTTTTCCTATTATATTCGGAAGCATTTTCACACCAGCTCGTGGGCTGTTCTTTTCTTTTCCCTGTTTTATGCGCTTTCCGGCTTTTTAGCAGCATATAACTGGGATGTGATGTGGCTTGATGTCGTTGTCCTGGCGCCTGTTGTAATATGGGGCCTTGAAAAACTGGTTTATGAAGGAAATTGTAAACTTTACTGCATTACGCTTGCATTGTCAATTCTCTCAAACTATTATTTGTCCATTATGCTTTGCATCTTTTTGACACTTTACTTTATCGTACTGTTGATTGCAAGAGATCCTAAGGATGAACGCAGCAGCGCCGCGCTTTCTTTTTCATGGCTTGGCAATCTTAAAAACTTTTATTGGCGTGCAATTATCCGTTTTGCCCTATATTCACTGCTTGCAGGCGCAATGGCTGCAATATTGCTGATGCCTGAGCTTGCGGCGCTAAAATTTACAGAATTCAGTGATATTAATTTCCCCAAAAAACTCAACATTTATTTTCCAGCCGCAGACATGGTGGCGCGCCATTTCTTTAATGTGACGGTTGAAACAGGGCTTGATCATTGGCCGAATATCTATTGCGGCGTTGCTGTATTCCTATTGATGCCGCTCTATGCTTTACAGAAAAAAATACCATTGCGTGAAAAAGCGCCGAAGCTTGCACTACTCGGCTTTATCCTAATTAGCTTTTCCACCAATATGTTGAACTTTATATGGCATGGTTTAAATTACCCCGATTCGCTTCCCGCAAGACAGTCCTTTTTATATATTTTCCTGATGCTTGTACTCTGTTTTGAGGCATTTATGCATATCCGAGAGCACTCTGTCAGGGAAATCCTGTCCGTATTTGCAGGTTCACTCGCCTTTCTTCTGTTCTGCGAGAAGGTGGTAACAGACGACTCCTTTACGGAAATTTGTTTTCTTGTAACAGGTATCTTTCTCATTCTTTATGTGGTCATTCTTTGTTTTTACAGAACAAGCGAGAAACTTCCGATTGTATTTGTCATTGTCGGTTTTATGGTAACAAGTACGGAAGCAGGTGTTAATACGTACCTGACAAGCGTACCGACAGTATCAAGGGATACGTATCTTTCAAATTATGATTCGTATCAGATTATTACAAGCAGGGCGGTTCGAAAAGAAGAAAACGATTTTTTCCGTTTTGACAAGTTTGCAAGAAGAACGCAGAATGATGCCATGCTGATTGGTTTTCAGGGCTCTTCTTACTTCTCATCAACCTTAAACTCGCTTGTATCTGACTTTTACGAAAAGTACGGTATGAAGGGCAGCCGGGTAAATTACTGCTTTGACGGAGCAACGCCCGTTACAGCGGCATTTCTTGCAAACCGTTATATGCTCTACACGCTTGACAGGGGATATGACAATATCTTTGAACTTACAGATACGGAAGGGGAACTTTATCTGTACAAAAACAACTACGCGCTGCCATTTGGATATATGATTACGGAAACACCGGATACGGAGCTGGATTCCCTTTTTGTCAGTGCGGAATATATACGGGAAAACATACATGAAGACGACGATGACGATGACGACTTAAATCCGATTGAACGGCAAAATCGTCTTGTCCACAAACTTGGAATTTCCGAAGATGTATTTATTCCGGTAGATATCAATCTGTACGGCGCCGACGGAGATTTATATGCACCGGAAAGCGCGCACTATTACGCTTATACGTCAAACACAAAAATAAATGACATTGAAATGAACTATGAGGGCAAATCCAAGACGTTTAGCCAAATTAAGAAAAAATTCATTTTGGATCTTGGCTATCACAGCGAAGGAGAAACCCTGAGTTTCAGTTCCAAAAATGATGAATCTCTAAATTTAAGCGCATACAAAATTGATACCGATGTGCTTGATAAATTTATCACAAGACTGCGGGAACAGACACTTATTGTGAATGATTACAGTCAGACAGACCTGACAGGAAGTATTAATGTTAACACTGCCGGACAGCTTGTGATGTCGGTTGCTTATGAACCCGGATGGACGCTTTTGGTTGATGGTGTGGAAGCAAATATGGAACTCTTTGCTGACACCTTTATCAGCGTATATTTGGATGAGGGATGGCATACCATTGAATTGAAATACTTCCCGAAAGGGCTTATTCCGGGAAGTATTGTATCCGTTTTAAGTATTGGAGCGTTTGCTGCAATATGCTTACTGCAAAAAAAGAAAGCACCTGAAAAAAAGGCATAAAAAGATTAAGCTGCATGATACTGAAAAACCAGTTATCATGCAGCTTTTTAATCCTGTACCTGCTCCATATCACCAATATCCGAATCAATCACAAGCGAATAATTCGTATAATACACCACAAATCCCGGCTTTGCGCCGCCCGGTTTTTTGACGTTTTTTTTCTGCGTGTAGTCAATCTCGACCTTCTCCTGACCTCTTGCCTGCGAATAGTAGGCGGCAAGCCTCCCCGCCTCCTCAAACACGTTATCCGGCAGCTCGTCGCCGTTTGTCTTTACCACCACATGCGAACCCGGAATACCCTTTGCATGAAACCACCAGTCATTGCCTGTGGCAAATTTAAAGGTGAGCTCCTCATTCTGATAATTATTTTTGCCCACATAGATATGGTATCCGTCGCTGCTGATATAATGAAACGGCTTGCTCGTAATCCGCTCCCGCTTCTGCTTTCCTTTTGCGCCGCCTTTTCGCTTCATATAGCCGCTCTCAATCAGCTCCTCCTTAATCTGCACCAAGTCCTCCTCCTGCAGTGCAATATCAAGGGATGTGCTGATCGATGAAAGATGTTCCACTTCTGCTTTCGTCTCCGCAGTCAGCGTTGTCAGCGCCTCATAAGTGCGCTTTAACTTCTGATACTTTTCAAAATATTTCTTTGCATTTTCGCCGGCGGAAAGCATTGGATCAAGCGGAATGGTAAGCATTTGATTATCATAATAGTTCAATACCTCAAGGGAAGAGGCACCCGGCTGCGCTTCATACCCGTAAGTGTTTAAAAGCTCTCCGTAAATCCTGTACTTTTCGCGTTTCTGTGTATCTTCAAGCTGCTTTAACTGCAAATCATACTTCTTAACATTGCGCTCAAGCGCCGTTTGGACTATTTTCCTTAAATCGACAGAGCGTTGTCTGATGCGCGTAATTGTGCTTTTTTCGGCATAATAATACTCCAGCAGTTTTGAAAACGTATCAAATACTTGCGTGTTTTCTTCAGAATATGAGGTCAGTCTTATCGCCGCATACTCTTTTGGCAGTCGGTTCTCATAGACTGCATTGGGCGTAAAATCCCCATTTTTAATCTGCTCCGACAGTTCCCAAAGCCTGCCGCTTATTCCGTCCAGCTCCACAGACGACAGCTCACTTACCGCTTTATCACCATCCACATTTGCCCGATAGCAAAGCTCATGCGCCACGCACGGAGAAAGCCCCGTAAAACCCGAATACACCGCCTTGTACAGCGGCATGTTTTTTGCCGTCAGAATGACGGGAATCTCACTCTTATCTGTTTCCAAAAGCTCCGCCTTATCCTGCGTTTTTGGGATAAAATAGTCGCGTCCCGGAAGCACCTCACGCACGGAACTTACCATGCCTGAAATATGCTTAATACTGTCAATAATCATATCCTTATCATCGCAGAAAATAATATTGCTGTGCTTTCCCATCAGCTCTATAATCAGATATTTACTGCACAAATCGCCCAGCTCGTTTAAATGCTCCAGTTCGATACGCACCACCCGTTCCAGCCCAGGCTGCGTTACGGAGACAATCCGCGCGTTTTGCAGATGCTTTCTTAAAAGCATGCAGAAATTGGGCGCCGTCATCGGGCTTGTCTTATTTTTCTCCGTCATGTAAATCAACGGAAGCGACGCGTCCGCCGACAGCAGCAGACGGACCTGCCCGCAGCTTCCTTTTATAGTCAAGATTAGCTCATCCTTTTCAGGCTGAGCTATCTTATAAATCCGGTTTCCGGTAATATTATCTTTTAATTCTTTGACAATCCCTGCGATTGTCACTCCGTCAAATGCCATTTTCTTTTCCTTTTTTGTCTACATTAATCCAACCACTTGAAATTCAGTAAATCTTAGGCTGTGTCCTCTGCCGCCTTAGATTTTCTTAATTTCCTATCATCCAGTCATACATTTCCTGATACTTGAGTGCGGATACTGCCCATGAATAGTCAACTGCCATTGCACGGTCCACAATCTTGTTCCAATCGCGCTTTCTGTCATAGTAAATCTGCTCTGAATAGCGGATTGCCGTGAGCATCTCATGCGCATTGTAATTGGTAAAACTAAAGCCTGTTCCGGTTCCTTCATACTCGTTATACGGAATAACCGTGTCTTTCAGACCGCCCGTTTCACGCACAATAGGCACCGTGCCGTACCGCAGCGCCATAAGCTGGCTTAATCCGCAAGGCTCAAAAAGCGAAGGCATCAGAAACGCATCGCAGGACGCGTATATTCTGTGGGAAAGCTCCTCCGAATAAAAAATATTCGCGGAAACCTTTCCGTGGTATTTCCAGTCAAAATGACGGAACATATTTTCGTAGCGCTCCTCACCCGTTCCGAGCACAACAAGCTGTACGTCATCTTTGTTGCACATTTCGTCCATAATATATGCCACCAGGTCCATACCCTTTTGATCTGTCAGTCTTGAGACAATACCAATCATCATTTTCTTGTCATTTTGCTCAAGATCAAGCTGCCTTTGCAGATCTCTCTTATTCTTAATCTTCTCTTTTCTGAAGTTGCCTGCATTATATTTATGCACAATCAGCCCGTCAGTTTCAGGATTATACTCACCGTAATCAATACCGTTTACAATACCCCTTAGGTCGTTTGTTCTTGCATTTAATAGTCCGTTGAGCTTTTCACCGTAGAAGTCCGTCTTAATTTCCTCTGCATACGTTTCGCTCACGGTTGTAATCGCATCGGCATACGTCAATCCGCCCTTCAGGAGATTTCCGTCCTTAAAGAACCCAAGCTTATCCGGTGAAAAATATGAGTTATCGAGTCCCGTAATCCCCTGTACCGTCTTAATGTCATAAATTCCCTGAAATTTCAGGTTGTGAATTGTCATAATGGATTTGATGCCCCTGTAAAATTCACCCTGTGCAAACCGCTCCTTAAGATACACTGGAATAATACCGGTCTGCCAGTCATGGCAGTGGATAATCTCCGGCCGAAAACCGATTACAGGCAGTATTGACAATGCCGCCTTTGAGAAAAATACAAACTTTGTAATTTCACCGACATGATTGTCACTATATGGCTTAAAGCCGCTGAACATTTTCTCATTGTCAATAAAATAATATGTGATTCCGTCATATTGTGCCTCCAGCACACCTACATACTCATTCTGCCCCATGAAATCCATATAGAAATGTGTTCTGTACTGCATCAAGGATTTCATATGGTCCGACATGCACATGTACTTCGGAAGAATAACCCGCGCATCAAAATACCTCTTATCATAATACTTCGGGAGAGAACCTACAACATCAGCAAGCCCTCCTGTTTTAATAAACGGTACACCCTCTGAAGCCACAAATAAAATATTCTTCATCTTATCCAATCCCTTTCTCACAATTTATCTATGCTGACTGTGATGCAAAAGATCTGACACCCTAATCGCATACGGAATGCGTATTCATTTATGCACTGTCCCTTGCGCATAACCGAGTTTGCGGCAACGCAAATCTCGTGATTGAAAATTCATTTTCAATCTTTTCAGCTTACCATAATTATACACATACTCCGTTAAAATGTAAAGAAATTCATGTGCGTTTTCTTGCATTTTATGCGCGGTAATGAAGCCTGATCTTGTCAGCAATCAGTGCAATAAACTCCGAATTGGTGGGTTTTCCCTTTCCGATATTGATGGTATATCCGAACAGTGCATCGAGCGTTTCCATCTTTCCTCTGCTCCATGCAACCTCGATAGCATGTCTTATGGCACGCTCTACACGGCTTGGCGTTGTCTGAAATTTCTTGGCGATTGACGGATACAAAATTTTTGTAATAGAATTGAGCATTTCCGTATCCTCCACCGACATAATGATTGCTTCCCGAAGATACTGGTATCCTTTGATATGTGCAGGCACACCGATTTCATGAATCATATCCGTGACATCCTTCTCCAAATCATGTGCTTTGCTGCCGGCATCAAACATTCCCTTATTGTCCGCACCGAACAGTTTCTTAGCATCACCACCCGTGCTCTTATCCCCCGCAGGAACCGTTATCATAATCTGAAATGCTTTATCCTTTGAAAGCAAGTCGCTCAGAATGTTGAAAATTCTTTCGTTATCTTGTTGTGATACCACATTTAATTGTTCCATAAATCTTTCCTCCATTTTTTATGCGTCCCGTCTGAAATGCCGTCGAACGATTTTGTCGCGACAAACTTTGCCATTGTGACATTAAATCCCGACAATACAGACCGGAAATACTTTTATTTTTCAAAATTTACCAACATTTGGTACGACTAATTATATAAGAATGTCAATTTATCTTGCAAGGTCTAAATTTCGCACAATTCCCACGGTAAAGACACAATTACCCAACGTTCGCCGAATGTTTCCAACATATTACAAAATAAGGTGTCTGATTGTGTCAGAAAAGTCAGAAATTTTCTTTTGCTTATTGATTACCTCAAAATTTCACGCGATAAATTATGAATTTTTTTATTTTTTCGCGATTATTTTAATAATTTAGTCAATTTTTATACCGCTATTGTTCCTTACAGGGTGTTTTTTAGGCGATTATTAAAATATTATTGAATTTTTTTGAAACACTCTTGACATTTCGGTAAATATCGGTATAATAAAAAAAGTGACAGATAGTTCTGTCATTTCATTAAAGTAAATGGGGTCTTAGCTCAGCTGGGAGAGCATCTGCCTTACAAGCAGAGGGTCACAGGTTCGAGCCCTGTAGGCCCCATTTTTTATTTCTATTTCTGTACTATTCCTGTTGTGTTTTCAGCTGTTCTTTTCTGATGTCAGAAAGTCTTTTCATATCGACCGTAACGGCAGGGCGAATCCCGTAGCTTTCCACGGCGGCAATACATTCGATTAGCAGCTTATCGGAATAACCGTTATTAACCGCATAAGATTTGCAGGAGGAACCTTCCACCGGCTCCCTGAGACGCCATACAAATGGTTCAAGTCCAAATTCAAGGGAAAGCACCCGGTACGAACCGGTCTCGTCGCGCTCCACTGCCAGCTGCGTAGGCTGTGCGTAAACGCTGATATTCGCATCATAAAACCATTCCAGCTCATTCCTGCTTAAAAGATAGACCAAGTCGTCTGTCTCCACAGTTCCCTCTGTGAGTGCGCCGCCTTTTGTCAGATGATGTGTCGGGACAATCGCGTCCTGCTCCTCCTTGGTAAATCCGCATAGAAAACCACGTTCTGAAAAATACGCGTTTTTTTCACCGAACATCGCTTTTTTGACAGGTCCTTTCCCTTCATACACCACATTTTCCCGATCGGAGTTTAACCATGTCCTGATGTCGGAACGGCTCCAGTCGTTTGTTCCGTGCGTATATTCCTGCATTGGAAGATTCTCCAATGTCTTTTCGTCAGTAATACGCCAAAGAACGCCGTCATCATCATAAGCATATTTGCCGCTGGGCGCTGCGTCAAACGCCTTCATGGCAAGGATTTCACTGGAAACAAGGACTGCTTTGGACGCTCTTCCAAAACGATCCTCATACAACTTTAACACACGCCATGTAATCGGCTCATTCAGATAAGAGCCAAAGATTACTTCATCACCCAATGCCACTTCATAGTCTGCTGTCTTCCCATGCTCATACCTGAATGCGAGCACAATCATCAGTGCAATGGCACCCAAATATATGAAATCCGTAGGTTTAATACGCTTTTTTTCTCTTTTTCCATTCTGTTCCATACATGCTTCCTGTCACACTGCAAATCCGTTGGAGGTCATATGTGCAATTTGACTTCCAAGCTCGTCCGTAATTTCCACCACATAGCAGCACGTGCGTCTGCCTGCCCTGATTTTTTTCGCCTCGGCAATCAGTATATTTCCTTTTGCCTTTCCGAGAAACGTTATGGACGCATCCAGTGATACCACCGGTTGCTCCTGCCAGTTTGTCGCAACCGCAAACGCAAAGTCCGCAAGCGTGAAGATTGCCCCGCCCATAACCGCGCCAAGCGCATTTTTATGATTATCGCTAATCCGCATGGAACATTTCGCATATTCCTCCGCAATTTCCTCGATGACAGCGCCGTTTACCGTGGCAAAACGGTCATGCGAAAAACGCTCGCGCACCATGTCCAATGTCTGTTGTTCCATCTCCGCAACCATTCCCTTCTTATCTGTATATACACAAATTTATTTTATCCCATTCCCTGGCAAAAGTCCACAAATATTGATATGTGTTTTTTATTGTATCATCCAGTCATCCAGGTTATTTGAAAAAAATATGAATTATATATAGTTTTTTTTCAAAAATCCTTTATAATGGAGAAAGGTATATTTTAAAAATTTGCAAATCACATAAAACGGAGGTTATTTATGCCAAAAAGAGAAGATATTAACAAAGTGCTTATCATCGGTTCCGGTCCGATTATCATCGGTCAGGCATGTGAGTTTGACTATTCGGGTACACAGGCGTGCAAGGCGCTGCGCAAACTCGGATATGAAATTGTGCTTGTCAACTCCAACCCCGCAACAATTATGACGGACCCCGAAATCGCTGATGTGACTTACATAGAACCGTTAAACGTAAAACGTTTGGAGCAGATTATTGCAAAGGAGCGGCCTGACGCGCTGCTGCCAAACCTCGGCGGGCAGTCCGGTTTAAACTTGTGTGCGGAGCTTGCAAAGGAAGGTGTTCTTGAAAAATACAATGTCAGGGTAATCGGCGTGCAGGTAGATGCGATTGAACGCGGCGAGGACCGGATTGAGTTTAAGAAATCAATGGACGCAATCGGGATTGAGATGGCAAGAAGCGAGGTCTCCTACAGTGTTGAAGAGGCGCTTGCGATTGCGGACAAGCTCGGCTATCCTGTTGTTCTACGTCCTGCTTATACAATGGGCGGCGCAGGAGGCGGACTTGTTTATAATAAAGACGAATTAAAAACGGTCTGCGCGCGCGGACTGCAGGCAAGTCTTGTAGGGCAGGTACTGGTTGAGGAGTCCATCCTCGGCTGGGAGGAGCTTGAGCTTGAGGTTGTACGCGACGCCAAAGGAAACATGATTACGGTCTGCTTTATTGAAAACATTGATCCGCTCGGCGTCCACACCGGCGACTCGTTCTGCTCCGCACCGATGCTTACCATATCGGAAGACTTGCAGAAACGGCTGCAGGAGCAGGCATACCGCATTGTCGATTCCGTACAGGTTATTGGCGGAACAAACGTTCAATTTGCTCACGATCCCGTTTCCGACCGTATAGTCGTAATCGAAATTAACCCGCGAACTTCCCGCTCTTCCGCGCTTGCATCCAAAGCAACCGGCTTTCCGATTGCGCTTGTTTCCGCAATGCTTGCGGCAGGTCTTACTTTAAAGGATATTGAATGCGGAAAGTACGGCACGTTGGACAAATATGTTCCGGACGGCGATTATGTCGTAATCAAATTTGCGCGCTGGGCGTTTGAAAAATTCAAAGGCGTTGAGGATAAGCTTGGCACGCAGATGCGTGCCGTAGGCGAAGTTATGAGTATCGGAAAGACCTACAAAGAAGCGTTCCAAAAAGCGATTCGCAGTTTGGAAACAGGGCGTTACGGACTGGGATACGCAAAAGATTACAATAAACAGCCAAAGGAAGAGCTGCTGCGGATGCTTGCCAATCCATCAAGCGACCGCCACTTCATTATGTATGAGGCGCTGCGCAAGGGCGCAACAGTAGATGAGATCTTTGAGATTACCAAAGTAAAGCACTACTTTGTGGAGCAGATGAAGGAGCTCGTTGAGGAGGAGGAAGCGCTTGCAAAATCCAAAGGCTCGCTTCCGTCAGATGACGCACTTATTTCCGCTAAGAAAAACGGATTTTCCGATAAATATTTAAGTCAGATTTTGGACATTCCCGAAGCCGATATTCGAAACAGGCGCATTGCTCTTGGCGTGGAGGAGGCTTGGGAGGGCGTTCATGTAAGCGGCACGCCTGACAGCGCATACTACTACTCTACCTACAATGCAAAGGATAAAAATCCTGTCAACACGGATAAGCCAAAGATTATGATTTTGGGCGGCGGACCAAACCGCATCGGACAGGGTATTGAATTTGACTACTGCTGCGTCCACGCATCGCTTGCCTTAAAGCAGCTTGGTTTTGAAACCATTATCGTAAACTGCAATCCCGAAACGGTTTCGACGGATTATGACACCTCAGACAAGCTTTACTTTGAGCCGCTGACGCTCGAGGACGTGCTCAGCATTTACCATAAAGAAAAACCGCTCGGCGTGATTGCACAGTTTGGCGGTCAGACGCCGCTCAACCTGGCGAACGAGCTGGAGAAAAACGGCGTAAAAATTCTCGGTACGTCTCCTGCTGTCATTGACCTTGCGGAGGACCGCGACCAGTTCCGCGCAATGATGGATAAGCTCGAAATCCCGATGCCGGAGTCAGGCATGGCAACGACCGTTGAGGAGGCGCTTGCAATTGCAGCAAAAATCGGTTATCCCGTTATGGTTCGTCCTTCGTATGTGCTTGGCGGACGCGGCATGGAGGTTGTGTATGATGATGAGAGTATGAAGGGATATATGGAGGCTGCTGTCGGCGTAACGCCTGACCGTCCGATTTTGATTGACCGTTTCTTAAATCATGCGTTGGAATGCGAAGCGGATGCCATCAGCGACGGCGCACATGCGTTTGTTCCTGCCGTAATGGAGCATATTGAGCTTGCAGGCGTGCATTCCGGCGACTCGGCGTGCATCATTCCCTCCGTGCATATCTCGGAAAAAAATGTTGCCACGATTAAGGAATATACGAAAAAAATCGCAGAGGAAATGCATGTCAAGGGACTGATGAATATGCAATATGCCATTGAAAACGGCAAGGTGTACGTGCTCGAGGCAAACCCGCGCGCATCGCGTACCGTGCCGCTTGTATCAAAGGTGTGCAATATCCGCATGGTACCGCTTGCAACCGATATTATTACGTCGGAGATTACAGGTCGCCCGTCTCCGGTACCCACGCTTACGGAAAAGGACATTCCCTACTACGGCGTAAAAGAGGCGGTGTTCCCGTTTAATATGTTCCCTGAGGTTGACCCCGTGCTCGGACCGGAAATGCGCTCTACGGGTGAAGTTTTAGGTCTCTCTCCCTATTACGGCGAAGCGTTCTTTAAGGCGCAGGAAGCAACGCAGACCATTCTCCCTTTAAGCGGAACGGTATTGATTTCCGTCAACCGCAAGGATAAGCCGGAGGTTGTGGAAATCGCTAAGCTGTTTTCAAATGCCGGATTTCAAATTCTTGCGACAGGCGGTACGTTTGACGCGATTTCGGAGGCTGGTATTGACGCAAAAAAGGTGAACAAGCTCTATGAAGGACGTCCGAATATTCTTGATTTAATTACAAACGGAAACATTGATTTGATTATCAATTCCCCTGTCGGAAAGGACAGTGTGCATGACGACAGCTATTTAAGGAAAGCCGCAATCAAGGCAAGAGTACCTTACGTAACAACTGTCGCGGCGGCACGGGCGACGGTAAAGGGCATTTTATACGCGCAAAAGCATGGCGACGCAGACGTTAAATCACTGCAGCAGCTGCACAGTGAAATAAAAGATAAATAAGAAAAAAGACTATGAAACGCATCATTTTCCGTTTCATAGTCTTTTTTAATGCACACGGGCATCCAAAGGAAATATGTCCCGCCTGCTGTTTTATAATGCGCTGATTCGGTCAAACTTGTTGTGCAGCTCTGAAGCAACTTCACCAATAATCGTTGTGGATGCCGCAATTTCCTGTGTGCTTGCCGCAAGATTGTTAATTCGTTCATTCACATCATCCACTACTTTCATCAGATTTTGTGAATTTTCTATCAATCTGTTCATCGCTGCAACGATGCTTTCTTTATTTTTATTGCTGTCATCCGCTGCGCCTTTGCTGACATCACTGAGCATCTTAATCTCCTGCGCAACCACCGCGAAGCCTTTTCCGACTTCACCGGCACGTGCCGCCTCTATGGACGCATTCAAAGATAAAAGGTTTGTCTTGGATGCCACCTTTGTAATGTTTTCATTGTTCCCGCCAAGCTGTTCCAAAAGCGCATGAATTTCCTCAAAAGACTTCTTCATGTCATCACAGAAATCAATGACCTCCGCCATTGCCATACTGATGCTGGTGCTTTCCTCCGCGCTGTTATTGTTGCCGTCAAGCATCTCGCTAATCGACATATTCAATGTACCAAATTCTCCGTTTGCCTCCGCTACCATATGTGCAATCGCTTCATTTTTCTGTGAAATTTCCTCGTTTTTGCGTTCCATCGCATCGGAAATTTCCTGTACGCGTCTGTTCTCCGCTTCCACAACGCTCTTTATGTAATGTACACAGCTGTCCTTGTTGTTGCAGCCGTTGTAGATTGCTGTCGCCATATCGGTACAGGTATTGTAGCCGCAGGCGCTGCAATTGATATGCTGCAGTGCCTTCGTTGTTTTGTCCATATCAGCAAAGATGTCGTTTAACTCTGACGGGTTTGGTCTTTGGATTTCATTTCCTTTCGACTTATCTGTATACGCGCGCATGAAGTCACGGATATCGAGCCGCGCAAACTGACGATTCAGATTCTTCAAGCGCCGGGCGGGCGCTGCATTCTTTGCCCATGCGCTGCCTTTATGCGCAGATTTGCTTGATGCCTTGATTTTCTGCAGTTCATAGAGAATGTCATCGCTCTTTGTCTTTTCCTCCTCTACGCCGGTGCCGTAAATACAGCCCTGCGCACAGTTGAGCGCGTCAACCATAAACGGCAACGCCTTACCGCCAAGCACTCTGTTCTTATAATCCTCAAGAAAATGATACGCATGTTTTTCACCCTCGATTTGACGGATAAATACCTCTTCACCGCAAAACCAGTACACATTTTCCTTCAATCCGCCCGGCATCGGATAAATCGAACCTAAGCCGTATTCAATTTCATTTTTTGCAGGCGTTGCCTTAACGTTATGTTCCTTTGCATACTTTGCCAAGTGGTCAAACGTAATATTATAGCTGACATATCCTTTGTTGTTGGGGTCTCTGATTTCGTCCCGCTTTGCGATACACGGGCTGATAAACGCAAGCTTGTCCGGCAGCTTCAGATACTTTTTCGCATAAATCGCCGCACACATCAGCGGACTTTGGATTGGAACAAGCTTCGGTATCAGTTCCGGTATATAGTGTTCGATATAATTAACAATTGCGGGACACGGCTGGGAAATGCCGCCTGTAAATTTATGTTCCGTAATATACTTGATGTAGCCCCATGTCGTGATGTCCGCGCCGAAGCTGACGCTGATAATCCGGTTTACGCCCAGCTTCTTTAAGCCTCCGAGAATCTGTTGGTACTCGTTTGGATAATTCGCTGCAAATGCCGGCGCCCACAGCACCGATATTTTTTCGCCCGCCGAAAGCGCCGCAAAAAATTCATCCGTATCATCCACAAAATCTCTTGCATGGTGTTCACATGCGTCAAAGCATGCGCCGCAGGCAATGCATTTTTCCCCGTCTACCTCAATCCGCTGACTTCCGTCCTCCGCTTTGATTGCTCTGTTCGCGGTAATAACAGGACAGACGGATATACACTTGTTGCAGCCGATACATTTCTCGTTTGTAAACACCAAGCCTTTTTGTTCTCCGTACATGGCAATTCATCCTTTCGTTAAATTTTAGTCATAGTTTATTTTACCACAAAATTTTACCAAAGTCTATCATTTGCCAATGCATTTTCTTACGCACCGTAACAGTTCAGCCTTCGGCTTCACTGTCACGCCTGATGCACACAAAATGCTCCAAAGTCGCATTTTGGCGCTTGCACAACTCGCAAAATCGCTCACAGAGCGATTTTACTCGCGGAATACCATAAGGCTGAACTGTTACTACGCGGCAGTGCATTTTTTCACGCGACTTGTAAAGCCGAAATCCGCAGTATTTGCTACATTCTTTCCGGTGCGGAAAAGCCGAGCAAATCAATTGCCGTTTCAAGCACGTCACGGGTGAGCATAAGCAGCGCAATCCACCCCGCCTTCTTCGCCTCGTCCTCTTCACCGATGATTTTTGTTTCATGGTAAAAATGGTTGAACGCATTGGCAAGGTCATAAATATACGCGCAAATCTTGTACGGCGCTGTCTCCTCGTATGCCGCCTCGATGCTTGCATTGTATTTTGCAAGCGCGAGCATCAGCTGCTTTTCGCTGTCGCTTACAGGCGCTTTGATGTTGGGACGCACGGTCTCCAAATTGCCGCCGTTTTCCTGATATTTTGCGAGAATGGACTTGATTCGCACAATCGTGTAAAGGATATACGGACCGGTATCGCCTTCAAAAGAGGTAAAACGGTCAATGTCAAAAATGTAGTCTTTACTCGCCTGATTGGACAAATCGCCGTATTTGAGCGCCGCCAAGCCGACCACCTGCGCGGTCTGCCTTGCCTCCTCGTCCTCCACGCCGCGGTTCTCCGTAATCTTTTTGAGCATTTCATCGTTAATCTCTTTAATCAGATTTTCCAAGCGCATCACACCGCCGTCACGCGTCTTAAACGGCTTTCCGTCTTTGCCGTTCATTGTGCCGAACCCTAAAAACTTGAGCTGTGTATCACCATTGACAAGTTTCGTCTTTCTCGCGCACCGGAACACCTGCTCAAAATAGAGTTCCTGACGCTTATCCACCACATAAATCAGCCTGTCAGGTTTTTCGACATCCATACGCATCATAATCGTCGCAAGGTCTGTCGTATTGTAGAGCGCCGCACCGTCCGATTTCAAAATCATGCAGGGCGGCATTTCCTTAGTGTCCGTTTCCTCCTTGACATCAACCACAAGCGCGCCCTCGCTGATATGTGCATAACCGCCTTCTTTCATATAAGCGACCATTTTCGGAATTAAATCATGTACGGTTGACTCGCCGTTCCACAAATCAAACTCCACATTCAGTTTTTCATAGTTTTTCTTCAAATCCACGACGGATATGGCAATAATATGATCCCATAATGCCCGGTATCCCCTTACGCCGTTTTGCAGCTTAAAAGTACACTCCATTGCCGCCGCCTTATATTGCGCATCTTCTTTGGAACGCTTGCTGGCATAGGGATAAATCTCCTCAAGCTCCGAAATCGTAAACGGCGCTTCCTTCGGATATTCCCCTGTATAGCTCTCATCAAAATAAACAAGTTCCGGTTTACGCACCTTTAATTCGTTAATGACAAGTCCCATCGGCTGTCCCCAGTCGCCAAGATGAATGTCCCCGATAATATCGTGTCCCGCATAACGCGCAATCCGCTTTACGCTCTCACCGATAATTGCGGGGCGCAAGTGTCCCACATGAAGCGGTTTTGCAATATTTGGTCCGCCGTAGTCAATCACGATTTTTACAGGATTTTTTGGTTCCTCCAAACCGTATTTTTCCTCCGCACGCATACCTTTGATATAGTCGCCTACAAACTCGTTTTTTAGCGTTAAATTCAAAAATCCCGGGGCAACTGCCTCTGCTTTTTCAAAGACACTGCTGTCCGCAAGCTTTGCCGCCACGTCGTTTGCAATCATAATCGGCGCCTTATGATACTGCTTTGCGCCCGCCATCGCGCCGTTGCACTGATACTCGCAAAGGTCGGGGCGGTTTGAGGGTGAAACCTTTCCAAGCTCACGCGCATATCCTGCTGCCTCAAACGCATTCATCATTTCCTTTGAAATCCAATCCAGTAATTTCTCCATAGACTTCTCCTTCCTTAACCCACTTCGTCCTGTTTTTTCTATTCCACTCTGTCTTCTAATGTTTAACACTCTGTTTTTATGACACCTGTGTCATTTTTTTGTTTCGTGCGCTCCCGCTCTTCCTTGGAAAACACGCAGCCGCAGTAATCCTGTCTGTACAGCTGATGTTGTGTCGAAAGCTCGATAGAGCGTTTATACCCGTTCTTTTTCTTAAAATCCGACGCAAGCCACGACACCTGATACTCGTCCGCAAGCCGCTCACCAATCTCATTTAATTTCTTCGCATTTTTCAGCGGACTAATCGAAAGCGTTGTACAAAAATAATCGTACCCGCCCGCTTTCGCCAATTCTGCCGTGCGCCGAAGCCGCAGCTCATAGCACAAAAAGCACCGCTCGCCACCCTCCGGGCAGTCCTCCAGGCCCTTCGCAATGTCGTAGAACCGCTGCGGCTCATAATCGCCCTCCACGATGTCTATAGGGTACCCTGTTTCCTGCGCATTATATGCGTTAATCAGGCGCTTCTGCTCCGCGACGCGCTTTTGGTACTCCGCCTCAAACGAAATATTCGGGTTATAATAGAAAACCGTTATCCGAAAATACGTTCTAAGATATTCCAAAACATAGCTGCTGCACGGCGCACAGCAGCTATGCAGAAAAAGATGCTTTCCGGCTTCCTGATTTTTGACCATGCCGTCCAACAGCTTATCCAGTTCCTTTTGAAAGTTTCTTACGGTTTCCACGTTTCCCCATCCCCTTACAATTGCCGGCTTCCAGCTTCCATTTACAAAAGAAACTCCGTTCCGCCCCGATACGGAAGGGAGTTTCTTTTATACTATAGTATAGCACATTCCTTTACAATTCCGCAATATTGACAAGCGTCAGCGGATTATCGTTTTTATTCTCCAAGCTCGTCGCCAATGCCTTCGCCGTGTCAAGCGACGTCAGACAGTTCACGCCCGTCTCAATCGACGTCCGTCGGATTAAGAACCCGTCCCTTGACTTATCGCGCCCCTGCGTCGGTGTGTCAATCACAAGGTCAATCCGGTGTCCTAAAATCAAGTCCATAACGGTCGGCGACTCCTGACTGATTTTGTTGACCTTGCGTGCCTTCACACCTGCGTCATTCAACGCCTTTGCCGTACTCCTCGTCGCGTAAATCTTGTAGCCAAGCTTCTCAAAACGCCGTCCGACCTCAATCGCCTCGCCTTTGTCGGCATCCTTTACCGTGATAATCATCTGCCTGTGCTTTGGCAAATCAATACCTGCGCCCAAAAATGCTTTATAAATCGCTTCGTTAAAAGTCTTTGCAATGCCGAGACACTCGCCCGTCGATTTCATTTCCGGTCCGAGACTAATCTCCGCACCCCTGATTTTCTCAAACGAGAACACCGGCATTTTCACTGCCACATAATCCGCTTCTTTTTGCAGTCCCGCCTCATAGCCAAGCTCTTGAATCGTTTTCCCGAGGATCACCTCCGTTGCAAGGTCCACAATCGGAATGCCCGTCACCTTGCTGATATACGGCACGGTTCTTGACGAACGCGGGTTGACCTCAATCACATAAACATCCTCTCCGACCGCAATAAACTGAATGTTAATCAGTCCCTTTACATGGAGCGCCTTCGCAAGCCGCCTCGTGTATTCCGCAATCGTCTCCTTAATCGTATCGCTCACTGTATGCGCCGGATAAACGGAAATCGAATCGCCGGAATGAACACCCGTTCTCTCAATGTGCTCCATAATTCCCGGGATTAAAATATCGGTACCGTCACACACCGCATCCACCTCAAGCTCCTTTCCCTGAAGATATTTATCCACAAGAATCGGATGATCCTGCGCAATCCGGTTAATGACCGCCATAAACTCCTCAATTTCCTCGTCGGAAATGGCAATCTGCATACCCTGTCCGCCAAGCACATAGGAAGGACGCACCAGCACCGGATAACCCAAACGGTTCGCAACCGCCTTTGCCTCCTCGGCAGTAAAGACCGTACCGCCCGCCGCGCGTGGAATTTCTGTTTCTTCCAAAATCCGGTCAAACAGCTCCCTGTCCTCCGCCGCGTCAACATCCTCCGCCTTTGTGCCCAAAATCGGAACGCCCATCTTCATCAGGCTTTCCGTCAGCTTAATCGCCGTCTGTCCGCCAAACTGCACCACCGCGCCGTCCGGCCTTTCCAGCCTTACGATATTTTCCACGTCCTCCGGCGTAAGCGGCTCAAAATAGAGCTTGTCCGCAATGTCAAAATCCGTACTCACCGTCTCAGGATTGTTGTTGATAATCACCGTCTCATAGCCAGCCTTGGAAAATGCCCATGTCGCATGAACCGAGCAGTAATCAAACTCAATGCCCTGCCCGATTCGGATTGGTCCCGAGCCAAGCACAAGCACCTTTTTGGGCGGGTTCGTCTCGACTGCCTCATTCACGCCGTCAAAGCATGAATAATAGTAAGGCGTGCTCGCCTCAAACTCTGCCGCACAGGTGTCAACCATTTTAAACGCCGCAACAATCCCGTTGTCGTAGCGCATTTTTTTGATTTCCTCTTCGCTTTTTCCAGTGAACCTTGCAATCACATTGTCGGGAAATTCAATCCGCTTTGCCTCTTTTAAAAGCGCCACCGAAAGCGGCTGCGTCTCAAGCGCGTGCTCCATTTCCACAAGAATGGCAAGCTTGTCGATAAACCACCTGTCAATTTTTGTGATGTCATAAATGGTATCGTAATCAATGCCTTTGCGCAGCGCCTCCGCAATCACATAAATACGCTGGTCGTCCACCCTTGCGAGACGTTTTAAAAGCGCTTCTTTATCAAGGTCTGAAAAGTCATAACTTCTTAAACAGTCCACATGCTGCTCCAACGAACGGATTGCCTTCATCAGCGCGCCCTCAAAGTTGGTGCAGATGCTCATCACCTCGCCCGTCGCCTTCATCTGCGTGGTCAGCGTCCGCTTTGCCGTGATAAATTTATCGAACGGCAGCCTCGGCATTTTTACCACACAATAATCAAGCGCAGGTTCAAAGCTTGCATACGTCTTTCCGGTAATCGCGTTTTGAATCTCGTCAAGCGTATACCCGAGCGCAATCTTGGCGGCAACCTTTGCAATCGGATAGCCCGTCGCCTTCGACGCAAGCGCGGACGAACGGCTCACTCTGGGATTGACCTCAATCACGCAGTATTCAAAGCTTGTCGGGTGAAGTGCAAACTGCACGTTGCAGCCGCCCGTAATATTCAGCTCCGAAATAATATTGAGCGCGGAAGTCCGAAGCATCTGATACTCTTTGTCGCTAAGCGTCTGCGAAGGCGCAACCACAATGCTGTCGCCCGTGTGCACGCCGACGGGGTCAATGTTTTCCATATTACATACGGTAATGCAGTTCCCCGCACTGTCACGCATTACTTCATATTCAATCTCTTTCCAGCCCGCGATACAGCGCTCCACAAGCACCTGTCCCACACGCGAAAGCCGTAAGCCGTTTTCCAGGATTTCTTCCAATTCCGCCTGGTTGTGCGCAATGCCGCCGCCGCTTCCGCCAAGCGTATAGGCGGGACGCAGTACAACCGGATAGCCGATGGTATTGGTAAATGCAACGCCGTCCTCCACGTTTTCCACGACAAGGGACGCCGCGCACGGCTCACCGATTTTCTCCATTGTATCCTTAAATTCCTGCCTGTCCTCCGCCTTCTTAATCGTAGCGGCAGTCGTGCCCAAAAGCTTCACATTGTGCGCCGCCAAAAAGCCGCTCTCCTCAAGCTCCATTCCGAGATTTAATCCCGCCTGTCCGCCAAGCGTCGGCAAAATGGAGTCGGGCTGTTCTTTCTCGATAATCTGTTCCAAAACCTTAACCGTCAAAGGCTCGATATACACCTTGTCCGCGATGTCCCTGTCCGTCATAATCGTGGCAGGATTGGAGTTGACCAGGACAACCTCCACGCCCTCTTCCTTTAAAGAACGGCACGCCTGCGTTCCCGCATAGTCAAACTCGGCAGCCTGACCGATCACAATCGGACCGGAACCGATAACCATTACTTTTTTTACATTCGGATTTTTCGGCATTATTATATCCATACTCCTTTCTTAGCCTGCAAGTTTGGGCATCAAGCCCAAACTTGTAAGATTGAAAATTTTAATTTTCAATCTTCGTCACCTCCATCATTTCTTCATCATTTCTATAAAACGGTCAAACAGATACCCTGAGTCCTGCGGACCGCAGCACGCCTCCGGGTGAAACTGCACGGTAAAAATATTTTTCCCCGTATAGTTTAATCCCTCGTTTGTCCCGTCATTGACATTGATAAACGCCGGCGTTGCAACCTTCGGGTCAAGCTTGTCCGTATCCACCACATACCCGTGGTTCTGCGACGATATGTAAACCCTTCCGGTCGTTAAATCCTTAACAGGGTGGTTGCCGCC
This sequence comes from uncultured Lachnospiraceae bacterium, assembly GCA_910586715.1. GTDB lineage: Bacteria > Bacillota > Clostridia > Lachnospirales > Lachnospiraceae > COE1. The sequence continues at coordinate 37,151 of CAJUJG010000023.1, forward strand.
TCTGTGTCCGTACTTCATTTTGTATGTATCCGCTCCCGTTGCAAGCGCCATAAGCTGATGCCCAAGACAAATCGCAAAAATCGGAATGTCCGTGTCGTAGAGCTTTTTTATCTCCGCAATCATGGAAGTGCACTCCTTCGGGTCGCCCGGTCCATTCGAAAGCATTATCCCGTCCGGATTGGACGCGATGATTTCCGCTGCCGGCGTCGCGGCAGGATAGACCGTCACGTCGCAGCCTCTCTGTGCCAAAGAGCAGGCGATATTCTTTTTTGTACCAAAATCCAGCAGCGCAACCTTCAAGCCCGCACCGTTTAATTTTGTGACAAGCGAAGGCTTTTTCTCGCGCTCTCCCGCTTCATAATCCGCAGCCGAAAATTTTGCGCTGCCAGAAAGCGCACCGTTTTCCGACAGGCGCCGCGCGCCTTTTACTTCATATTTTTTTGGACAGGTAACCTGTTCGACCACCTTTCCCGTTGTATATGCCTTGAGTTTTGGCAAAATGTCATCCAATTCAAACGCCTCGTTCGCCGTAATCATGCCGTTCATTGTGCCTTTTTCGCGCAGAATTTTCACAAGCGCCCTTGTGTCAATGCCGGCAATGCCTGGTATGCTGTTTTCTTCTAAAAACTGTTGAATGGAAACATCTGCTCTGAAATTGCTGAAATTCCTAGATAATTCTCTGACAATGAAACCGTCAGGATATGGTTTTGAAGACTCCATATCGTCCTTACAAATCCCGTAATTGCCGATTAGCGGATACGTCATACACACCGCCTGACCTGCATATGACGGGTCCGTCAGCACTTCCAAATACCCTGCCATAGACGTATTAAAAACGATTTCACTGATTACTTCTTTGTCCGCACCAATCTGCATTCCCTCAAACACGGTGCCGTCTTCTAATATTAAAAACGCCTTCATTTCGCACTTCCTTTCGCATAATCGACTAATTATATCACAAGTGCTTTTCGCGTTCAAGGGATTTATTCAGGAGTTTTTCATTTATTCAGGAGTTTTTCATTTTTTTCATCACGGAAAAATAGCTGGCAACTAAAATGACATCCGCCCCCAGCCATGCCATGATTTCCGCATAAAAAATACCCGTCTCTCCGATTAGCATTGGCAGAAAAATTGCGGTTACGGCTCTCATAACAAACTCCGCAACACCGGAAAGCATCGGAAGCACCGTATTCCCCATACCCTGAATGGTGGAACGCGTCACATGCAGAATATAAAGAACCGGCAGAAAGATACTCATAATCGCAAGATAATAGTATGCAATCCGCAAGGTCTCATCAACCTCCCCGGGCGTACCCGAAATAAAACAGCTCAAAATCGCCCTGCCGCCAAGCAGCATGACAGCGGCAATCAGCGCCGACGTAATCAGGGAAATCAAAACAGCCGCCCGCGTTCCTTTACGAATGCGCCCGATTTTTCCCGCGCCCAAATTCTGCCCCGCATAAGTCACCATAGAATAACCATAGGAGGTCGCCGCGACTTCCAGCACGCCGTACAGTTTATTTGTTGCCGTAAAGCCCGCAATGAAAATCACACCGAACCCATTGACTACAAACTGTACAATCATTCCGCCTACGGATATGACCGCGTTCTGAAATGCCATCGGGAAACCCAGTGTCAGCAGCTTTACGGACCGCTGTGTCTGCAGCTCAAAATCGGCAGCGCCAAGCGTCAAAATCTCGATTTTACGGATATGGTACAGACAAAACAGGCTTGAAAACAACTGTGCAATCAGCGTTGCCGCGGCAGCGCCGCCAATTCCAAGCCCAAACCCGAGTACAAACAGCAAATCCAGCGCGATATTGACAACGGCAGCAGCAATCATGGCATACAAAGGAGTCCTGCCGTCCCCCAAAGAACGCAGAACTGTTGCAAACAGATTATAGCTCATTACAATCGGAACACCCAAATACATGATGCGCAGATACAAAAGCGCATCGCCGATGATTTCCGGCGGCGTCTGCAAAAGCAGCAGTATGGGGCGCGCAATCGCCTGCCCGGCGCCCAAAAGCAGCACGGAAGACAAAAAAGACAGCAGTACGGAGCTGCCGATTGTTTTGCGCAGCGCATCATATTTTCCCGCGCCGAATTCCTGCGCCATCAAAATACCAAAGCCCTGTGTAATTCCCTGAATGACACCGAGCATCAGCCAGTTCAGCCAGTCCGCCGCGCCAATCGCCGCAAGCGCGGTTACGCCAAGCGCTTTCCCCACGACCATTGTGTCCACGACGGTATAGAGCTGCTGAAAGACATTGCCAATCATGAGCGGCAATGCAAACGTTAAAATCAGGACAGACGGTTTTCCTTCCGTCATTGTTTTAATGCGTGAAGCCATATCAAAACCTCTTTTGTAACAATTGTTACAGTCTACATCATGGTACGCAGCTGCGCAAACAGCTCTAAGTCGCTCTGCGTAATCTTCATGTTTGTGTTGTATTCTTTTCCTGCGGGACTTGTGACTTTTATCTCGATAATCGTGCCGTCCATGATTGCCTCGCGTCCGACTGCCTGCATAAACGGCATAAACTTGGGGTGGTTTGCGTTAAATTTGTCCCATGCGCCCTTAAATTTCATCATACTTCCAAAATCAAACATTGTTTATTCCTCCATATTGCAATTTTCTGTTCTGTTGCCAAAAGACGCGGATTTTGCGGCGGCAGCGCTTTGCCGTGCAGAAAAAGTACCTCCAGCCGACGGTACTTTTCATTATGCCAAATATGTAACGCTTTCCTCAGAAAGCTCCTTCTCAGACAATGCGGCTCTCGCCTCGTCTTCCTGAAACCGGTTAATCCGAAACAGGTACTTAACCTTTGTCTCAAAACGTCCCTTTTCGTATTTCTTAATTTTCTCCATTTTTATCAGATACGATATTCTGTGTCTTAAAAATGCTTTCTCGATTGTCCCCTTCACAGCCGTATCATATGTCGCTACAAACGCAATTTCACGCTCGCGCACTTTTACCGGCACACTTGCCACACCTATGTTCAGCATAATTACACGA
>CAJUJG010000023.1:40179-53019 GCA_910586715.1 uncultured Lachnospiraceae bacterium
CCCCATATCTTTGTGCAGATCTTTGCACAGAACAATTACATTTTTATTATAGTATGAATTACGCTAAATGTACAGTTAACATATTCACTAAAAATTTTATGTAAATTTGTGAAATATTTGTAGCAATAAAAACAATTGGCGTTTTTGGGGGATTTTATTTCTGCACAATATGGGCGTTATCGTAAACAAATGCTGTGGTTGATCAACGCATAAGCTTTATTGCCAGTCTGTTTTTGCCGTCGGCATTTTCGTATTCCACATCATCCATCATGGTCCGTACCATATAAATACCAAGTCCGCCGATTTCCCGCTCTTCAGCGTTTTGTGTTATATCAGGCATATCATTTTCAAGCGGATTGTACGCAACACCATTGTCCTCAAATACAATCTGTACATATTCGGGAACAACATGACACGTTATTTCGGCTTCCGATGCTTTGCTGTAACGGCAGATATTGGAGTACAACTCATCGACCGCTACCAAAAGCTTTGCCCTGTCTGATTTGTTTACCGTTTCTTCTTTTAATATATCATCCATGAATTTTATAACGTCCGGCATACTTTCGATATGCGGTGTGCCGCACCACGCTTCTTTTTTGTTTGCTTCTGCATTAAACCGCACCGCCAGCATGGTAATGTCGTCAAACTGTTCCGCAATGCCTTCAAACGTGCATACGTCATTCCATACCGCATCAATAACCTCCTGCGGCTCATTGGAGCCGAACAGCTCAAGGATACGTTTGAGACGCTCCTCTCCATAGAGCGCGCCGTCACAGTCGTTTGCCTCCGTAACGCCGTCAGAACACTGAAATAAAATATCTCCTGCCCGCAGCCGGACAACCGACTGCCGGTATGTCATGCCTTCCGCTCCCGCAAGCACAAAACCGCCAAGCTCTGTCAAATATACGACATTTCCATCTCTTCCTTTTATGAGCGGATGGCAATGCCCTGCATTGATGTAGGTTAAAGTTCCGTCCGATATGTCAAGTATGCCTGCCCATGCCGTCACAAACATGCCGTTTTTATTGTTGGCGCACAGGCTTTCATTGGTAATCTCAAATGCCCGCTCAAGATTCTTCTCCCGTTTTATGTTTGACTGCAGAAGCGCTTTGGCGATAACCATAAAGAGCGCTGCCGGAACGCCTTTTCCGGATACATCGGCTACGACAAGCGCCAAATGCTCCTCATCCGTCATAAAAAAATCGTAAAAATCTCCGCCCACTTCCTTTGCCGGACGCATCACCGCCGCAAGCGTAAACTCCTGGTACTGCGTAAAGCATCCATTTGCCGCGGGCAGCATATCACTTTGTAAATGCGCCGCCACCGTCAGTTCTGTACGGATACGCTCTTTCTCCGCGGTCGCTGCCGCAAAGCTTTTAATATAAGCCTGCACTTTGTCTGCCATTGCGTTAAATGCAGCGCCTAACTCTTCTATTTCATCACCGCTTGATATGTTCGTGCGGTAGTCTAAATTTCCGGCGCCTATCTTTTTCACATCTCTTGTAAGCGCAAGGATCGGTCTTGTAAATCTTCTTGTCATTGCCACCCCTGCAATTCCCAGCATAAGAATCACAACGGCTACCATGCCTGTTATCATTTTGATTGATTTTCCGATTGCCTGATCCTGCTGTTTTGCCGTTTCCTCTGTCATTGCAAGAATATGTTTCTGCGTCTCGAGTGCGGGCGATATAACGTCTTCCACTGCCATAACCGCAGCAAAGCTCCACCCCATTGTCGGAAGAGGCGCATATGCAATATAAACCTCTTTGCCGTCCAATAATATACGGTCCACACCGCAGAAGCCTGCCGTCATCGAAACCGCCGTATCGGCAAGCTGCGTGTTTTCACTTTTGCGCAGATCCGCCGGAGTATCCGGGGACGCCGCGGTTTCTCCTTCCGTCATCGCAGACACCATAACCTGTCCGTTATAATTTAGAAGAAACGCATATCCCGTGCCATTCACCGACGTATCAAGCACTGCCTGATTCACTGTGTTTAAATACGACCCTGTGCCCGCCACGGCAACCACTTCATCCCCTTTATAAACAGGTTCTGCGCACACAATGCAGCTTCCGCCGCCGTGCACATCCTCTATCACATCGGAGTAGACATACTGTCCCTCCTTTGCCGAAAGCGCCCGTTTATACCACTGTCTGTCCTCCGACTCCAAATAGGACGGCGCCCTCCCTTTTTCTTCAAACTTGCTGTAGGCGATATAATCCGCCTGTATCACCCAGCCGCTGAGCGTACTGATGTACGTTGAGGAAACCATGTCATTGTTGGCATTATATTGCACCAGCATATCCTGAAGATTTCCAAGCTTCAGAATCTCCTCACGCTGTTTTCTGCCTGCGTCTTCAAGCCGCTGCGAATATAAAAGCTGCGCTGCAAGTTCTGTGCTTTCCTCCGCAGGAGGCGGCGTCTGCCTGTCCGGATACTGGTCGGGATTTTCATAAATCCGCTTCGCAGTTTGGGCAATACCGTGCACATACGACCTGACTTCCAAAAATTTTTCATCAATATATGCCGCTTTCTCTTTGGAAACAGTCATAAGCTGTTCCTTTGCCATATGCTCCAGCGCTTTTTCCGAACGCTGCGCAGCGGTTTCCCCCAAACTGCGGCTGTTTTTTACGGATATATTTTTCATCAGCTTCAAGTTTGTAATGCTTACCGCCCCGTTTATAAATGCCGCAACCAAAACCATTCCCAATAGAAATGCCATAATTTTAAAGCCTATCGTGTGTTTGACTCTCATGAAACCGCTCCCTTTCAAGTCTAAATCGTCAGTTACTGCTTCCAAAACTTCTCTCTGTCCTCTTTTTGACTGTCAAATCCTGACGTACGCTCATCCTCTCTTGCAAAAGGCGCATGTCCAGGAATAAACTTATCGCTTCTGTAGCTTAAATAAACTTTCTGATTCGCCGCATATCCTTGTCTTCCCAGCATCTCCAAAAGCGCTTCATATGGCAGAAAGCCTGCGTTATGAATGCCGTTTCTCAAATCTTTTGCCTCATACGCAAACACGCTGTTTTCTCTTGCAACCTCTATTGCCATAGCCGTTTTCCTGCCAAAATCATATCCTGCCTCAACCGTATGCGTTCCCTGCTGAAAAATCGGATGCATTACAATGACGCGTCCCGCATCCTGTGTTAACATTGGCAGTTCCTGCTCGTAAAGGACACTCATTTCGTCCACGGTCCTAAAATAAATATGCGCCCGTCTGCCTTTTTCATATCCGCCGACAAACGCCCCGGACAATATATTCCACAACCCGCCTTCCCGTTTCCACTCCCAGGTTACCTTGAGATTGTCCAGCAACCCTCCAAAAGGCGTTCCTTCAAGCGGGCAGTATCCCATTTTTCTGATTGCAAGGCTCAGCGCATACCCGCCTGACCACAATGCCAGCTCCTGTTCTTCCGGGACCGCAAGTCCGTCATCCTCCTGTATCATTTCAACAGCCTCGCGGAAGTAGGGGTTGTTGTCCACGGTGTTGAGATATTCCTGATTATTTCTTTTTGTCATCGCTAAGTCAGCGTTGGCTAACTGGGTACGATAACCTTCTATCAGCTTATTCCATATCGTCTCAATGCGCACCCTGCTGACAGGACAAAACTGCTCATACTGTTCTTTGAAGCTTGAATAATACGGATGTTCTAAAGCCGCTCCTTCTCCTGCCATGATTTCCGATATTATTTTTATTTCCGCCTGTGTAAAATCTTTCTGTGATGCTTTCATATCATGTTCTCCTCTCTGATATATTCTGCTATTTTCTGAAATTCCACATTTAACTTTAGATCCTCTAAATGAAACAGCACCCCTCCCGCATGATGCATAATCAGATACGCGTTATCATCGCACAAGGGTTTTATCCCGGTAAAAAAAAATCCTTTTTTTGCAAGCTTTTCATAAACGCTGACTGCATATCTGTCATTGCTGTTTAAAAACACGTTTGCAGTATGTTCACCCCTTAGCGGATACGTCCAAAGAAGCTGCCCCAACTGTCTGTCAAAATCTGCTCCGATTGTAAGAATATGAATTTCAAGGTATTGATGTTTTCTGTCATAATGATAGGAAAGTCTGCTGTTTGCAGGCATTTCCCCGCAATCTTGCGCCGCACTGTCCATAATTTCATATGCCGCTCCTAATTCCTCAAACCGTTCCCTGCAAAACGCTTTATGTCTGTCCGGTAGGTACAAACGTCCCGCATTTTGTCCGCACATTGCTTTTACCTGTATGCCAAGGGGCATTTTTGTATTTCTTCCGTTGTCATAGGAATGGTGCAGCACCTCTAAATCAAATATATTTGGCAAAATACCGACTGCTTTCATACCCAGGCCGCAAAGAAGTTTTTGTGTGACGTCGTGAAACAGTACCGGCTGGCTGTAAACCGCCGAAGCCTTCTTATCCTCAAGCAGCTTTAATCCATATTCAAATATCCTTTGCGCAATTTTGTGCCCTCTGTACTTTTTTTTCACAACCTGCGCCACGATTTCATATACGGTACAGGTTTTCCCTTCTGTTCTGACAAGCGCTGTTGTCCCTGCAATCTCACCGCTTGGAAGCTGTGCGACAATGAAAATATCGCGTCCTTTTTCGGCGCTTTCCATAATTGCGGGCGCACTGTACCATGTTTCTTTTGCATAGGTATCCCCATACTCATCGCGAATACAGTCAATCATTCCTTTTTCGTCACCGCAGCGGTATCGGCGCACCGTAACACACAGCTCCTTTTCTACACCAGAACTCATCGCAGTGTCAGGATTTTGTCAAATCCCGTAATTTTAAAAACATCCATCACGGCAGTCGGTACCTGCTCTACTGTCAGTTCTCCGCCCTTTGCCTTCATTTTCTTTTCCGCCCCAAGCAATACGCGAAGCCCTGCTGACGAGACATATTCCACTTCTTCCATGACCACCGTCAACGCCGTAATATCCTCCAATTCGTTTGCAACAACTTCTTCAAGCTTTGGCGCCGTAACAGTCTCAAGTCTTCCTTTTAGTCTGATTGTCATTGCGCCTTGTCCAATCTCTTTCATGATCTCCATTCCTTCACCTCCACAAAATCACTTGCTGTCCTCTTCCCAAGCCGGCTTTCTCTTAAATCCTATATGATAAGTAGACTTTTCCATTGTAAGCTCGTGTTCCCCAATCATATATCTTCCGATCGTTACGTCCTTTCCGAGTATAATCCCCTTCGGATATTCGTTCAGGCAGCGGTTTAACACTTGAACCTGCTGCTCAATTGACTGCTCCGACAGGGGATTATTCGGATTAACGCTTCCAACGGAAACCAGCTTCACATATGTAATATCTGTTAATGCGGTTTTTTCCCGTCTGTCCATACGCACTCCTTGTTTCTACACCTTATACTTAATCCTCCACATCAGCCAGTGCTTTATTGTATTCCTGTTTTTTATCAAATACTGCCTTATCAAGCTCTTTCGATTTTTTATACGCCTCTAATGCCTTGTCCTGCGCAATCTGCATCTCATCATATTTTGTATTAAGGTCGTCAGAGCCTCTTTCATATGCCTTTGTCTTAATTTCGCCGCTGCTTTCTTCAACGCTTACCTCAATAAGACCAAATACAGGCGACACGGCTCCTGCAGCCGGATTTGCCTCGCTGCTTGCGGCATCAAGCATATCAAGCGTCCTGTTTTGAAAATCATTCCATTTTGCCGTAACCTTGTCCATCGCAGTCTGATACTTTTGCGAAAGCGCTTCATAATTGTCACTTTCTTCCTTACCTTCAAGATACTGCGTCTGTTTTGACTGAAATTCAAGGAGCTGTACGTTTGCCGCTCTTCTAAGTCTTGTGACACATTCATTCAATCCTTCGTTTGCCGCGATAAGACATCTTTGCATCTCATCCAGTTCATTTTTTAAACGCTTTCTGCGCTCCGCTTTCAGTCTTGCTTTATCTGAAAGATTGTTTCCGTTTGCATCCTTAATTGTCGATCCCACAAGTGCAGGCGCAACGTTTGCTGCCATCATATCAAGAACTCTTGCAAGACCTTCCGGTGTTCCATGATTCGTCGCCCGCACATCCACATGATATTTAGCAGAATTATCCGATTTTCTCGTATTCTCCTGATGTACGCTGACACTGCCTGAAATACTGACTTTAATCGGACCAAGTCTTAACTGTCCGTTGAGTCCGGCGCCCACATCAAGTGATTTCTGCGAAGATTCGCTTTGCTTTACTTCCATGTCAAACAGCACATTGACCTCGTCAAGCTGCAGGTTCGGAATCGGTACAATTGCAAGCATCGGTATGTCCATTTTCATCTCATCCAAATTGCTTGTTCCGTCCTCGTTTGCGCTTCTCTTCTGATAGGAAAACGCCACTGTTCTGACCTTACCGTTATTATCAAATCCCACATGATTGATAAAATCCGCCGTCGAGTCCGCGAGCATTATACTTGCGTCCGCCGCTGCCGTAAGCGGTCCTCCGATTAGCGATCCCATATCCAACCCTTTAAACTGATCTGCTATTGCTGCCATATGCATCTACCTTCCTTTCCTTTTTTTGCCACATCCAAATACTATGTAAAACAGGTTTCTTATTTTTTCACGCAGATTATAATATATTTGTTTTTGCCGCTTCTTAAACCCTAAAACTGACACTTGTGTCACTTTTGCTGTTTCAACCCAAAGAATACGCTCCTGCAAACCCTGTTCCGAAAGCAGACGAAAATTCATTTCCCAAACGAGCCTCGCAAGGTCTTCTTCCAATAGCATTCTTATGCGTTCGGCGGACGTTTTTTTTCCTGTAATTCTACTTAAAGTCCCTTTCAAGTCCATATAGAATCTCCCTGTCCACGATCTGCTCCTTACATTCCATAATCCGGTTAACGATTGTCGACTGTGCCATAAGGTATTTATCCTTATCAAATTCATGCGTATCTCCATCAAATGCGTCTTTGCTGATTTGGTGCAGACGTTCCTGTTCTTCTATCATTCCGGTAATCTTTCTGTGAAGCTGTTCGAGCTTGCTGACCTTTGCGCGAAGCTGTTTTGTTTCCTGAACAATCGCCTTCTGTTCCTCATTCCCCAAATCGCCGTTTAAGACAATCGGTGTACTATCAATCCGCTTTGCAACCTGATTTGCACTCAGTGTATCGCTAAGGCGCATAATTCCTTCCGTTGCCGGTATGGATACGATTGACAGTTTATAAGATACTTTTGGCAGAAAATCGCTCTCCCTCTGTGAGGGGGCACAGATACGCGCAGTTATCTGCGGATTTTTTGTCTCCTGATCCATTTCCGCCTTCACCTCCGTGGAAAAGCAAATCTCCGCCTTGTCCACATTCAGGTTTGCCACGGGTATGATCGACAATAAAGGGACTTGTACCTGGAGGTTGTCAACACTGTAGCCGTCCTCTCCCTCCTGACGAATTTGGTCATATGCGATATTGATATTGTCCAAATGCGTGATTTCTTCACTTCCGTTGTAACGCTGTGTTCCCATACCCTTAATCGCTTCCACGATTTGCGCGCGAAGCTGGCGGTTTGATTCTGCCAGTGCATGAAGCGGTGCATAAACAAGTGCATCAAGCGGAATAAATTCACTGTCCATCACGCCAGCGTTTTCCGTACTCTGTGTTATCTCATTTTCTTCCATGTTCAGCCTCCATCTGCCATCAGCTCAAAAACAGCTGCCGTTCTTCTTCCCTTCGTTTCACAAGTCCCTGCAGCACCTTGCCGCCGCCTTTATTATACGCTAAGATTTTGTCGGCAACTTCTGCGGCGCTCCTTCCCGCAACAAGCTTATTCAGGCTTCCCACGCCGCAGTTATAGCAAAAGCTTGTAAGTGCATCGAACTGATTTTGCGTCGGGGAAAACGTAAGCTTCCCTGTCTGAATACATTTATTGACATGCGCGGCATACTTTTCCAAATCCTCACGCAAAAGCCTTTTTGCGGCATCTTTGGAAGGAAGCGTGTCATGCTCCTTTACTCCTGCCGTATGTCCATACCCAATGGTCCATACACCCGCCGGGCACTTATATGCTGCCAAACGACAGCCCTCGTATTTTGCAATCAGTTCCACACCGCGCTCTGAAATCTGCATTTCCCCATTGTTTGATATAACACTGCTTTGCAGTTTTTGGCATAAAGGATGTGTCGTTTCCGTCTTTGTCTGGGGGGTATTACTTTCTGACACAGGTGTCATAAATGCAATGTTTACAGGGCTGTTAATCGTATGCGATTTACTGACATTCATCCCCAGCACTACCCTATCATTGTTTCTTGATTTTACAATCCAATGGTCGTTTCGTACCCAGTCCGGCATTTCTTTCCCATTATAATAGACGGCGTTGGGGGCAAGCGACACGACCGTTCCTTCCTTTACTTCCATAAATTCCTCCGTTCCTTACTGTCTTGCTTGTTTTCTACAGCTGATTCATAGTGTTTGCCACATCCTGTCTGAATTTGGTCATGGTGTAACCGCATTCCAACCCGTTCCAAAGATGGTCCGGATCGGCATGTCCTGATGCAATGCCTCTGTCATGCCCTTCCTTATGGCTGACAATAACGCCGTCCGCCAAAGGATTCAGCCCGAACTCTTTGCATAAATATGCAAACAGCCCGACTGCCGAATCGTATGTCTTTTTCACGTATACGAGCGCTTTTTCCCTGTCAGTACAGGTAAACTTTGCGCCACCGGTATACTTGATACAGGACGGCTCACACATCTCTATGCCGATGTGCGTATTATTGGATGAACCGCCGCCGTGCCATCCCCTATGATCCCACGGGAGTGTCTGATACACAACACCTGTGTTCGCGTCGATAAATGCATGTACGCACACCTTGCTTGCGGGATTGCTGTAATTTTTGATAAACACTTCCGCCGAGGGCTGCGGACAGCCGACGCTGTGCAGCATAAGACCTTTGACCGCGATTTTCCTTCCTGACTTATAGCAGGGGTTGGTGGTTAAAATTCTTTGCTCAATCTCCATATTATGGGGCCTCCTTTCTTTCATTGTCTGCGCACGCAATTATTTGCGGCTAGGATAATATCTGACGACTCTGCAAGGTCAAATGCCGTGCAAAACATTACCATAACCTGATAATATCGTAATTGGCATTTTATTATCCGAAATTAATTTTGACTTTTATCTGACCGAACATGCCGTTCGTTTTTCTCCCTTGTCATTAACAACGGCATATCAAGTGCATATAAAATTTCGTTGATTTGAAATAATAGCGGTATTGTACTTTGATTGGATTCGTTCCCGGAAAGCAGCCATAAAATAACTGCGTCACTGGGTACAGATTTCGATAAGACGTATCCTGCGCTTTTCAGCAATCTCCTTGTATCCTCAAGATTCATGTCCATTGCTGCCGCGATTGCCAATACCGTTTGTTTTGTCGGATTTCTGTCATTATTTATGTATTGATACATCCGTTCGCTAATATTGGCAGTTTTATAGAATAATCGAGACTTTTTTTCGTATTTCGTTCTTAACAATTTGAGGCAATAAGGAAAAGCTTCCTGTCGCTCTAGTGTCAGCCCTGCTTTATTTGCCAGCTCTTCCGTTTGCCTGTCGCTTAATTCAAACAGTTTTTGGGCATTTACAATTATCTTTTGTTTAAAATTTTTTTGTCTGTACGCTGCAGGGATGATTTTCCCACCATGATATATCCTGTTTCGTCACACCAAGCAAATGATACACATCATCCAACCGGCGGATTTCGTGCGTTAATTTGTATTTTTTTGCGCACCTTCTTATGGCGGAGGCAAAGCTTTCCTCCAGTTTGATTTGGCGGCTTGTCAGCCAGTTTTGTGTTTTTGCGTAGTCCATGATTTTCCCTCGTCCTTTCTAAAAAAATAAAACCCAATAACGGCTTTTTATCGCCATTATCAGGTTTTATAATATGAATAAGTTTATTCTACTTTTTTCGATTAATATCGCCTTATTTTATTTTATTTTACTGCTTTTATGAGGGCACTACTAGGTGCGGTTGTTCCTGTTTTTTTACTATTTAAAGGAACTATTGTTCCTGTCATGCATTTTTGCCCTGTAAAACAAACCATTTCATTTTGTCTTCATCTTGTTTCTACCGCAATCCTTTTTCGCAATCCTTATAAAACACAAAAAGACTTTGCCGGGATTTTCTCTCATCCCGCAAAGTCTTTTGTGTTATATTACTCCTGACATTTTCTATTTTGAATTACCGGAAATACTTCACCCCAGCCTCAAAAATCTTCAAATCCTGCTCTCCGTAAATGTTCATTGCCACCGCGTCGCCGCGCCGCTCAACATGCGCCATCTTGCCAAGACACCTTCCGTCCGGAGACGTAATTCCCTCAATTGCCGCATACGACCCGTTCACATTCCACTCTTCATCCATCGAAATATTTCCGTCAAAATCGGCATACTGCGTCGCTACCTGTCCATTTGTGAAAAGCTTATCAATCCACTCCTTAGGCGCCACAAACCGTCCTTCGCCGTGCGAAGCAGGCGTTACATACGTCTGACCAAGCTTAGCAAGCTGCAGCCAGGGTGACTTATTCGTAATCACCTTCGTATACACCATCTTTGAAATATGGCGGTTAATCGTATTGTATGTCAGTGTCGGCGAATCCTCTGTTTGTCCCACAATCTCGCCGTACGGCACAAGCCCAAGCTTAATCATCGCCTGAAAACCGTTACAGATTCCAAGCGCAAGCCCGTCACGCTCGTTGAGCAGTTTGTTTACCGCCTCTTTTATCTTTTCATTCTGAAATGCCGTCGCAAAGAATTTCGCGCTTCCGTCCGGCTCGTCGCCCGCCGAAAAGCCACCCGGGAACATAATAATCTGCGCCTGCGAAATCGCTTCAGAAAACGCGTCAACCGACTCTCGAATATCCGCCGCCGAAAGATTGCGGAATACCTTTGTCACCACATTCGCCCCTGCGCGCTCAAACGCGATTGTCGAGTCATACTCGCAGTTTGTTCCGGGGAACACCGGAATAAATACGGTAGGCTTCGCCACCTTATGTTTGCAAACATAGACATCCTTTGTGTCATAAAGCTTTGACGCGACAGGCTCTGCGCCCTTTACCGCCTTTGTGGGGAATACCTTCTCTAGCTTTGAAGTCCACGCCTTTAACGCCTCATCCATAGGCACTGTTACATCCCTGTATACAAATCCAGCATTTTCATCCAGCACCGTACCGACTGTCCGGTACGCTACGCCACATGCTGCGAGCGCATCAGACTGCTCTGCGGAAACCTCCGCAAGAATGCTTCCGATTCCGTTTGCAAACAGCTCTTTTGCGTCAAGTACACTGTCAAACGCCACGCCAAGTTTATTGCCAAACGCCATTTTTGCAGCCGACGCCACAATACCCTTTGCATCAAGCGCATATGCTGCCACAATCACCTTATCCGCAATCAGCTTTGCCACACCGTCAAAAAGCTTCATTACGTTGTCGTATTCCGGCAAATCATATGCATTCTTCGGTAAATCAAACACGACAAGCGCATCACCCGCACGTTTCAGCTCCGGCGTGATAATATCCTGTTTTTTCGCCACGTCCACCGCAAACGACACAAGCGTCGGCGGTACGTCAATCTCATTGAACGTTCCCGACATCGAATCCTTGCCGCCAATCGAAGGAAGTCCGTATCCGATTTGCGCGTCATATGCGCCAAGAAGCGCCGCAAACGGCTGACTCCAGCGCGAAGGTTCCTGCGTCATGCGCCTGAAATACTCTTGGAACGTAAACCGGATCTTCTTATAATCTCCGCCTGCTGCCACAATGCGCGCCATAGATTCCGTAACGGCATACACCGCACCGTGATACGGACTCCAGCTTGACAGATACGGATCAAATCCGTACGACATCATTGTCACGGCATCCGTCTTACCCTTTAAGACAGGAAGCTTTGCCACCATTGTCTGTGTCTCCGTCAGCTGATATTTTCCGCCGTACGGCATAAACACGCTGCCTGCTCCAATCGACGCGTCAAACATCTCGACAAGTCCCTTTTGTGAGCATACGTTTAAGTCATTTAATGTTGAAATTACCGCGTCCTTTATATTTCCCTTTGCAACCGCATCCGCAACCGCCGCAACTGCATATTTCTGAAAATAATTATCTTCTTTTACAGGCGTCTCAACATACACGCCCGTTTCCTGATGTGCGCCGTTGGTATCAAGAAAGGCTCTCGCAATATCCACTACCTTCTGACCGCGCCACATCAGCACAAGCCGCGGCTCTTTTGTGACCGTTGCAACCTTGACAGCCTCCAAATTCTCCTCCGCCGCATATGCAAGAAACGAATCTGCATCCTTCGGGTCCACAACGACTGCCATACGCTCCTGCGACTCGGAAATCGCAAGCTCCGTTCCGTCCAGTCCCGCATACTTTTTCGGCACCTTATCCATATCGACAATCAGACCGTCCGCAAGCTCGCCGATTGCCACGGAAACACCGCCCGCACCGAAATCGTTGCACTTCTTAATCAGCTTGCTGACCTCCGGACGCCGGAACAGTCTTTGCAGTTTGCGCTCCGTCGGAGCATTTCCTTTCTGAACCTCCGCACCGCACGTCGCAAGCGACGCCGTCGTGTGCACCTTAGACGATCCTGTCGCGCCGCCGCAGCCGTCGCGTCCCGTACGACCGCCGAGCAAAATAATAATATCGTCCGGATCAGACGTCTCCCTGATGACACTTGCCCTCGGCGCAGCAGCCATCACCGCCCCGATTTCCATACGCTTTGCTACATAATTGGGATGATACACCTCTTTGACATATCCCGTCGCAAGTCCAATCTGATTTCCGTAAGAAGAATAGCCGCTCGCCGCGCCGCGCACCAGCTTTTTCTGCGAAAGCTTGCCCCGCAT
>CAJUJG010000024.1:0-13016 GCA_910586715.1 uncultured Lachnospiraceae bacterium
CAATGGTCTTGATAAGCTGCTCCAGTCCCTTTACGGGCAGGTATGCTGCCTGAACGGGTATTAAGATACTGTCAGCGCAGGCAAACACGTTTATGGTTATCATGCCGAGCGACGGCATACAGTCAATCAGGATATAATCATATCTGTCCCTTACCTGCTCTATGTAGGAACGAAGCACAAGCTCCCTGCTCATGACATTCACAAGAGATACTTCCAAGCCCGACAGTTCGATATTACCCGGCATCAGGTCAATCCCTTCGTCATGCTTCAAAATGCCATAGTCCGGCTCAAATTCCTCGTCATTGATGATATTTGTCATAACCGTTGCAAGCGTTTCCTCCAGTCTATCCGGTTCCGCATAGCCTAAACTTGCCGTAAGGCTTCCCTGCGCATCTGCGTCGATCAGCAGAACTTTCTTCCCCTGCTTTGCCAGTCCTATCCCTAAATTGCTTGTTGTCGTTGTCTTTCCGACACCGCCCTTTTGGTTTGCTATTGCTATAATTTTACACATGGTTTTTTCCTCCGTTTAGTTATTTTTTTCCTTAATATTGGCTTTCTGCACTTCCACATAAGCCCGGTAATATCTGTTTGTACCTTTGTTCCGGTACAGCTCCGAAACTTCCGTCACAGCCACTTTGGACTGTCTTTTTAGAATTTTCTCGAACCACTTAATATCATTCTTTGTTCCCATCAGTCGAATTTTTAGCACGTTTCCTCTCCATTTCTGCAAGGACTTCTTCAATGTACTTCTGCTTGTGGCAGTATTTTGGGTAACGGAGCCTGATGCCCTCCCAAAAATACATTGCATAGCCACAGCAAAAGATATCGCTTACGGATATACCCAACCCAATCTTTGGGATTGGTTTGGCACTCATTTATCTGCTCGTCCCTGCTCTCATAATCGTCAACGCTTGGTGTCCCGTCTGTATAAGGGTTGAATACCCCCTTGACCACCTTTACGCTGCCACCTGTCTGCCAGTCCTGACACAGACATTCTGTTTTGATACATCCGGATTGTATATCATAAACCTGACTGAAATAATTGTTCGTATCCTCCGATATTCCGAGAATGTAAAGCAATACCTTATGATAACAGTCCTGCTTCCTCGTCTGTTCCACTTCATAGTAAAGTTTCTCCTGTTTCCCGTTTGCAAAAACCATGTGTGTGTTGTTGGCGCTCTGCGCCCCTGCTCTTAACGCTGTGTCGTTCATCCCGTGAACCTCCTTTTCCTATTCATTAAAAAATGACTGTTACCAAATGTGCATTTTAATTTGTTGGACTAGCCTGACATAGCATTTTTTCTAAATGGCTAAAATCCTCTTTAAAAGGCGTAAAAAAGAGCGCTTCGATTATTTCCGAAACGCTCCTTAGGAATCTGTGAATTTACACTGATTTTGTTGGACTCCGAGATGAAAATTGCATTATGGCGTATTATGATGTACCAACGCAAAAAATTTTGTTGGAATTTTGTTGGACTTCCGGTATTTTTGTTGTACCCAAAATCCGCATCACACTCAACAATTTTAGTCCGAATTTTGAAATTTTAATCTTCTAATAATACACGCTTTCTCTCAATCATTTCCCCGATTCTCTCGATATACTGCGCCACATCCTTCACATTTTCACACCGCTCAATCCGCCCGTCAGGATAAACCCTTTTCGTAATTGATCCGGCGCCGAGTGCCACGATGGTCTGCACCTCCTCCATTATCAGAATATTATAAATCCCATACTTGCCTTCTCTCGCATACCCCACGTTCTCAAAATTCCCTGACATATTTTTCTGCCGGTACAGATAATAAGGCTTCATGCCAAGCGCATCCGCACCTTTTTGTGCAATCTCCATCGTCGCATCCGTATTGTTCAGCGAAGCGATACCGTTCTCCTCTATCCACTGGCTAAGCTTCGACGCGCGCTTAATCGCAAGTGAATGCACCGTAAGACTGTCAGGATTTAACCTTGCAATCTCATCGACTGTATTCTGCACATCCGCCTCCAGCTCACCCGGAAGCCCTAAAATAATATCCATATTAATATTGGCAAAACCTGCCGCCCTTGCAAGCGCAAACGCCTCCCGAACCTGCGCCACCGTATGCTGCCTGCCAATGATTTTCAGCGTTTCGTCCTTCATTGTCTGCGGATTGACCGAAATACGCGTCACGCCGTGCTTCTTTAAAACATCCAGCTTGTCCCTCGTGATACTGTCCGCACGCCCTGCCTCGACCGTAAACTCCGTGACATGCTGAAAATCAAACCGCTCCCGCATGCGTGAAAGCAGTCTGTCAAGCGCATCCGCCTCCAGCGTTGTAGGGGTACCGCCGCCGATATAAACCGTATCCAGCACCTTATCCTGATACGCCTGCGCCACAAAATCAATCTCCCGAAAAAGCGCATCCAAATAGTCGTTTACACGCTTTTTCCACTGTGCAATCGGATAGGACGTAAACGAACAGTAAAGACACGTCGTCGGGCAGAACGGAATACCGATATACAGACTGTAGCCGTCCTCATAATGGATTTTATCAAGAATCCGCTTTTCCCGCTTTGCAATATCCAGGCTAAGCCGCGCCTTTTCATCGCTGACCGCATGTTCCGCTTTCATCTGCGCAATAATCGCATCATCGTCCTTTCCCTCCGCCAACATTCCCATCGAAAGCTTTGTCGGGCGGATACCTGTCAGATTCCCCCACGGAAGCGTGTGCCCTGTATAATCACATAAATCATGATAAACCGAGAGCTTATGCTCATTTTTTGTGACACACGTGTCATTTTTATAAATATTGGTGTACTCTTTCTCCCCGTCAATATCAAATACAGCCTCTATTTTACTGTCGTCAAAAATAAGGACTGCCCGAGCCTCGCCGTCCTCCCGTTCACCCTGCCCGCAGAGTCCGTACACACGCACCTCGTGTTCCGGATAAAACGCTTTAAACAATGCATGCAAATCATACTGATACTGTTCTCTGTTTGTATATATCTTTATCATTGTAATATCAAACCTCTTCGCCTTTTCTTATCGCATCACGGAATGTAAAAATCCATGTCCGCTTATGCTAAACATAGATAAATCCATGCCTACCCAAGGCATGGATTGTACTTTCTCTCGTATCCAACCGTTGACGCGTCGCCGTGTCCGGAATACAGCTTCACGTCGTCAGGCAGCGTCATAATCCGTTCCCGTATTGAATCGCCAAGTGCGCGCATTGAGCCCGAATACAAATCTGTTCTTCCCACAGAACCGTTAAAAATCGTATCACCGCAAAACAGCGTCAAATCCTCTTTTACATAAAAGCAGCAGCCTCCCTTTGTGTGCCCCGGTGTATGAAGCACCTCAAATTCCACGCCTGCCATTGTAAGCGTCTGCTTATCGCGCAGATATACATCCGCCTCAAAACCATACCCTGTTCCGAACCACTGTGACACATTTTTTTTCGGGTCCTTTAAAATCTCCGCCTCGTCTTCATACGCGTACACCTTTGCGCCGCTGAGCTGTTTCAACTCCAAAACACCGCCCGTATGGTCACCGTGTCCGTGCGTCAAAAGAATGCCTGCTATTTTTTCAAAGCCCAAGCTCTTTGCATCCGCAAACACCACATCACCGTTATCGCCCGGATCGATAATTACAATCTCATCCGCACCCTCTCTGTACACATAATAACAATTTGTCTGACACGCGCCAAGCACTCTTCTTTTTACCTTTAAATCCGCCATAGCAATAACCATACTCCTCTCATAGCCTGCGAATTTGTGCCTTTGCACAAATTTGCCAATGTTATCCCGTAGTCCTTTCAATATCGATTATATTGTCAATCTGTTTCAATTTCTCAATAATTGCCCTAAGCTCATCGCGTCCGCCAATCTCAAAAGACATTGCCAAAGTCGCAATCCCCTGCTTGCTTACCCTTGTATTCATGGAAATCACGTCAATATTTTTCTCCATCAACGTCTTTGAAATATCCGCAAGCAGACCGCTTCTGTTATGCGCATAAATTGCTATTTCTGTCAGATACTTCTCATTCTCATTATTCAGCTTGGGCTGCCACTCCGCGCTAATCAGCCGCGCACGCTCAATCTCGGACAGACAGATAATATTGACACAATCCGTTCTGTGAATGGACACGCCGCGTCCTCTTGTGACAAAACCTACAATTTCATCACCCGGCACCGGCGCACAGCAACGTGAAAAACGCACCGCCACATCATGCGTGCCTTTTACGACAATGCCGCCCTTACCTTTGGGACGCATCATTTTATTTGCACTGTTCTCTTGAATGGACGCCAAAAGCTCGCTGTCCGTTATCTGTTTTTTGTGATTTCTCGCATAAATTTCCTGTAATCGGTTGATTACCTGCCCTTCCTTTAAGGCACCGTGACCAACCGCCGCAAGCAGCGCATCCCAGTCATTGAAGCCGTACTTATGCATCACTTCCGTTTGATATTCCGGAACAAGAAACTCTTGAGCGTTAATATTCTTGGACTTGCAGTAATTCGCTAAAAGCTCACGTCCTCTGATGACATTCTCTTCCTTAAACTCATTTTTAAACCACTGGGAAATTTTATTTTTTGCCTGCGAAGACTTTACGATATTGAGCCAGTCACGGCTTGGTCCTTTGGAATTTTGCGAAGTAATAATCTCAATACAGTCACCGTTATTAATCTTATAATCAATCGTGACAAGCTTATTGTTTACCCGCGCGCCAATCATCCGGTTGCCGACCGCACTGTGAATGCTGTATGCAAAATCAATCGGCGTAGAACCTGCCGGAAGGTTTTTGACCTCCCCGGTCGGCGTAAAACAATACACATGATCGGAAAACAAATCCAAATCACTTTTTAAAAGCTTGACAAATTCTTTGTTGTCGGAGGTGTCACGCTGCCATTCCAAAATTTGGCTTAACCACGCAAGCTTCTCCTCCTCACCGCCCTTGGAAACCTTTCCGTCGCTCTCCTCCTTATATTTCCAGTGGGCAGCAATACCATACTCCGCTACCCTATGCATGTCATATGTCCGGATTTGAATCTCAAACGGCGTCCCCGTCGGTCCAATCAAGGTCGTGTGAAGCGACTGGTACATATTGGTTTTCGGCATGGCGATAAAATCCTTAAACCGCCCCGGCATCGGCTTATACATCTCATGAATGACACCAAGCGCTGCATAACAGTCCTTCAACGAATTGACAATAATACGCACCGCAAACAAATCGTAAATCTGGTCAATCGTTTTTCCCTGGTTTTTCATTTTTTTATAGATGCTGAAAAAATGCTTGACGCGCCCGTCAATCTGTGCTTCAATGTCCGCTCCCGCAATGTGTTCCGTTACCTCGTCAACCAGCTCCTGCACATACTTTTCGCGCGCGTCCTTGCGCAAAGCAATCTTTTCCACCAAATCATAATACGCCTCCGGCTCAAGATATTTGAGCGAAAGGTCGTCAAGTTCTATCTTAATTTTTGAAATACCGAGCCGCTCCGCAAGCGGTGAATATATATCGAGTGTCTCTCTTGCAATCCGCTTTTGACTCTCCGGTGACTTATATTTGAGCGTGCGCATATTGTGGAGGCGGTCGGCAAGCTTAATCAGAATAACACGAATATCCTTTGCCATCGCAAGAAACATTTTGCGCAGGTTTTCCGCCTGCAGTTCTTCGCGGCTTGTCGTGCGGTCCGGCGCGGCATCTCCTGTATACTGAAGCTGCTCTAATTTCGTCACGCCGTCCACCAAAAGCTCCACATCAGGACCAAACTGCTCCTTGAGCTCCTCGTTTGTCATAATGGTGTCCTCCACCACATCATGGAGAAGTCCTGCAATAATCGTCTCCTTGTCAAGCTCCAAATCGGCGAGGATAATCGCAACACAGAGCGGATGAATTATATAGGGTTCGCCCGATTTTCTCACCTGCGCCTTGTGCGCCTCGCATGCCGTGGCATATGCCTTGTCAATCAACGAAATATCATCAGAAGGATGATATTTCTGCACACGCCGGACAAGCCCCTGATAAAGCGTATCGGGGCTTTGAAATTCTTTGATATATTCAATTCTGCGGTCGTCTGTCCTGCGGGGACCCGATTTACTTCCGTTTATGATTAAAGAATCCTCATATGTCCCCGTCTTCAACTGCTTCTCATCTGCCACTTCATATCACCAAACTATTTTTATTTTCCTTCATAAACAATTGCGGAATCCAGTCTGTAGCCTGCAAGCCGCTCACGTCCCTTCAAACCTGCAAGCTCCATCATGACAACGATGCCGACAACCTCGCCGCCAAGCGATTCAATCAGCTTTATCATCGCCTCCGTCGTTCCGCCCGTCGCAATCAGATCATCAACCACCAGTACCTTCTGTCCTGGCTGAATGGAATCCTTATGCATCTCTATTGTTGCTTTCCCATACTCCAAGTCATAATCTACGGACACCGTTTCCGCAGGAAGTTTTCCTTTTTTCCGAATGAGTACAAACGGTTTATGATTGTTGTATGCGATCGGCGTACCGAAAATAAAACCTCTCGACTCCGCGCCGGCGACCACATCATACGCCAAATCCTTTACCAAATCCTGCATGGTATCAATCGCAAGGTGCAGTCCGTCCGCATCCTGCAAGACACTTGTCACATCCCTGAATATAATGCCCGGCTCCGGAAAATCAGGAATTGCTCTTACGTATTCTTCAAGTTTTTTCATAACGTAACTCTCCTATCTGTTTTTTACCCACTATTACCATTATAATCTTATTTGACAGATAAGTCAATCCGTCACAAAAGGCTGAGCTGTCCGTCCTCATTCTCCTTGAGCTGTGTGTATACCGCCTTTGACGGCTGCTGCCTGTTTTTTGCGTCACCGCGCACGCCAAAGCTTGCCGCATATCCTTTCTCTTTCAAAACCGCGGCTACTTGCCTGTAGGTTTCCTTCATTTCCTTTTCGCCGCCCTCGTAAATCACAATCGGCACGCCGCTCTCGTACACCACCGTAAACCCTTTTTTCTCCAAAAGCTTTACTGCATTCTCTTTTTCCATCTATTGTATCCTCCTATCTGTGCCGCCATGCCGCGCCCGAAAACAGGATTAAAATCGGAAAAATCTCCAGTCTTCCCGCAAGCATGTCAATAATCAGCACCAGCTTTGAAAAATATCCGAAACCGGCAAAATTACACGTAGCGCCCACGGATTCAAACCCTGGTCCCACATTGTTAAAGCACGCAATCACCGCCGAAATATTCGTCGTCATGGAAAATCCGTCCACTGCCACAAAAATACAGCTTACAACAATTATAATCACATAAATGGCAAGATATGCATTTGTGTTTTCCAAAATCTTCTCATCCACAGGCTGACCGTTCACCCGGACTACCTGTATCTTCTGCGGCTGCAATACCTGCCGGATATTGCGCCGGATGCTCTTTAAAATCAACAAAAGCCTCGCAAACTTAAAGCCGCCCCCGGTACTTCCCGCACTCGCGCCAATAAGCATCAATGTCAGTAAAATCATTTTGGAGAGCGCCGGCCACAAATCAAAATCCGTCGTGGCAAAACCCGTCGTCGTTACGATACTTGCCACCTGAAACGCCGCATGCCTTAGCGTTTCCCCGATTGTACCGTAAAGTCCTCTGATATTCCATGCAATCATAAGAACGCTTACAAAAACCGCACCCAAATAAAAACGCAGCTCCTCATCCTTCCACACGCTTTTAAACTGCCTGATTAAGAGCATGTAATAACAGCTGAAATTAACGCCGAACAAAAGCATAAACACCGTACATACATTCTGAAGATATGGACTGTAGCCTGCAATGCTGTCGTTTCTCACACCAAACCCACCGGTTCCCGCCGTTCCAAACGCCGTGCAGACCGCGTCAAACAAGGGCATTTTCCCCAACAGCAAAAACAGAATATTCAATATTGTAAGGATAATATAAATCGCATACAAAATTTCCGCTGTCGTTTTCATTTTCGGAACAAGTTTCCCCACCTTCGGACCCGGACTTTCCGCCCTTAAAAGGTGCATTGTAAAGCCGCTCTTGCTGTCGCCGCCGGATGCAATCGCAAGCACAAACACCAGTACACCCATGCCGCCAAGCCAATGGGTAAAGCTGCGCCAATAAAGACATCCGCGCGACATCTCCTCAACATCGCCAAGAATCGTAGCGCCCGTCGTCGTAAAACCCGAAACCGTTTCAAAAAGCGCATCCATCAAATCCGGAATTTCACCCGATATAAAAAACGGAAGACAGCCCAAAAGACTCATCACAATCCAGCTGATGCCCACACACACAAGCCCTTCCCTTGCATAAAACGCTTTGGAGCAATGATTGCAAAACAGCATTAAAATACCTGCAAGCAGCAACGTAATGAGCATACTGAAACCAAAACCGGCAACGCTTTTTATTTCATTATTAAAAATACTAATCAGCAGCGCCGGTATCATAAAGACAGCTTCCACCAGCAAAATCCTGCTGATAAATTTTCCCATCATTTTATAGTTCATAGTTGTATCCCGTTATCCTTATCCGATTGTTGTCGTACATTTACTCAAAAATATCATTCAGGCTGTAAATAACCTGCTTCGCGCTTGTGACAATCAATACCGTGTTGCCTTTCTCAAACACCGAATCGCCATTCGGTATGATTGTCTGCCGAAAGCCGCTTGTAATAGACGCGACAAGCACGTTTTTCTTGATATGAAGCTGCTTTAACGGTTCCCCGCAGTGCAGCGTATTTTCGTCCACAAGAAACTCAATCGCCTCCGCCTGCCCATCCGCAATATAATGAATGGCTCGTGCGGCTCCCGCCTGATTGCGCAATGCCCGCACGTAGCGCACAATCGCATTGCTGCACAACGACTTCGGGCTGATAATGCTTCCAATCGGAAGGGAATTCAAAAGCGTGCTGTTCTCCATACGCCCTATTTTCGTGATAATCTGCGGCACACCGCAGCTGTGACCATACAGCGAAATCATCGTGTTCATTTCATCCACGCCGGTCAATGTCACAAGCACATCGCACTTTGCAATGCCTTCACTCTCAAGCAAAAACTCATTGCTTGCGTCACCGTGGATAATATCCGCCTCCGGAAGCAGCGTCGCAACCTGCACACACCGATCCTTGTCACTTTCAATAATCTTAACCGCAATGCCGCTGCCAATCAGCGCCTTTGCCAAATAATAGCTAACCCTGCCGCCGCCGCAAATCATGACCTGCTTTGCCTTGTGCGTGATAATGCCTAAATTTTTCAACAAAATCGTAAGGTTTTGAGGTGACGCTGTCACGAAAATCCTGTCATTTTCCTTGAGCGTAAAAAATCCGTTCGGAGCAATCGCCTTTCCCCCGCGTAAAACAGCACAAACCAAAATATTACACTTAATCACGCTCTCCAAATCATTCAGCGTCAGATTACACAGCTTTGAACCGCTCTCAATCCGCAGCTCCACAATCTCCACCCTTCCTTTTGCAAAGGTGTCGCGTTTTAAAAAGCCGGGATATTTGATAAGGCGCTCAATCTCAAGCGCTGCGCTTCCCTCCGGATTAATCACCATAGAAATGCCAAACAGCCCGCGCATATCGTACACCTGTTTGGTATATTCTGGATTACGCACACGCGCAATGGTATGTATTTTCGGATTCATGCCGTGTGCAAGCAGACAGCACAAAAGATTGACCTCATCGGCATTTGTGACTGCAATCAAAAGGTCGCTTTCTTTGACTTTCGCATTGTTGAGCGCCTCCATTGTCGCGCAGTTTCCCTGAACTGCCATCACGTCATAGCGTTCCTCGCTCATCTCAAGCACTTTTGACTTTGCGTCAATCAGCGTTAAATCATACCCTTCGGCAGAAAGCTGCTTTGCCAGCGTCGAACCGACTTTTCCGTCTCCTGCTATAATGATTTTCATATGTGCCAGACCTCTCTCTCAAAAATCGTTACCAAAGCTTTATAGATACGATTATAACATCTTTTCTTATTTGTGCAAGTTCGCGCACGAAAAAAGTCGGGTGATGACACACCCGGCTTTTATTCTATGCCGCTTCCACCGCCGCTTTCATCTCCTTAATATAATCACAGACCGGAGAGATGCAGTTTTTCCCATATTTGGCAATAATTTTCACAATCGCGCTCCCAACAATCGCGCCGTCCGACAATGCCGCCATTTCCTTTGCCTGAGTCGGTGTGGAAATGCCAAAGCCGACGGCACACGGAATATCGGACACTGCCTTCACCTGATGGACCATTTCCCTGATATTTGTTGTAATATTGTTTCTTACACCCCCAATACCGGATGATGACACACAGTAAAGAAAGCCCTTCGCTTCTTTTGCAATCATATTGATGCGTTCCTTTGAAGTCGGCGCAATCATGGAAATCAGTTCTACACCCTGTGCGTCGCAGGCATCCATTACCTCCTGTCTTTCCTCAAACGGCACATCCGGCACAATCACACCGTCAATGCCGCACTCCGCGCATTTTTTCATAAATTTTTCCGTACCGTAGGTATAAATGGGATTGATGTAGGTCATAAACACAAGCGGAACGTCCACTTTCCCGCGCACTCGCTTTACCATATCGAACAGCTTGTCGGTTGTTGTCTGCGCTTTGAGCGCCCGCTCATCCGCCTCCTGTATCACAATGCCTTCCGCAATCGGGTCGGAAAACGGAATGCCGATTTCAATTAAATCAGCGCCGGCTTCTGCCATTTGCGGAATTAACGCCTCTGTCGTCTCAATGTCAGGATCTCCTCCCGTCACAAATGCGATAAATGCCTTCTTGTTTTCAAATGCCTGTTTTATTCTGCTCATTTTGTTCAATGCTCCTTCCTTTCTGAAATCGTAAAGAACGCTCGTCTTTAGCGTTCAGAATTTCTTTTTGTTTTTTAATCAAATATTTCCACGCCCCTATATCGGGCAATCGCCGCCACGTCCTTATCGCCGCGCCCCGAAACGTTGACCACGATGATTTGGTCTTTGCCGAATGTATGTGCAATTTTCTTTGCATATGCAACCGCATGCGCACTCTCAATCGCAGGTATAATGCCTTCCGTTCGTGACAGATACGCAAACGCCTCCACCGCCTCATCATCTGTTACGGGTACATACTGCGCGCGTCCCGTATCATTTAAATCCGCGTGCTCCGGTCCGATACCCGGATAGTCAAGTCCTGCCGAAATGGAATACACCGGTGCAATCTGCCCGTATTCGTCCTGACAGAAAATCGATTTCATACCATGAAAAATACCGACGCTTCCGTTTGTGACCGTCGCCGCATTCTTCGGGTTGTCAACACCAAGCCCCGCCGCCTCGCAGCCGATTAATCTGACACTCGTGTCAGGTATGAACTCATAAAAAGCGCCCATCGCGTTACTTCCGCCGCCCACGCAGGCAATCACCGCGTCGGGGAGCCTCCCCTCCGCCGCAAAAAGCTGCTGCTTAATCTCCTCTCCGATTACCTTTTGAAAATCCCGCACCATCATCGGAAACGGGTGCGGTCCCATCACGGAGCCCAGCACATAAAACGTATCGTCCATTCTTGATGCCCACTCCCGCATCGTTTCATTCACCGCGTCCTTCAGCGTCATCGTTCCCGATGTGACCGGGTGCACCTTTGCCCCCAAAAGCTCCATTCGGTAACAGTTGAGCGCCTGTCTGTCCGTGTCCTCTTTTCCCATGAAAATCTCGCATTCCAGTCCCATAAGCGCTGCTGCCGTCGCCGTCGCAACGCCGTGCTGTCCCGCTCCGGTTTCTGCAATCACACGCTTCTTGCCCATTTTTTTCGCCAAGAGCACCTGTCCAAGCACGTTGTTGATTTTATGCGAGCCTGTATGGTTTAGATCCTCTCTTTTTAAATAAATTTTTGCGCCGCCCAAATCCTTTGTCATTTTCTCCGCATAATACAGAAGCGACGGTCTGCCTGCATACTTTTCGAGTAAATCCTTTAATTCCTGCACAAACACCGGATCGTTTTTGTAATGTTCATACGCCCGTTCTACCTCCTGCACCGCAGGGACAAGCGTCTCCGGTATGTACTGTCCGCCGTATTCGCCGTATCTTCCTTTTTTTTCACCCATTTTACCACCCATCCTTTTCTTCATCATTATCCTGTTCAAATTGTCCCGGCATTTATGACACTTGTGTCATTTTTATGCAATTGTGGGAAACAAAAAAAAGCTTTTATCCTATTATTTCTACTAGGACAAAAGCTTAAAACTTCTGCGGTACCACCTAACTTGGCACATAAAAATGTACCCGCTCTCTACACGTACTATCATACGCTTTCCCTTGATAACGGGCGGAAATCCCGTTGGGCATTACTAAAGCCGTCGGCTCGTTGCTCCCACCTTCTCAAGTCCATTCCATACCTCTTTGACTGCCGCAATCACACCGCCTGCGGCTCTCTGAAAATCTCCCAAAGTATGTACTCCTCTTGATCACCAGTTTTTAACCATGTTCGTTTTTATTTATCATAATCACTTTTATTTCATCTGTCAATCGTTTTTTTCATTTTTTGTGTCATTTTTTGCTTCCCGTCCAAATCCTTCCACAAAATCACGCCGTTTTCCAGCGTCATATACCCATGCCATGAGCCCTCCTTCGGGATAGACACCGAACCCGGATTCATATAAATATAGTTGTCATATTCTATGCATTTTGGCACATGTGTGTGACCGTTTATCAAAATATCACCGTCACAAAGCGGAGGCAGGTTTTTGGGATTGTAAACATGTCCGTGTGTAGCATACATTGTGATGCTATCCATGGATAAAAGTGCATAATCAGCGAGAATCGGGAAGTCCAAAACCATTTGGTCCACCTCCGTATCGCAATTTCCCCGCACGCACAAAAGGCTGTCTTTGCGCGCATTCAGCAGCGCAAGCACTTCCTTTGGCGCATAGTCCCTTGGCAAATCATTTCTCGGTCCGTGATAAAGCAAATCCCCCAAAAGCAGCAGCCTGTCCGCCTGCTCCCTGTCGTATGCCTCCAGCAAAAGACGGCAATAATACGCCGAACCGTGTATATCTGACGCAATCATCAATTTCATA
>CAJUJG010000024.1:13026-20260 GCA_910586715.1 uncultured Lachnospiraceae bacterium
AAGCCTGCCGCCCCCTCCTGATACAGATAATTTTTCACCTCATCAAGCCGTGCATTCGCGTCCCCAACGCCAAGATCATACATCTTTTGCAGCGTTTCGGGATTTTTTTCAATCCTGCTCATTTTAATCCGCGTGGACGGACGGATTACGAAAAGACCGCCCTCTTTTTCCAACGCGTTCAACCGCTGCACACAACTGTTGTAATTGCTGTGCCGTTCGCGCAGCTTTTTTTCAAAGCGGGCATATTTTTTGCCGTAAACCGCCTTTGTCATAAACGGGGAAACCGGACCTTTTATATAGTCCGCGTCCTTTGTTAAAACAACCACAAGCCTGTCATATCCCATCTCCAAAAACTTCTCAAACGGAATGCTGTCCGCAACCGCTCCGTCCATGTAACGCCTGCCGTCGATTTCGACCGGTCTTGCCACAAACGGCATGGACGCCGACGCACGCAGCGTTTCCATCTGCGCAAACGCGTCCGTTATCCGGATATACTCGGCGTCGCCTGTCTCAAGGTTTGTCACCACCGCATAAAACGGGACCTTTGACGCCATAAACGTCTCATTGTCAAACACGTCAAGCTTAGATGGCACGGTATAATATGCGTACTGCGTGTCAATAATGTTTCCCGTCTTTAAGAGCGGCCGAAACCCCATATAATTTTTATCACTGTTAAATTTTTTATTATAGCGTATCACGCGTCCTTTCTGTTTGGACAACAGATTAATGCCAAACAGCGCCCCCGCCGACACGCCGATTACCCCGTCAAAGCCGATGTCATGATCCATAAATACATCCAAAACGCCTGCCGTGTACACCCCGCGCATGGCGCCGCCCTCGAGTACCAGTCCTGTTTTCATGCCGCATTGCTCCTATTTGTTTTTCCTTATATATCTTAACGAAAATCCGAATTTTATGCAAGATGAAACAAAGAACTTTTTATATTTCGGCTGTTTGCGTTTCAGATGAAACGCTTAGAAATCAAAGGCTTCAAAAGCGTTAAATGCATCAAAGGCATTAAAGGCATTAAAATTATCAAAATCATTCAAATTATCAAATTCATTTAATTTGTCCCCCAAAACAGCAGCGAATGATATTTTTTTATCCGACTGTGCCCGTAAAAGCCACTCCTTTTGCTCCTCCTTTGTCAAATGCGACACAACAATGGAAAATTTGGCAATATCACCCTGCTCATAACTGCTGTTCGCAAAGGTCTGAAGCTGTTCTGTGCCTATCCGGTCACACAGAATGGCAAAAAACGCGATTTTATTATCCTCATACGCCTGATCGGCATAAAGCGCAAGCTGCTCCGCGCTCATCGCATCTGCGGCTACGGAAAAAAACGCAACCTGATCCGTATGGTAAATCTTATCATAGCACTGCGTCCGCACTGTCTCATCTACCGCGGCAAGCACGGCGGAAAATCCCAAAAGATCCTCTTTTTCATAGCATTCCTGCACATACTCCGTTACACGGTTTTCTTCCACGTAATCAATCCGCCGGACAAGCGTCATCTTAATCTGCATGCCGCTATTGCGTGTGTCTATCTGGTGAAGCAGCGTTCCGACTGCCGCATATGCCTCCTGATGTGCCTGACACACCTGCTCCGCCTCCTGCGTGAAATAGACAGTCCGCTTCGAATCGTCCGCAAGCGTGATTTCCTTCTGATACGCAGAGTTTGGATCTTCTCCCAAGTCCTGCATAATGTTGCGTGTGCCCGTGCTCTGTGCCAACACAATCACAAACGGCTTTTCATAATATGCGCTCTGCATAAAGGTATACTCGCCCGCCTGATTTTGCTTTTGATTTTCCTTTTCCCTCCGCCAACCGTCGGACAGTTCAATTTGTCTTGCGGCTTTTAGCGCAATATCCATCTCCCTCTGCGTATAATACCCCTTTGCCATTCCTACGTCTAACTGCTGTTTTACCTGTGCAGCTATATTTTGCCCTTCCGTAAACGGTCCCAATGACGTATAACCGTCCGCTCTCACAAGAACAATGCCGATTGTCCCGTCTGAAAATGAGG
Organism: uncultured Lachnospiraceae bacterium; assembly: GCA_910586715.1. Taxonomy (GTDB): domain Bacteria; phylum Bacillota; class Clostridia; order Lachnospirales; family Lachnospiraceae; genus COE1. Next base: position 15,053 of record CAJUJG010000024.1, read on the forward strand.
AATCCGGTACGTCAATCATCCGCGCGCCGTCATATAAAATATAGAAGGCGTTGTCGTTTTCATCGTACAAAACACTGTCATACAACGACTTTTCGCCGTTCTCATCCGCTTTCTGTTCCTCTGTCAAAACCTCGTCCGCCAGTTCTTCCCCTAACAGCTTCTCCTCAGCCGTTTTCTCTTTGAAATCCGCCTTTTGCCCCCGTCCCTGCATGGCATAGACGCCAAGCGACTGAAAGCAGACGCAAACCAGTATTGTCAAAACAGCCGTTACTGCCGTAACTGCTTTCGACTTTTTGTGAAATTCCATAATTGCACCCAACCTTTCCTTTAACTCTTTTGCCCCCTCCGTCAGCGTAACCGAGGCGAGCGAACTTTTGTACGCATCATCCGTTTTCAGAAACAACAACAGCGTATCGCCGTACGCTTTCTTTTCCGTGTCATCCAGCGTGTGTATCACCGCCTCGTCGCAGGACAGCTCACACGCCCTTGTAACCTCCCGCTCCAAAAGATATACAAACGGATTAAACCAGTGCATGCAGACCGCAATCTGAACAATCCATTTATACACAAGATCCCATCGTTTTAAGTGCGTCAGCTCATGTGTAAAAATGTAGCGCAATTCCTGTTCGCCTGCTGCCCGCTTTGGTAAAATGATACGCGGATGAAAAAAACCGACCGCCATCGGTGAGGCAATCAGCGGATTTTTGTATAATCCGACCGTACGTCTGTTTTGCAGGTTTTCCATGCAGTCCGATAAGAGATTCAACGTTTCTAAATCCGGCACCTCCTGACTTCCGGCTCTAACATAGCGCAGAAAGCCTTGGTATATCGTCACCTTTCGGATTAAAAGCGTCAGGGCAATCGCAGACCATACAAAGAAAGCATATAACCAAATATCATCCGAAGGCTGCACTGCTGCGCTATCCGAAAACGCAGGAATTCCATTTGAGACCGGCTGACTACCCACAATTACCGGACTGTCCGCATTCATCGCGTCGTTATGTTCCACTCCTATGCCTGTACGTCCCATTCCCGTATCTGCCGCAGCATTTACCGACGCATTTTTCACTGCATTTTGCGCAGTCTCAAACAAAAATCCGACAATCGTCGTATCCGGTGAAAACGGAACAAGAAACCGCAGCGCGACGGCTAATAAAATATAATACTGCCAGCATTTACTGACACGCTTACCGTATAACCGTTTCAATGCAAGCAGCACGAGAAACAGCAGCGTTCCTGACAGCGACAGGGACAGCACTACTTTTAACCATTCACCCATTTCCATAATCACACTCCTTCCAAACCAGCCTGTTAATCCGTTTCTTTCCTGCTTTGGCTTTCCCAAAATGTTTCAATTTCCTTTAAATCCTCCGTCGAAAGCATTTCCTGCTGCACCAAAGCCGACACCAAATTTTTGACATCGCCCCCATACACCTTGTCCAAAAAACTGTGCGTCTGCATTGTCTGATATTCCTGCTGCGTCACAACCGCGGCGTACTCGTTTCGCCTGCCGATTTTTTTCGTCTTTAAAAACTTTTTTTCAATCAGGCGGGAAAGCAGCGTCAGCACTGTATTTTTCTTCCACTCATTGCTGTCCTTTTCCAATTCTTCCATAATATAAGAGTATAGTGCCGTTCCCCCGTTTTTCCAAATAATTTTCATCAGTACCAGTTCCGACTCCGAAATTTGCTGCATGCAATCGTCCTCCTTTTATCTCAACAATTTGTAGGCATATTTATATTAACACATTGTAGGCTATAATGCAATACGTCTTTGATGTTTTTATTTAATGACATATTTCCTTTATCCGAACTTTTGTAATTTGTAAATCGAGTAGAGAAGATTCATCGGTTTGATGACATATTTCCTTTGGGTGCCCGTGTGCATAAAAAAAGCACTTACTTTTACCGTAAATGCTTTTCGATATTACTGTTTCTTCAACATTCAGCTCTCCCTGTTCGCCGAAAACACCTTATACAAATTTTACCAAATCATCCACACTCTTGCGTTTCGGCGCCTCCGGCGCCTCATCCGCGTAGCCCATTGCCACAAGCGCAGCAACCTTCTGCCCTGCGTCAAGACCAATGATTTGTGCAACCTTATTCTCGTCAAAAATGCCAAGAATCACACAGCCCAATCCCTTGTCATGCGCCGCAAGGCTAAACGTCTGCGTCGCAAGCCCCGCATCAAATACTTCCCAACGGTCCTCTTTGGAAGTTGAATAAGATCCGTCTCTTTCAAAACCGCTCCTGCCATGTACCATTGTCACAACCACAAGCGCCGGAGCGTCGTTGATAATGCCTTTGTTATGTTCAAATCCAAGCGTCGCCTCCTCAGCGATTTTCGCCTTCATATCTGCGTTCTCTACAACCGTATAACGCGTTACCTGTGTGTTCTTCCATGAAGGAGCATATGCTGCAGCAGCTACAATTTCCCGCACAGTTTCCTGCTCTACCTGCTGCGGCTTAAACTTGCGAATACTCCGACGCGTCTCAATGCACTGTAATGTTTCCATAAAAATACCTCGCTTTCGTGATACGTATATAAATTAATAGTTACTTTAAAAAACCGTTCACAATCTGCTCCTCCGCCTCCGCTTCGGTCAAACCAAGCGTCATTAACTTAATCAATTGCTCGCCTGCAATTTTCCCGATTGCCGCCTCGTGTATCAGACTTGCATCAAGGTGATTAGCCGTAATTTCCGGAATAGCGCGCACCACCGCGTTGTCCATGATAATCGCGTCGCACTCCGAATGTCCGGCGCACTTATTATTGCCGTTAATATGAGAGTAAAACGTCTGTTCTGACGCGTCTTTTGCTACCGAACGCGAAATCACATTTGTGCTCGAATCCTCGCCGTCCAAATCCACATAAAAATTGGTCGTCGCCTTCTGTTTTCCGTGCGTCATCAGCTTTTCCTTAATCACAAGCTGCGCGCCTTTTCCAAGCTTTGCCCTTGTGACACGCTCCGTCGAATCCACGCCCTTAATCTGCACCGTGTCCATTTCCATGTAACTGTTTTCATCCATCTCCACCACGGTTTCCGGGTTCATAATGCGCTCACCCGTACCCTCGCCTGTACCGTAATGCTTTTCCACATACCGGATTTTTGCATTTTTGCCCACATAAAACGTATGAATACCGCTGTGCTCACTCGCCTTGTCGCCGCCGTTGTGAATACCGCAGCCTGCGACAATCGTAACGTCACAGTCCTCACCGATGTGAAAATCATTGTACACCAGTTCCTTTAATCCGGTCTGTGTCATTAACACCGGAATATGCACGCTTTCGCGCTTTGTTCCCGGCTTGATATAAATATCAATGCCCGGTTTGTCCTCCTTTGTGACAATCTCAATATGTTCCGTCGAACGTCTGCCTGCCGCCTCACCGTTTGCACGGATATTGTAGGCGCCCGCAGGCACGTCATGCAGGTCTGCCACCTGCATCAATAACGTCTTCTGAAGCTCATCCATGTATACATCCTCCTGCATTATGCCTGCACGCAAAGCCGTCGTCCAAAAGCTGCGGCAAAATCTCGTCCCTCGTCCCCACATTCGTAATTTCGCCGCTTGCAATGACCACAATTTCGTCCGCAATATTCAAAATCCGCTCCTGATGTGAAATAATCACGATATTTCCCTGCGTCTGTCCGTGCATGCTTTCAAATACCTTAATTAAATTCTGAAAACTCCACAAATCAATGCCCGCCTCCGGCTCGTCAAACACCGAAAGCTTTGTGCCGCGCGCAATGACCGTCGCAATCTCAATACGCTTTAACTCGCCTCCCGAAAGGCTTGCATTCACCTCGCGGTTGATGTAATCCCGCGCACAAAGTCCCACCTCCGAGAGGTATTTGCACGCACCGTCAACGCTCAGCCGCTCTCCCGCCGCCAGCCGGATTAAGTCAAGCACCGTAATGCCTTTAAAACGCACGGGCTGCTGAAACGCAAAGCTGATTCCAAGCCGCGCCCGCTCGGTCACGGACAATTCCGTAATATCCTGTCCGTCCAAAAAAATCTGCCCTTCGGTCGGCTGTATAATGCCTGCAATCAGTTTCGCAAGCGTGGACTTTCCGCCGCCGTTAGGACCCGTAATTGCCGTAAACCGTTGATCTATCTTTAAATTCACCTGATTTAAAATATCTTTTCCATCTCCGTCATTCACATGATAAGAGATGTTTTTTAACTCTAACACGTATTCTGCCTCCATTCTATGACGTATTGCAGCCGTATCGTACCCCTCCGGCTACAATTCAAGTATACCCAATATCTGCCTAAATTGCAATTCCCTAAATCTCCACCCGGAAACAGATTTCCTGTACACCCGCGCGTTCCAAAAGCTCCACGGTGATTTCCCCGTTATGGCTTATCGCAATCCGGTTTGCCTGATACAGTCCAAGCCCCCTGCCCTCGCGGTTTTGTTTTGTCGAATAGCCTTTCTCAAAAAAATGCTGGATTTCGCCCATTGTAAGACGCTCCACCTGATTTTTAATCAGGAAAATCAGCTTATCATCCTTCGCATCCAACACCATCTCCACCTGATTCCGCGCAGGCGTCGCCGCCTCAAACGCATTGTCCACAAGCACGCCGATAATCTCCACGAGAAAATGTTCTGACACGGATGTCACAATTTCCTGACTAAGCACCTGCAAGTCAACGTCAACGTATTCCGGCGCCGCGATAATCTTGCTGTACAAAAAACCTGCGAGAATCTTATCGGAAATGCGTAAAAGCGACGGGCTGCATCTTGACCTGTCATCATAGATTTCCCTGCCGTACGCCGACTGCGCCCTCACCAGCTCGTCATAATTGTCAATCGTCACATGCATATTCAATATCGCATTCATGTGATTGTCAAAAAATAATGCCGAACAGCACCATCACCTTTATGTCAAGCGTGTGGCTCAGTGACAGGTCAATCATCAGATAAACCGTCACAATCAATGCCGCAACGCAAAATATTCGATATAAAAATTTTCTGCCAAGTTCTGCCATTTAATATTCCTTACCCTTTATCCTGTTAATCAGCCTGTTTTTGTATGTGACGCCGATTTCCGCCGTCTCCCCGTTTTTGAGGTTAATCAGTCCGTTTACGGTGTCCACGCATTCGATACAATCGCAGTTTACCACACACATCCGGTGTACCTGCAAAAACTGCTCTTTTGGCAGCTTTTCCATCAACTGTTTAATTGACAGATACGGCACCCGC
>CAJUJG010000024.1:20270-28205 GCA_910586715.1 uncultured Lachnospiraceae bacterium
TCCTCTTTTGCGAGCACAAAACAAACTCCTCTTGTCACTGCCCTGATACAGATAATATCCTTGCAAAACAGCTTATAATTAACGCCGTCTTTTTTAACCATCACAAAGCGCTCCCGCGTTTCCCCCTGCTGCGACAAAAACAGAAGTTTGCCCACAAGCTGTTCAATGTCCGCCTCATTGTAAGGCTTAATCAGATACTGGTAACAGTGCAGCTCCCTGTATGCGGAAAGTTCCATATTCGCAAGTGAGGTTATCATCACAATCGGCGTAAAAACATACTCTTTTTTTGCCCGGATTTCGCGGGCAAATATCATTCCCGAAATGTCGTCCTTGTCGTCGGGATTTAAGTTTATATCAAGCAAAAAAGCCTGAAAGGGCTGCTGCGCCTGATACAGCGCAGCTCTTGCCTCCTCCAGACTGTTTACGGGAACTGCGGACACGGACTTTGATACGTTTTCCGCCATAGCTGCAACCGCATTCAGGCTGTCTTTGCTATCCTCAAGTATCAAAATTTTTGTCACACTCTGACTTTCCATATCCGCTCCTCTCCCCGTTTTATACAGTTATCTTATTTTACAATTTCGCCGACCGACTTTACAAGTCCTGCCACACCCTGAATTTCCGACGGAATGATAATCTTTGTCGCCGTGCCGTTTGCAGCCTTCTCAAATGCCTCAAGCTTTTTAATCGTAAGCACCGCATCATCCGCGCCTGCTTCTTTCAGGAACTTAATACCTTCCGCATTTGCCATCTGTACGACTCTGATTGCCTCCGCCTGACCTTCCGCCTCGCGGATTTTACGCTCTTTTTCTGCCTCGGCACGAAGGATTGCAGCCTGCTTTTCCGCCTCAGCCTCCAAAATTGCCGACTCTTTCTGACCTTCCGCAACAAGGATTGTCGACTTCTTCTCACCTTCCGCACGAAGGATTGCTTCACGCCGTTCACGCTCCGCCTTCATCTGCTTTTCCATCGCATTGCGGATTGCCTCGGGCGGAATGATGTTCTTCAACTCAACACGGTTTACCTTGATACCCCAAGGGTCGGTTGCAACGTCGAGTGCGGAACGCATGTTTGTATTGATAACTTCTCTTGAAGTCAGTGTCTGATCCAGTTCCATATCGCCGATAATGTTTCGAAGTGTTGTCGCCGTCAGCTTTTCAATCGCCATAATCGGGTTATCCACACCATATGCATACATCTTCGGATCAGTGATTTGGAAAAATACGACCGTGTCAATCTGCATCGTAACGTTATCCTTTGTGATAACGGGCTGCGGCGGGAAGTCCACCACCTGCTCTTTTAAATTGACTCTCTTTGCCACCCTGTCAAGGAACGGAATCTTAAAGTGAATGCCGACGCCCCACGTGGTATCGTATCCGCCAAGACGCTCGATAACATACGCCGACGCCTGCGGCACGATGCGCACGTTCACTGCAATGACTACAATAATGATAAATAAAATTGCTAATATCCAAAACATTAGTTTGTCTCCTCCTCATACTTTTCAACAATTAATTTTACACCTTTAATGTCCACAACTTTTGCGAGAGTTCCCGCCGCAATTTTACAGCCGTTGTCCGCCGCCCGCACGGTCCAGTCCTGACCGTTCACCACCGCACAGCCCGTTTCGACAATATTGTCAACGTCCTGTGTAATGCGCACGATCTTACCGATAATGCCCTCATAATTCGTCCTTGTACGCGTCACGTTTATGTACTTCACTACCAGCGGTCTTGTGAAGATCAGCGTCGCAAAGGATACTGCCAAAAACACAGCAATCTGAAGCTTTGTCCCGGCGCCCAACAGCGTTGCCAGCACTGCCGCAAGCGCGCCAAGCGCAAACCAAATTGCGCCGAAGCCGACCGTTACAATCTCAATGATAATCAGTACAATCATCGCAACCAGCCACACCATTGTATTCATAATGCATCCTCCTTTCTGTCTTAATCTTATATAAAAGTTTTATTTCTTCTGTCAAATACATATTACTTCATATTCCTTGTCCATACAACGGTTTTTGCGCCAATAAAGTGATTTTCGTATCAAATTATAATTATCTCATTATCTTCAATATAATATACGAAAAAGCGCCGCCTCTGACAGCGCTTTTCGTATATAACATGCACTAATCCAAAAACTGATGCAGCACTGAAATAAAAATATCCATGTCAAGCGGCTTTGCAATATGCGCGTTCATTCCGTTCTTGAGCGCCGCCTCCTTATCTTCCTCCAGTGCATTCGCCGTCATTGCAATAATCGGCAAATCCTTAACATCCTTTCTCGCCATATTACGAATGGTTCTCGTTGCCTCATATCCGTCCATAATCGGCATCTGTACATCCATTAAAATGGCATCATAATAATTTTCTTCCGATTTGCTCACCATAGAAACCGCGTCTGTTCCATCCGGAGCCGTCTCAACAAGGAAACCTGCCTCCGTCAAAATCACTTCCGCAATCTCGCGGTTTAACTCAATATCTTCTACCAAAAGAACACGTTTTCCGCCAAAATCCGCCAACGTCCAAGATGCGGCGGTTTCTCCGTCCTTGTCCGTCAGATTGTTTGCCGCAAGCAGCGCTGATTTTAAGTCGGACATAAACAACGGTTTTGCACAGAATGCGGTAATTCCCGCCGCCTTTGCCTCGTCCTCAATATCCGTCCAGTCGTACGCTGTCAGAATAATAATCGGCGCTTCGTCTCCGACCGCTTTGCGAATTTTCCTTGCCGTCTCCACACCGCTTAGCTCCGGCATCTGCCAGTCGATAATATACGTATGGTACGAATCCCCCTCTTCATATGCAACCTTTGCGCGGTATGCCGCCTCCCTGCCGGATGTCGTCCACTCGGAACGCATTCCAATCTGCTTGAGCATTTTGCTCACGCTGTCGCAGACATTAAAATCATCATCCACCACCAAGGCACGCAAACCGTTTAATTCGCGCAGCTGCTCCGCATTCTTTTCCACATCCTGCAGCCTGAGTGTCAGCTGTACCGTAAAAGTACTTCCCTTTCCTGCCTCGCTTTCAACGTCAATCGTACCGTTCATCATCTCGACAATATTCTTTGTAATTGCCATGCCAAGTCCCGTCCCCTGAATACCGGACTGCGTTACCGTCACTTCACGCTCAAACGGCTCAAAGATATGCTGCACAAATTCCTTCGACATACCGATGCCGTTGTCTTTAATAATAAATACATAATCGCCGTACCCATGACGGAATGTCGTCTTCTGCATGATCCGGAACGTCACCGTTCCCCCTGCCGGCGTATATTTTACGGCATTGCTCAAAAGATTGATAAACACCTGATTTAATTTCAGCGAATCCGCAATCACGTCCTCATTTACAACTTCAAATGTGTCAATAAACAGCTCAAGCTGCTTTGCCTTTACCTGCGGCTGAATAATATTGACAAGATTGTGCATCAGCTCGGAAATGTTGCACTCCTGTTCTTTAATCTGTACTCTTCCGCTCTCAATCCTGCTCATGTCAAGAATATCGTTTATCAGGCTAAGCAGATGATTGCTCGAAGAAAGCACTTTCTGTAAACAGTCACGCACTTGGTCCTTATTGTCGATATGGCTTGCCGCAATTGTCGCAAATCCGATAATCGCGTTCATCGGCGTGCGGATGTCATGCGACATATTGGAAAGGAATGTGGTTTTTGCCCTGTTCGCATGCTGCGCCTGCATCAGGGCATCCTGTAATGCCTGTGTCTGTTCCCGCTGCTTTTGCACCTGCTCGGTAATCTCCTTAGACACGACCATAACCATAATGTCATCCGTATCATAATCCTTTGTCATAATAAAGGACTGACGAACGCACATTTGCTCTTCCGGAGTGACATTTGCCCAATAATCCACTTCCACTTCCGCATCTCCCTGCTCGAAGCATTCCTTTAAATGCGCAATATTTACGACATTACTATAATCTTCTATGGATTCCTCCAAAATATTGGACTTCCATTTCTCAAAACATTCCGACGCTTTGCACGGCGCTTTCAGCCCCGCTCTTTCCAAAAGCGATATTTGCTGTCCGTTAAGCTCACTCACAATATCGTTTTCAACCCAGTCCTGTGTCAGATTAAATTCATATGTGCAGAACGCATTGGACATAATCGCAATCCTGTACTGCCGGTCCTTGCGGTCCGCAATCGCCATCTCTGCCTGAATGCGCAGCTCTTTCTCCTTGACCTCCGTAATATTCTGCCGGATAATAAGAACCTTAGCTGCCCTGCCTTCTTTGCGCTCCAGACAGATAATATTCATATGTTCCCATTCCAGCTTGCCGTCGCGCGCCACATGACATTCAAAACGCAAGTCACTGTGTTCCATAAGGGATTCGATAATGGCATCCCGCTCAATCTGCTTTGCAAACTCCGCACGTTGCTCCTCATCATTTTGAATGGAGCTTAAATGCTTCCTTAACTGTTCATAATCGCCCTTAATTGCAAGCGCATCGTTCTCCGGTCTTGTTCCTGACAAATACTGATACGTATTTTCCTCAAAGTCCGCCATTGCAAAACGGGGAAACAGCGTACTGACACCGTTAATAATATAACCCATTTCCCTGTTCGCCGCCTCTAACAGCTTCTTTTCGCGCCCTGCCCGAATCAGCAAAATCACAACATAAACGGCAAACAGCCCAATCAGCATCGCTTCTAATTGAACACCTACAATATTTTCATCCCGTATCATCGTCTGCGTCACAGACTTTGGAAATGTCTGCACCAAGAAATACTTGCTGTCAGGAAGCGCCATAACACAAATATTATCCGTTTTGCTGTCAGAAGAACAGACAAAAGCGCCTCTTCCGCCATTTGTAAGAATTTCCCTTGCCGACTTTGCCGTGTCCATGTCAATGACGCCTGTATCCGTAAGCATATCCAACAAATCAACATCGCTCTCGTTGCCGTTGGAGCTCGCGACAATTTGCCCGTCCGGCATACACAGATACACATCCGCAGCCTCGCCGAAATAAGTGGTGGCAAGCATATCCTTCAAATACTCTTCTGCCAAATACGTTCCGCGCAAAACGCCGATAATATCACCCTCATAGCGCACAGGTGCATAAAAGCTTACCATTGTCTCATCAAAAAAGTCGGAATCAAAAACAACAGTTATACCGTCTTCTCCTTTTATCCCCTTTAGAAAATATTCATGAGTGTCCGCAGCCGTAGTTCGTCCGTCAGAAGCATAGTTTCTACCGTCCGCATCCGTGTAAATGCAGGCGTCAAATATTGAATTTTTTTCCAAATCCGCAAGCATCTGCGGGCTGATTACCGGCTCTGTAAAGCTTTCCCCAATGAAATATGTATACGTTTTAATCAAATCAAGCGCATTATTTAACTCTTCGTTTATCTTAACCGCCGTCTGCCAGGCGGAATCTGCAGCATAATTTTTGTTTCGCTCCTCAATCCGAATCCTGCTCTGCGTCGTATACCAGTGAAATAAAATAACAATAGCTATTAAAAGAAATACGACATATACAATTTCCTGTAACGATTTCTTTTCTTTCATTTAAAGCTTCCTCCTAAATCCGTCCATCTTCGCCATATCAGCCAGTATCTCCGCTGCTGAGAAAACGATATTTTCATAATATTAAGCTACCTGTATTTTGAAAAATCAATGTTTTCGATTCAGTCCATCTCACATGAAAGAACCGAACCATCCACCGCACTGATCTTGTATTCATATTCCCTGCCGTCCTTAATAAATTCTACCTCATACACCGTCTGCCCGTCATCCACATCAAATTCACACTGCAGCAACGTAACCTCCGCCTCCGCGAAGCCTGCCTGAGCAAGTGCAATTGATTTTGCCTGTTCCGCTCCAATGTCGTTTTGTCCATTCTCATTTTGATGCCCATGATCCGCCCGCGCGTGGCGCACATCCACATCCTTACTGTAAACCGCACCCGTCACGGCGTTAATTTCATACCCATACTCTGCATCACTCGTATAAAATTCAATGTCATATACCGCGATGCCATCCTCATAATCCAGCTTTTCTTTTGTGTAATTTACATCCGAAGCTATCAGCCCGGCATCCGTAAGAGCCGCTGTTTTCGCATCGTCAACGCTGATCTGCTCAACTGCATCCGACAACGTCTGCCCCGTGTTCCGTGCTTCCGTATCTGACTGTACCTGACTTGAAGAAAGCTGCTCATATTGTGTTTGATTTTGCGCAAGCTGTTCCTGCCGTGTTATGTCATCCGTTTTTGCCGCGCATCCCGTCATACATCCCAATATGATAAACATCTGCATGATAACTGTCGATATAATTAATTGTTTAAATCGTTTTTTCATTTCAAATGCTGCTCCTTTCATAAAGCTGATACTTAATACTTTCATTTCTGTTTTTAAAAGTATATCACACTTTTTCATAATTTTCATCAATTTTTTATCTCCATAATCTATATCTCGTCTTATAACACCTTATTATCGAAAGCTGTTTCCTGATTTTGGTTGCATCTAAAATTCAAAAACCCCTTACGGCGCCAGCCATGAGGGGTTTCGTCTTCCTTCCTAATAAATCTTCACAATATCTCCCGCAATCCCATACCGGCTTCTAAACGTTTCAACATCCACATCACTTTGTATCAGCATCACTTCCTCAAAACTTCCGGTATGAATATCCTGAAACCCTGCCACCTGCTCTCCCGTACAGATGCTGCACCGCAAAACAGGCTTTTGATTCTTCGGATCATATGTTTTCCTCTCGGGCTTTTTTCGAAACAGTCCCATTACAGCACCTCTCTTTTTGTCTGATTTCCAACATCCGTATTTACAGCGTAAGCGACCATATATCCGCATGCGGATTCGTTTTTGCAAGCCCAAGCCCGACAATCTCTCCATGAAACGGCACAAAACCCTCCTGCATCACTGCAAATGCAGTCTGCATCTGCTCTTTTGTCAGCGTCTTGCCAAGCGTCACATGCGGCAGCCATTGCATTGGACGATAATATTTGCTGATTCGCACTTCTGGAATTTCACTGACCACGGCGTGAATTTGTTGCGACAAATCCTGCAAATACGCATTCAATACCGGCGTCAAATATAGCACATACGGAAGCAAAGCTCCCACCGACACAATCGAAATTGTTCCCCGCACTAAACATTCTCGCAGCCTTTCCATATAAGGCAGCAGCAGTTCCCCATTTCTTACCTCTACCGCCGAAACCGTCAAATGAGGAGGAACATGCTTATCCACCATAAACATGTTCCCCGATTTTTGTGCAATGCGTTCAATATAGCGCAATAATTTCCTCTCTGTCATTTCATCAAAGTATGCTGATATCAAGTACATTTTTCATCCTACTATTTCCATTTAATGACATTTTCCAACTTATAAACTGATAAATAATAACGATTGCTCCTAATCTTAAATTTCCACAATCCACCCTTCGGGCGCTTCAAGACGTCCCATCTGAATACCCGTAAGCGTATCATAAAGCTTCCTGGTAACCGGTCCCATCTCGTCCATACCGGAAGGCAGGCAAATTTCCGTCCCGTGGTCCACAATCTTTCCGACAGGTGATATTACCGCTGCCGTTCCGCAAAGTCCGCACTCCGCAAAGTCCTTCACCTCGCTGAGCAACACCTCGCGCTCCTCTACCTCCAAGCCAAGATATTCTTTCGCCACAACCATCAGCGAACGGCGTGTAATTGACGGCAGAATGCTGTCAGACTTCGGCGTAACTACCTTATTATCCTTTGTTATAAAAAGGAAGTTTGCACCGCCTGTCTCTTCTACCTTTGTGCGCGTCGCGGGATCAAGATACATATTCTCATCAAATCCCTCATGATGTGCAGAGACAATCGCATGGAGACTCATCGCATAATTTAAGCCCGCCTTAATATGCCCTGTTCCGTGCGGAGCCGCGCGGTCAAAATCACTGACGCGGATTGTCAGCGGCTTCGCACCGCCCTTAAAAT
>CAJUJG010000024.1:28215-33268 GCA_910586715.1 uncultured Lachnospiraceae bacterium
CCGACCGGTGTACAGAAAACCCTGAACTGATACTCGCCCGCAGGCTTTACGCCGATAACCGGATCCGAACCAAACATATACGGTCTGATATAAAGCGTCGCACCCGATCCGTAAGGCGGCACATATGCTTCATTTGCCTTTACAACCTGCTTTACAGCCTCCACAAATCGTCCTTCGGGCAGTGTCGGCATCTCAAGGCGCACACAGCTGTCATGCATTCTCTGCTCATTTAAGTCGGGACGGAACACCACAGTCTTCCCGTCTTGCGTCGTGTATGCCTTTAATCCCTCAAAGCAGGTCTGCGCATACTGCAAAACACCCGCACACTCGCTCAGCACAATGTTTGCATCCTCCGTAAGACCGCCCGCATCCCATGCGCCGTTCTTAAAGTTTGTAACGTAACGTTTGTCAGTCTGCCTGTAGCCAAAACCAAGGTCCGACCAGTCTAAGTCCTTCTTCTCCATGTCTCATCTCTCCTTTTTCCCAAAAGTAAAACAATTTTTATTTTTTATTATATCACTAAACTTCATAAAAGCAACATTTATCTTTCATGCGATAACGCATTGTTTTATAGATTGTTTTATAGAATGCTTTTATGGGACGCGTTTCGATATTGGAGAAAATAATATTCCAAATCAAAATAAGTCTGCTCCTCGCTGTCTGCCGCAAGCTCCCACTCCGGCAGCTCATCAAGACGCGGAAAATAGGCATCCGCCTCATACGCGTAATCAATCTTCGTGATATGCGCAGTGTCACAATACGGCAAAAGCTGCCGGTACACCGTCTCTCCGCCCGCCACAAACACATCATTACTTTCATACTGCTTCAGCTCCCCAAAAAGCTCCTCCAAAGAATGCACCACCGTAGCACCCTTAACGGCATACGCTTTATCGGAAGACAAAACAATATTCACCCTGTTTTTGAGCGGCTGCTTCTGCGGAAGACTTTCCAACGTATTGCGCCCCATCACAACCACTTTCCCCTGCGTCATCTCAAAAAACAGTTTCTGATCACGCGGAATTTTTACCAAAAGCGCATTCTTATTCCCAATCGCCCAATTCCTGTCCACCGCCGCAATAATATTCATATAATCTCACTGCCTCATTCCTTCATTTCCTCACGCAAATCAGAAGAACGCCCAATATGGGCGTCCTTCTCCATAAAGCTTTAGAATTACTTAGTCTGCGTCTTTTGCAGACTTAGAAATTCTCTTTATGGTTCCCACTTATCAGCAAGCGCATTCACCTGATCCGCAAACTTTGCCAAATCCTTGTTTGCCCTGCCCTCGTTCTTGTAAATAATACCGATAAGTCTCTGCCCTGCCGCAATAAGCCTTGCAAAAATATCGGATGCCGCACGTGCGCGCTTCTTAATTGTAACCGGAGCCGCCTCGTATTCAATAGCATTTGTTATCAAATCAACCCGCGTTCCTGAATACGGCGCATACGCATCATGTCCGTACTCGTCATGCAGGCAGTCTGCAAACAGGCTGCACGTCGTATCTTCGCCATGCACGATAAATACACGTTCCGGCTTCTTCGTAAAAGCATTCACCCACTCAATCAGTCCGCCCTTATCCGCATGACCGCTCAATCCCGGAAGCTGCCCGATTTCGGCGCGAACCTCAACTTCCTCACCAAACAGCTTCACCTCTCCCGCACCTTCAATCAGTGCGCGTCCCAACGTACCCGCTGCCTGATAGCCCACAAACAGAATCGTACATTCCGGTCTCCACAGATTATGTTTTAAATGGTGGCGGATACGTCCCGCCTCACACATGCCGCTCGCCGATATAATAACTTTCGGCGTCTCGTCAAAGTTAATCTCCTTTGATTCCTCACTCGTGATGGCAAGCTTTAACCCCTGAAAATTCAAAGGATTGATGCCTCTTCTGACAAGCTCCATCGCCTCCTCGTCAAAACAGGTATAAATATTTTTCTGAAAAACACCTGTTGCCTCCACCGCAAGCGGACTGTCCACATACACCTCAAACCACGGAAAATCGGGTACAAGGTTGTCTTCCTTGACTTTCCGCAAAAAATACAGCATTTCCTGCGTCCTTCCGACTGCAAACGATGGAATCACCACATTGCCGCCTCTCTTAAAGGTCTTGTTGATAATCTCCGCAAGGTCCGTGACATACTCGGGTTTCTCGCCTGACGCATGATAACGGTTGCCGTACGTCGCCTCCATTACCACATAATCCGCCTCGTCCGTATAAATCGGATCCTTGATTAACGGCTGGTTCTTGTTACCGATGTCACCCGAGAATACAATCTTTTTGGATACACCGCCTTCCGTCAGCCACATTTCGATACTTGATGAGCCAAGCAGATGCCCCACATCAGTAAAGCGAATGGAAATCCCGTCGCTAATCTCCACGATTTTATTGTATGCACACGGCACAATGCACCGGATTACGCCGTCTGCGTCCTCCATTGTATATGCTGGCTCCACCGCCTGTATTCCAGAACTTCTCTTTGCCTTACGGTTTTTCCACTCCGCCTCCTGCATCTGAATGTGCGCACAGTCACGCAGCATAATCGAGCACAAATCGGCAGACGCCTCCGTCGTAAACACCCGCCCCCGAAATCCTCTCGCATACAGAAGCGGCAGATTTCCGGAATGGTCCACGTGTGCGTGCGTCAGAAACACATAGTCAATCTGCGCCTCGTCCACAGGAAGTTCACAACACTCAAAAGGGTTTGCTCCCTGCTGCATACCGCAGTCCACAAGGATATTTTTTCCGCATGCATTCAAATAATGACAGCTTCCCGTTACCTGATGATCTGCGCCTACAAAAGTCAGTTTCATAGAAATTCCTCCTTTACCGCTTATTTCTTATAGTTTCATTTTATCACATTCTTCTGAAAAAGTATTCGAAAATATAGATTTTTTTTACAAATTCGTGTTATTATGATATATATTCAAAAAAATGTGAAAATAAGCAGAAAAGAGGGTTATCATTATGGAAAAACAATATATTTTAAATAAAAACCTTATTTTGATACCTATCCCTGACAAGGAAAAAGCAGTTCGTTTTTTTCTTCCGGAAGGCGTTTGGACAAACTTTTATACCGGAAAAGAATATTTGGGCGGAAACGAAATAGAAATAGAAGGGGAAACACATACCGCAGATTCCATGCTTATGGTACGTGAAAATTCCGTTATTGTGGAGCGTACGGAAACGGACAGCCACAACGAGCGCTGCGAACTGCGTGTCTATGCGCTGCGCAACAATGTGCGCGTTGACGCGGATGTTTACGACGATGATTGCGATGTGCCTGCACTCTCCGTTTCCTTTAAGCGAAACGGACACAGCATTCACATTGCTTCGGACGGCGCAAAGCCTTATACCGTCCGCATGGTAAACATGTATGCAAAAAGCGCTGCAAACGGTCTCGTTTTAATCGAAGGAAACGACTCCGTAATTACACCTGATGCACGTTCATGCACACTGGAGATCGTTTTTTAAAACTTTACGCCAGCCTCCAATCACCTTATTCCTTTTTCCGCATATGATAATCAAAACATTAATTAGAGGATTTTTATGAAAAAACGGAAAATACACTCTATGCTTTTGACCGCGGTACTGCTTGTCTCGATGCTTTTTGGCGGTTGTGGCAGTAAAGATTCTGCTGCCACTTCAGACCTGACAAAAGTAACCCTGAACGAGGTGGCACATTCTATTTTTTACGCTCCAATGTATGTTGCTATCGAAGAGGGGTATTTTGCGGACGAAGGTATAAATCTTGAACTTGTGACAGGCTATGGCGCAGACAAGACAATGACTGCGCTCCTCACGGATGAAGCAGACATTGGATTTATGGGAAGCGAAGCCTCCGTATATACTTACTTGCAGGGCGCAGAAGATTATGCGGTGAATTTTGCACAGCTTACGCAGCGCGCAGGCAACTTTCTTGTAAGCCGCACTCCCATTGATAATTTCGACTGGGATATGATAAAAGGAGCATATGTTCTCGGCGGCAGAAAAGGCGGAATGCCGCAAATGGTGTTTGAATACATCTTAAAAATGAATCAAATAGACCCCGACAGCGACCTTACAATTGATACCAGCATTGACTTTGGATCCACTGCAGCGGCTTTTTCAGGCGCAAAAGAAGGTGATGCAGGCTATGCTGACTTCACCGTAGAGTTCGAGCCGCATGCCACCTCGCTTGAAACGCAGGGAAAGGGATATATTGTCGCTTCACTCGGCGTAGACTCCGGCTATGTGCCCTACACTGCATTCAGCGCAAAAAAAAGCTATCTTGAGAAAAATCCCGACACCATTCTCTCCTTTACAAAAGCGCTGCAAAAAGGCATGGATTATGTAGCGAGCCACTCTGCCGATGAAATCGCATCCGTTATCCAACCTCAATTTCCAGAAACAGCGCTTTCTACTATTACCACGATTGTCAACCGCTATCAGTCACAGGATACATGGAAAGAAGACCTTGTATATTCTGAAGACAGCTTTATGCTTTTGCAGAATATCCTAATGGAAGCCGGTGAACTGGAAAACTATGTTCCCTTTGAAGCACTGGTCAACAATGCTTTCTCAAATCAGGCAAAACCATAAAAATAACGCTATCCGTTTTTCGCGCCGCCAAAGCATTTTTACTGCGGCAGATTCCGCTGCTTTGGCGTGCGCATGTCTACAAAAAGCGTTATTCCACACAAATCATCATATCCTGCTCAACTCTCACCCCATGCGTATCAATTCCGTACACATGGGCGATATACTTTCCCACACTGTTCAAATCATAAGCTCCAGTCATTCTAAGCTGGTATTCTCCAAGTGCGCGTACCTCACCCTGCGGCGTTCTCACTGCCAACGCACTATAAATATCATGCGCCGTTGCTCCCACAGGCAGATAAACCACGCCATCCCCTCTTCCGTTCATTAGATGAAGCTCAGGTCTGACCGTATTCCACGGATTATCAATGTCCGTATCTGTAGGGTCCCACGTTTTGAAGGCATGACCTTCTTCCAGCTTGATTTCCTCAGGTCTTCCCAGCGGTCCCGGATTTTCGGCATCATCATACACGG
>CAJUJG010000024.1:33278-50637 GCA_910586715.1 uncultured Lachnospiraceae bacterium
CGTGCCTGCCTTACAATTATCATAGATCCATTTTGCATCTGCACAGGTAAGGCGCACACAGCCAAGCGATGCCGGCTGTCCCAACAGATTATACTGTTCCCACTCCATATCTCCCGCATTCTTTGTATAATACGGTATCGAATGGAACATAATCCCTTTGTTAAACCGGACGGCATAATGACCATAAGTACCGTCAACCATAAGCCGCCATTCATAAGCGCTGCTTGTCCGAAACGTACCAAGCGGCGTCTCGTGCCCCTCACGCCCGCAGGAACAGATAAATGCCCTTACAGGAACAACCGTACCATCCTCTGCTTTTTCATATACTGTTACGCAGTTTGCGGCACGGTTTACCATTATCTTATACTCTTTTTTTGTCTCTTCTGCTTTGACCCGTAAATCACATCCGCCATCGAAAATACCAATGCACATACACAATGTCAGCAAAAATGCAAAAACTCTTTTCACAATTTCATCCTCCATTTAATCATTAACATAATAAACCTAATCTTACACTATTTTACATTTTTTTGCAAGCAAAAAGGACCATTCCCCAATGGTCCTTTTTGCTGTTTCCCTTCTTAACAAATCATTAATTATTTGACTCCCCAGTCAAGATAACATAATCTCTTTGCAAGAATTATATTATCACATTTACATAATTTTGTAAATAGTCTGACAATAACTTTTTTTATTTTTTTTCGCAAAACTATTCAAACTATTCAAACAATGCAAATCCCACACCGTTCAGTTTTTCCCGCAAGCCGTTCTGAACCCCCATCAAACCGATTGTATCTTTTAAATAAAATGCATATCCTGATGTGTCAGAACGTTCGAGAAGTTCCTGCGAAGCTCCGTTATCGGAATCCGCACTCTCCTGAATACTTAACAGCTCGGCAAAATCACCGGTTACCGTGTTCCTTGTCTTGGGAAGCGCTCCGTAATCCTTTACATATAAATCCTCTTTTGGCTTTTCCTGCCCGATTACAAGCGCACGTCCGCGCTGGCTGTCCATATTTCTGCCAATTTTTTGAATGGCATACGTACTGTATGGATTGCCATGTATTGACGAAATCCTGTAATCACGAAGTCCGGAAAAACCCGCAATTGCTGATATTGACATGAAAACCCTCCATTTCCAAAAAATTTACCTTTCGTGTATTATATCGGCTGTTTTTTATTTTTCTTCACTTTTTTTCTTTGCGTTGTGTTCCTTCTCGCCTGTACTGCGCATGCTGTCTATCAGACGTTCTATAATCATTTTCTTCATATACACATCAAAACTTAATGCACAGATAAACGAAAACAACTTCAAAAAATCCTCAAAGGTATTCATTGCGCAGTCATATTTATCAATGACATCCTCCCTAAGGCGCTCCATCTGCTCTGCCTTCATGCTAAAAACTTCTTCGTAAATTTTCTCAATATCAAATCCTTCGTCTTTTTGAAAAAAATTGTCCGTTACGGGAGCCAGCAGTGTTTGAATATCACTGATGGAAAGAATTCCCTTATAGTAATAAATAAAAATAAGCACCAGTACATGCTCACGAGAATATTTCTTTTTCACCGGAGGGGGCAGCAAATCATTTTTTGCATAATTATTAATCATAGTCTTGGTCATCACCTTATCCGCATCGGGATAACGCGAACCCCTACGGAGATTTTTATCCATAAAGGTTGTCACCTGATCCATATATAAATCAATATTCGGAATGTCCGATGCACTGATATGACCTATGCTGTCAACACCTTCCATTATTTTATTCAATAAGTCCTTTGTATCCATATTTCCTCTCAATCTGCCGCTCCTATCGCCTTATCAGGGTGCGGCCGCATACCTATCTGTTGATAAGCTACATTATATAGTAATAAAAACTACTTATCAATACCTTTATGATTATTTTTTCTGTTTACATTCCTCTATTTGTATGTTAAAATATTTATAACTGTAAAACTTTACAGTATTAAAGTTGTATAAAATATACTTTTAAAGGGGATAGACGTATGAATAAAAAGATAAAAACAGAAGCTGTTGACCACCTTATTGATGCGCTTTTATGCCTTGAAACGAAAGAGGAAGGCTACAATTTTCTTGAAGACTTATGTACTGTAAACGAACTCCTCTCTCTTTCACAACGCTTTGAAGTTGCCACAATGCTGCGGGAACACAAAACCTACATGGAAATCGCAGAAAAAACCGGCGCTTCCACTGCAACAATAAGCCGCGTGAACCGTTCCTTAAATTATGGAAGCGATGGGTATGAACTGATATTTAAAAGGCTAGGGAAAACTCCCTAGCCATATGTTTCCATAAACTCTAATGGATTAATATATTTATTTTCTTCAATAATCTGATACCCAAACTGTTCATGTCCTGCTTCAATCACAAACAGCTCCGTAGCTCTTGTCACCTCATCTCCTTCATCCACCTTGGGAGCGGAACCGTTTCTATAAACAGAATAATACCCATTTCCGTGGTCTACCATAATTATATAGCCGCTGCCATCGCTTCCTGCAATTGACATTACCGTACCTTTTGCTGTTGCTATAACACCTGTACCCTGCCCGACATGAAAATAGGCAATCGGCTGACCATCAAGCTCCGTCTCATTTGCATTATACGACGCTGTGCCCCGCAGCGGAAACCCGGATGGCACATAGCCTCTCGCCTGCTGCGCTTCACGCTCCTGCTCCTGTTGCCGCTTATCATTAACCGTATCACTGAGAATTTCCACCTTTTCCTGAAGTTTCTTATTTTCTGATACAAGTTCATTGTTTTCCTCTATTATTTTTTCACTTTGTATTCTAAGCGCCATAATGCTTTCATTTGCACTGCCAAGCTCTCTCACCAAAATAAAACAATATGTAAGCGCTGTTACAATTAAAAACGCAATCGCAGCAAAAAATGCAATTAACACTTCCATTCTGACAGACATTTTTCTGACTGCCATCGTATCATCATCCGGCATGAAAAGGACATTATAGATAATTTTCCTGTTTTTTGTCTTTTTTTCTGCATATTCCGCCATCTTTGCATACCTCCTGTTTATTTTTCAGACTTTTCTGTTAATATAGCATTATTTTACCATAAACAGGCGCAGATAAACAACTATTCAGACAATATTTTTTTCTAATTTTTAAAATTTTTTCAACTTTTGAGGAAATAATTGCTATATAGAATACCCGGCTTCCTTATTTGATATCACTTTTTTCAGCAAACTTTTATTCTCATTTGACGGGTTATCTTCATGATTCATAATCCTATCTCACTTATCCTGTGTCTGGTGGCTGTCATTTCCATAATCCTGTCAATCTCCAAAGTGCCGCCAAATATCTCCAGTGCACTTCCGACCGTAATGTTTATCCTTCCGTCTCCAAGCTCTTTTAATATATGGACATCCTCATAACTGTGCACACCGCCCGCATAAGTTATTGGGGTATCCCCCTTCCAACTGCCGAGCGTACGAACCAATTGCTCTTCAATTCCCTGATTTTTTCCTTCCACATCAACCGCATGAATCAGAAATTCATCGCAATAAGCGCCAAGCATGTCAAGCATGCGCTCCTCCACTGCCACCTGCGTAAACTTCTGCCACCGGTCCGTTACAATATAATATTTTCCGTCCCGCATTCGGCAGCTCAAATCAAGCACAAGATGTTCCCTGCCTACTGCTGCACATAAACGCTCAAGATTTTCCATATGGATATGACCGTCCCGAAAGACAAACGAAGTCACGATAACATGGGACGCCCCAGCCGCAAGGTACGCCTCAGCGTTTGTGTCATTGATGCCCCCGCCAATCTGCATCCCCTGCGGGTAGGCGCGAAGCGCACAAAGCGCCTGCGCCTTTGTTGCCTCATAATAATCGCTGGAAACAGGATTAAGGAGGATGATATGTCCCCCCTTAATCCCTTTTTCCCGATATAATCCGGCATAATAACCGGCATCCTTTTGGGCTACAAAATTTTCCCTCGCACTGTCATTTTTATCTGCAAGAGAAGAACCGACAATCTGTTTTACCTTTCCGTTATGAATGTCAATGCATGGTCGAAATTCCATATCAGACCTCGCCGATGACATCTTTCATGTCATATTTTCCTGCCGGTTTTCCCTTGAGAAACTTCGCCGCCTGAACCGCTCCCTTTCCGAAGAGCGCCTTCGAATATGCCCTGTGCGAGAACGTAATGACCTCGTCCTCCCCCGCAAAAATAATATCATGATCGCCGACGATGGTTCCGCCTCTCACGGCGCTGATTCCGATTTCCTTATCCGTGCGCCGCTCCCGCTTCCCGCTTCTGTCATATACGTATTCGAACTGATTGTCAAACTCCTCATTGATGGAATCGGCAAGGGCAAGCGCCGTTCCGCTGGGCGCATCCACTTTGAGGTTATGATGCTTCTCCACAATTTCAATATCAAATCCCGCAGGAACCAGCACCTGCGCCGCATTCTTTAACAGCTTCAACAGCATGTTCACACCAAGCGACATATTTGCAGACTTTAACACCGCAACCTTTTTTGCCGCCTCGTCAACATGTGCAAGCTGTGCCTCCGAAAGCCCTGTCGTACACAATACACATGGAATCTGTTTTTCCACACAGTAATCCAACAGCGCATCAACTGCTGCCGCCGAGCAGAAATCAATCACCACGTCCGCTGCCGCGTCACACTGTGCAATGTTTGTGAACACAGGATATGTATTTTTAATATGGTCAGAAGCATCAACTCCCGCCACGATTTCAATATCCTCCTCGGCAGCGATGATATTCGTAATCATCTGTCCCATCTTTCCGTTGCAGCCGTGCATTATTACCTTTGTCATTTTGTCCTTTATCCTTTCCCCTTTTCGGTTTTATTATAAAATCCCGTATTCCCTCATCGCTTTTTCCAATTTTGCGGCATTCTCCGGCTCCATCTCGGTTAATGGACGCCTTAATACCCCTGCATTCATTCCCATAAGATTTAACGCTTTCTTGACAGGAATCGGATTAACCTCGCAAAACAGCGCGTCACAAAGGTCTATCATCCTAAGCTGCTCCTTACAGCTCTCCTCCACCTTTCCGTCAAAATAAAGCTGACAGATGTCGTGTGTCTGCTGTGGTACAATATTGGAAGTCACGGATATAACGCCTTTTCCGCCAAGCGAAAGAATCGGCACAATCTGATTGTCATTTCCGGAATATAAATCCACACAGCCGTCCGCAAGCGCCATCAGCTTTGCAATCTGTGAAATATCGCCGCTTGCTTCCTTCACGCCCTTAATGTTCTCCACATCTTTACAAAGGCGCACCACCGTTGCCGGCGCAATATTACAGCCTGTTCTGCTCGGCACATTATATAAAATAATCGGCAGCTTTACGGAATCCGCAATCATCTTATAGTGCTCATACAGACCGTTCTGCGTCGCCTTATTGTAGTAAGGCGTAACTAACAAAAGTCCGTCCACGCCTGCCTTTTCAGCTTCCTGCGAAAGATAAACCGCCGTTTCGGTACAGTTTGAACCGGTACCCGCAACCACGGGCAGTCTGCCGTTTACCTGCTTCACGCAGAACCGGATAACATCGATATGTTCTTCATGCGTCAGTGTCGATGACTCGCCTGTCGTACCGCACACGATAATTGCATCCGTACCGTTTTCCACCTGAAAGTCAATCAGCTTCGCAAATGCCTCATAGTCCACTTCTTTGTTTTCTTTCATTGGTGTGACAATTGCCACGCCCGCTCCTGTAAAAATTGCCATTTGTATGTCCTCCTTTTTGAATAATCCTAAATATGAAAAAAACCGAACATCTTATCTCAGATGACCGGCGTCCCATACATTAAAATACCATGCGCCGCATATACCGGCTTTGGTAAAACGATAGCGCTCCATCTGACGATGACAGTCATACGGCTCTTAACCGCATGCCCAAGACAAGAACCCTCAGGCAGTCCCCGCTTTCGGCGTCCTTTCCTTTCCCTTCTCCTCATCAGTGCCTGACACCTCCTAAAAGGTACTTTTAAAAAACGCGACCTCTATCCCCGTATTTTCTTTTCGTTTCTTTATTATATAGCCTTCGGCGCATACTGTCAACGGATTGCACAAAAATCCATTAAAAAATCCGAAAATATACCGCATACAAGCCCGTATCTTTTCGGATTTTCATTTTAATTTATTTTCTGTTTCCCTCAAACTCAATAAGCCTTACAATTAACCGCCTCGATTTGAAAAATTTCATCTGCAATCTGGCATACCGCATCGTTTAGCCGGATGCCCGTAAGGATGATGCCCACATCCTCTCCCTTTGCCTCGAGAATATGACGCAGGTCCTCAATATCAATAATGCCGTTATCAATCAGCCCCAACACCTCATCCAAAATCAAAAGGTCGCATTCTCCTGTCGTGAGAACCTTTTTGGCAAAGTTCAAGCCGTTTCGGATGTTGTGGATTTCCTCCTGCTTACGCTCCTCGGAAAGCTGTGAAAATTCCTCAGCGCTCTTCTCAAAGCGGAAAATCTTAATTTCAGGCTCCATCCGCTTCAAAAATTCATCGCTCTGATTGCCTTTCAGGAAATTAATGATTACCACATCTTCGCCCATGCCTGCCGTCTGTATGGCTCTGCCAAGCGCAGTGGCAGATTTTCCGTGGCCCTCTCCGCTGTATACCTGTATTAATCCATCTCCCATTTATTAATACCCTTTATCCTTTCCTTGCAGTATAACACTTCACGGCATTATATCATATAAGCCCGGATTTGGCAAGTCTTTAGAACATCTATTCGTCGTCTTCATCATCAGGGATTTCAAGTTTGCTGACAGAAACCTCGTAAGCAACTCTCTTTTCAAGCTCATCCTCCGACAGCTTCTTCATATATTCTCTCGACTGAATGCGCCCCCACACAAGACATCTTTCTCCAACCGCAAAGTTTGCGGCATACCGCGCATTTCTGCCCCAGCAGATGCAGGGAATATAGTCGGATTTCCCATAAGGACGGTTTACGGCTAAAAGCAAATCAGCAATCTCACGTCCAAGCGGCGTTTTCCTGTAAATTGGTTCTTTGCACACATAGCCGTCCAAAAAAATCTGATTTGTCTTAATATTCTCACTCAGCTCATCTACAAACTCCAGTTCTCTTGCAAACACAGAAAGAACCAGCTTGTTTTTGTGCTCCTCATGCCTGTTGTATGAACGGAACTGACCGTTAATCACAACCATCATTCCTTTATAGTCGCCGCTCACATCAAGAAGTCGCTCCGAAACCATGACAGGTATAATATCCATTGACTCTGAAAGCCGTGCCACCTGAATATCTACCATATAAAAGCCTTCCGAAAAAATCTCATGACTAAATGTGAAATCACTCACGATTTCTCCCATAACCGTCACCTGATTGTTTTCAATTACCTGTTCATGATAACCATTTTTTGTCTTCATTGTTTCTTGCATTGATTTTAATCTCCCTTCGTCTTTCTGTTACCATCATATGCCATTTTATACGAAAAATAAAGCTGTAAATATCGCGCAAACCGCCTGAATTCGGGCATTTTCCGCAATGTATGACAAGATAATCCACAGCGGCAGGCTCTTTTTCCTATTATTTTGCAAATCATTGTAGAAATTTTTATATAAGTTTCTGTCACCTTTGGTTTTTGTGCAATTCGTGTTGCAAAATGGCTTTAACGGTGCTATACTATTACAGTTTTGAAAATGCAAGGAAGGATATGAAATTTATGATACAGAAAAGAGAAGATGTCAGAAACATCGCAATCATTGCCCATGTAGATCACGGCAAAACAACGTTGGTGGACGAGCTTTTAAAGCAGAGCGGCGTTTTCCGCGAAAATCAGGAAGTCGCGGAACGCGTTATGGATTCTAATGATATAGAACGCGAGCGCGGTATCACGATTTTGTCAAAAAATACAGCTGTTATGTATAAAGATACCAAAATCAATATCATTGACACGCCGGGACATGCCGATTTTGGCGGTGAGGTAGAGCGCGTACTCAAAATGGTAAACGGCGTAATTCTTGTAGTAGATGCTTTTGAGGGTGCCATGCCGCAGACAAAATTTGTGTTAAAAAAGGCATTGGAACTCAAGCTCCCTGTTATCGTCTGCATTAATAAAATTGATCGTCCTGAAGCGCGCGCCACAGAAGTTGTCGACGAAGTGCTCGAGCTGTTTTTGGAGCTTGACGCCGACGACTCACAGCTTGACTGTCCTTTTGTATTTGCATCCGCAAAGTCCGGCATCGCTTCCCTTGAGGAGGATGCGCAGGGTTCCGACATGACGCCGCTATTTGAAACCATCTTGGACTATATTCCCGCTCCCGAAGGTGATTCCGATGCAGGCACGCAGGTACTCATCAGCACCATTGATTATAATGACTATGTTGGACGAATCGGTGTCGGTAAAGTGGACAACGGCACAATCAGGGTCAACCAGGAGGTTATCATCTGCAACCACCACGAACCGGACAAACAGCAAAAAGTCAAGGTCAGCAAACTCTATGAATTTGACGGTTTAAATAAAGTAGAAGTAAGGGAAGCGGGCATCGGTTCTATTGTTGCAATTTCCGGAATTTCCGACATTCACATCGGAGATACGCTTTGCGCAACAGATAACGTTGTTCCCATTCCATTCCAAAAAATCAGCGAGCCGACGATTGCCATGCAGTTTATCGTCAATGACTCTCCGCTTGCGGGGCAGGAAGGCAAATATGTCACAAGCCGTCATTTAAGAGACCGGCTTTTCAAGGAGCTGAACACGGATGTGTCGCTTCGTGTTGAGGAGACGGACAGCCCCGATTCGTTCAAAGTTTCCGGACGCGGCGAGCTGCATTTGTCCGTTTTAATTGAAAATATGCGCCGTGAGGGTTATGAGTTTGCCGTCAGCAAAGCGGAAGTGCTCTATAAAAAGGATGAAAACGGCAAAACACTTGAACCAATGGAGCTTGCATACATCGACGTTCCTGAAGAATTTTCCGGAACGGTCATCGAAAAACTCAGTCAAAGAAAAGGCGAGCTGCAAAACATGGGAAAAGCAAGCGGCGGCTATGCAAGACTGGAATTTTCCATTCCGTCGCGCGGTCTGATTGGCTACCGCGGTGAATTTATGACCGACACGAAGGGCAACGGCATTTTAAATACTATTTTTGACGGTTATGGTCCTTACAAGGGGGATATACAGTACCGCAAACAGGGCTCATTAATTGCGTTTGAGGCGGGCGAAGCAATCACATACGGATTATTTAATGCCCAGGAACGCGGTACACTCTTTATCGGACCGGGCGAAAAGGTATACTCCGGCATGGTTGTCGGACAAAACGGCAAAGGTGAGGACATTGAGCTGAATGTCTGCAAGAAAAAGCAGCTTACAAACACGCGTTCTTCCAGTGCCGACGAAGCGCTGCGCCTCACACCGCCCAGAATTTTAAGCCTTGAGCAGGCGCTCGACTTTATCGACACGGATGAGCTCCTTGAGGTGACGCCGGAAAACCTTAGAATCCGAAAGAAAATCCTTGATCCGACGCTGCGCAAACGTGCTGGTCACAAAAAATAACATGCTATATTTTATCATGCACAAACATACCATAAAAGATATGAAAAAAGATTTGCCATTTTCTACCTTTTATGTTAAGATAAGGGCATAAGAGGGCGTACTTATGCCGCAAAAAGCGACTGTTGAAAATACAAAAACAAAGTATAAATATTTTTCATAAAACAGCCGATAAAATAATAAAGAATATAAAACGGCATGGACGCAAGGATTATTTTTAGTCAAAGGAGTGATTTTTATGGCAGGAGTTTCATGGAACTCATCATCAATGAACAGTTTTTTAAATAATTCATTAAACTTGAATACATCAGGTACAAACAGCATTTTCAGCACAATAGGTGATTCAAGGCTAATTAAGTCAGGCTCATATAAAAAGTTAATGAAGTCTTATTTTGACACGGTGGACACCGAGGACAAAAAGAGCACATCTTCTAGCGATAAAACCAGCAGCTCTTCTTCTTCTTCGAGTTCTACAAGCGCAAGCAAGTCGAGACATGCATGTACTTATACCTATGATCCACAAAGAAGCACAATTTCAACTGTTAGAAATAAGGTTCTTGACAAGCTTCTTGATAAGTCAGAGAAAAAGCCGACAACAAGTTCAAACAAATTTTTAAACGAACTTTTACAAAAAGATAAGGAAAAAGCGGAAGCTGCTGGAGACGGCACGGTTACGGACAAGACTGATACCACGACAAACACTGGTACAGTAACCGAAGCAACTGCCGGCGCAGTAATTGACGAATCCGTTTAAACGAATAATTCACAACAACAATCTCCCCTGCATATACTATCAACAAAACGTATGCAGGGGATTTTTATGTCTGAAATCGTCAAAACTGAAGCTCCCGCTTACTCGGGAAATCTCACCATAAACGTTACCTCCTCACAGGGACTGATTCCCATTCAGAATGCGACCATCACCATTTCCTATACAAGAGAGCCTGACGCCGTGGTGACCACCCTCACCACAAACGAATCGGGACAGACCGAAATGGTCGTACTGCCCGCTCCCAGCATTAACTACAGCACAGAGCCAAGTGAAGTGCAGCCCTACTCCGAATACAACATTTCCGTCACAGCGCCAGGCTATGAGCCGGTCTTTATCTCGGGTACAGAAATTCTTCCCGATGTAACGGCAGTCCAGCCGGTGTCGATGACGCCCTTGGAACTGGAAGGTCCTGATGCTCCCGCGGAGGAAGATATTATCATTCCCGACCACACCTTGTACGGCGAGTACCCTCCCAAAATCCCGGAGGACGAAATCAAGCCGATGGACGAGAGCGGTGAAATCGTCCTAAGCCGCGTGGTTATTCCGGAATTTATCATTGTCCACGACGGCGTACCGCAGGATTCGAGCGCGCCGAATTATTATGTGCGTTATACCGACTATATCAAAAATGTTGTTTCTTCCGAAATTTATGCCACATGGCCGGAGAATACCATTTACGCGAATACGCTGGTAATTATGTCTTTTACATTAAACAGGGTTTATACGGAGTGGTACCGGAACCGTCACTCATTCGTGGTAAAAAGTCATTGAGGTTGATTTTGAAGCGGATTACGATTTGGTCATCCGTTACGTCAATCCTGTCAATCAGCCTGTTCACCAGCACGCGCTGCGTCTCCCTTCCCGCCTCCTTAAAGACCTGCTGCCATGTGGGAATCTGTGTGCGCAGCTCCTCCCACTCTCCCACAGTGACTGCCATCTGCTGTAACCGCTCTTTCTTTTCCTGTATCTGTGCCTCCTGCTCTTCCTTTTTTTCCTGCTGCCTGTGTATCACTGCGACAAGCTCCTCAAGCGATAACGCGTAAGCTCCTGTCATGGCTTCGGGAATGTGCTGCTCCATTGTTGCAATGCCCTCTTCGGTCTTCTCCAGCTCTTTTAACAGCTTTTTTATCTCTGCTTCCTGCGCTTTTCTTTCCATGCTTTGATTCCGCTCAATCGTTTCAAAAATATCTTCTTTATCCTGTAAACACCCGATATACTCTGAAAGGCTGTCAAACACGACCTTTTCAATCATATCAGCGCGCAAGCGCGTCACTCCGTCATGCGGCAAACCGCTTTGTTCTGCCTGACAGCGGTATATTGGTATTTTATTTGCCCGTTTCTCGCCTGTTTCTTTAATCTTCCAATAACTATATCTAGAACCGTTTGTCATCTTTCTACCACAGTAACCGCAGTGAATGACATCAATCAGCGACAGCATACCGTCATTTCGCCTTATTACATTGACACCCTTATGCTCCAAAGTCTTAATATACTTATCGGCTCTGCTTTTGCGCTTATCCTGTACCATATCCCATACGGCGCCGTCAATCATCTGTATGTTCTCGTCAGGCTGGCTTGACTTAATCCACTCTTTGTCCATTAGCCGGTGGCAGATTCCGTTTACCCGTTCCCGACGTTTATACGCAACATGACCTGCATAGACCGGATTGGTCAATATGCTGGTAATTGTCCCGCCTTTCCACACATCATTGGGCGCCATTGTTTTATAGTATGTATCCTCATTTAGTATCTTTGCTATTTTAGAGGATCCAAATTCTTTATTAAGTGACAAATCATAAATATATTTTACCACTTCTACCTTCTTTGGAACAATAACCAGTTTATGGAGTGCACGCCCATGCTTGCTAAGTTCTCCCGATAAGACCAGCTCATAGCCATATGGAGCCGTTCCGCCCATAAACCGTCCCTGTTGAACAAGTTTTTGAGCGGTATCCTTCACACGCATCCCTGTATCGGAACTGCTTTTCTGCGCATTTCCAAAACGCAGCGCAAGCATCATCTGCCCCATGATGTCGTCGCCTGCGGGTGATATGCAGCCGTCCTTGACCGTATAGATGTCCACGCCGTAGCTTTTAAGCGTCATCACGTATGCGCCGATTTCCCACATGCGCCTGCCGATACGGTCATCCTTATAGGCAACCAGTATGTCATATTCCCCGTTCTT
Source organism: uncultured Lachnospiraceae bacterium (assembly GCA_910586715.1). Lineage (GTDB taxonomy): Bacteria > Bacillota > Clostridia > Lachnospirales > Lachnospiraceae > COE1. Next base: position 45,774 of record CAJUJG010000024.1, read on the forward strand.
TGCGTCCTCCATTGCCTCCTGAAGGACATCCCTGTTGCTGACAGCGGTTTTGTATCCGCTCTTACTACCCTCGAAATATTCTTTTTTGTCCAGTTTCCAGTCGCTTTGTTTTTCTACATATTCTGTTACAATGCGTCTTTGTACGGATAAATCGCCGTCCGCCTCAAGCTGCTGGTTTGAGCTGACACGCAGCAGCATACGGACTGTTTTTTTCTTTTGCATAAACGATCTCCCTTCTATTTTATATATTCGTATTTTCTTTTTATGCGCCATACATTGCTGCGCTGTTTCGTATCTGTTCGCGCAACGCGCATGTCAGGATTGACTTTACTTCTTCCTGCGCCTGCATGGTATCCTGCGGTTCGTCGGGGAATTGCAGGATAAGGCGGATTGTTTTGCTGCCATAGTCCACGTCCTGTTTTAGTTCTTTCATATGTCTTTCCTTATTAATCCCTTTTACTTTCATCATATTGGATGAGGGCTTGTTGCATTCGGTATTTTTCATATTCATTTGTGCCTCCTTGTCTAGGTTTACATAATTTATGATGTTTTTGCATAATAAAAGAGAGCTGTCTTTCAAGCTCTCTTTGACTGTTTTTAAACTTCTATAAAATTATTTCTTTCGTATTTTTTGATTCCCTCCTCACACATGAGTTTCCATTCCTTTTCAATGGATTATCCAATTGTATGTGGACGGACAATTTTTTATTTATACGAACTATAGAAGATACTTATTAATATATTGTATCCTGCATATCTGCCTCCATTCCCTGTTTTTCCTTGCCTGTTTCACCGCTTCTTCTAATTTCCTTACAAAGGCGTCATCCGATTCCTTTTCTGCCACGTAATCCAAAAATGCCCTTAATTCTTTGCTGGTATCATCCATATCACTAACCGCATTTAAGAATATCTTTGTTGTTCCGTCATTCAGAACAATACCCATGTCCTCCCTGCAACGGTTTTCAAAGGTATAAATATGCCTTCCCATTCCAAATAAGTTACAGGAAAATTAGCGTAATACGCTGTTTAAGGCAAGGAAATATTTTCCGGTTCTCCTGTCATGCCCACTCTTTCCAAATTTCCGGCTGATAACCGACCGTTGCCTGTTTTCCGTTCCTTACGACTGGGGTTTTCAGGACTTTCTGGTTTTCGAGTATTTTTTCGTCTTTATCCTCATCCGTGATATATTTTACCAGTGCAAGCGCGTCCTTGTCCTTGCAGTTTTCATCAAGAAGATTTCCAATGCCGCCCACAGCCTGTTTTACGCTTGCAAACTCGCCTCTGCTCATGCCCTTTTCCTTCATGTCAATAAACTGGTATTTAATGCCGCGTTCTTTAAAATACCTCATGGCTTTTTTTGTGTCGAAACACTTATTTGTCCCAAATATCTGTATATTCATAATTCCACCTGTGCTTTCTGTTGCTTTGGATATTTTATATTTTAAGTCAAATCAAACAACGTGCGCTGTTCATACTCCGTTTCCCTGTCAAGCAGTATCGGTGCCTGCCGTAATAAATAATCCACTGCCGTATCATCAAGCAGCCAGTCCTTTATCTGTCCTTTTTCCAGTATAAGCGGCATACGGTCATGTATCTTTATCATGGACACATTTGCCTGTGTCGTTATTATGATAAATCGTTCCCCGATATCTGTCAAATCATAAAACCCCGCCATAAAGACAGTATCCCTGTCTTTCCTGCGAAATGTATTTTTTTCTTTGTTGCGGCTCCACTCATAGAAATATCCTGCCGGAATTACTGCCCTGCGGCGCCTGATGCCGCCCTCAAACATCTTCTTATCCAGTACGGATTCCGCCCTTGCATTGATAATTATGCCGGAGCCATCCATTCTTGGATACCCCCACTTTATCCTTGTCAGCTTTATTCCGCCTGTGGCATTCCTTATGATTACAGGGGCATCATCTGTCGGATATATGTCCCTGTTTCCCTGCATCCCCCGCAGGCGGGCATCTGTTTTTTCCACAATATCCAGGATTTCTTTCATTGTATCATTGTCAAAATAGTATCTGCTGCACATAAAATATTCCTCTATTCCTAACTTAACAGCTTGCTGAATTGTCTTTCATCTTATTAAGGATAATTTCTGAACTCCTCCTCTGTCCCATGAAAGACATTAATATCTATATATTTTTCCTTCCCCTGATATCCTTTCAGGTATCCTTTGTTCGTGTACTGCCAAAAAGTCCAGTCCTTGCCATCCGACAGGCTAGGCGGTATATAGACATTCCTGATCCAGATATCACAGTCCCCATAAGCCCCGTCAAGATAAAGATAATAGGACTTTTCTGTGGCGTAAATAATAGGCTTCATGCCATAATATTTTGTTACTTTCTCAATAAAAACATCCAGTTCTCTCCTGACATCAGCCTGTGGGGGCGGATTCTGTCTTTTATCCCCATAGAATTCCAGGTCGATTACCGGCGGCAGCATTCCCTCAGAATTTTCTACCGTTTCAATAAAATTGTCCGCCTGTGTTCTGCCTTCACTATCATAGCTGAAAAAATGATAGGCCCCCACTCGCAGCCCTGTCTTTTGGGCTTCGCTATAGTTATAGGCAAAATTGTCATCCACAAAAGTACTTCCTTCTGTAGCTTTGATAAATACAAAAGATATGTCCTGTGCCACCAGGGTTTTCCAGTCTATCACTCCCTGATAGGAGGATACATCCACTCCTTTTACAGGATAGCGTGCTGCAAACAGTCGGTTAGGGACAATTTTTCCGGTCCACACCAACGCCGCAAGCAGACAAAGTGCAAGCATGACTGCAGTTGATACAATCAATGCAATTTTTTTCTTACTTGATTTCCCTCGCATAATTGATTCCTGCCCCTTTCGCCTTGTTTCATTATACTTCAGAACTGCATAATCTGCAACGGCATGGTGATTTCTAACAAAAATGGTAACTATTCAGAACAACCTATCCAAAGATGATATCCGAGTTGCCATTTAAGGCTTCTCGAATTGCGGTGAAAACATTGATTCCCTGCTTACGGGCGGTTCCGATATAACTCATAATGGTAAGATATTCCTTCATGAAACTAATTATAATATTCGTTTCATGCACTAATTCTGATTGGCACATTTCCTGTGTTATTTCATTCCATGCATGTTTTTTGATTGAAAAAATCTCCATAAGCGACTGGTCTTTCAAGCATCCCTTCCAGTTCCGACCGGCTGCTTCCGGTAAGCCACCGGATTACCTCATCAACCTCCTGTCTTGTCCGCCCCTTTTTCTCCGCCTTGCTAACAAGCAGATAATAAACTTTTGAAAAATCCATCTGATATATTTTTTCATTCCCCATAAAATTTATCTCTCCAATCCTACGGATGGTTCCCCGTCTCATAACACCATCTGGCAATATCGGAAATCAATTCCACTGGAACCGTCCTGGTGTAGGGAAGCTGTATGGTCCCTTTGCTGATCTTGTATTCTTTCAGGTGCTCGGCAAACTCGCTGACAGCCTCCGGTCCCGGATACAGTCCGGCATGTTTTTTAAATCCGGCAAACTGGATAATGTTATGGTTCTTCCAGTAAGTCGGCATACTCCATGAAATCCGTTCCTCTGCTTCCGGCAGCGCTGCACGTAACGCATCCCTTATTTCTTTCAGATACTGCTGTACCCCTTCCGGCTGTGCCGCGATATATTCCTCAATCGTTTCCGGCGCTTTTCCGCAGAAATGGCTCTGCTGCTGTTTCTTAAAAGTACGTCCGCACTTTGGACATATCCACATTGTTTTTCCCTCCTGCTTTATTCCCGTTCCCGGACTGTCACCAAAATACGATTCCCCGGCTGCTTCCCTATCCTGAAGCGAATGTCCTTACGCACGCCTATGATATAGCATATGCTCCCATCATCATTCCTTACTCCCATATTTACAATGCTGCCATCATATGGCTCCCCATCAAACGTGGCATGTACCTTCACCCGTCCCCGTCCAAACTCTTTCCTGACATCATAAGGAAATATAACATAAGCGCCGCCTGTTTCCCCGGCTTCATAGATTAAGGATTCATATTCATACACTTTACTGTCCACTGCCTGCACCCCATCCGATCTGTTTTCTAAAACATGCAATCATACGACGTGCCTTTTTTGCACCAGATTCTGCATCTGTACGCTTTTTTAGGTATCCGTTCTTTTACTCTGATTTTTATCATTATGTTTTCCTAAAATCTCAATTTGCTATCATTAACAGCATTGAGATTATAACACGAATCCGGCTGGTTCACAATTACATATGCCCCAAAATCATCGGATTCATCTATAAAAACGGTCAATATATTTTCTGCCATAGACTCATCGTCTGATTTTCTCAAATTTCTATAATAAAATAACGTGAAATATAAAATTTCACCATCCTGATTTGTATGCCTGCTGATGCAGGCAGATGGGAGTTAGCGTGGAAATTCCCCACCGTTTGGCAGACCAAAGCCGGAGATTCCTTGTTAGAATAGTATTCGTACAGATGTTTGACATTTGTTTTAACTTCATATCGCAAAAATCCTTTATTTAAGCTAATTAGGGTATATTTTGTCAAAATTTTCACAATATTGCATGCGCTTTTGTACGCTTTGCGGTATAATATACTATGTATCACACAGAGAGACATTTCGCATGTATATCTCACTTACAGGAAATTCTGATAACAAAGATGTCTTACCGCCTGCTTGAGAAGAAAATCGGAAACAAATATACCTGTAACGAGATTCTAGGCACCCTTCGTTCCATGCGGGTAACACTTTTATCAAGGGAAAGCGGCTATATCCCATCTTACAAGAGAACAGACCTGACGGATGATTTACACAAGGCATTTGGCTTTCATACGGATTATGAATTTATTT
>CAJUJG010000025.1:0-6899 GCA_910586715.1 uncultured Lachnospiraceae bacterium
TCCGTAAAGTACATATATTTGTAATCTACTTTCCTACATTGTTTATCGCCGCCTGTGCCGCCGCCAATCTCGCAATCGGCACTCTAAACGGTGAGCAAGATACATAATCCAGCCCAATCTTATGGCAGAACTCAACCGAAGACGGATCTCCGCCGTGCTCGCCGCAAATACCAACATGCAGCTTTGGATTAACCGGCTTGCCAAGCTTAATCGAAAGCTCCATCAACTTACCTACACCCGTCTGATCCAGCTTTGCAAACGGATCATTCTCAAAAATCTTTGTATCATAATAAGCATTCAGGAACTTGCCTGCATCATCTCTTGAGAAGCCAAATGTCATCTGCGTCAAATCATTTGTACCAAAGCAGAAGAAATCAGCCTCTTTTGCAATCTCGTCAGCCGTCAGTGCAGCTCTCGGGATTTCAATCATCGTACCTACTTCATACTCTAATTTTACTCCTGCTGCCGCAATTTCTGCGTCCGCCGTCTCTACAACAACTTTCTTTACAAACTTTAATTCGTTGATTTCGCAGATAAGCGGAATCATAATCTCAGGCTTTACAGTCCAATCAGAATGCTTCTTCTGTACGTTAATTGCCGCACGGATAACTGCCTTCGTCTGCATCTTTGCGATTTCAGGATACGTGACCGCAAGACGGCATCCTCTGTGTCCCATCATCGGATTAAACTCATGCAAAGATGCGATAATATTCTTAATCGCTTCCACAGACTTGCCCTGTGCGTTTGCAAGCTTCTCAATGTCTGCCTCATCTGTAGGGACAAACTCATGAAGGGGCGGATCAAGGAAACGAATGGTAACCGGATTGCCTTCAAGTGCCTCATACAACGCCTCGAAGTCGCCCTGCTGATAAGGAAGGATTTTCTCCAGTGCAGCCTCTCTCTCCTCAGCCGTATCCGAACAAATCATTTCACGGAATGCAGCAATTCTGTCCTCCTCAAAGAACATATGCTCCGTACGGCAAAGACCGATACCCTCTGCGCCAAGCTCTCTTGCTTTCTTTGCGTCAGCAGGTGTGTCTGCGTTTGTGCGAACCTTTAACTTTCTATACTTGTCAGCCCATGCCATAATACGACCGAACTCGCCTGCGATTGTCGCATCAACAGTCTTAATCTGTCCTTCATAGATATTACCTGTTGTACCATCAATTGAGATATAGTCACCCTCATGGAATTCTTTTCCGGCTAACGTAAACTTCTTGTTCTCCTCATCCATTGCAATATCGCCACATCCTGATACACAGCATGTACCCATACCACGCGCAACAACTGCAGCATGAGACGTCATACCGCCGCGCACCGTAAGAATACCCTGCGCCGCTTTCATGCCCGTAATGTCTTCCGGTGATGTCTCAAGACGGACAAGTACAACCTTCTCGCCCCTTGCTGCCCATGATTCCGCATCATCAGCCGTAAATACAGCCTTGCCGCATGCAGCGCCCGGAGATGCGCCAAGTCCTTTTCCTAACGGTGTTGCAGCCTTCAGTGCAGCCGCGTCAAACTGAGGATGTAACAGCGTGTCCAAGTTACGGGGATCAATCATTGCAACTGCCTCTTCCTCTGTCTTCATACCCTCGTCTACCAAATCACATGCAATCTTTAATGCTGCCTGTGCCGTTCTCTTACCGTTACGGCACTGTAACATGTAAAGCTTGCCGTTCTCAACCGTAAACTCCATATCCTGCATATCATGATAGTGATTTTCAAGCAAATCGCAAACCTTGATAAACTGCTCATATGCCTCAGGGAACTTCTCCTCCATCTGTGCAATCGGCATCGGTGTACGCACGCCTGCAACAACATCCTCGCCCTGTGCATTTGTAAGGAATTCACCCATAAGCTTCTTCTCGCCGGTAGCCGGATCACGCGTAAATGCAACACCTGTACCCGACTCCTCGTTCAAGTTACCGAATACCATCGGCATTACGTTTACTGCCGTACCCCAGCTGTAAGGAATATCGTTGTCACGACGGTAAACATTTGCACGGGGGTTGTCCCAAGAACGGAACACCGCTCTGACAGCCTCTTTCAACTGCACAACAGGATCAGACGGGAAGTCCTCTCCAATCTGTTTCTTATATTCTGCCTTAAACTGCTCTGCAAGCTCTTTTAAATCGGCGGCAGTCAGCTCAACGTCAAATTTAACGCCCTTCTTCTCTTTCATCTCATCAATAAGCTGTTCAAAGTATTTCTTACCAACCTCCATAACAACGTCAGAGAACATCTGAATGAAACGTCTGTAAGAATCATACACGAAACGCTCAAACTTCGGATCCGGATTGCCTGCAATCATCGCTGCGACAACATCGTCATTTAATCCTAAGTTCAAAATGGTGTCCATCATACCGGGCATAGAAGCTCTTGCACCGGAACGAACAGAAACAAGCAGCGGATTCTTTAAATCGCCGAATTTCTTGCCGTTCATCTCTTCCATTTTTGCAACATAGTCCATAATCTGTCCCATAATTTCGTCATTAATCTGTCTGCCGTCCTCATAGTACTGCGTACAAGCCTCTGTTGTAATCGTAAATCCCTGTGGAACAGGAAGACCGATTTTTGTCATCTCAGAAAGGTTTGCACCCTTACCGCCGAGGAGCTCACGCATTCCGGCATCACCTTCTGTGAATAAATATACCCACTTGCTCATTTTTCATATTCTCCTTTACCTTAGACAGCCTTAATTTGCCGCCGTTTTATTTTCGGTACAGACAACTGCTGAACCACACGTATCCATAATATACACAATATGGTGGATTGTCAATAATTTATCAAAGATTTTTCAAAAAATTTTAATTTGCTCCAGTGCACGGTCATAAATATAGAGAGAGTCGGAAAGAATCTCCTCTTCCAAGAGCTGCGTTTCATTGACATCCCGGATAATATCCCGAATAGAACTGCTCTCATCAGCATCGCCTGCGGGCAGCAGCAAAAGCTCATGTACGGAAGACGGAATAATATACAAATCGCTGCCCATTGCTTTGGCAAAATCACGGATTAAGTTCGGATAAAGCATACATGCCGCACCGTCCGTTCTGTTTGTGTTGCTGAGTACATACATCGGAACGCACTGTTCCAGCTCCTGCCTATAGTCATCATAACCGCCTTCCCCGCACTTATCCGCCTTAGAGCGCAAAATCTCAGCCATAACATCACGCATGCTCTTAATCTCATACTGCAGCAGGTTTGGCGTATTGCGCAGCGCACGCCGGTAAAGCTCCTGACAATCCACTCCCCACAGCTTTGTATGCGCATTATGGATTAATATGGATGCAGCGCCTATGTTTTCATCTGCAATCGAAACCTGAAAAACAACGGACAAATCAAGAAATTCCACATGCGGTACATCCTTTAAAAGCACTTCGTTTCTTTCCGTATGAATGAGTTTCATTGCAATTCTTCCCTTAATGCTTTCATAATTTAAAAAATACTGCATGTCCAGTTTTCTGTTTACTTTATTTTTATTGTACACATCCATCACATCGTTAATCACCATTCCAAGCGTCGCCTGCCCGCTTTCGTATGCCTCATAATAATTGTTCAGATATATTGTCGGGGATATATTGCTGTCATCCTGCATCACCGTCAGTCCGCTCAAAATGACGCCGTTATTTTTCATTACATCATTTAAACGTACACGATACGTCTTTCCTGCCCTTCTTTCCACTTCTTCTTTTACCAATGTCTGAAAATTTGTAAATTCCATAATACTCCTCCTGTATTGTTTCAATGATTTACGCTGTTACAATTTCCTATAGCATAAAAAAAGACAATGAAAAGAATGGATAGCGCACTATCACTCTTCGTTTCATTGTCTTTATGCATTCAATTATTTCAAAACCGGTATAAAACCGCTTTATGCTCTTGAAAGATACTCGCCTGTTCTTGTATCAATCTTAATCACATCATTTACATCCACGAACAAAGGAACATACACCGTAGCGCCTGTTTCAACAACCGCAGGCTTTGTCGCGCCTGTCGCCGTGTCACCCTTAAATCCCGGCTCTGTGTCCGTAATCACAAGCTCTACAAACAAAGGCGGCTCAATGGCAAAGACATTGCCGTTGTGCGAGCAGACCTTAACCATTTCGTTTTCCTTCACGAACTTGAGCGCATCGCCGACCTTCTCTGCGCTCAGACCAATCTGCTCATAATTCTCCGTATCCATAAAGTTATAAATATCGCCGTCTGCGTAAAGATACTGCATTTCTCTTCTGTCGATACGCGCCTGCGGACATTTCTCCGTCGGACGGAATGTTTTCTCGACAACGCCACCGCTGATGATATTCTTCAGCTTAGTTCTTACGAAAGCAGCTCCCTTACCGGGCTTTACATGCTGGAATTCGATAATCTGATAAATGTTACCCTCGTACTCTATCGTAATGCCGTTCCTGAAATCTCCTGCTGATACCATAAATCTTCCTCCTACTACCGTAACCGTTCCATGCCCTTATATCGCAGGCAAAATTAATGTTTTCGCACAAAACGGTTCGCTTTATTCACTTGTAACGTTTACAATCCTAAACCATTTTATAACAATTTCCTATAGATTTCAACTATTAATTTTTACATTTCACGATTTTTTTGTAACACAAAATCAATCGCCAATAAATACCCTTCAAGTCCCTTGCCATAAATCTGATGGTCGCAGGCGGGTCTTGTCACGGAAATTTTACGGAATTCCTCACGCTTTGTGATGTCGGAAATATGGATTTCAACCTTCGGCACCGTAATGCTTGCAAGCGCGTCGCGAATGGCATATGAGTAATGCGTGTATGCGCCCGGATTGATGACAATGCCGTCCGTTTTGTCAAAGTATGCCTCTTGTATCCGGTCAATAATCGCACCCTCATGGTTTGACTGAAAACAGACAATCTCACAGTTCTCTTTTTCTGCCTTTTCCTGTATCATATTTACAAGATATTCATAATCCTGCGTCCCGTAAATTCCTTTTTCCCGAATGCCCAAAAAATTTAAGTTTGGTCCATTTATTACCAATAATTTCATTTGTTTGCTCCTATCCTGTCCGCAATCTCCAAAATGTTACCTGCTGCCTCACGCGGCGTAAGACTGTCCACGTCTAAAACGCTGTCTGCCGCTGCCTCATATGCAGAGTCTCTTGTCCGAATCATCTCCCGAATGCGCTCCATCGGGTTCTCGCACTGCAAAAGCGGTCGGGTCGTATCATATTTAATACGTCCATAGACCGTTTCGGGTGTGACACGCATGTAAATCACGGTGCCAAGTTTTTTCAGCAGCCGCCTGTTTTCCTCCCTTACGGGCATTCCGCCGCCTGTCGCAAGGACAAACCCGTCAGTGTTTTCCGAGAGCAGTTTTTCCAATAGCGCCGTTTCCATCGCGCGAAACGCGGGCTCTCCGTCTGTTTCAAAAATGTCGTTAATACTCCTGCCCTGCCCTGCGACAATCAGCGCATCCGTATCCGCAAAGGTGTAGGCTTTTGCCAAATCCGCAATGCAGTTGCCGACTGTCGTCTTGCCGCAGCCCATGTAGCCGACTAAAATAATATTGTTCATTCTTCCAATTCCTCTTGCCCTTTTTCCCTTTTGTAAATTTGCGCCTTTTCACAAATCTGCCGGCTAAAACGCAAACCGCTACAATTGCAAGCCTAATTTTTCCTGAAGTTTCTGATAAATCTGCTGCGCATGTTCGTCGGACACCTTGCAGCCGTTCCACAGCTCAAACGCGTCAATTGCCTGATACAAGAGCATTTTAAGCCCGTTGAACGCCACACCGCCATTTGCCGTCACATATTCCATAAATTTCGTTTCCCAAGGCGAATAAATCAAATCGTACCCAAATTTTACAAAATGGTAAAAATCGCCGTCCGCAATCACGACATCGCCCACATTTGGCGAAAGCCCGACACTAGTACTCTGTACCACAACATATCTGTTTTCCGCGCCTCCTAAAAGCGTCTGATAATCGGCAAGCGCCATCGCCTCCACGCACTTTGTGCCAAACGCCCGATTGACCTCCGCCGCCACACTGACAGCTTTGTCAACGCTGCGGTTAAGCAAATGTACTTTGTCCGCACCGTTTGCGGCACATAAAAACGCAACCGCGCGCCCGACGCCGCCCGCGCCCAATATAATGACCTCCTCGCCCGCAATGCTGACACCGTCACTCTTCATCGCGCGCAAAAGTCCCGTCATATCCGTATTATATCCTTTATAACCGCCTTCTACCCTTACAAGCGTGTTTACCGCCCCGATTTTTTCGGCAAGCGTATCTATTTCGGCAAGCTGCGCGATAACATCACTTTTATAAGGAACGGTCACATTCATGCCAAGAATATTCAGCCCATACGCACCCTTTATCGCCGCCGCAAGCTGACCGTCTTTTACATGAAAGGGGACATACGCCATGTTAATCCCCATAAGCTGCGCCAGCGTATTATGCACCGTCGGCGACATGGTGTGCTCTACAGGGTTTCCGATTAAACCGCAGGTGCGTGTTTTTCCGTTAATTTCAATCATACTAATAACCATGCTCCCTTCTCAGTCTGCGAATTTGTGCTTCAAGTTCAAATTTGCCGTGTGAAAAATTTATTATTCACACTATTTCTCCATTTTCCTTTGCTTTTGTGCCCTTTGATAAAAAAATAGCACAATCCTCTCCAAATACCGTTTCAATACAATTTGGATTTCTTCCTTCGGGTGGATTGGTTTTACAAGGACGGAATAGAGCCCCGCCTTGTTTGCCCCCCACACGTCCGTGAAAATTTGGTCGCCGACAAACAGTGTGTCGGTTTCGTCCGTTCCCATTTGTGCGCAGGCTTTTTTATAATTTTTCGGATTGGGCTTTCCCGCCTTAAAAATATAGGGTGCGTCCACCGCATCGCAAAACATCTTGACACGCGGCTC
>CAJUJG010000025.1:6936-18015 GCA_910586715.1 uncultured Lachnospiraceae bacterium
AACCTGATAGCCGATTTGTCTAAGCCTCCCAAACAGGGCAACTGCACGCTCATCGGCAGGCATTCCATGCGGCACAAGCGTATTGTCAATATCAAAAATAATTCCACGAAAGCCCTTCCGATAAAAAGCCTCAAAGTCGATTTCATATGTGGAATTTACATATTCATTCGGATAAAATCCCTCCAGCATAAAATAATTCTGCCCCTTTCCTGTTCGGTCCTGCCTGTTTTGCAAAGCACAGTTTCTATTTTATATCATACTTCCCGATATTTCAACCGTTAATGCACTGAGGTGATTCACCCGTTTTCTTTCCAAACCAACACCGCGCAGAGCACCATCGTCACCGCCTCCGTCACCGGCGCGGCAAGCCATACGCCCGTCATGCCAAAATACGCGGGAAGCACAAAAATACAGGCAAGCAGCACCACAAACCCCCGCGACAGGGAAATCAGCGCAGACGCAAGCGCATTTCCAACCGCAGTAAAATAAAACGACGTAATGGCATTCATGCCGCAAAAGAAAAAGGACACCGTAAAAATCAACATCCCCGATCGCACCATCTCCTGAATTGTGATATTTTTCACAAAAAGACCGCCGTACCAGTCCGCAAGCGCTGTCATCATCAAAAAGAGCGCCGCGCCGATTGCAAACACAAGCGCGTTCGTCCGCCTCCGCAAACGCCTTGCCAGCCCGCCCTCTTTCGCGCCAAAGCAAAAGCTGACCAGCGGGCTTACGCCTTGTCCAAAGCCCACTACGACCATACTGAACACATAGGAAACATATCCCACAATCGTAAATGCCGTCACACCGTCCACGCCAATCCGCCGCATAATCACAAAATTGTACGCAAACATGGCAATCCCCGTTGACATCTCACCAATAAACTCTGAGCTTCCGTTTAACAGCGTTTTCACACAGACCGCCGCAGAAAACGAAAACGCCCCAAGTCGGTAAACCGCTGCTTTTTTGATAAAATAATACAACAAACAGCCAAACGAAACTGCCGCAGACAAAAGCGACGCTACGGCAATCCCCGCAATTCCAACGTGCAAAACCACCGCAAACACATCATCCAAAACAACATTCAGCAGCACGCTGACAGCATTGACCTTCATAAAAAACTGCGGATTGCCCTCGCCGCGGATAAACATGCCAAGACACGAATTGACCACCATAAGAACCAGCTCCGGCAGCAAAACCCCGTAATACGACTTAAAATATGCCCGCACCTGCCCCTGCGCGCCCAAAATATCAAGCATCGGCTCAAAAAATAACGCCACTGCCATACCTGTCAGTACGGCAAAAACCACCGTCGTCGCAACAGTCTGCCGAAAAGTCTGACAGCACGCCGACTGCTCCCCCGCCCCGAATGCCATTTGCGCAAGCGCGGCACCGCCGACAGACACCATTAAGCCGATTGACAAAAACAGATAAATAATCGGCAGCCCTAAATTCACTGCAGCAATGCCTTCCGCTCCAACGTAATTTCCGACAAAAAAACCGTCCGCCACGGTAATCAGCGAAGTGAGCAGCATCGCAACAATAGCAGGCACCGAAAACCGCAGAATGGTTCCTGTCGTGTTTTGTCTGATTTTTTCCAAATTCATCATAAAGCCTCCTGATATGATATTTTCCAAGATCTTTCTTTGAAACGAATTTATCATATCAAGAGACGCAAATATAAACTTCTGAATTTGTGCTTTGTTTCCTCCATGCCCCCTGCAGCAACCGTCTATTTCACGGGCAGGCAAATATCCAACTCCATATACCCCGATTTTTCATCTACCATACGGTAAATGTCAAACCCGCTGCGGTCGTCCAGCACATACCCCGCCCGCGGCAGCCACACGGTAAAAATCGTCTGATACGCCGCATAAATATGCTTCCCCAGTCCCTTGTAGGCGTACACCGCGCACTTCCCGCCCGCTATCGTACAGGTATTCTCAAACGGCACGTCGCCTGCGATACTCATGCAAATATCGTACAGACAGCCGTCCTTGTCCGTAATTGCGGGATCGTCAAACGTCCGTTCAAAAAACAGCGTATCGTCCGTTATATAATCCCTGTATTTTTCCATAAAATCATGCCATTGCCCGCTCAGATAGCGGTAGCTGCCAATTCTGCGCTCGTAAAGCACATGGTAATCGGGCAGTGTCTGCACCGTCATTTTTTTGTCACATTCCGTAAAGCTCTCCATTTGACTGGCTGTATTGTGAAAAAACGGGTGCCGTATCGTCGTTTCATAACAGTTTCTGCGAAAATTGACCGGATTAGTCTGATACTGTTGCCGAAACAGCCAACTGTAATTGGACGGACTGTACCCAAACGCATATCCAATGTCCGTAACGCTGCGCTCCCGCTCCACCTTCAGCCGGAACGCACTCTGCTCTAGCTTCAGCCGCTTAATAAACGCATACACGCTCTCCCCCGTCTGCTCCTTAAACATTCTGCTGAAATGATATTTGGAAAAATGACAGTGCGCCGCCACGTCTTCCACCGACAGCTCCTCGCCGATATGTTCCAAAATATAATCAATCGCACGGCTGACCGTTTCGTTTGTAATCGTAACCATTCATTATTCCTTTCAATTGTCTTCTATCAATATCTTTGGTATATAACTCCACGATTACCGGCATCTACAACACAACTCATACAATTTTTGACAATATAAATCATCATGAAATTGGATTCCTTTTAAAAACAAAAGCAAATTTTTCACTTTATATTCCGGAAGCTTATCAATAATCTGTTTCGCCTGTTCTCTTTCACTCATATACTGTCACATTCTTTCCTATCGATAATTCTATTATAGCAAACATGCATCTCAAATAAAAAGAACTTTTGCAAACTTTTCATCATCGCTACTATATACCCTTGCCCCCTATCCGAAAATCAAACACATCTTCCCTGCAAAAAAGCTGCGACCACCGTGCGGAAATCAGCTTTGCATAATCCAAACACTGCAGCCCATAATTTCCAAGCGCATACCCGTCGTTCAGTTCCAAAAAAACGGTCTGCCCCCTCCCGTCCTTAAGCGCCACTGCAAAATCAATGCTGCACCCCATCGGACGGTCGGGAATTGTCAGAAACGCCTCCACCACTTCATCTACAACCTTCGGGTTATAATTGTAATGATAATCCCCCTTATACGGACGAATGTCAACCAATCTGTCATACACCATAAATCCGCGCCACTCCCGTTTCAGGTCCAGCACGTCGCTGCAAATCACCTCGTAATTCTCATAGCAGCTTCCACACCCAATCAGATCCTTTGGTCCGTTTACCACCACGCCCGTAAACGCCTTATCCTTAACCGGTTTTACGAAAACACCCCACTTATCGGGATTTGCATTGATTGCGTCAATCGTGTCCGTCCAAATCCTGCGCCCCATAAACGGTTTTAGCGCGTCCGGATAATCCTCACACGACGAAGTTATGCCAAATTTATGGAAAATCGTCTGCACCTGCGCAATATAATCCAAAACAATGTCCTCGTCCGTCACCGTACCATAAATTTCATCAATCGTTTTATATTTCACAATCTCCGCGCCCATCTCCCGAAATCCCATAACGGCATGTGCGATATTCGCGGAATGATACTCCCCGTTGCTCCTGACTTTCGCGTATATTACCATATCCTGTCAATCCCTTTCCAAAAACATATTACCCATCAGCCACTTTTGCATATAAGAATTATAAACCGTTACTGTTCACTGCGTTCCAGTAACAGATAAAAATCCATTCAATGTTTGCTTCGCCAATGAATTTTTATCTGGCTGCGATTCGTTTTCTCACATCATAAACCTTCCCTCCAGCGCTTGTCAATCTTACCATACATTGCAAAAGCACCCCATTTATGATACAATCACCCTAACAATCGAGTGGGCAAATAAGCTACTCACCATAAGAAACCGGAGGAATACGCCTATGAGATTATTACAGGAATGGTACACCCAGGAAACCTTAGACAGTGAAGAAGAAAAATTTCATCGCCCGCTCAGCGACGAGCAGCTCTTTTTCCACGCAGTCAGCTCCGGCGACATCGACTTCGTGCGGCAAAACTGCAAGGAAAAGAAATTTATCGAAACGGACGGCGTCGGTCTTTTGTCCCGCGACGACGTGACCAACCTCAAATACCACTTTGTCATCACGACAGCGTTCGTGACAAGACTCTGCGTCGAGGCAGGCATGGAGCTTGAGCAGGCATTTCGACTAAGCGATTTCTACATTCTCAAGCTTGACAGCCTGAACACCACCGCATCCGTCGCAGAGCTCCATGACCGCATGGTTCTTGATTTCACCGGAAAAATGCGCTTTTTAATCCGAAATCAAGGCGCATCAAAGCCCATTATCACCTGCATTGATTACATTTACGCCCACATCACGGAGCGAATTACAATTGAAGACCTCGCCGAATATACCGGTCTCTCCGCAAGCTACCTCTCCCGTCTTTTCAAAAAAGAAACCGGCGTGTCGGTAAGCGATTACGTGCGTGAAAAGAAAATTGAAAAAGCGCAGCACTTATTAAAATACTGCGACTACAGTTTAATCGAAATTGCAAATTACCTGTCGTTTTCTTCCCAAAGCCATTTCATACAACTTTTTAAAGAATTTACCGGCATGACGCCCAAAAAATACCGCGACCTCCACTCCCGCGCGACTTGGAATGTAACAACCGAGTAGGCGGAAACAGAAATCAAACGGCAGGAGGAATTACTTAACCTCCTGCCAGTCTCTCAATCAACGCAAGAATACGCCCCGCGCAACAGCGGATTTCGTTCTCCGAAAGCAGTCCCTGCGCATACGCCATACGGATATTTTCCGCATCTTTGCGGTTTCCCGGCATAATAATATCATTTCCTGCCGCAACGCATTGCCACGGCACACTCCCGTCCTTTGGAACCGTCGTATTCCAGTCTGACATAATTATCCCCTCAAAGCCCCACTCACCGCGCGCAACCGTTGTACAGAGGTCCCGGCTGTTTGCCGTATGAACACCATTCACGCAGTTATAGGAAGACATGATTGCTGCCGGAGCGCTTTCCTTCACCGCAATCTCGAATCCGCGCAAGTAAATTTCCCGCAGGGCGCGCTCTGAAACGCGCGCGTCAACTGCCATTCTGTTGTCCTCCTGATTGTTGCAGGCAAAGTGCTTGATTGTCACGCCGCATCTTTTATTGCTTTGTACACCAGCCGTCACTGCCGCTGCCATCATACCGGACAAAAACGGGTCCTCCGAATAATACTCGAAATTTCTCCCGCACAAAGGATTTCTATGGATATTCATGCCGGGAGCAAGCCACAAGTCAATCTGAAACTCCTCCATCTCAACTGCTATGGCGCTGCCAAACCGTTTCATGAGCGCCGTATCCCATGTCTGCGCCAATGCCGTTCCGACCGGAAACGCCGTACAATACTGATAATACCAGTCCGCATCCTCATGCGCTTCCACCTCTTCCAAAAAGCCGTTTTCGAGCGAGCCAAGAACTCCTGTTCCGTATATGGTATCCGTCTTGCGGTCGACCGCATAATTTTGCCGTAAACGCAGTCCTGCCGGACCGTCCGCCATCACCAAAGCACGTTTTCCGTAATGCGCAAGCGCCCCCGTCGTTTCCCCGGCAGATCCCGGTACGGAAATTCCTGCTGCGCCAAGCATACCGCCCTCCTGTGACAGCTTTCCATATAAAAGCGGTATCAGCTCCTCAACAGCATACCCCTTCGCAACTGGAGTCTGAACCTCTTTTTGTACTTCCTTTTGCGGCACAAAGTCAAGCTGCAAACCCCCTTGCGCCTTTGCCTGCGCAAGATACTCCTGCGCTTTGCGTTTTCGCGTTTCGGGCGCACAAAGCTCCTCAAATTCTGCCTTTTTCGGGCAAATGGCGCTTGTCTCCTCCAAAATAACCTGCTCCTTAACCGAAAGCAAAGCTGCGGGCTGCAAGGACGCCAAATGGCTCCCCACCCATATACCGTACACTCCCTGCTCAATCGTCCATGCATGGAGCTGCTCCGAAAAGCCTGCAAGCTACTTTTGGTCAATTACAACGCTAAGCTGCTGCGTTTCCCCGGGGCGCAGTGTTTTTGTCTTTGCAAAGCCGATAAGCCTGCGCAGTTCCTTTGCCAGTCCCTCCTGCGGCAGGACCGCATAAACCTGCACAACCTCTCTGCCGGCATACATCGTTCCTGTATTTTGTACCGTGACTTCTACCTCAAACCCCGTTTCCGTCCTGCGAACCCCTTGCGTCGCTATCGAAAAGTCCGTATAAGAAAGCCCGTATCCAAACGGAAAGAGCGGTTGGATATCAAAACTGTCAAAGTAACGGTATCCGACATAAATGCCCTCTCTGTATTCGTCATATTCCAAATTTTTGTTCAGATAGCCGAACGTTTCGGCAGACGGATAATCCGCATAGTGTCTCGCCCAAGTCGTTGTGAGCCTGCCGCTTGGCGTTACATCTGCGAAAAGCACATCTGCCACCGCATGACCGCCCTCCTGACCGGGCAGGGAACAATGCAGGATTGCCCTGATATTTTGTGCCTCCTGCAAAATCCCCGTCAGCTCTATCGGCGCGCCGACATTTAAAATCAGTACGATTGGAAGATTTTGTCCGTTTAAAAACAGAAGGTCCTCCCGCTCCGCTGCGCTTAAATAATAATCGCCTTCTTCCCTGCGGCGATCCTTTCCTTCCCCGGAGATTCGGCTGATGACATAAACCGCTGCCGCCGCCCCTTCCATATCATCAGCCGCTATGCTGCGCCCTGTCGGCATAACAAAAGGATTTGCCGCATAAGCGTCAAAGGGATTTTCCATGCCCTTTGCGTCCGCCAGTATCTTTTCCTTCCACGCAGCCCTTGCGTGCGCATAACGCCTCTCGTAATCCGTCAGCCAGTCCTTACTTGTAACGTGTATACCTGCGTCCGTAAGTCCTTGGTATATGGAAACTGTTTCCCGGTTGTTGACATCTCCCGAGCCAATGCCTCCCTTGACGGTCTTTCCTGCTCCGGCTCCAAACAGCGCAACCGCCATAGACCGTTCCAGTGGGAGAATGTCTTCGTTTTTTAAGAGCACAATCCCCTGCGCCGCTGCCTCCCGTGCAAACATGCTATGTATCATTTCCCGCTGTGAAGGATTTTGTGTCAGCGTACCGCTGTGAATTTTGTTTTTTTCTGTCATAGCTTCTCCCATTCTTATCCCTTAACGCCTCCAAGCGTCACACCTGCAATAATATATTTTGACAAAAGCAGATAGACAAGGATAATCGGCACAATCGCCACCATAATCATCATGTAAATCTTACCCATGTCAAAGTTCATGTAATCCGCGCCGCGCAGCATGGCAATTAAAATCGGCACCGTCATTTTGTCCTTTGATTGAATGACCAACGCAGGAACGAAATAATTGTTCCAAGAACCGACAAACGTAAAGATTGCCTGCACCGCGATTGCCGGTTTCATAATCGGAAGGACGATTTGGTTAAATGTCCGAAACTCCTTCGAGCCGTCAATTCTTGCCGCCTCCACCAAAGACAGCGGCAGCGATGACTGCAGATAACTGTACATAAAATAAAATACGGACGGTGACGCAATCGACGGGATAATCAGCGGCAGCAGGGAATCATACATGCCCATTTTCGTAATCAGCCGCAAAAAGCCCATTGCCGTTACCTGCGTCGGCATGACAAGAATTGCCATGATAAACGTAAACGCGATTTTCTTTAATTTGAAATCATACGCGTACAATCCGTATGCCGTGAGCGATGAAAAATAAGTACAAATTGCCGCACAGCTTCCTGATACGATGAGGCTGTTTAAAATACCCCTTATCATCGGAAACGTTCCGTCGTTTGCCACATTTTTTAAATTCTGCCAAAAGTGACCTCCCGGAAGCGCCGAAAAGCCTTTTTGCAAATCCGCGTGCGAGCGCGTCGCATTGACAAATAAGATATAGAAGAAAAACAGGCACATAAACGATAAAATAATCAGAACTACATGTGCAAAAATACTGCGCAGAGCGCTTAATGTTTTTGAATTCATACGTTTTATCTCCTTCCTGCTTTCCGCTTTTTCCTTGCAGCAGCCTTAGAACCGTCCGAATCATCATCATTTGTCATGCGGTAAACGATAAAGCACAAAATGCCGCTTACAATAAACAGATATACCGACAGCGAACCTGCCATACCATAGTTTTTACTCTTCAAATGACTGTTCAGGAACATAATCAGCGTCATGGACGTACGGTCGGGATTTCCCTGTCCGTTTGTCAGAATCTGAGGCACGTCAAACATCTGCAGTCCGCCGATAATAGACGTAATCAGCGTGTATGCCAAAATCGGGCGGATAAGCGGAAGCGTGATATGGAAAAACCGCTGCGTACTGCTGCACCCGTCAAGCTCCGACGCCTCAAAAATATCCGGGCTGATACCCATAATCGCCGCCATCAGCATAATCGTCGTATTACCAAACCACATCAGAAAATTCATCAGTCCAACCAACGACCGTGTTCCAAACACTGAGCCCATAAAATCAATTGCATGGTCCGTAAGCCCCATCGACATCAGAATGGAATTCATCGGTCCGTTTGTCGAAAACAGCGTGAAAAACAACATTGCAAATGCCGATGCCATAATCAGGTTCGGAAGGTAGATAACCACTTTAAAGAACTGCTTGCCGTGAAGCTTTAAGCGCGCGTCCACAAACCACTGTGCAAGCAAAAGCGCAATCACAATCTGCGGGACAAATCCGATTAGCCACAAAATCAGCGTATTTCCCGCATACTTTATCATATCGGTCTGCAGCAGGCTGGCATAATTTTGGAATCCGACAAAATTCGGACCAATCTCCTTAATTCCCGAACGGTAGTATTCGTAGAAGCTGTAGCGAATAGTATCAATCAAAGGAATAAAGGAAAAAATGAAAAAAGCTGCAAAAAACGGAAGAATGAAAATATATCCCCATTTTGCATAATCTATCTTTTTACGTTTTTGTTTCATATGCTATCATTCCCTTCTTAGGCATACTGCGGTGCATGGACGCACCGCAGTAAATCGTCAGATACTTTTTTTATTGCGGCCATTGTACCTCGGTAATTTCCGGATAACGCTCAATAATTGCCGTCTCAAAGTTTGCCTTTGCCTTGTCAAAGTCAACCATTCCCTGAAAATAATCGCTGAATGAATTTTGGATTAATTCCACGCAGCCCTGGTCGTAAGCGGAAAGCGGTGCAATCACGATATTTTCCGCAACCGGAGAGAAATACTTAAATGGATTTTGTCCGCCGAGGAATTCAGAAGAAAAGTTCTTGTCGTCCGTAGCCGCCTTTCTCATGCTGCTCTGCGTATTGGTAAAGTCCGTCTTTTCCTGTGAAATCTTTAACAGATTGTCCGTATCTGCAGTTACTGCCATGATAATGTCCTTTACATGCTGCGGATTGTCCGTACCTGCACACGCATGCACATAAGAACCGCCCCAGTTGTATTCCTGCGGAGGATTTGTTACCGCCCACATGCCGTCCCCGCCGTCCCAGTTGGGCTTTAACGTAAAATCAATGCCCCATGCCGGAAACAGGAACGCAAACACCTTTGAAGAAGAGCCCATCGCCTGATTCCAGTCGGAATTCCACTGTCCCTTCACGGTTTTGTCCAAATAACCTGCGTCCAGCCATTCCTTGGAATCATTAATCCAGTTCATAATCTTTTGGTCAACCTTAATTACGGTTTCGCCCGGTGCAACCCACGGCGCGTCAATGCTGTTGCCGTAAAGACGGAATGTGTCCGCATACGACGCAAACGTATAATAACCTTTTGCCTTCAGCTCGCCTGCCGTCGCCTTAATTGTATCCCAGTCCTTCACCTTCGCGCCGATTTCCTCGGGGTCGTCCGTACCGAACACCTCTTTTGCAATGTCGCGGCGGTATACAATCAGTCCAGGGCAGCACTGCCATGTTGAACCTCTCTGCACGCCGTTCTCATCAGACGCCGTTACTTTTGTAAAACTGTACTGATCCGCAAGATCCGTATCGGGATTGATGCCAAGGTCTGTTAAAGGCATTGCAACGTCCGCCTCCGCATCGGTATATTTATTTACATAATCTGTTTCTGATAAGAAAATGTCAACCTTGTCGTCCGCCGCAGCGCTTGCCTGATTGAGCAGCGCCTCGTCAAGCTTTTGCTGATAAACGCCGTCCTGATTGGGATTGATAATCCAGTGTATTTCCGTTCCGTCTTTTAAGACAGTCACCGTTCCGTCCGCAGACGTTTCCTTCACCTCGGGATAAACCAGTTCCACGCGCTCACGAAACTCGTTGTTCCAGCTGTAGATGTTGATAATCTTGCCCTCGTCCGTAGCTGACGCTACCGCCGCGTCCGAACTGCTGCCCTGCGCGTCCCCTCCGGTCTGCACGTTTGCGCTGTCGCCTGTACCTGAGCCGCCCTGTCCGCCGCAGCCTGCCAGTGTTCCTGCCGCAAGCGCTGTCATTAATACGATACTGACTAATTTCTTTTTCATGTTAAATTCCTCCTATCACATTTTTTTCATTTCTTTGATTGCTTTGTTACGATTATCTTAAACGTTTTCTGCCCGGCAATATATCAGAATGCCACAAAAAATGTCAAATTCATGTCGTTTCTTTGTCATTTTTTTATATTTTTCTTTTTGCCATATCAGGAAAGCTCTAAAACGATTTCTGAATGCGCTTTCAATAGCTTCGCCGGGATATAATTGTCCGAAAGCTCCACGCCGTCCACGGTCAGCTTATGGAAGCCGCTCTCCGAATGCTTGGGATTGCGCACTGTGATATGTAAATGGCTGCCCCTGAAATCCTTGTCAATCTCAAAGCACTCCCACGCCTTTGGAATGGAGGGCGCAATCCGCAGCCCGTAAAAGTCGGGACGCATTCCCAAAATGCCCTCGACACAACCGACCATGACCGTTGAGGCTGTGCCTGTCAGCCAGTGTACATGCGAACGCCCGAAATGCGGGCTTGCCTTCCCTTCCGTAAACTGCCCGTAACAATACGGCTCCAGCCTGCGGATTTCCGCCCGGTCATTCTGCGCCGCCGGCGCGTTCTCCATAAAATACTCAAAC
>CAJUJG010000025.1:18025-48971 GCA_910586715.1 uncultured Lachnospiraceae bacterium
CCCGCGCAACGCCTCCGCCAAAATAATCCAACCCTGCGACTGGGAAAAAATCCCCGCGTTTTCCTTCGTTCCGGCATTATAAATTACCGCAAGCGCCCCGTCAAACGCATGGCTGTGGTACGGCGGATTCATCAAAATCGCTCCAAATTCCGTATTCAACTGCCGATAAACCTGCTCCAGTGCCAAATCCGCCTGCTCCTTTGTCGCCAGTCCGCTGATAACCGACCAGCTCTGCGGATTGAGCCACAGATTTGCCTCCAAATCGGTCCGCTTTCCGATGACCTCCCCCTGCTGCGTAAATCCGCGGATAAAGCGGTCTTCATTCCAGCACAATTCCTGTATCAGGCTGCCAAGCTTTTCCTGACATGTATCCAAATATTGAATATATTCGCTGTCCTCCTTATGCTGCGCAAACAGTCTTAAAATCGTCATTGCATAGTAAAACTGGAATGCCACAAAGCTCGACTCTCCGTCCGCCCCAAGGCGCAGGCAGTCATTCCAGTCCGCATACAGTCCTGCCGGCATTTTGTGCGGTCCCAAATGGTTCATGGAAAACGAGACAGCACGTTTTAAGTGCTCATACACCGTCGCTTCCCCCTTGTTGGCAAACGGAATGACTTCGTCAATAAAGGAAAGGTCTCCCGACTCGCAGACGTATTTATAAACTGTCGGGAACAGCCAAAGCGCATCGTCCGCACGGTACGCCGGGTGTCCCGTTTCCTTCACATAAGACGCATCGTCCGGCGTATCCTCATGTCCGGCATTATGCGTAAACTTCACAAGCGGAAGCCCGCCGCCGTTGTCCACCTGCGCAGAAAGCATAAAACGGATTTTTTCCACCGCCATTTCCGGCGCAAGGTGAATGACTCCCTGAATGTCCTGCACTGTATCCCGGTAGCCGTAGCCGTTGCGCAGACCGCAATATGTAAACGACGCGGCGCGCGACCATATAAAGGTCATAAAACAGTTGTAGGCATTCCATGTGTTTATCATGGTGTCAAACTCGGGACTTGGCGTTTTGACTTGGAAATGCGAAAGCTTTCCGTGCCAGTAGGTAATCAGCTCCTGCTGCTCTTTTTCACAGACTTCTTTGGGATTTTCATACTGTGCCAAAATCTCCTGCGCCTGCGCGCTGTCTTTCATTCCCAGTACAAACGCAAGGCATTTTGTCTCATTTGGCGCAAGCTCAATGCCTGCCGTCAGCGCACCGCAACCGTTTTCGTTGTAGCTAAGCGCACCGCCCAAGTCCCCGTTTATCACGCCGACCGGATTGCCATAGCCGTGATACCTTCCGAGAAACGCCTCCCTGTCGCCGCAGTATGAGGAAACATCAGCCCCCGCAAGCCCGAAAAAGCGCTCCACGACAATCTTGTCGTCCACGTCCTTACCTTCCTCAAGACTGTCCAAATTGCCATGTATCCTCTGACAAATCCGGTTGCCCTGAAAGACCGTGCGCGTAATAAACTGCGAATACTGTAAATTCACCTGGTCCTGCTCATAATTGCTGTTGTTTGTAAATTCCGCATAGCCCGTAATGTTTAACGCTCTTGTGCGCTCCGAATTGTTTGTCACTTGAATGCACCAGACCTCATATTCCCTGTCAAGCGGCACATAGTAAAGCACCTGCGAATGAATGCCGCTATAATCCGCAAGCATTTTCGTATACGCCGTTCCGTGACGGCACTCGCTTCTGTAATCGTTTAAGTCCTTTCCCACAGGCTGCCACGACGCGGACCAATAATCCTTTGTTTCCTTGTCCTGCAAATAAATATAACGCCCCGGACGGTCAAAATCGTTAAAGATATAACGAAGTATTCTGCCGTTTGCGCCGGACTTTGCGAAGCTGTAGCCGCCTGCGTTATTGGAAATCACCGCGCCATACGCAGGAGAGCCTAAATAATTTGCCCACGGAGCGGGCGTGTCCGGTCTTACAATGACATATTCGCGTTTTTCATCATCAAAATATCCGTAATTCATTGTTCTGTCTTGCTCCTTCCTTATTTTAAAAAATCTTAACTTTCTTCCTGTTTCGCGCCCAGCTCTGCCTCGATTGTATGTACCGTATCCGACAAAGACACAATCGTTTCCCTGTCAAGGACTGCCGAGCTGTCCAAAACCGTTCCACATTCCTGTCCGTCGCAAAATACCTTTTTGACCGCGTATTCCCCGTAAGAAAGCTTTTGCGGATTTTTATAAACCACTTCAAATTCCTTTTGCGCAAAATGGAAACAAATCTTCGCATTTCCCTGCGCATCAAACTGCTCCGCGCACAGCTTCGGACATAGCACCATATCGCCAAGCGCGCCGCGCACGCCGAACACCTGTGTGACAACCGTGAGCATATACCAGCTTGCGGCACCCGTTAAATAATGGTACATTCCCCTGCCCGATCCGTTAAAATATTCCGGTATGCCCGGGTAAATCCGGCTTGTTTCAAAGTTCATCGCCGCGTCCGCAAGCGTCTGCAGCGCCTTGTAGCCTTCCTTTACAAATCCGCGCTGATACAGTGCGTTCGCGTACATTACGGTCATGTGTGAAAAGACCGCCCCGTTCTCCTTCTCCCCGTACGCAAAGCCGAACATTCTGCCCAAATCAAATTTCAGCTCCCCGAAATCCGTATTCAAACGATACCCGCCGATTTCCTTCTGATACAGATAACGATCGGCGCTCCTGCAGATCTTTTCTACTTGCTCCTTCGTCGCGGTTTCGCTCATGATTGCAAACACCTGTCCGGTCAGAAGCATACGCACGCCGTTCTCAAAATAGCCCTCCACACGCGCCTTGTTGTTGTCATAATAGCTGTTAAACCAGCCCTCGTCCTCATGCTGCGCCTGCGAAATCCACTCCGTCCTTCGGATATGCTCCGCCAGCCACTGCGCCTTATGGTATAAATTCTGTGCCAGTTCCTTTGTCGAAACGCTTATCCGCTCCCCGCTGATGTTGTGTTGACAGCTTTGCAGATAACGTTGTAGCAGCTCCTGCTTTGCCCCAACGTCCTCGTAAAGCGCACCGTCGTCCGCCAAAAGCACCTCAAGCTCCGCTAAAACCGCTATCTCCTGCCAGTCGGGCTGCTCTGACAACTGCTCCAAAAGCTGCGCAAGCTGCAGCAGGTTGCCCGCGTACGCACAGGTAAATGCCACACTTTCGCCGTTTTCTGCTGCCATATCCAACGCATCGTTCCAGTCCGCTCCGCGCAGACGGATATGATTATGCGCCCCCACCTCATAAAACGCGCACAAATGTTCTAACAGCAAATGCTCTAAAATACTGCCCTCATACACCGCGCCATTTTCGTCCTTCTGCCGCAGTCCGTACGAGGTGTCCCACGCGCTGTCCAAGCCGCCGCCGCGCTGCATCTGCCCGTCCTTAAAATACGGCGCCTGTTCCTTCAAAACCGCGGTATCTCCCGTTTGGTCAATGTATAGCTTTGTCGTCATAAACGGCCATACGCCGTGGTCCATCCACACGCGCGCAATCCCGTTTCTGTCCGCTACAAAGACGCCCTGTTCTTCTCCGATAATCGTAGCGTTGGTGCCGTCAATCCGCACGCCTCCGTAATTGTCCAAAATCATCTTCCGTACACCGCAAGGGTCCATAATCAGAAGCGACAGGCAGTCCTGCCACAAATCGCGCCAGCCTCTTCCGCCTCTGCCATAGTCGTGGTGCGGCAGAAAAGAGCACCCGTAAATCCGCCGTAATATCGGCTGAAAGCTAATCCAGCGAAGCAGATTGTCATAGCGCACATCTCCCGTGTCATAGCGCACATTTACCTTCTGCTGCCAGTAATCGCGCGTCTTTGCAAATGCCGCCCGAACCTTCCCTTTGCTGTCATAACCGGACAGGATATGCTCGATTTCGTCCTCCTGCGCAGTCACTCCCATAACAATGGTATACGACACACTTGCGTTTGGCTCTAAAACAATCGTCTCAAACCGCAGCCCCCCAAGCGCCTCTTTTCCTGCAAAGCGCTGTCCGCCGGGAACGCCGTCCCCATTTTGGAGAACTTTGCGCGGGTGGGTAAAGCTTCCGCCCTCGCCGATATAGTCCTCTGCAACCGGATAAAAATCCTTCGGCTTTTCCCCTGTTCCACTCACGCCGCACACAAAATACGTCAATTCATTTTTGCGGTGACCGCGCTCGTCAAACGACAGCGTCGGCTTTACATACACCCCATAATCCGTCGTTCTGATACGGTGCAGCAGCGAAGTTACGTGCCTGTGGTCGCGGATATTGTCCGCACTCCTTCCATAGATAGGAATTGCGGCAACCGGCGTGATTGTCTGCGCCGTTTTTGCCATGTTGCAAAGCTCCACATGCATAAGCTCCACATTGTCCCCAAGCGGCACAAACGACGTGACCTGTGCCCTTAGCTGATATTTTTCGGACTGCCTTGTAAGCGTCTGCCACATCAGCCCTGCTGTCAGTTCGCTTTTGTCCTGATTTTTGGTAAATTTCCGGCTCTCCTCCTCAGCGGACGCGCCCACGACAGACCATGCGCCCACGCCCTCCACATGACACCAAAAATTGCGTCCCGAACGGTTATTGTGCAGATTTTCCGCGCTGACAGGCTCCATTAAAAACGCATTCTGATTAGTCTTGATGTCGCCGCCCAAATTCGGGGTAAGCGCACTTTTTATCCCGTTTTCCCCCGCAACCGGAAAATACAGATAACTGTAATTTTCCGGCTGAAGCAGGAAAAACGTTGCGTCCTTGTCCATAAAATGCATTGTTTCCATCAGTCCATACCTCCTGTAATCATTTTTAAACATTTGTTTATTACCACGGCAATTTTGTACCTTCATCGGTACAGGCATTCCATTTTAAGAAGTTTCTATTATCTTACTGATTTTCGAACCATGCATATATCAGATTTATGAAAAAAATATCACATAGATGATGTAATATCATTTTCGATTCCTTCCATCTTTCTGCCAAAAGACAGGCATTTTTTTCAGAATACAAAATATCTTTAAATAAGAACGCTATAGGAAACAGCCTTATGAACCTTATGAATTTTAGGAACCGAATCACGAAAAGCCGAAAATCGAAAAAGAAACAAAACACCGGTGCAGTTCAAATATCGCAGGTCAAACTCATAAAAGCGGCGCTTTTCGTGCTTCTTTTGACTGCCGCCTTCCTGATTGGCAGAGGAATTGCATATGTCCGATACGAAAAAATAAACGACTGGATTATTCCGGCAAGCGGAAGTGTGTCCTCGGAAAACTGGGGACTTGGGTTCGGGCAGGAAGGCAGCCAGCCCACCGGAAACGCCACCGCCGTCGAACTGCAAAAATACGACACTCACTTTGTGGGCGACAGCAACGAAAAAGTGATTTACCTCACCTTTGACGCAGGCTTTGAAAACGGCAACACACAGCCGATTTTGGACGCACTCAAAAAGCATAACGTACCCGCAACCTTTTTTGTCGTCGGACACTATTTGGAATCCGCGCCCGACCTTGTAAAACAAATGGTCGCAGACGGACACTTTGTGGGCAACCATACCTACCACCACTTGGATATGTCCTCCATTGCCTCAAAGGAATCCTTTGAAAAAGAAATGAAGGACGTGGAAACCAAATTTGCGGAAATTACGGGCAAAGAACTCGCGCATTTCTACCGCCCCCCACAGGGCAAGTACAACACCAAAAATTTGGAAATGGCAAAGGATTTGGGCTACCACACATTCTTTTGGAGCCTTGCCTATGTGGACTGGTATCAGGATAAACAGCCCACAAAAGACGAGGCATTCAAAAAACTGGTCGGACGTATCCACCCGGGAGCAATTGTTTTATTGCACAGCACTTCTAAGACAAACGGGGAAATTTTAGATGAACTGCTGACGAAATGGGAAGAAATGGGGTATACATTCCGGACACTGGAGGACTTTGTGAATTAAATATCAATTAGGTTTGCGCATATGCCCTTGTCATTCTTACATTGCCGAAAAAAAAAGAACACTGTCTGTGATACGAAAATCAGCGGATAGGCATTTCTACGCCTATCCGCTGAACTTTCGTATGCTTACTCTTTTATCACAGCTTCGGTCGGTAAACGACATACGTCACTGTTCCATCTTCATTTAAAACATAGACATCAATCACCAAATCCGCCAGTGCATTCTCCGAATAAGAATACCCTCCAATCTGATATTCTCCCGCCTTAATCTCCGGCGTAACCCAAAAGGCGCTGCCCCCCGCGGCACCGGTCTCAAATTCATAAGAACCTAAAACCATACCCTCTTTGTCAGGCGTAAGCACCATTCTCGTTGATTCCACAGGCGCCGCATACTCGTCAAGGTTATCCGGCGTCAGCTGATTCATAAACTCCTCCACCGCCAAATCCGACGCGTCCGCTTTCCCTATTTGGAACTCATACGAACCCTGCGCAGGCGTATCCCACTCGGCGCGCAGTTTCTCTAAATACGCATCTGCAGCCGAACTGTCCGCCTTGCTTTTGTCCACAGGCAGCGTAAACAGCGCATTCACACCCTTGTAATCCGCGTTGCGGCTGATTTCTCCGCTGCCCTCGTCAAAACGGTACGCCTCCATGTCATAAAACGTCCCCGAGCTCACGCCGACATAAATCCCCTTGTCTGCAAACATCTCAATATTATCCATTTCCATCATGCGGTACATTACGCCGTCTTTTACAGCCGTCGAATAACCGCCGCCCATACTCTGTAAGCTATACTGTTTTGGGTCCAGTCCGCGGATATAGTGCGACACATATAGCGGTTCCTTATCATAATCGTCCGACGACGTGTCCGGCATCGGCGTACCGTCCACGCGCTCAATCGCCACAACCGTATAAATTTTATTCTCCTCTACCACGCCCTTGTCGTCCGTTATCATATAGTCGCTGATATTTTTTCCCGCGACGCTCCCCAAAAGCGTAATGCGGTAACCGCCGCTCTCCTGCGTTTCATTGACAAGCACCGCGCCCTCGCCCGAAAATGCCTTCGCAAGCGTATCGTCCTCAAACTCCACCGCAATCTCCGCAGGGCTAAAATACCGCCGCGCCGCCACAACCGTCACGGAACCCAAAAGCACTACACATACCGCAGCGGCAACTGCCGCCGGAATTCTTTTTTGATGTTTCATCCGTTTCCTCTCCTTTGCCCGCAAAAGAACCTGACAATTCAACTGTTCGGGAGGCACATCCGTCGGAGTCAGTGATTTTTTTAACAATTCGTCCATATCCTCTATTCTGTTCATCCGCATTCCGCTCCTTCCTGATTATGCGTAAGCTTACGCTGCAATATCCGTTTCGCCCGGTACAGCCTGCTTTTCACCGTACCTTCCGGCAGCCTTAACACGGACGCAATCTCCGACAGCGACAGCTCCTCCATGTAAAACAGCAGCACAGGCAGCCTGTATTTGTCCGCAAGCGACTGTACCGCACTGCGAACGATACGGCATTCCTCTCGCGCAATGACCTCCTCCTCCAAAAGCCGCGCGTCCTCAGGAATGTCCGTATCCATCTCCTCCACGGACTGCCACACGCCCACAATCCGCCTCCGCGCGGACAGCTTGCGCTTTTCGTTCCGGTACAGATTGACCGCAATCCCCATCAGATAGCTCTTCGGATTCTTCGGGGTCACAAGCCTGTCCCCGATTTCATACAGTTTCAGAAACGTGTCCTGATACAAATCCTGCGCCTCCTCAAGGTTCCATGTCACCGAACGGCAAAACGAATATAAATCCCTACCATACTCCCGTATATATTGTTCCAGTTCTTCCTGCCTCATTCATAACCTCCTGCAGCACCGGACGCCCTCATGAAAACGACCGGAAAATAGGATACCCTATATCATGAAAGAATAACCCTTTCACTGATATAGGGTAACGGGCACAAAAAAAGTTTCCTTTACGTGAATATTTTTTATTCTATAATTCCACAACCCGCGTCGCAATCCGCTCCTGAAAACGCACATCATGCTCTACCGCAAGCATCGTCGGCTGATATTTTAAAATCAGATTTTCAATCTGCATACGGGAAAACACGTCGATGTAGTTGAGCGGTTCGTCCCAAATATACAAATGTGCCGGTTTTAACAGGCTTGCCGCAATCAAAACCTTCTTTTTCTGCCCCTCCGAAAAGTCCTCCATCTGCTTTGTAAACTGCACCCGCTCCAAGTCAAGCTGGCGCAGAATGGCGTAAAATAAAGATTCATCAAGATTTTGCCGCTTGGCAAACGCCCTTAAATCCCCGAACAGGTGCGAGGTATCCTGATTGACATAGGAAATCGCCAGTCCTGACGCCGTCGTCAGCGCCCCCGTCTGCTGCATGGCAGTATCCGCGCTTTCCCGTCCCATACTTTGCCGCAGGATTGCTTTTATCAGGCTCGATTTCCCGCACCCGTTTTTCCCGTGCAAAAACACCCGCTCGCCCTGACGCACCTCAAAATCCAAGTCCCGAAATACCGGATGACAAGGCGTATCGCCCGCACTGCCATACGAAATTCCGTATTCCCTCGCCGAAACCAGCACCTCCTTGTGGTGGCACATTGGCATAAGCTTTAAGTCAGCAGGCGTCTCAATATCCTGCAAAAGCCCCTGCTTCTCTTCAATCTCGTTCGCAATACGCTTTCGCATATTCATTACCCGTTTCTGCATTTTCTTCGTCTTTGCGCCGATATATGGTCTTGTACCATTGCCCCTGTCATGCTCTTTTATCGGATCATACCCGATTTTCGTGCGCTCATTCTTGTCCGCCCAATCCGCAGCACGCCTTGCCATCTGCTCCAGGCGTCCGATTTCCTTTTTGTGCTTTTCATTTTCCGCCTGACAAAACGCATCCATACGGCTCTTGTTCTCCCACCACGACGAAAAATTACCGCTCTGCACCTCAATACTATTGCGGTTTAGCACCAGCACATGGTCAACGCACGCGTCAAGTAAGTCGCGGTCATGCGACACCAGCAAAAAGCCTTTCTTTTGGGCAAGATAATCCTTCACGACCTCCCGCGACTCCTGATCCAAATGGTTGGTCGGCTCGTCAATCAGCAAAAAGTCGTTCTCCCCCGAAAACAAAACCGCAAGCAGAACCTTTGTTCTCTCTCCGTGACTCAGCGTCCCAAACGGACGATAAAGCGCTTCCGTGTCCAACCGCAGCTTCTCAAGCTCACACAGCACACGCCAAAATTCACAATTTGGTTTTAACTCCTCATAAAATTCGGCACAGCTTTGCTGATACTGCGCCGCCGTAACCGGATACGGAAAGTAGTCAAACACGGCATTCGTGCGAATGCTTCCCTGATAATCATACTTTCCGAGCAGCAAATTTAAAAACGTCGTCTTTCCCTTTCCGTTTCTTCCGATAAAACCCAGTTTCCAATCCGTGTCAATTAAAAACGTTACATCCTCAAAAATATTGTCAAAGCTTCCCTCGTAGTGGAAGGTGACATTCGATACACTGATTTGTGCCATACGCGAAACGCCTCCTTTTTCCACACTGCCGCTTGCACTGCGCAAAAGAAGATTTTTCCACACAAAAAGAGAGGTTGTGCAGAACATAACCCACTTTTGGCAACAGGATAAAAACAGCAGCGTCTATACTAAAACACCTTACTGTTTCATCGGGTAGGGAACCCTTTCCCTGCCCGTGCGCCGGATGTCCGTCATCGAACCGATTTATCGGTTTGATGACATCATTCATTTGGACATCCGTGTGCATAAGAATCCATGTTTTCCAAAATCGGTTATTTCCGCATCTTTTCACCTCTCTCGTTTTTTCGTTTTATTTTGATATTCCTTATTAGCAATCCTGCGCATGCAAGACTGACTGTGCCTATTATAAAGGAATGTCAACTGGTTTGTCAACTGCTTTTGTGATTTATAGTATTATCTGCTACAAAAACATCGGCTTTGCCACATTATTTAAATGTCATCACAATAGTGGTGAATTTCCTGAATTATTTCCCCATATGGTCTGTTTTTTCCAAAAAGAAGTGTTGTTCCAAGCACGAATCCATCAATCCCTTTCGGTGCGAATTTTAAAATCTTATCCGCACTGCACGCCCCGTCCCAATAAGCTTTGAAACCCATCTCTTCTTTTAAGAGCAGTAGTTTATCAATCTTTTTCCCAACATAGGGCATATACATCTGCCCTGCATTGCCTGGATTGACCGTCATGACAAGAACTTTCCGGACAATTCGAAGCATTTCGTAAACAGTCTCCACGCTTGTTCCCGGATTAATAGCGATTCCCGGTATCATCCCTGCATTGATAATCTTTTGCAGCGTTGTTGACGGATGATACTCTGCCTCCGGATGAATATAGACTGTATCTCCTTTTCTCAAATTATCCAAAAACAGCTGCACATTATTATTTGGATGCTCGATCATTAAATGCACATCAAGCGGTTTTTTTGTCGCCCCAGCTATGTATCTCATATCATTTAAGGACATGGCAAAATTCGGCACAAATCTTCCATCCATGATGTCAATATGAAACGAGTCAATTCCTCCTTCGTCCAAATCCCTTATTTCTTTTTCCAAATTTCCATAATTGGCACACATCAGTGATGCCGTCAGTTCAAAATTCATATATTTATGTTCTCCAATCATATCAATTGCTGCCTAAAACAAATAAAAAACTATCTGTCACACATGCATTCCTGATATATCCTGTTGTATTCCTTTTCCGTTTTGAGATTCTCCTGCCGCATCTTTTCATCCATCCAGCCGCCGTTAAACCGATGAACCGTATATGTGTTTTTTGTCTTAACCGTTTGTCCTGACATATAATCATATGGATGAAAATAATCAAATGCATATATATTCATCCCCATAACATTTTGCGTCTTTCCATCCATTTTATAACCATTTTTTAATGCCACATTCGTATCATAATATCCACAGGTGGTTCTGTTTTGGCTTCCGTCTTCATTCAAGAAAGACAAACTTTCCCGCCTTTCCAAAAAACGTAAAATTGCCTCATGCCCCTTTACCGCACCGCTGCATCCGCCAAAATTAATTGTCTGCCACTTTTCTACACCACAAAACGCCTGCTGATAAAGCAAGTGATCCAAATTCCTGACCACTTCCACATCTGTATCCATATATATTCCGCCATGATTATACAAAATATCCAGCCGCGCATAATCCGGTACAAAACCATATGCACCTGCGGTGTAAGCCTGTTCCATATAAGTATTCTTTGATAAATCATAGTTTGACTCATCCCACTGAATTATCTCATAATCAGGACAGTATTTTTTCCAGCTGTCAATACACTTTTGCAGATTATCGGGAATCGGATTCTTTCCAAGCCACATATAATGTATTTTTTTCGGAATAAGCTGTTCATCCGCCAATACCGCAGCTCCGGATGAAATGCCGCTGCAAAAATTGTGAATACACATCATAGGCATAATATAGCAGTACATATCGTTTGTGCAAGGCATATTGCCTAACTGGTCCAACACTTCTGCATACCTGCTGATTGCTATGATAATCGCCGTATTGCTTCCGGCATCTTTTAATTGTTCGGCAGAAACAATATCCAGCTCCCGATTCCCCAGATTCACTTTTCCTGTCTGTTCTTTGCAGTTATTGTCAATATAATACAATACACGGGACCATATGTTATACTGCTGCAAAATCTGCGGAACAGTAACCGTGCCAATGACACCCGCCCCAAATACAATTGCAGACATGTTTTTTTCCGTAATCTCTCCTGCCATCTGTTCGAATGACGTGCACCTCAGTTTCATCCGCGTTCCTCTTCCCCCAATTAATCGAATTCCGTATTCTGAATCCGTTGCAATTATTTTAGCATTATAGGGAAAATCTGTAAACTACTGCTCAAATAAAATCGTACACATCTTTTTTGCCGCATCCCCGTTACCGTATAAAAAATCATTAAACTCTTTATCAATATCTGTTCTTTGCACTGCTTC
The DNA here is from genome assembly GCA_910586715.1 of uncultured Lachnospiraceae bacterium. Taxonomy (GTDB): domain Bacteria; phylum Bacillota; class Clostridia; order Lachnospirales; family Lachnospiraceae; genus COE1. The sequence goes on from CAJUJG010000025.1 coordinate 29,931, forward strand.
TATAATACATTCCCGATCAATTGTGCATAATATATTATGATTTCCTTCCAGCGTTTCCACCCATTCCGTTTGGTTTCTTAATGTTACAACATTCCTGTGCATCATATATGCTTCCTTTTGCAGCCCTCCGGAATCCGTCACTACTTTAATCGCATTGCTCGTAAAGAACAGCATCTCCAAATATCCTAACGGTTCAACAAAGCAGATATTTTGGTACCTGTTTTGATTCATCAAATGTTCTACAAAATTCCTTATTCTTGGATGTACCGGAAAAATCACCGGCGCTTCAAACATTTCAAATGCGCCCAGTATTTCTTTTAACGCACTTTCATTCCCTGTGTTTTCTGCCCTGTGTACAGTGACAATATACCAGCTCTCCAACGGTTTATCCCAATGGAATAAAAAGCAAAGCTTCTTCATAAATACGTCTCTTGAAATTTTCTCGGCTTTTCCCAAATAAAAATGGACTGCATCACACATCACATCTCCGATTTGGTAAACATTTTGTAAAATATTTTCGCTTTTCAAATGTCCGACTGCTGTCTGCGTCGGGCAGAATAAATATTCCGAAATATGGTCTGTCAATATTCTATTCTGCTCCTCCGGCATCGCCCTGTTAAACGAACGCAGTCCTGCTTCCACATGAATGACCGGAATTAATATTTTGGATGCTGCCAGTGCCGCCGCTAAAGTAGAATTTGTATCACCATATACCAACACAAAATCCGGTTTTTCCTTCAGGTAAAGTTCTTCCAGCCTGACTAACATTTCCGCGGTCTGCTTCGCATGAGAACCTGAACCCACGCCCAGCATATAATCCGGTCTTGGAATATCCAGCTCTTCAAAAAACACATCCGACATATTGCTGTCATAATGCTGTCCTGTATGAACCAAAACCTCTGTTACATAGTTTCTCATAACGCGCGATACTGCCGCCGCCTTGATAAACTGGGGTCTCGCACCTACAACCGTTACTACCTTCATCGTGTTATTTTCCTTTTCTTTACTCTTTCGTAAAAGTCTATAAGCTCCTGGCTTCGCGACATCATGGTCAGTCTGTTTTTTGTCAGGAAATCCGTTTCTATTACGATTTGTGATATGTCCGCAATTTGTTCCTTAATATTGCGTTCCATGTCCAGCTTTTTACCCACATTATAGTGTTCCACAAAATCAATATACGACTGGACATCCCCGACAACTACCGGCAGTCCGGCATTAATGTATTCATACATTTTATTTGCAGTTCCTGTTTCCAAAAACAGCCTGTTTCGGTTATTTACATTAAAGATGGCGAGCCCGCAATCATATTTTGTCATTTCCTGAATCAGTTCTTTTGTACCCATATTCCCTTCATAATGAAAATATCGGTTTTTTTCTTCCAGCTCCTTACAGTATCTATAATCCGATTGCGAATAAAAATGAATATGGATGCCGTATTCCGCTATTTTTTTCCATATGTCCTCAAAAAATCTATGATTTAATGGATCCGTTCCATTAATTCCACCCTCGTAAACGCAATGCAGTTCACCATCAAGACTGCTTAATTTAGCATGTCTGCTTACTATTTTCTCCTGCTCCAATACAATATTTTCCCACGCAATTATTTCTTTGCCTTTTAATCCATACTTTTTTTGGGCAATATCCGCTACCAGCCCAGACGTATAAATATTTCCATCACTTGCCGTATTCGCAATATATTCCAAAGTCAGTTTCTCAATGTTTTCGGGCTTTCTAATGCTCATCATATCATGTGTATCAAATACAATATGTTTTTTCGTTGTAAGCAGAAGATTTGTTAATATGTCTGGTTCATTAGAGCTATGTACAATATCAAAATCACTGTTTTCAACAAAATCAACTAAGGCATTCTGCGTGTAAAAAGTATATATACCATCATACACGGAACGGAAACTCGAATTGTTTACTTCCGGCGGCGCTACTACATACAAAAGAAATACTTTATATCCGTTGTTCTTCATTAACGCCGCTATTTTATGCGTCCTGATACAGGCTGTATTTTGTACAAACAAAATGTTCTTCTCGTGCTCTTCCTTGTGGTAATATTTATTTTCGCTTACGTTTGATTTCGAAAATTCAAAAGGAAACATCTTGTCTGTCTCATTTGTATGAAACAGCAGCCCGTCCAACATCACATAATAATCTTTAATACCTATACTGTACAGCTGATTGCCAATGTCCGAATAATATTGCGAAGTTATAATGACTGTCAGTTCGTCATTCATTATCCGCTTCAGCTCTTCCACGCCAATAATCTTAATTCCATGTAATTTTTTCCCATTTTTCTCAGGATCATTATCTACATAGTTCACTATTTCTGAATCGTTCTTTAATTTGTAATAACCCCTGTCCCCATAAAATCCTGCTCCAAATAAAACAACTTTCTTCAAAAAATCACCTCATTCACAATTTTTACATGACCTAAGCCATAATTCCATACTGTAAAATTTAAAAAGAATACTGCTAAAATCCGTTTCCCCGCTGATATGTGCCTCATAATACTGGTTTATAATGTCTTTAGGCACAATATCCCTCTCTCCAAACGCATAAATAATTTCTTTTATTTCTTCCCTGTCGGTTCCTTCCCTGAGCCATCTTGCAAAAGGAGCCGGAAAACCCATTTTATTTTTTCTCTTCGCAATCTTTTTTGGCAGATACGCCCTGCACGACTTCCTGATAATCCACTTTGTCCATTGATCTTTAATTTTATATTTTCCATCAAGTGCAATCGCAAATTCAACGATCCGGTAATCCAAAAAGGAACCCTTGACTCAATCGAAAATGCCATTGCATTCCCGTCCTCATTGTGCAGCAATGCCGGAATGGATCTGTTTATGACATCATTGCACAATTTTGTATTTAAGCGGGAAGAACATTGTATTTCTGTTCCCCGGTAATGATCCTGAACCTTGTCCATAAAACGGTCCGTAAACAGCCTTGCGCTTCTCTTTAATTTCAAATCCTTTATCTTATTTTCATTTTGGAATAAAAAACTGTTTTTTAAGCCGACAAGACTGACAATTGTATCCGTACTGACCGTATCAATCAAATCAGGCCATTCTTTCTTTAAAATAGTGAGAACCTTAATCGCCTTACATTTGGAAAAGAATGTACCCTTATCCATCAGGTCAGATATGTAATAAGAATAATAGGGAATATATCCTGCAAATAATTCATCTGCCCCCTGCCCGTCAAGCACTACTTTCACATTTCCCTGAACACCTTTCATAACCATGTACTGACTATATAGGGATGCTCCTCTTACAGGCTGGTCATGGTGGTATATTATGTCTTCCATATACTCTGTAAAATGCTTTTCGTAATCATCCGGTTTTATATAATGCGCAATTGTGTCCCATTTTTCATTCACCATACGTATAAATGCCTCTTCATTGCATTCCTTGTCTGTATATATTGATGAAAACGTATGCATCTTTCTGCCAAATTTTTTGGACGCGCATCCGACAATGGCGCTGGAATCCAACCCTCCGGAAAGGCATGCCCCCACTTCCACATCTGCGCGAAGCCTTAATTCCACAGCGCTTTCAAATAACGATTGAAACGTTTTTACAGGATTTTTCCCCTTAATCCATTTATTCCAAAACAGCTGCTCATCTACTTTCCAATATCTCTTATAAGTCTTTGAATGGTTTCCAATATCATAAATCATGTAATGCGCCGGTTGAAAAATTTTAACATTTTTGTAAAAGCATTCCTCATCCGTATCCTCATTTACAGCGCCGGAAAGATACCTGTATATACATACCTCATTTGGAATGTTTTCTTTTGGAAACGCTGCCGTGATTGCCTTAATCTCAGAAGCAAAAATAAATACATCTTCATTATCAACAATATAAAGCGGCTTAATTCCAAACCTGTCCCTGCTTAGAATTAACTGCTTTGCTTCTCTGTCGTAAAGCACAAATGCCCACATTCCGTTAAACTGGCTGATACAGTCTGCCCCATATATCCGATATGCCTCTATGATAACTTCCGTGTCGCTGTTTGTATGAAACACCGCTCCCTTTTTTATCAGTTCTTCTTTTATTTCGATATAATTATAAATTTCTCCGTTAAATGTAATGATGTACTTTCCGTCGTGGCTAATCATGGGCTGGTTACTCTTTGCATCAAGATCAATAATTGACAGTCTCCTGTGTCCCAATGCAACAGATGCATCTGTCCATTGTCCCTCTGCGTCCGGTCCCCGGTGAACCAGTGTATCTGTCATTATTTTTACGACATCCCTGTCTGTCTTATATCTGTTTGATTTATTAATGTATCCTGCTATGCCGCACACCCTGCCGTTCACTCCTTAATATATAAATAAAGCCTGTCCACCTGATGTATAACCTGCAAAGGGCATCCCTTACAGGATTTCTCCTTGGTATCCTGATTTTATCTCCATTACAATTATAAAAAAATGCCCTTTTAAATCTCACCCTGCTGACCGTTTCCATAACATTCCCATAGTTATGACCATTGATACCGGAAAACGTTACAAAAACCTTATCATATGTCTTTGAAACGATTTTGTCAGTCACTTCCGCCGGCAAATCATAAAAGCTTTCCTGACAAATATCTATAAAATTTATATACGGATACTGCGCTTTATATCTCCCAACCTGGCTGCTTTGAATAAGGCAGTCAATATCCTGCCCTCCTAATTCCTGAAACAGCCGTTTCATTGTTGCATCCACAGAGGTTTTAAAAATTAATATACAGCCCAATACAGCTCTCCCTATTTGATATAATGATTCTCATTACCCTGCTTCATATTCACTATGCCAGTGAACAGGAGCATCCATAATTTCTTTCAATTCCACATCAGATAACCGCAGTTTTTTCTGAATAATGTCTATATAATTCCGCATCATCTGTTCATCATATAACGGTTCTTTTAACTCTGCCAATGCCTCTTCCCGCGTCATCTGACCGCTTACAATCATGCTGGAAAGATGAGATGTTCTTATATCTACATGAAATTTTTCAGGCATCCAGTAAAGCAGTGTAAATGCCGTCCATATATTCTCTAAATGTTTTTGACCATAATACGCAAACCCACAAAAAGAATTTAACTCGGCAAGCGCCCGTTCTCTGTTATAGTCTATATAATTTAAAGGTCTTGGTATCTCAATCTTAAGTTCGTCTTTGTACTTTTGAAGTTTTTTATGTGAAGTAAACTCCAGCTTATCTATGGGCTCATTTCCATATTTTTTATGTATATCAAGTATATTTGTAATATCATACGAACTATGCAGATTTCCTTTCTGCAGTATGCTTTCAAGCGCAAAATTACCGCCAGACAAAAAATACTTAATATTATATTCCTTCATTTTTTTATATAAAAAAGCAAATAGTACATTATCCTGCGGAATCGCTATGTTAGGAACCCCAGCCTTCATATATGCCAAGAGCAAAGCATTAAACTGTGTTGAATCCGGTCTTACTACTTCATAATCAAACCCTGTGGCTTTTATCAGCTTGTCTAAATTTGATTTTGATACTTCTGTATCAAAACCATCATCTATATGGATTGCAAGTACCTTAAGCCCCCATTTATAACCAAGATATGCCAAATAAGAGGAATCAAGTCCGCCGGAAATTCCCATAATGCAGTCATATTTTTTCCCATTTCCGCTTTCTTTCACTTCTTTTATCAAACATGATAACTTCTCCTCGCCTACCGCATTGGGAAAATATATTTTGCCAATATTATCATATGCTTTTGTGCAGTAATTACACTGTCCTTTTTTATCAAACAGAATCGTTTTATCAGACAGGTCATTCATAACACATCTGTTACACGTCCTCATCTGATTCTTTTTGTGTTCACCGGCATGATACAAATGACCATCCAGCATCACATAATAATCCTTAATTCCCATTATGTTTAACTGCTCACTAATCTGACAATATGCTTCTGTGCAGATTACAACATCCAAATCCTGTTGCCAATATTCCAAAATCTTATCTGCAGAAATAATCGGAATTCCAAAAAGCCGTGTGCCAGCCAATTTGGGATTGTTATCAGCAAAACACACAATCTCATATTCTTCCTTTAAATTCTCAAAAGACTGTCTTCCATAAAATCCGGCGCCAAATAAGATGATTTTATTTTTCATTTAACATTTTCTTCCTTTTTATATTTACTTTTCTCTTAACAGGATTTCGCTCATCACTGTATCGTTATTCTTTTTACACATTTTCTCTATGTATTTGCTTAATTCACCAGAATACTGTTTAGCAGAATCTGCGCATCCAATATCATTTATGATCCACTCTGCAAATTTTTTGTATGTATATCTTTGAGACTTCACGACATGTTCATAACAGTTATCCGCAATCTGTTCGCAATAACCTACATCCTTCATTTTCTTTATTACTTCATGAATATTGCTAAAATCCGTATTTAAAACAATATAATCCACATTCGGTCGCAAAATCCCCTGATAATCCTCACCAAGCAGTATTTGACAAGTCTTTGTAATTGCAGCATCAAATATTCTGGGAGAAATCATACCAGACAGATTTTCTTTTACATCAGGAAAACATGCCGCCTTGGCTTCTTCATATGTTGCATCTGCATGCAGCGTATTATAATCTCTTGCTTTTTTTTGATATTCCCCTGTTATATCTGCAAATCCCGCTCCGCTTAAGCAGCCAATTGTAGTTCTCGATGAGGCTAAAAAGTCTAACCAGCGGTCTCCCAATACCGCTCCCTTGTTTCCAATTGTCCCGGCTAAATCAAAAATCAATCCGGTATTTTGTAATTGCTCATTAAAATACAGCGCCAGTTCATACTTTAATTGACCATGTTTTCCATACTCATACGGCAGTTTGTTTGCTCTATAAACAACATCATAGGTTCTTTGGCTATGACTTCGCAAAAATATCTTATTAATATAGCGTTCTTCTACATATCCTGTTAAAACTGTTTTGATTTGAATATTGCCAAGTTTACTCTTTGGATATAAAATGGAATAATCACATTCCCGTATGATCGTATATATCGTATCTGCTTTTATTCCTAAAGCCAAATCCCAAACGTTTCCCGTACGCGTATAATCATCCTGTACCATTATAATTTTCTTGCAGGGATAATCCCTCCATATCGTTCTCATAAGCTGTACAAAATCATTCCAGTGCCTGTCCGATATCCTCAATTCCATAGCCGTATAATGAAAAATAACAACATCAAACATGCTCTTATCAATCCAGCTATAATCCTCAGCAAATCTTCCCTTGTATATATTAAAGTAAAAGTATTCATTATCTGCATCATATCGTTGAAAACAGAATGCATGGTCAATGTCTGTGTTTCTCATACTCTTATCGGCTGTATATTGTCTCCACAGCACTAATATCCTCATTTACTGTCCTCCATGTATCCTATAATAACCTGTTCCTAATATTGTCATCCTCTTTCAGGGCGCACAAAATATTTTTTTCCATTGATTACAAAATAAGCATTCTCAAAAGGAGGAAAATAAAATGCCCTGCTTTTTCGCGCAATATCTTCTGGTTTATCGCTGCTTTGCAGTTCTCTTAATCCCTGCAGGGAAGCTCTGCTGTAAAAATGCTGCTCTCCTTGCATTAATTTTCTTGGAAGTTTTTCGCCTTTGCTAATAAAGTCAATAAACTGATTAAACACGGCAATTCCTTCATCTACAGCTTTTAAATATAATGAATATGCCGTATCGTCCTCGCTGACAGGAAAGACCTTTGTAAAAATGCAGTCTCCCAAATCTACACGTTCCGTCATCCAATGCAGGGTAACTCCATATTCTCTCTCCTTATTTAAAATAGCATGGTTGAAAGTAAAGTTACCTTGATATTCTGGCAGCTTTGCCAAATGCAGATTTGCCGCCTGATAATCTACTAATTCAAGAATCTTATCACTTAAAATCCATCCATGCCCCACCGATACAATAAAATTAATTTTCTCGCAAATAATCAGTTCCTTTATCCGTTCTTCATTTCTTTTTGAATTGTCTACGAAGAAAATATTTTCCGCAATACACCTCTCATATATCTCATTTCCATTCCACCAAGTCTTTGCCTTATCTTTGTTAGACACTGCCGCCACAATACTATAATTACCATTTTGTCTAGCCAGCAATTGCCTAAAACACAGTTCGCCTATTGGCTTTTGACCCAAAAACATTATTTTAAACATACGCTATCATTTCCCTCTTAACATATCAGCCGCTATATTGGAAAGTACCGGATACATGCATTCAAAATATACATGATGTCCAAGACCGCTTAAGTGCACCCCGTCCGGGAGTGTCAATGCGCCTAAATCATACCCTTGTGTCTGAATATACGTTTCAAATTCTTTTTCCATATCAACAAATACCACTTGCGGATTATCTCTTGCAACTTGTCTGATTATTGCGTTATAGATTTGATTGCTTTCCCCATATGTAATATCTGTGTTTATCATATAATCCTTACGGGGAGACGGGTGATTCGTCCTAAGAACCACCTGCTTACTCCCAAAATGAAATGCCCTGTCAATAATTTCCTGTAAATTTGCCCTAAATGCATTTTGTGATACCCGCGGCACTCCCTTATCCGTCATCCAGTAATTACAGTCATTCATTCCAAATCCAACCACTAAAACATCCACTTCATGACTTTGAACGTCATATGGCATCCTCTCTAAAGCCATTCTGGTTGTGTTTCCATTAATTGATGTATTAATCACTGTAATTTCATCTTCGCCAAACTGCTCATGCAGCTTTTGGGAAATTTTATTAACCCACGTTAAATCTACGGATACCCCTTGTCCAAAGCTTATGGAATCTCCAAAAAAATATAAATTCATAATTCCCCACCTCTTAAAGAATCATTTTCCGGTAACGCTCCTTCTTATCATGAAACTGCATCTGCCATAACTCTAAGCTAAGTAGCCCCCATATATTTCTTCCAAAGTCGTTCTCTTTCTCTATTTTTTCTAAAACACGTGTATTATCTATCAAATCACGGTTTCTTGCATTCTGCGTACTGAAAATATCGTGCACAAAATCTTTTGCCTCATTTTTAATCCATTTATTAAACGGAATAGGAAATCCCATTTTATCAGTACGGTTCTGTATACTTTTTGGCAAATACTGATTCATGGACTTTTTAAAAATATGTTTCATATCTCCTGATTTCAATTTGAAATTGGCAGGAATGGTCGCTACAAACTCAATCAATTCATCATCCAAAAGCGGAACTCTCGATTCCAGTCCATGCGCCATACTCATTCGATCTTCAACCTGTAACAGTGCAGGCAGAAGTGTTTTAAAATCAAAATGAGTCATATTATCAAAATAACACGTATTTTTTAAATTATCTGCGTAAAATATCTCTCTAAAGACTTGATATGGATCATAATGATTCAGCATTTCCCCGTGAACGCAATCCTGTAAAAGAGGCGCCCTGTTAATCAACTTAAAGTACCGTTTATCGCTTTCTTCAAACAATCCGGAACTCCAAAAATCTTTTAACATCGGTTTATACGTTTTTAATGCCGTCAAATTAGGAATAATTGATTCATACGTCACGATATATTTTTGATTATCCGTTGTTCCGTCAATTGCCCCTTTAATGCACTGCTCAAAATATGCCACCAAATATCTTGTATATCCGCCAAAGATTTCGTCCCCTCCCTGACCGCCGAGCACCACTTTTCTATGCTTTGCCGCCAATCCGGAAACCATATATTGGCAAAAAGACCCCGGTCCTGCTACAGGCGTATCCAAATAATAAATAACTTTTTCAATATTCTTCAAAAAATCATCGCAGGTCATGTCAATCTGATATAATGGGAAATCATGTTCACAAGCCACATCTTGCGCATACATGCTCTCATCATAAAGCCTGCCAATCCCAAATTTCCCCGTAAATCCGACATAACTGCCTTTGCCTGCCATATCTGCCGCCATTGCGGAAATAACAGAAGAATCCACACCGCCGCTTACATACCCTCCAATTGGCACATCACTTCTAATATGGTAACGAATGGAATTATGTAAAAGTTCATCAAGCTTTTGGACAAAATACTTTTCCGTGTGGTCCCAATCCAAATCATAGAATACCTGCCAATATCTATGAATTTTAATGCCCTCCTGTTGTATCACAATATCGTGCGCCGGTTCCAAAGCTTTAATTCCTTGAAACAGTGTATGATTCCCCAAACAGAACTGAAATGTCAAATAGTCTTTAAATCCTTCCACATCCGTTTCAATATCCGGCAGGAACGCAAGCAGCGCTTTCATTTCAGACGCAAAATAAAAAACGTTGTCAACAATCGCATAATAAAACGGCTTAATGCCAAATCTGTCTCTTGCACAAAACAGCGTCTGATTTCTTTCATCCCAAACAGCAAATGAAAACATTCCCTTAAAATGCGTTACACAGTCTGTTCCCCATTTTTCATACGCTTTTAAAATCACTTCCGTATCTGTATTTGTTCTAAACACACCGCCGATTTCTGCCTTAAGCTCAATATAATTATAAATTTCTCCATTATAACATACGATATTTCCGGTGCGGTCATCCTTCATAGGCTGATGACCGCAGTCTGTCAGGTCAAAAATACTCAAACGGTTATGCGCAAAGCCGATAAATTCCTGTTGGTTCACCCAAGTACCTGTATCATCCGGTCCCCTGTGCTTCTGCATATCATTCATGACATCTAATTTATGCGAAATATTCTGTATCTTATTTTTTTCTATGTTTAACATTCCCGCTATTGAACACATATCATATATTCCTGTAACTATTTATTTTGGTAGTATGCCAAATGTTTTTCATGCTTTTCAATACATCTTTGTATCACTGCCAAATTTTCTTTTGTCCATGCAACAGTCTTTTCCAATCCCTCCTGCAAGGCAACCCCCGCTGTAAATCCAAGTTTTTCCTGGGATTTCACCACAGAAGCAAAACGTTTTCCTGATGTATCCCACGCCCTCTTCGGTGCCATTGTCAATTTTGATTTGCTGTCTGCAATCTGAATGATTTTTTGTGCCAAATCTGCAATAGAGGTTTCAACTCCAGAGCCAATATTGTATACGTCTCCCTCAACCCCCTTTAAAGCGCACAGCATAAGTCCACGGCAAATATCTTCCACAAAAATAAAGTCCCTTGTGGCAATCCCTTCATTTTCCAACAATATCTCCTGATTTGTTAATGCCCTGTAAATAAACGTAGGCGTCACATTTCTCCAAATTGTAGCATAGGTTCCTCTCCAATTTCCGGCTCCTAAAATCTCACCCGGACCATATACATTTTGAAACCTGGCTCTGACAACAGGAAGTCCATACTGTTTATGATAATATGCAGAATAAAATTCCCCAATTATCTTCGAAATCGAATAAGGGCTATCCTGATGCAGTTCAATCGGACTTTCTTCTGTTGTTGCAATTGCTTCTCCAAACGTTTTCTTTGCCACGGAACATCCTGCTGAAGAATACACTACTTTTTTCAGATTGTGAAAGTCTTTCAAACGCTCAAACAATTTTAATGTTGTCTGTGTGTTATTTTCATTGTCTGCAATCGGATCAAAAATAGAACTCTGATTCCCATGAAACGTAGCCAGGTGAAAAACATAATCCAAATTGTCCTGTAAATATGCGAGAACCCGAAAGTCCGTAATAGAACGTTCAACGAATGTGACACGTTTGTCCTCAGGTACATTTACAATCTCTGCAGATAACAGATTGTCCACAATAATAACGTTAATTTCCTGCACGTTGCTCAATAAAAGCCTGACCAAATTGTTCCCTACAAACCCTGCGCCGCCAACCACTAAAACAGTTGTATGCTCAAACAGCTTATAATCTTCCCTTGTCACTATCTGATCTCTCCTTTTAAATGCGTATATGTCTGTGTAATGCCATATTCCTTATACCATTCTATCGTTCTTCTGATTCCTTCTTCTAATGACATTTGAACATCCCAGTCAAAATCTTTTTTAACCTTAGTCGGGTCAAGCAGAATTGTAGCGACATCATCCTCTCCCCTTTGACGCACTTCAACCGGCTTCTTCAAGGTAATATCCAATGCCTTTAATGTTGCATCAAACAATTCCTTGATTGCATAATCTTTTCCGCTGGAAATATGGTAATAACCACAGCTTCCCATCCCGTCAATCGCCTTGATAATGACATTCACCACATCATCCACATACACAAAATCTCTTCTGGTATCCATAACAAAACATTCTTTCCCATTCGTAAGCCTGTTATAAAACGTCGGCAGAGGACCGCTTAGGTTTCTAGGTCCATATGAATTTGCAAGTCTGAACGATAAAAATTCGATTCCTGACAGCTCAATATACAGTTCGCCGCCTGTCTTACTAATTGCATAACTGCTTCCACCTGCATATCCGCCCGAAAAATATGGATGCTTTAACGTAATCGGCTGTTCAATCGGTTTCAATCCATAGCAAAGCGCTGTCTGAAAATAAATAATTCTCTTTACGCCTGTTTTTTTAGCTGCCTTTACCAAATTTGCGGCTCCAACCACATTCGTTGTCGCATCCTCAATCCAATCCTCCGGATCTTTATAAGAAGCTGCTGCATGTACTAGAATTTCCGGCTGGAATGCTTCAAATACTTCAAATACCTTTTTCGTATTTGCAATACTATCCTCTACAATCTGTAAGTTCCTATGCTCGTGCAGATTGTCACGCCTTCCGGTTTGGTAATTGTCTATTACCAGCACTTCATCCCCTCTTGACAGCAATCTCTCTACAATATGTGAGCCTATATGACCTGCTCCTCCTGTTACTAATACTTTCATAATTTACTTCCTTTCTTTAATCATATTAATGTCTTCTATAATGTTTTTAAAAATTTCATCCGCTAATATTCTGCTTCCTTTTTCAAGCACATGGCACACATCAATATAACATGCATCTTCTTTGTCAAAAACACCTGTTAAATCTATAATAAAATCATCATTATACCGTTTGGCATTTTGTTCAAACAAAACATGCCCTCTCAAAACATTCGCTTGGTTTGATGAATATACCAGTTCCCCTGTTCCTTCCTTTTGAAATATTTCCAAAGCTGCCAAACAGTTCCGATCTTCGTCTCCCATCCATTTCTTCGTCAGAATGCATGGCTCTAAAAAAGATTTGTAAATTATATTCTTAGATGCACACACCGCCTTCATCATTAAATTGTTATCATGCCATATCTCATAATTTGTTCTATTATCCTTACTTCCATAACTTATAATATTTTTGTGAAATCCTTTGCCTAAACAGTCTTCCTGATTATTTATTTCCCTTAATGTCTGTTTACATAACTTTTTATAAAATTTATTATGAAAGGAATACCCGTCGATCTTCATCCAAGCTAACTCATTAATACCATTTAAACTAATAACCATATCCGGATTCATCGGAATAACGTCGCGTATCAGTTTCAATAATTCCTGACCTGTACTATAGGCTTCTATTCCTCCCGCATATATGCAATGTGATATTCCTCTTTCGGATAATATCTCTGATAAATACCGACTCCAGCAATTTTGTATCCAATAGCCTGTCGTTGTAGAGCTTCCGCTTGTTACTATCACAACAGGATTTTCCATATTGCCATTCATCCCTCGATACTCTATAAACCCTGGATATTGCTCATTGTCTTTTATCGTTGCATATCCTAATATCGGATCAATTGCTTTGCTATAATTTTTATCCCATTCAATAGAATAGTATGGCGAATAATTATCCAGCCAGCGAAAAATATTAATATCTATATCCATGGTTTCAATAAGCTCTAATGTTTTTTCAGAAAATCCATCTACTAAAATGCACTCGCAGTTTTCCAAATCCATATTCATTATTTTTTTAATTGTTCCGTCTTCCTCCATACTTAACCGTTCCAAAGTATACGCAACTGCAATGTCCAACTGCTCCAGTTTTTGTTTTGTTTTTTTCACTACCTTTGACATTCCATATAAAATTATGTTCTTCTTCTTTGCAGTTATACTAAGAGAATAAACTGCAGTTTTTAATGAATGACCTGTTCTGCTCGCCCAATAGTAAATGTTATCACATATGTGAATCCTTCCCTTATGTACAAATTTGTCGAAATCCAAATATATATTCTCATCTTTCACACCGACACTTAATACCTGATGATAGATTTCCTGGTATGCATTGCTTAATATCAAGAGAAATAAATTTTTATCTTCTTCAATTTTTTCACTCAGCTCTACTATTACCCTGCCTAAAAATTTTTCCCCATTAGGAAATTTTTCCTTATCACTATCGCAAATTTCACATTTTACCTTTCTTCCTTGTTTACACAAAAATTCCTCTGAATTTTTTCCAGCGCCATAAATAATGATATTATTTTCTAATAGCGTTCTGTTCAAAGTTTCAAACATATTCAGATATTTTATAGAATTACTATTTTTCAAAACATTTTCAGCCTGCTCATATTGTTCATAACTTGTAATAATTACATATTCTGTACGCTGTTTATCCAGTTCTGCCAATCTATGCATGCTTATGACTTCTTTATTTAGTATCCTTGTATTTGCAATTTCCCCCTCATGCTCATATAAAAAATAATCAAATGTTATATCATGGTTCAATATTTTTATTGCAAACAGAATCGATGCCTTGCTTGTTCCATAAACAATCACTTTTTTATTGAATAGCAACTTATTATTAAATTCCCAAATGTCTTTCATTTTCTTCACACATTCCTGCTAATTATAATTAATCGCCGTTATTTTTAACCAACATATGGAACAATTCGCCGCCATAAGAACAATTGGCACATATCTGAGGTTCTTCACCCCTCTGCAATATTTTTTCTCTACCCTCAACCATTGTTTTATTATTTCGCCATATATCCAACGCATTCTCCGACATAACATTACCCAGCCTATGTAATCCTCCATTGCAAGCACAATTCAACACATATCCCTGACTATCTATGCATATCTCATTAAACAAATTCAGACATGCACTATTTTGATATTTAGCCTGCACAACTGATAGTCCCTCATATGCTCTGCATGACACGTCTTCATATAAAACAGTAGGTCCCGCAAAGCACTCAATATCTCCAAAATCCTTTTGAAGATACTTTGGAACTTCATATTTCATATTCTCAATAATATATCCGGCTGCCTTTGCCGATTCCTTATCAATCATATAATCAACATTCAATTTTATTTGTACATGAGATGGGAGAAATGATTTCGCTAACAGAATATTTTCTTTAACTTTCCTATAATCCATATTCCTTCTCCAACGTTCACACTCAGCTTCGCTCTCTCCACTAAATGAAACAAGCAAAGTTATGTTTTCACATTGTAAATTTGATATTTTCTTAATATTTTCTTCATTAAGCAGCATTCCGTTCGTTGATAAGAAAAGCTCCGGAATATGTATCTGACCTAATATATAGCTTAACATCTCGTACCACTCAGGGTTCAGGAACTCTTCTCCTGAATGAAAGCATGACAGTTTCTCTATACTGTTCCATTCCTTCATCTGCCTTACTAGTTCTTTTATGGTTTCCCACGCCATAAAGGCTTCCCTTGATACATTTTTGTTTAGGTATCCGTGAAATATACAAAATTCACATTTTAAATTGCAATAACTTGATAATTCGATTACCACATGTGTAGGCGATAAGTCTGCATTCTTTTTACAATACTCTATACATTTTGCCTGTCTCATGCTGAATACTTCTTTTGCAACGAAAACAGTAATGTTTTCTGTGAGCCCCATATCCTGTATCTGTCTTTTTATCTCCGTAATATTATGTTCTGTAATTGGCAATATGAATAATTCTATCTTCTCAAGGGTTTCTTGCTTTAATACGGGGGGGGGGGTAAACTCTTTTTCCTTTGATCTCCGTTCCCTGCATCGCTATATCATTATCTACAAAATACATAATGTTCTCATAGAATCTATCAAGAAAAAAATCCACAAAGCAATTTTTCTGATTACTTCCCCATATGACAATTTTTGAATCACATATGTGTCCACTCATTATAATTCTCCTTGTATCTGTTCATATATTTTGTAACCGCATTGTCCCTCTATACAATTGTTGTCAATTCCATCACAATCCTGTATCCCATTGATATAACGCTCCAATGTGAAAAAATATTGATTTTCTACTTCACAAAAACTGTCTTCTTCACCGCATTCCATTTCTAAAATGTTCTGCTGATGTAAATAGTCCCATTGTTCTTTCGGCATTTGAATATGCAGCTCTTCTATTGATTTGCTTCCATAATTATATTTTACCCACATATTTGTATACTGCGCATATGCAATGATGTCATTTCCTATATTCTTTGCGCAGGAATACACCATCCCATTATCATAATCATATGGCAGATAATTGTCATTCCCACGGACTATTTTTTTGTTTCTCACATCAATTTCTAAAATCATATTCGCATATTGGGGAAAAAGAAGCATTTTATCATCTGACAAAACAAAATCTGTAAACGGAAACTGCGGATATTTAACGTCATATCCTTGTGGAAAACCGTCTATCTCTTCTATCTCATCATTTTCTTCATCCCATAAAACAATTTTTTCATTATATAACTGTGTAATAACAAATTGACTTCCTGCCTTCTTTATTCCAATGTAGCAATTGTTCTTTGCGCCTATTGACCTTTTTTTATAGGTATCCGTTAATAAATTATATTTATACACAAAATTGTCATTTCCCGTAACGCCATATACGGTGTACGGATCTTCGTAATATATAGAAGTAAATAATGACAGTATATTATCTATCGTCGTCATAAAGGAAAAACGTTCCGTAACAATATGATACTTTAAGATTCTGGTTCCTTTACCAGGCACCAATATAATCTCGTCATCCACATGAAACATATACTTTATCATAAAAGGAGAAAACGGGTATCCTATCGGCAGCCGAAGCGATTTAACAACGTTTTTTTTCTCTGCATCTATTTCAAATAGATAATTATAAATCCCACTTATACACCATATATTCCCCTTGCATTCTATAAAGTCCGTGACTTCTAACTGATATTCAGACAATTTCTCATATATGGTATCATTTCCAAACAACATTGGTTTTTGGATAAGTCTATACAGCTGTACCACAGAGCCGCCATCTCCATAATAGGCATCCGATACAACTATCGCCCTGTGCAAATCCGCACTTTCATCCAAAATCCCGATATGTTCTTCCTGATATTGCCTGCGCATCTGCACATACCGCTTCTCCAGCTCAGGAAGCATAGACTGAATGGTGCTAAGCTCTAACGGATGCGGACGCCACCACAATACGACCTCCGGATGTTTCTGAACAGTCTGAAATACCCACTGCATCTTTTCAATATGCTTTTCCTTGCCCTGCAGCAGGTTTGCAACACTGGTGTTATAGAAAATCACCTTTTTTCTTTGAATAACTTCTTTCCAATCTTTTGGAAAAATTTTATCATTTTGCACAAAAATCCCCCCACTAACTTTTTATCTGCATAATCAAACGTAGCAGATATACACTCCGCCAACACCGCACAATTTCCCATTATACACAGGATACCCTTCCTCGTTAAATGAAACGTTCCTTAAAAACTCTTTATGTACTTCTTCCAGCCTGCAATCTTCTATCGCCTGATAAATATATTTTTTGGCAATTCCTAACTCCATATTGTCAGGATAACCGCCCTGGTACTCTATTCTGCTAAATCCAGCATTCTTTAAAATGCCAATAAATTCTTCCTCTGTCCAACATGCTGCTTTAGGGCACCGAATCCCATCTGTAGAACACACAAAAATATCATCCACTGACATTTTACTGGTTTTATCCATTCCAAAATCCGCAAATATCATATTGTCTACATATCTTAAATAATATGCCGCATACAAGTGATACCAAATAGAATCTTTATTATAGACCATGATACTGGCGCACGGTTTATCACTTTGTTTTTTGATCACTCTGTAAAATTCTTTTACGATTTTGGGGGGATTCGATGTATGCATCAATACACCTTGACAATTAATGAAATCAATGCTGTTGTCTTCCAATGGAATTTTATCTTCTGTCTCTCCAATTTGAACCAATTCTGCATCTGAATTATTTATATGATGTAACGCTAATCGAAATTGCGCATTTTCTAATGCCGCTCTTGACACATCCATTCCGATAATATGTTTGGCTTTTCCATTTAATTTTAGCCATGTCAAATCATTTCCCGGACCGCATCCATAATCCAATATGACGTCCTCTTCATGACTTCTATCCATTTGTGCAAATTCTCTGAATTTTGGATACATGTTAAATCGTTCCAAACAGTATTCATAACTTTCCTGCGCTGAAACAAACCAATTGTCATGTACTGTATGCGCATTCCAATACGAACTAATTTCATTCCCGTTTGTCATGCTGCCGGCAATCTCAACCATAACACCATTTTTCTTAAAATTATCCAATCGCACTTCTATAATTGCGTTCCGTAAACACTGCAGTTCTTTTTTTTCTTTCTCACTATCTCTATATGAAGTACGCTGCTCTGCTAATCTAATCTTTTTCCTGTCAATTTTGTAATGATCAACCAACTGATGCTGTATTTCCTGATAATATTTTTCACTTGTAATATAAATATAGTTATAATTATAATCATTTATTTGATCAGGTGCGATAATACAGTGTCCTGCTGTAATGAATCCTTGAAGCCTTGAATTCGAATCCGCCACAGCTGCCACATCGTATTGTTCAAAGAAACCATTTAAAAGCGCATTTCGATACCCCCCCCCCGTTCCAAATATAATTATTTGTTCTTTATTGTATTCTTTCATAATGACTCCTTAATTATATACCCTTTTTTACTTGCAGCATTACTCTATATATCAAACCTGTCTCTTTGTTTTTTATTTTCCTTCATCCATTCTGTCGCCGCGCTCGTCCACCCAGCCAATCTGTTTTGCAGGCACTCCCGCCATCAGCGCATAATCCGGCACGTCCTTGGTCACCACGGCTCCCGCCGCAATCATCGCATACC
>CAJUJG010000026.1:0-4732 GCA_910586715.1 uncultured Lachnospiraceae bacterium
GAGTGCGCATCCCCCGGAGGTTTTTTTACTTTATAGGACGTAATTTCCTATAAAAAAACAGAGAGCTTTGTATTGTGAAATTTATTCTAATTTATCACAACACACAAAATTCTCTGTTTTTCAGTTTATTGATATATTTATGCTTTTTTCTTTGATGTAGATGTCACAAGGAACAGACTTGCAAGCAATGAAATCACATAAAGCACAATCGTAAGATAGAGCACTGCCTGATACCCGGTCGGGTTAATTTCATATTCGTGTCCGTCCACCAAAATCGTGCTCCATTCGCCGACTTTGTTTACGATAAAGGTTGCAACCTGATTTCCGGTTAAACCTGCAATCGCCCATGCGGAAAGCGTGATACCGTGAATGGCACTGATATTGCCCATGCCGTAGTGGTCTGAAAGCAGTGTCGGCACATTGCTGAAGCCGCCGCCGTAGCCTGCGTTTACGGCAAAGAGCAGAACCAAAACGATAACGGTGAGCAGTGCGCTTGTCGGCATACCGCTGATGACATTATCGCCCTGTTTTGCGATTGCCTGTGTAATAATTGCAAGTCCTGTCACAACAATGGACATGATAAACATAATTTTATAAACCGTATTTCTGTCCTTCATCTTATCTGCCCATGCGGAGAAACCAAGACGTCCGCCTGCGTTAAATACGGCAGTGATAGAAGAAAGAACGCCTGCCATTGCGCCGAGACCGATACATTTGATAATCATTTTTTCCTGTGAAATCAGTGCAAGACCGCAGGTAATGTTTAAGTAGAACATCAGCCAAATGCCGACAAATACGACGGGCTTTGTCTTAATGACGTCAATTGCTCCCGGTCCCTTGTCCGCGCCGGTCGGCTCATGCCAGCCTTCGGGCTTTGCAAGTAGAAGATGTCCGATAAACATCATCACAAAGTATACACATGCAAGAATAAAAAACATCTTGTAGATGCCGCCGTCGCCAAGTGAATCAAGCAGCGTCTGCATGATCGGGCTTGCGATTGCCTTCGCCGCGCCAAATCCCGCAACGGCAAGTCCGGTTGCAAGACCCTTGCGGTCGCTGAACCAAAGCATCAGCGTCTTTACCGGCGAAAGGTATCCCGTACCAAGACCGACACCCATGATAAAACCGTAGCAAATGTAAATACCAATTAATGCGAGCACACTACCGGGGTTGTTTCCGCCGTACCAAATAAAAAATCCGGTGCCTGCCATACCGCCTGCAAAGCAGATTGCGGCAATCAGGGAAGAACGATGAATGTCTTTTTCAACAACATTGCCGAGAAATGCGGCTGACATACCGAGGAAAAAGATTGCAAAGCTGAATGCCCATTCCGTAGCGCCCTTCGAAAAACCGATGTAGTCAGCAATTTCCTGACTGAAAATTGACCAACAGTATACAGTACCGATACTGCAGTGGAGTAACAATGCAGGGATTGCTGCACGTATCCATTTGTTTTGTACTTTCATACAAATCCTCCATTCTTAAGGAATTAACCTTATTTCCTTTGTTTATTTTTTGATTGACATAAAATTATCAATCCGTAGATAAAACAATCATAGCAGATTATAAAATAAAAAGCAAGATTACATAAAAATTACATGAAATTATATAAAATAAATCTTAATAATTCATGATATATGCTTGCAAAATGCGGAATATTTTGGCATATTAAAATACATGAAAAAAATGATTGAATTTATTATAGAAAGAAGTGATACGCAATGAACGATAAACTGACCAAAAAAGACATTCAAAAAATGGAAGAGGAAATCGAGCATAGAAAGCTTGTCATTCGAAAAGAAGCGATTGAGGCGGTTAAGGAAGCGCGTGCGCAGGGGGATTTGAGTGAAAACTTTGAGTATTATGCCGCAAAAAAATACAAAAACCAAAATGAGAGCCGTATCCGTTATTTAGAGCGCATGATAAAAACGGCACAAATCATTGAGGACGATGCTGCGGAGGATGAAATCGGCTTAAATAAGACGGTTGAGGTGGAGTTTGCGGAGGACGGCGCGACAGAAACCTACCGCCTTGTCACCACCGTGCGCAACAATCCGTTAAAGGGGCTTATCAGTATTGAGTCGCCGATTGGAAAGGCGCTTGCAGGGCATAAGTGCGGCGATACCGTGCATGTACAGGTGAATGCGGAGTTTGGGTATGATGTGGTGGTAAAATCGGTGGTAAATACACCTGATGACGATTCGATTGAACTGCGGAAATTTTAATGCGCGATGACGAACAGAATCTAAAAAAACAATGAAATAACACAATAGTTGTTGACATTAAAAATTTATAGGAACAAAATATGAAACAGTAATCTTTTTCCAGTAAGCATAATATTTGATTGGAAGAAAAATGGAAAGGAGAAATTCTATGTCTATGCTAAAGGTACTAGGCGCGCAGATTAAGGAATTTAAAAAGGATTCCTTTCTCACGCCCGTTTTCATGATTTTAGAGGTTATCATGGAAATGATTATCCCGCTTTTGATGGCGTCCATTATCGACGACGGTGTCAACGCGGAAAATATGGAACATATTTATAAGGTAGGCTTTTGTATGCTGATTGCCGCCCTGATTGGATTGTGGGCGGGCATTATGGGCGCAAAGTACGGCGCGCGGGCATCGACGGGCTTTGCGAGAAATTTAAGACAGGCAATGTTTGAAAATATTCAGAAATACTCGTTTTCCAACATTGACAAATATTCGACATCCAGTTTGATTACAAGACTGACGACCGACGTCACCAATATGCAGAACTCTTATCAGATGATTCTGCGTATGGCAATGCGTGCGCCTGCGTCGATGATTATCGCAATGATTATGGCGTTTGCAATCAATGCAAGGCTTGCATCTGTCTATCTGATTGCAGTAATTTTTTTAACCTGCTGTCTTGGAATTATCATACCAAGAGCCACAAAGCATTTTCGCCAGGTGTTTGAAAAATATGATGAATTAAACGCAAGCGTTCAGGAGAACGTTTCAGCAATTCGGGTCGTGAAAGCGTATGTGCGCGAAGACTATGAAACGCAAAAATTTGCCAAGGCAAACCAGAATATCTACAACATGTTCCTGCGTGCCGAAAAGCTTGTCGTTTTGAACATGCCCATTATGCAGGCGACAGTATATACCTGCATCCTTGTCATATCATGGCTTGGCGCAAAGACCATTGTGGCAGGCGGACTGACAACAGGTGAAATGATGAGCCTTTTGGCGTACTGCATGAACATTCTGATGAGTCTGATGATGGTATCCATGATTTTCGTTATGCTGACAATGAGCTACGCGAGTGCAAAGCGTATCGCGGAAGTGCTGACGGAGCAGTCGGATTTGAAAAATCCTGAAAATCCCGTAAGCGAGGTAAAGGACGGCAGTATTCGCTTTGAGAACGTCAATTTTGCATATCATAAAGAGGGCAAACCCGTGCTGAAAAATATTAATCTTGATATTAAGGCTGGGGAAACCATTGGCGTAATTGGCGGAACAGGCAGCGCAAAGTCCAGTCTTGTCAACTTAATCAGCCGTCTTTATGACGTGACGCAGGGACAGCTTTTGGTGGGCGGACTGGATGTAAAGCAGTATGATATGGAGGCGCTGCGCAATCAGGTTTCAGTGGTTCTGCAAAAGAATGTGCTCTTTAGCGGAACGATTTTGGAAAACCTGCGGTGGGGTGACAAAAACGCTACGCAGGAGGAGTGCGAACGGGCATGCCGGCTTGCGTGCGCGGACGAATTTATCCAAAAAATGCCTGACAAGTACGATACCTATATTGAACAGGGCGGAACGAACGTATCAGGCGGGCAAAGACAGCGCCTTTGTATTGCAAGGGCACTCTTAAAAAAGCCGAAAATCCTGATTTTGGACGACAGCACGAGCGCGGTGGATACGGCGACGGACGCAAAAATCAGAAAGGCGTTTGCCGAGGAAATTCCCGAGACGACAAAGCTGATTATCGCCCAGCGTGTCAGCAGCGTGCAGAACGCGGACCGCATTATCGTGATGGATAACGGCATGGTGACCGCGTTTGATACGCACGAGCGGCTGTTGGAAACAAGTGACATTTACAAAGAGGTATTTGCGTCGCAGACAGGCGGCAATGCCGATTTTGATGAGAACGGAGGTGACAATTAATGCCGGGACCGGGACATAGAGGACCAAGAGGACCAAAACCAAAAATAGAGAATCCGGGAAAGCTGTTTCGGCGGATTATCGGATTTATGATGAAGGATTATGCGCCGCATGTCATCGTTGTGGTTATCTGTATTTTTGTGGGCGTGCTTGCAAACGTGCAGGGAACCTTGTTTATGCAGACGTTGATTGACAGCTATATTATGCCGCTGTTAGCCACTCCTGACCCTGATTTTTCAGGACTTGCGCATGCAATCGGGCGCGTGGCGTGTTTTTATGCGGTCGGTGCGTTTTCGGCGTATCTGTATAACCGCATTATGATTACGGTTAGTCAGGGGACGATGCGTAATATCCGAAATGCGATGTTTGGAAAAATGGAGCAGCTCCCAATTAAATATTTTGATACTCATGCGCACGGCGATATTATGTCGTGCTACACAAACGATATTGACACGCTGCGCCAAATGATCAGCCAAAGCTTACCGCAGTGTTTAAACAGCGCGGTTACCATTGTGACGGTATTTCTCAGTATGCTTTCTTTAAGCATTCCGTTGACTTTGACGACACTTGTCATGGTGGGCGTTATGCTGTTTGTGACGAAGAAGGC
>CAJUJG010000026.1:4757-11862 GCA_910586715.1 uncultured Lachnospiraceae bacterium
AAAAATCGCTCGGCGCGGTAAACGGGTTTATTGAAGAGATGATGGAAGGGCAGAAGGTTGTCAAAGTGTTCTGTCATGAGGAAGAAAATATGGAACGGTTTAACGTGCTCAACGACGAGCTTTTTGACAGCGCATACAACGCGAACCGTTTCGGAAACATGTTGGGACCGATTAATCTACAGCTTGGAAACGTGAGTTACGTGGTGTGCGCGATTGTCGGCGGCGTGCTTGCAATCGGGAATATCGGCGGACTGACGCTTGGCGGTTTGGCGAGTTTTCTGACATTTAACAAGAGCTTTAACATGCCAATCAATCAGGTGAGTATGCAGTTTAACTCGATTATCATGGCGCTTGCGGGTGCTGACAGAGTGTTTAAACTGATTGACGAGCAGCCGGAGGAGGACGCGGGATACGTGACGCTTTTCAATGCCGAGGAAGTAAACGGAGAACTTCGCGAAACGAACAAACATACGGGTATGTGGGCGTGGAAACACTATCATAAGGACAGCGATACGACAACGTATCAGCGTCTTGAAGGCGGCGTGGTGTTTGACGATGTTGATTTTGGCTACAACGACGAGAAGATGGTGCTCCACAATATCAAGATGTTTGCCGAGCCTGGACAGAAGATTGCCTTTGTCGGTTCTACGGGTGCGGGAAAGACAACAATTACGAATTTAATCAATCGTTTTTACGATATTCAGGACGGTAAAATCCGCTATGACGGAATTAATGTAAACAAAATCAAGAAAGCCGATTTGCGGCGTTCGCTCGGCATTGTGTTACAGGATACGCATTTGTTTACGGCGACGGTCATGGAAAACATCCGATACGGAAAGCTTGAAGCGAGCGACGAGGAAGTTATTGCGGCGGCAAAGCTTGCCAATGCGCATGGCTTTATTGAGCGGCTCCCGCAGGGCTACGACACGCTGCTGACGGGTGACGGAGCGAATTTAAGCCAGGGACAGCGGCAGCTTCTTGCCATTGCAAGGGCGGCGATTGCGGACCCGCCCGCGCTGATTTTGGACGAGGCGACAAGCTCAATTGATACGCGTACCGAGAAGATTGTGCAGGACGGCATGGATAAGCTGATGAAGGATAGGACGACGTTTGTAATTGCACACAGGCTTTCGACGGTAAGAAACAGCGACTGCATTATGGTGCTTGAACAGGGGCGGATTATCGAGCGCGGGACGCATGATGAGCTGATTGCGGAGAAAGGAAAGTATTATCAGCTTTATACGGGGAATGCGATTGCAAATTAATTAGGTACTTGCCATATTTTCATAAAACTGATAAAATTTAGTTTAGGATTATGTAGTTTGTGCAAGCATGCACTGTACGGATGAGGAGAGAAAACATGGCATTCTCAAAGGGAAAACGGATTGAGGACGAAATGAGTAAACGCATTGTTGACCTTGCGGTGAATATTGGCTGCAAAGAAGGTGTGGGCGCGTTGACCGTGACGCGCCTGTGCCGGGAGTTAAATTGCGACAGGCGCGTAATTTATAACCGGTTTCGTGATATTGACGAGATTAATATGCTTATCGCAAAACGCTGCAATGAGGAGCTTATTCAAAAGGCGCAGGAGCAGGCACCGCAGAACGTGTCTTTTTATGAGTGCTTTATGGCAAAGATTATGACGGTCTTTACATATATATATGAGAAAAACGCTTCATTTCAGTATTATACCGCACTGTATGAGATGTCGCCAAATGGCGTGCGCAACGAGCTGCTGCAGGACTGGGAGCGCATTGTTGAGGAAGGAAAGGCGCTCGGTACGGTGAATGCGGAAACAGACAGCAGACGTGCGGCGGAAACGCTTTGGATTATCGTCACGAGTATTGCCGGAATGCTTGCCGCAAATACGGGATATCCGTATCAGGAGGCGCGTGATTCCATGCTCTACGGCGTGCGGGCTGTCTTTGAAACGATGAAAATACGATAAAGGGGAGGATTAGAATGTATGGTTCAGGTGAAATTAGGAAATACAGGAATTGTTGCAAATAAAAACGGGTTCGGTGCGCTGCCGATTCAAAGAATTGATAAGGACAGCGCGGTGGAGTTGATTCATATGGCGCTTCGCGGCGGCGTGAACTTCTTTGATACGGCAAGGGCGTACAGCGACAGCGAGGAAAAGCTTGGCGCGGCATTTGCGGAGATTGACCGCGGCAGCTATTATCTTGCGACAAAGACTGCCGCAAAGACCGGAGAACAGCTCCGCGCAGAGTTAGCAACTTCCCTGAATCATTTAAGGACGGATTATGTGGATATTTATCAACTCCACTGTGCGCCGAAATGCTTTCGCCCTGGGGACGCAGACGGCGTATATGCCGCGGCTTTGGAGGCGAAAAAAGAAGGAAAGATTAAGCATATCGGCATTACGGCGCATTTGCTGAATGTGGCGCAGGAGGCAGTTGAGAGTGGATTGTATGAGACGCTGCAGTTTCCCTTTGCGTATATTTCCGGTGAGCAGGAGATTGCTCTTGTGAAGAAGTGTGCGGATGCAGGCATGGGCTTTCTTGGCATGAAAGGGCTTGCGGGAGGGCTTTTGACAAATTCCAAGCTCTGTTACTGGTTTGCGTGCCAGTATGAGTCGGTGCTGCCGCTTTGGGGTGTGCAAAAGGAATCGGAGCTCGCGGAATTTTTGTCTTATCAGGACAATCCGCCTGTAATGGATGACGAGATGAAGGCGGTGTATGAGAAAGACTTAAAGGAGCTTTCAGGCGATTTCTGCCGTGGCTGCGGATACTGCATGCCATGCCCGAAGGGGATACAGATTAACAACTGCGCGCGGATTTCGCAGCTTCTGCGCCGTTCGCCGTCGGCGAACTGGTTAAGCGAGGAGTGGCAGGCGAATATGGCAAAGATTAAAGAGTGCATTCATTGTAATCAGTGTGCGTCGAAGTGTCCGTACGGACTGGACACCCCGAAGCTGTTAGAAAAGAATTTAGAGGATTATGAAAACGTGGTGGCAGGGAGAGTGAGAGTGGACTGATAATATAACCGCTAAAAAAGCGTAGAATCTGAAAAAATAGAGTTCCAAAGGTCTAACTGCTTTCCCGCGTTTTTCTCCTCAAACGTGTATAAATACCGGAAAATCTGTTCATTATCATGCACAATACCGTATTCCGCGCATTTTTGATGAAAAAACTCCATCAGCCGTCCGTTAATGGGGCTTTCGATTTCATATCGGTTTCCATAGGTACGCACATACCGCTTCTTCATTTTTGGAAACAGGCGGTCCAGCTGCTGATAAAAATACTCTCGGTTCCCCTCCCGCAGCGTCAATCTTATTCCGTAGCAGATAATTCCGTAGACCTTTGCCTCCCTGCACATCTCCAAAATTCCCATAAGATTCTCCTGCGTATCATTGATAAACGGCAAAATCGGCGTCAACCATACAACAGTTGGTATTCCCATATCCCGTAGCCGTTTCAGCACCGCAAAACGCTCCTGCGTCGTACATACATTCGGCTCAATTTTTCGGCAAAGCGCTTCGTCATAAGTCGTCAAAGTCATCTGTACAACACATTTCGTCGTTTCATTAATTTTTTGCAGCAAATCCAAATCTCGCAGAATGCGGTCCGACTTTGTCAAAAGGGTAACCCCAAATCCGTTTTCATAAATTAACTGCAGCGCTTTTTTGACGTTCCCGATTTCCGGTTCCAAAGGGATATAAGGGCCAGTCATGGCTCCCGTGCCAATCATACATTTTTGGCGTTTATGCTTCAACGCGTACTCAAGCAGGTCAATCGCATTTTCCTTGACCTCAATATCCTCAAAGGCGTGCTCCAT
The DNA here is from genome assembly GCA_910586715.1 of uncultured Lachnospiraceae bacterium. Lineage (GTDB taxonomy): Bacteria > Bacillota > Clostridia > Lachnospirales > Lachnospiraceae > COE1. The sequence continues at coordinate 8,556 of CAJUJG010000026.1, forward strand.
ATGGTAGCATTTACTTCTCGAATCGCAGTAAATGCAGCCATGCGAGCAGCCGCGATAGAGGTTCATGCCGTTTTTCGCAGATAAAATTCCCTTTGCCGTTACATAATGCATTTGTCATTCCCTCACAAATCGGTTTACTGACCACCGGCGCAGTTTTTCCGGTGCGCCTTTAATTTTTTCATTGCCCAATCATAATGGCTTGCCGTCACGCTCACGAAGTATGAGCCTAGCGTGCTCCCGCCAACCCATGCGTAGACACCCTTTGAAAACAGCTCCTCGTTGGTAAAGGTTTCCGCTAAGCGCAGCACCTCCTCGTGTGATTGCAGCAGCATTGCCCTTGCGTCCTCGAGTGATGTTGTTTGATGTTTTTCCCAAAATTCTACATTCATTTTGCCGTAGGTTTTCCAGTTATAGGGTTGGGGAATGAACGGTTTACTCTCGCCGTTTTGGTTGGAATGTACCCAGTTGAGCAAAAGCTGGTGCCATTCATACAAATGGATATAAATATCCCTCAGATTTTTATCGCGTTTCCAATGTGCCTCTTTCTTTTTTTCGTCCCCCGAAAAATCAAATTCGGTGGACAATTCCTCTTCGGTCAAATTGGAAATGAGTGTGTTTAAGTTCCCAAAATTTTTAGATGCGGCAGTGAGAAGTCCTGCCTTTGTCGTTGGTCTGCCCATGGTTGTTCTCCTTTTTTCTATTAAATAATACTAAAACAATACATTTTGTTGTCGTGCTCTGAATTTAAGATAACACATATAACCTGACATCTGTTGTCAAGGTTTCTGATTATTCTTTATTTTTTGGAAAATCTGTTCTGCCTGCCTGGCGACGGCGTCCCTTAAACCAGGCGGGGCAAGAATGTCCACTTGAGTACCAAACGACAGCAAAAATCCAATGAGCCATGCGTCCACGGGCATTTTTGCAAAAACAAGAAAGCTGCCGTCCGCCTGCCGCTGTACCTGCGTTTTATCAAACTCGTCATAAACGCGGTATGCCATTTCTTTTGGAAAGCGCAGCGCAATTTCAGGGCAGATGATTTCAGGTATTTCTGTGGGGGGTGGAAATTCACGGTACGCAAACCGGTCGTTTAAAAGCGTTAAATCCAAAATCCGGTTCAGTTTGAAAATCCGCCAGTCCTGTTTCAGCGTGCAGAACGCGTTCAGATACCATGCTTTTGACTTGTAGACAAGCTTTAACGGCTCAATAATCCGCTCGCCAATCTCTTCATGAGAATTTGCATACTGGATTTTGACCGTTCTGCGTTGGATAATTGCCGTTTTCAGCAGCTCGAACTTTTCCTTGTCAAACGCGTTGTTTCCCCAATCGGAGAAATCGACTTCCAGCCAGTTTTCGGAATTGAGCTGAAACAGCGCGGAAAGCTTTTGCAGGGTCTGACTTGCGTTTTTGTTCTGCGCGGTGTTGATACTTTGCAGCGCCATGAGGATTTCCTGCTTTTCCGCCTCGGACAGTACGGCTTTGTCCAGGACAAAATCGTTCATCAGATAAATGCCGCCGTTCCTGCCCGCCTCCGCATAGATGGGAACGCCTGCGCCGCTCAGGGCGTCAATGTCCCGATATATTGTCCGCACGGAAACTTCAAACCGCTGTGCCAGCTCGGGGGCGGTCGCCTGCCCTTTGTCGAGCAGATAATATACAATTTTAAACAGTCTGCTTTCCTGCATTGCACGTCCTCCTTTTACAAATAGGATAACACAAAAATCTTGACACGTCATGTCATGTTTAATGATTATGGATTGGTTTTGTTGCAGTTGTGGGATTTTACAAGGAGTTAATGAATGTTACAATATATTTGATGTGCCGGTTTATGGAATCGCATGGTATTGAAAAGATTGTGCATGCACTGAAAACAATGCGATAAATATGCATTGCAAATGCGGGCAGGATTCAACGGGAACTTTTGGACAATTTGTTAGAAGCGGATTATACACGATAGGATGTATTTTTATGACAAATCCATATCGGCAACACAGGAGGATCTGATAGGCGGGCATGACAAACAGGAGTACGGGGATTATTTTGTATTGATTAGTTACTGCTAAGTCCGTATGAAAACGTACATGCAGCAAGTAAAAATCCATTTGCGAAGCAAATTTTGCATGGATTTTTACTCGTTACTGGAACGGAGTGAACAGTAATATTGATTATGCGATAATAGACGAATTTTTCCGTTAGGGTTGAAAAATAAAGAGAATTCTTGATATAATAAGGATTAATGAGAGCGAAAATTTGGGAGGCGTGTTGAAATGGGACAGGAGCAGGAAAAACGGGATATGGGAACGGGCAATGTTGCGGCGCTGATGTTGAGTCTTGCAGTGCCGGCAGTGGTTGCGCAGCTAATCAACATGCTCTACAACATTGTGGACCGAATCTATATCGGACACATTGAGGAGGTCGGCGCGTCGGCGCTTACGGGAGTCGGGCTGTTTCTTCCTATTTTGATGCTGATTAACGCGTTTGCAATGCTTGCAGGTTCGGGAGGCGCGCCGCATGCGGCAATCGCAATGGGGCAAAAAAACAAAGAGGCGGCGCAGAAAATTATGGGAAACTGTTTTTCCGTTTTGCTTTTGTTTGCGGTTGTTCTGACAGTCGTTTTTTATGTCTATGCTCCGCAGCTTTTGACGCTGTTTGGTGCAAGCAGCGTAACTTTGCCTTATGCGCTTTCCTATGCGCGGATTTACATTTTGGGAACAGTTTTTGTGATGATTGTAATGGGCATGAACCCGTTTATCACGACGCAGGGATTTGCAAAATTCAGCATGCTTACCACGGTGATTGGAGCAGTCTGCAACATTATTTTAGATCCGGTTTTCATCTTTGTTTTTCAGTTGGGCGTGCGTGGGGCGGCAATTGCGACGGTGCTTAGTCAGGCAGTCGGCGCGGTTTGGGTGCTTTGGTTTCTGACGGGGAAAAAGTCGTTTTTGCGGCTTAGGCTGAGTGATATGCGGCTTGTTCCAAGCGTGATTTTTCCATGTCTTGCGCTTGGCTTTTCTACGTTTGTGATGCTTTCCACGGAAAGTATTTTAAACATCAGCTTTAACAGCAGTCTTTCGCGCTACGGCGGCGATGTTGCGGTGGGGGCGATGACGATTATCAGCTCGTGCAGCCAGCTTGTGACACTTCCCCTGCAGGGTATTTGTCAGGGCGGGCAGCCGATTATGAGCTACAATTTCGGTGCAGGCAATCATGACAGGGTGCGTCAGACGTTTCGGTGCCAGTTTGGGGCGTGTGTCACGTACAGTACAGTCTGTTGGATTTTGATGATGCTTGCGCCGCGCGTTTTTGC
>CAJUJG010000026.1:11872-35196 GCA_910586715.1 uncultured Lachnospiraceae bacterium
GTTGGTGGATTATACGGTATGGACGCTGCGTATTTATATGGCGGGCATTTTTTCCGTAGGTGTGCAGATTTCCTGCCAACAGGCGTTTATGGCGCTCGGACAGGCAAAAATCAGCCTGCTGCTTGCGTGTTTAAGAAAACTGATTTTGCTGATACCGCTGATTTTTATTCTGCCGTATTTTTTTACAGACAAGGTATGGGGCGTGTTTATCGCGGAGCCGGTCAGCGACATTATTGCGGCGTGCGTGACGGGAACAATGTTCTTTTTACGTCTGAATAAAATCCTTGGGAAAAAGGAGCATGATTTAGAATGACAGAGGACGATAAAGACCAGTATGTGCATGTGACACATGAGTTTGGACCGGTATACGACAGTGCGTCAAAAATCCTGATATTAGGTTCGCTGCCGTCCGTGAAGTCGAGAGAACAGCAGTTTTATTACGGGCATCCGCAGAACCGCTTTTGGAAAGTGCTCGCACAGGCGCTAAAAATAAATGCGTTTCCCGATAGTATTGAGCAAAAGCGCCGCCTGCTGCTTGCAAATAAGGTTGCGCTTTGGGATGTGATTGCATCGTGCGATATTATCGGCTCAGCGGACAGTACGATTAAGAATGTCAAAGAAAATGACATGCGTGTCATTTTGGATGCGGCAGACATTCGGGCGATTTTTACGAACGGCACAAAAGCACACGATTTGTTCCAAAAGTATTGCAGAAAATGCAGTATGGCAAACATACCGGAGATAAAGCTTCCTTCGACCAGTCCTGCCAATGCGGCATGGAGCTTGGAGCGTCTGACGCAGGCATGGACGAAAGCGATTGGAGATTATATATAAATAATGGAGGTACTAAAATGGAGTTATGGGATATTTACGATGCGGATAAGAAACGCACCGGCAGAACCATGAAAAAAAATGACTGGTGTCTGAAAGACGGGGAGTATCATTTGACGGTGCTTGGTGTAGTTCGCCATACGGACGGACGTTTTCTGATTACAAAGCGCGTAATGACAAAGGCATGGGCGCCCGGCTGGTGGGAAGTTTCCGGCGGTGCGGTACAGGCAGGAGAGGAATCAAAAGATGCCGTCTTGCGTGAGGTGAAAGAGGAAACGGGTCTTGACGTGAGTGACTGGGAGGGCGGTTATCTGTTTAGCTACAAGCGTGAAAATCCCGGCGAGGGCGATAATTACTTTGTGGACATTTACCGCTTTACGGCGGATTTTGACGTGTCCGACATTAATATACAGACAGAGGAAACTGACGGCTATATGCTTGCCACGGTTGAGGAAATCGAGACGTTTGCGGCACAGGGAATATTCCTGCACTATGACAGCATCAAACAGGTATTTGATACCGCAAAGTAAAGGTGTGTTATGGAAAAATTCGGAATGAAATTCAGTTTTAAGGAAGATGCGAAACGTATTGTCGTAATCTGCGCAGCGTCCGTTATTATGGCGCTCAATATTAAAACCTTTGTGCGGACAGGCGGTCTGTATCCAGGCGGCGCGACGGGGCTTACGCTGTTAATCCAGCGCGTGGGTGAATTGTTTTTGGGATTTGAGCTTCCATACACGTTAATTAACGTGCTTTTGAATTTGGTGCCGATTTATATCGGTTTTCGGTTTATCGGCAAAAAGTTTACGCTTTACTCTTGTTTGTCCATTATGCTGACCAATGTTCTCACGGATGTGCTGCCGTCGCTTGCGATTACGTATGACACGCTGTTAATCAGCGTATTTGGCGGCATTTTCAACGGACTTGCAATCAGTATGTGTCTGATGATGAATGCGACCACGGGCGGAACGGATTTTATCGGGATCTTTTTGTCGGAGAGAAAGGGCGTGGATTCGTTTAATGTCGTTCTTGGATTTAACGCGGTGCTTTTGGTGATTGCGGGCTTTTTGTTCGGATGGGAAAAGGCGTTGTATTCGATTATTTTCCAGTACACATCTACGCAGGTGCTTCATATGCTGTTCAAGCAGTACCGCCAGCATACGCTGTTTGTTGTGACCAATCATGCGCGGCGTATTTATGAAGTCATTGCAAGGAACAGTAATCACGGTGCGACGATTATCGAAGCGGAAGGCTCCTATGAGCATCAGGAGCGCAAGATTGTCTATTCGGTCGTGTCGCGGGCGGAGTGCAAGGACATTATCGACGGAATTAGAGCGGTTGACCCCAAAGCATTTGTCAATGTGATTAATACACAGCAGGTTTCGGGGCGGTTTTATCAAAGACCGTATGAATAAGCAATTTATCAACAATGTTCGGCGATGGAGCCGGGCGATTTTCCCTGTTTATACAGATTTAGGATTTCCTGTATCCGTTTTTGCACGGTTTGCGCAATCTCTATTGTTGTCATATCCTTGTAATCTGCATAGTAGAGCGGCTTTAGGTAATACACGAAGGTTTTAATCGGCTTTAAATTGCGCTCCTCAAAGACACGGTAAGAATCAATTAGAACAACAGGAACAATCGGAACTTTGGACCAAACCGCGCTTTTAAATGCGCCGGGTTTAAATTCCGTGGTGGAGTTTCCGTTGCGGTGATAACCGCCTTCGGGGAAAATGATAAACTTGCGTCCCTGTTTTGCTTCATTTGCCATTTCGCGTATAATTTTAATGGACTGCTTTGCGTCTTCCCTGTCCATGCGTTTCCCGCGGACCAGGTTAATAAACTGTTTTACGAGCGGGATATTCGATTTGTCAATGTCCATGACCACGGAGCAGGGTTTTTCATGTGTGAGCATGATGCCAAGCGTGTCATATTTTCCCTGATGGTTTGGACACATGATATATCCTCCGCTTTGCGGCAGGTTATTCATTCCGAATCCTTCGGTAGTGATGTGTCCTGATTTCACCATTCGGTTGATTGCAAGCCGATTGAGCGCGTACATTTGTTCTTCAGAATACTTTTCAGGATGACGTGAAACGTATTCCATTTGTGGGATCATATAAAGATGATGAAGGTTTTTAAGGATAACATGATAAAATCTTGAAAACATAGGAGTCCCCCATTCCTGCTTTACAATAACCACGCCGTTTAAAGATGCGCGGATAAAATGTATAAATCCGATTAGGAGTTCAAATTTGTAGTAATAAGTATTATATCCAATAAAGCCCAAATAGTCAATAAAACAGGTTTTAACCTGTAGTTCAAACTAAATATAAAGGAAGAGAGGAACAGACAATGAGACAATTCAAAAATTTATTAAGGGGTATGCTGTTTATGGCGGCAACCATCTGTATTCTGTGTGTAAACGGAGATGCCTTAATGGTAAACGCGGCGGAATACAGCGTGACACAGGCGCAGGCAGTGCTATTTACCAATGAAAATACGGTAATCCGTTTGGACGCGGACGAGAACAGCGCCGTGATTGCGTCCGGTGTGGAGGAAGGACTTCCGATACAGGTGACAGGCGTTACAAGCAATGGGTATTTCCAAATTCTGCTTGACGGACAGACGCTTTATGTGCACGGGATTGGTCTGACCGCAGGGGAATTGGCAGTCGCCGACACAGGTGCGGCAAATGACATTTATGACAAAATGATTGCGCAGAAAGCAAATTTTCCGGAAGGGTTGAAATGGACAAATGACAATTATTACGGTTGGAAAGGCGGCATTTATTCGGGCGGCTTTGGCTGTGCGGCATTTGCCTTTGCGGTGAGCGACGCAGCGTTCGGTGATGCGCGCGCCACGCTTCATCATGATTATAATAATATCAGAGTCGGTGATATTTTAAGAGTGGAGAACGATACGCATTCCGTGATTGTGCTTGAGGTAAAGCAGGACTCTGTAATCGTAGCCGAGGGAAATTACAACAGTTCCATCCATTGGGGAAGAGAACTGCAAAAAGCAGACTTAGCAGATAATGGCAGTTATATTATGACAAGATATTAAAGAGCAGCGTTTTTCAATTGAGATAAGCGGAGGCTGAATATGGCAGTACAGGGACAGACAAGGGAAAAAACAAGAATAAACATACGCGAACCAAAGCATTACAAAGTGATTATGCATAATGATGATTTTACATCAATGGAATTTGTGGTTGAGATTTTGGTTGATATTTTTAAAAAGGACACATTTGAGGCGGAACGCCTGATGCTTATGGTACATGAGAGTGGAAGGGCGGTGGTTGGCATTTATCCATATGATATTGCGGCGACCAAGGTTAACAGCGCCCTGATGCGTGCCAAAGAAGAGGGCTTTCCGTTTCGTATGACACTTGAGGAGGAAAAATAATCATGCACGTATCAAACGAAGTAGCATCCATTCTTAATATGATTTTTTCATATGCAAAAGACGCGCACTATGAGTATGCGACGCCGGAGCTGATGCTGTATATGATTTGCGCAAACAGTGTATTTTCCAATGCGTTTGCGCGCTGCGGCGGTGACATCAAACGGCTTGAGGGTGATTTGAAGGGATACCTTGACAGATATATGGAAGAAGTAAACGACGCAGAGCATACGCCGGAACTTTCCGAGGCGATGAGCGAGGTGCTTGTGCGTGCATGGGAGTCCGCGCAAAACAGCGGTAAGGCGGTAGCGGAGCTGTCGCATATTGTGCATGCGATTTATCAGCTTGAGGACAGCTATGCCGTTTATTATATGACAGTACAGAACGTGGAGCATGCACAGCTTTTACAGGAAATGGCGATTATTAACGGCGAAAAAAGCGGCGGATATGTCAGGGCAAACGCACAGAAAAATGATGATGCATATGAGGAGGAAACGGAGCACGGAGCGCTTTGGGAGCAGTTCGCCGTTTGCATCAACGATGCGCTTGACGGCATTAATCCCTTGATTGGCAGAGAAGACGAGCTCGAGCGCACCATGCAGATTTTATGTCGCAAAGATAAAAATAATCCGATGCACATCGGAGAACCGGGCGTTGGAAAGACAGCGATTACATATGGTCTTGCAAAGCTGATTAACGAGGACAACGTGCCGCAGCCTTTACGCAATGCGCGGATTTTTGCGCTGGATTTGGGGAGTCTTCTTGCCGGAACACAATACCGCGGCGACTTTGAAAAGCGGTTTAAACATGTAATGGACAGCATTTTGGAGGAGGAAAATCCGATTGTCTACATTGACGAGATTCATAATATTGTCGGTGCGGGCGCAGTGAATGGCGGTTCTTTTGATATTTCAAATATGCTGAAGCCTTACCTTGCGGACGGCCGGATCCGATTTATCGGGGCAACAACGTATGAGGAGTACAAAAAGCATTTTGAGAAAAGTAAAAGCCTTGTACGGCGGTTCCAAAACATTGACATTCAGGAGCCGACTGTCGCCGATACGGTAAAAATACTAGAGGGTTTGCGCAAAAATTATGAGGGTTATCATAATGTCAAATATGAAAAGGGCGTATTCGAATATGCAGCGGAAATGGCGTCCAAATACATTAACGAGAGGTTCCTTCCCGATAAGGCGATTGATTTGATTGACGAGGCGGGAGCGTACCGGCGCATGCATCCGATTGACCGGAAAAGTCAAATTGTGAATAAGGCTTTGATTGACGAAATTATTGCAAAGACCTGCAATATCCCGAAACAGACCGTGGAGAGTGACGAGACGCAGACGCTTGCCACGCTTGAGGAGCGCATGAAAAAGCGGATTTACGGACAGAATGAGGCGCTGTCGCAGGTGGTGAACGCCGTGAAATTTTCAAGGGCGGGGCTTTTGGAGGAAGGAAAACCGCTTGCAAGCCTTTTGTTTGTTGGACCTACGGGTGTAGGAAAGACTGAGATTGCAAGAAGCCTTGCGGATGAACTTGGTATCCGCCTTATACGGTTTGATATGAGTGAGTATGAGGAAAAACATGCCGTGGCAAAGCTGATCGGCGCGCCTGCAGGTTATGTGGGATATGAGGAAGGCGGACTTTTGACTGAGGAAGTCAGAAAACATCCGCATTGCGTTCTTCTTTTGGATGAGATTGAGAAGGCGCACGCCGATATTTATAATATCCTGCTTCAGATTATGGATTACGCGACACTCACGGACAATCAGGGACGTAAGGCAGATTTTAGTAATGTGATTGTGATTATGACGTCCAATGCAGGCGCAAGCCGTATCGGAAAACATGGAATCGGTTTTCAGGCACAAGATGTCAAAGCAGAAGTAATTATGGAAGAAGTAAAGCGCATTTTTCAGCCTGAATTTCGTAACCGCCTGACAAAAATTGTGGTATTTCATGCAATGGATGATAAAATGGCAGAGCAGATTGTCACAAAAAAACTTGACGGACTGCAAGAGATGCTTGCAAAAAAGAAGGTGCGTTTTACGGCAGATACCGCGGCAAAGACGCTTGTAAAGACGAAGGGCATCAGCACGGAATTCGGCGCAAGGGAGATTGACCGTGTTATTAGCGGGAATATTAAGCCGCTTTTGGTGGACGAAATTTTATTCGGACGGCTGAACAGGGGCGGAACTTGTAAGCTTACAGCTTTGGCGGATGATTTTCAGGTTTTATTTGAAAAAGAACAGGAGTAGCATATGCCGGTTTTTCGATTGCAGAAACACGAAATATATTTTCCAAATCCGACACTTGCCTGTGAGGATGGGCTTTTGGCGGTGGGCGGCGACTTGTGTGTGGAGCGGCTGCTGCTTGCCTATACGCACGGTATTTTCCCGTGGTACAATCCCGGTGACGAAATTCTTTGGTGGTGTCCGCATGAGCGGTTCGTGATTTTTCCAAAGGAAATTCATATATCGCGTTCCATGAAAAAATATATAAAAAAGCATACGTTTACAGTGAAAGTCAACCGCGATTTTGCGGATACCATGCACCGCTGCCGAGCGAAGAGGGAATTTGCCGAAGGGACATGGATTTCCGACGAAATGGAGGAGGCGTATTTTGCGCTGCATCAGGCGGGGTATGCAATGAGTGTGGAAGTGTTTGAAGAAGAACGGCTCGCGGGAGGGCTTTACGGTGTGGTGATTGGAAAATGTTTTTTTGGCGAGAGTATGTTTTCGGAGCAGGAGAACGGTTCCAAGATTGCGCTGACTGCACTTGCAAAGATGCTTGATAAAGAGGGATTCTTGCTAATTGACTGTCAGTTCCATACGGAGCATTTGGAGCGCATGGGCGGGCGTTTTCTTTCATGGGAGGAATATGACGGGATTTTGAAAAGGGGAATATTATGATATGATTTTGTGAAAAACGGTTGAGGGAACGCAGCGTGTTGGTTATAATTGTAAAAAGAATGTGCGTAACAGAAGGGAGAAGATACTGTGACACATTTGGAGAAAGCGGTAGCGCTTCAAAAGAAAGGATACCACTGTTCACAGGCGATTGTGGGTGCGTTTGCAAATGAGCTTGGATATGAGATAAAAGATGCGTTTAAAATCAGCACCTGTTTTGGCGGCGGTATGCGGGCGGGCGGAATCTGCGGCTGTATTACGGCATCCTTTATGGTGCTTGGAATGGCGTTTGGCTTTTATGACCCGCAGGATAAAGAGCTTGAGATGTACGGCAATAAAAAGACGGAGGAGTTTCTTGCCCTTTTTAAGGAACGGATGGCGGGCGACACTACATGCAAGGCAATCCTCGGACAGGATATTTCAAAGCCGGAAGGTCTTGCGGTAATTCGCCAAGAGGGGCTGATGCTGAAGCTTTGTCCGCGTGCAATGCGCGTGAGCATTGAGATTGTCGAGGAGATGATTGATGATTTTTTTGCAAGGGAAAAAGAGTTTTCGGAAGAGGATATGGCAGATGCGGATAATTTGACTTCCATAATCAGGCATGCGGACAGGCGCCGCAGATATATGGAAAATGTGACAAGGCTGCTTGGCGATGCAGATAATAAGGTAGCGTTTATTCAGTTTGATGTCCGACGGTTTAAAATTATTAACGACCTTTACGGTGAAAAATTCGGCGATCAGGTGCTGTTTTTTATTTCGGAAAATCTAAAATCAATCTGCAGGGAAAACCAGTTTTTTATGAACCTGCGCGCAGATGTGTTTGTTATTGTGACAGAGTATGAGACGGACGAAGAACTTGACGCCATGATGAATACTTTGGAGAACCGTTTTGAAGAGTTTAAAGAAGTGAAGCTGCAGCTAAGCTTTGGCGTGTATACGGTTGAGGACAGGGAAATGGAAATTCGCCAAATGGAGGATCGGGCAGCGATTGCAAGAAAGGCGGCAAAAAATGAAGTGGTCACAAACCGCTTGTTTTATCAGGAGCAGTTTAAGGAGCTGCTGTATACACGTAAGTTTATTGAGGAGAACATGAATTCGGCAATTGCAGAAAAACAGTTTCAGATGTATCTTCAGCCAAAGTACAGTATATCGCAGAATAAAATCGTAGGGGCCGAGGCGCTTGTGCGCTGGTTTCACCCGCAGCGGGGAACGGTTTATCCCAACGAGTTTATTCCGATTTTTGAGGAGAATGGTTTTATCCGCAGAGTTGATTACTACATTTGGGAGGAGGCATGCCGTTTTATCAAAAGGTGTACGGATTTGGGAATTTATAACTGTCCTGTGTCGGTGAATGTGTCAAGGCAGCATTTAAAGGACATGGAGTTCATGCGCGTGCTCGTCGCATATATAAAGGAAAATAAAATTGACAAATCGCTTTTGGAGCTTGAAATCACGGAGACTGCAAACGACGAGAAAATCGGGAAGGTGGCAGAGCAGCTCAAAAAAGACGGTTTTACGCTTCTTATGGACGATTTCGGAAGCGGATACTCGTCCCTCAACGTGCTTTTGGAAACGCCTTTTGATGTGCTTAAGCTTGACAAAAAGTTTATGGACAATATGATGGCGTCAGAAAAGGGGAAGCTGATTTTGGAGTATGTGGTCGCGATGACAAAAAAGCTTGAGCTTGGACTTTTGGCGGAAGGCGTGGAAACAAAAGAACAGGTGGAGCTTCTCTCGAAAATCGGCTGCGACAGGGTTCAGGGATATTATTACGCGAAGCCGATGCCACAAGAAGAATTCTTTGAAAAACTGCTTGCGGAGCAGTCTTAAAACAAAGCATTTGGAAAAAATTATGTAAAAATAAAAAAAGAGCTTGCTTTTTGAAAAAAACTGTTATATACTTTAATAGCTGTCAGCGCGAAATTAAAGTTGACGGTTGTTAAAGAACAGTTATGGCTCGTTGGTCAAGCGGTTAAGACGCCGCCCTCTCACGGCGGAAACAGGGGTTCGATTCCCCTACGAGCTGCTAAGTGGTAATTGCCACTTGGAAACTTTTAATTTATTTTTATATGGCTCGTTGGTCAAGCGGTTAAGACGTCGCCCTCTCACGGCGAAAACAGGGGTTCGATTCCCCTACGAGCTGTTGACTGTTTATAAACAGCCCAACCCGAGGAAGCGCTTGACGAAGTTTCAGGTGCTTTTTATTTTCTAATAATCAGAGTGTCTGTCAAAGCGATTCTGAAGTTCGTATTGTCACAAATTTTTTCAGAAATTTATAAAGTTAAAAAAAAGTTAATACTTAATTCACTTGTTATGCAATCTGTTTTCAGATATAATAGAAGATAAGCAGATATGTTCATGCAGAAATAATCAGGAAAGGAAATAGTTATGAAGCACGGATTTTAACGGGATCTGACAGGAGCGTGCTGAATAATTATTCAGGTGTAGGAGATGGGAACAAAGATAGAAGATACAATTAAAGCATTTACGGATAAGTATTCCAAAGTGTGTGTGGATAACAGCACCATTGAGCCGGAGCTGTTTGATCAATATGGTGTAAAAAGAGGGCTGCGAGATAAAAATGGCAAGGGTGTGCTGTCGGGACTTACAAATATTTCCATGATCAAGTCTTCGGAGGAGATTGACGGAAAAAGTGTTCCCTGCGATGGACAGCTCTATTACAGAGGCTATAATATTTTTGATTTGGTTAGAGGATTTAAACAGGATAACCGTTTTGGATTTGACGAGTGTGCGTATCTGCTTTTGTTCGGCAGCCTGCCAAACAAGGAGCAGCTTATCGATTTTAAACGGACACTGGGCTGCAGCATGACGCTTCCAACAAACTTTGTGCGCGACGTTATTATGAAGGCGCCAAGCCATGATATTATGAATTCGCTGACAAAAAGTGTTCTGACGCTCGCCTCGTATGACGATACGGTAAAGGACGTGTCGCTTGACAACGTGCTCCGTCAAAGTCTGATGCTCATCAGTGTGTTTCCGATGCTTTCCGTGTACGGTTATCATGCATACAACCATTATGAATGTGATGATAGTTTATATATTCACAGACCCGACCCGAATCTGTCAACAGCGGAAAATCTGCTTCGGATGTTAAGACCGGATATGTCTTATACGATGACCGAGGCTAAGGTACTTGATGCGGCTTTGGTGCTTCATATGGAGCATGGTGGCGGTAACAATTCGACCTTTACGACGAGAGTAGTAACAAGTGCAGGTTCCGATACATATTCAGTGATTGCGGCGGCGCTTTCTTCCCTGAAAGGACCAAAGCACGGCGGCGCGAATATTAAGGTTGTCCAAATGATGGAGGATTTGCGGCGTAATGTTGATGATGTGACGGATGAGGATCAGGTAAGGTCATATTTGTACCGGCTGCTCAATAAAGAAGCATTTGACAGAAGCGGACTGATTTACGGAATGGGACATGCGGTTTACTCAATTTCGGATCCGAGAGCGCTGGTATTTAAGACTTTTGTGGAACGGCTTGCCACGGAGAAGAAACGTCATGATGACTTTGATTTGTACTCAATGATCGAGCGGCTTGCGCCGGAGGTGATTGCGGAAAAGTGCAGGATTTACAAAGGCGTCAGTGCAAACGTGGATTTTTACAGCGGATTCGTGTACAGTATGCTGGATATTCCGCTTGAGCTTTATACGCCGATTTTTGCGATTGCAAGAATTGTGGGTTGGAGCGCGCACCGGATGGAGGAACTGATTAATGTTGACAAGATTATTCGTCCGGCCTATAAGAGCGTTGCGTCGCTCAAAACATATGAAACGCTTCAGGAGCGGTCTATGCCGAAATTGAACGGACGCGACGAGACGGTGTATAAGCTGCCCATGAATTAGGCGCTTTTGGAAGTTTTTTGAAAAACCTATTGCATTTTGTGCGTAAAAGTGCTAGAATGGTTAAAGTTAACATAGTGTTGGATGATAGAGAGTGAGCTTGCGAGTTCACTCTTTTATTACTGTAATAGGCATTTGTATTGTATGAGGTGGGCAGATGGCAAAAAAAGATGTTTATGAGGAGCGCGCGGAGGCGCTCTTAGAGCCGATAGTACAGGCGAACGGCTGTGAGATTTACGATGTGGAGTATGTGAAGGAAGGCAGTGAGTGGTATCTGCGGGCGTATATTGATAAGCCGGAGGGCGTTGGTATTGTGGACTGTGAGAATGTAAGCCGTGCGTTTTCCGAGCGGCTTGACGAGGAGGATTTTATTCCGGATGCCTATATTCTTGAGGTGTCAAGTCCCGGACTTGGGCGGGCGCTGAAAAAGGACCGGCATCTTGAAAAGAGCTTAGGGGAAGAAGTGGAGGTTAAAACCTATAAGCCGGTTGACAGGCAAAAGGAGTTTGTCGGTATCTTAAAGGCATACGATAAGGATACCGTTACAATCGAAATGGAGGAGAACTCCGAAAAAAGGGATAGGGTCTTTGCAAAGTCCGACATTGCGATTATCAGGCTTGTGCTTGATTTTTAGCAGGCGGACGGGGCATGGATGAAAATACGAAGACAGAGGCTTTTGCGTTGCTTTTATGCACAGACCTGTGCAGAGGAACTATACTGCTAAAGCGGGCACGGGTCGCGCGGCGGGCAGGGAAGAAGGAGCATATCCTGCTCGATGAATTGATAGGAGGGTAAAGGAAAAATGAACAAGGAATTAATGGAAGCACTCAACATTCTTGAAAAGGAGAAGGAAATCAGCAAGGAGACTCTTTTTGAGGCGATAGAAAATTCGCTTCTGACGGCCTGCAAGAACCATTTTGGAAAGGCAGACAATATCACAGTGCAGATTGACAGGGAAACCTGTGATTTTCTTGTGTATGCCACGAAGGAGATTGTGGCATCGCCTGACGAGGTGGAAGATGACGTCATGCAGATTTGTATTGATGATGCGGTGAATATTTCCAAAGATGCGGTGATTGGGGACACAATCAATGTGGAGATTAAGTCGAAGGAGTTCGGGCGTATCGCCACGCAGAATGCCAAGAACGTGATTTTGCAGAAAATCCGCGAAGAGGAGCGAAGCGTTGTCTACAATCAGTTTTTTGAAAAAGAAAAAGATGTGGTTACAGGTATTGTACAGCGCTATACGGGTAGAAATATCAGCATCAATTTAGGAAAGGCGGATGCAATCTTAAATGAGGCGGAGCAGGTAAAGGGCGAGGAGTTTAAGCCTACTGAGCGTATCAAAGTGTATATCCTTGAAGTCAAGAACACTCCTAAGGGACCGCGCATTATGGTGAGCCGTACGCATCCGGAACTGGTAAAGCGGCTTTTTGAGGCGGAGGTTACTGAAATTAAGGACGGAACGGTTGAGATTATGAGCATCGCGCGTGAGGCAGGAAGCAGAACAAAGCTTGCGGTAAAAACAAACAATCCGAATGTTGATGCGGTCGGTGCATGTGTCGGTATGAACGGTGCAAGAGTGAACGCGATTGTCGAGGAGCTGCGCGGCGAGAAGATTGATATTGTGAACTGGGATGAAAACCCCGGAAACTTTATTCAAAATGCGCTCTCTCCTGCAAAGATTGTTGCCGTGTTTGCCGATCCGGATGAAAAGACGGCAAAGGTTGTCGTGCCGGACTACCAGCTTTCGCTTGCAATCGGTAAGGAAGGACAGAATGCGAGACTTGCGGCAAGGCTTACGGGGTATAAGATTGACATCAAGTCGGAGACGCAGGCAAAAGATGCGGAAGGCTTTAGGTATGAGGATTACATGTACGACGAGGACGGAGATGTCTACTACGAAGAGGAATATGAGGACGGCGAGTACGAGGCGGAATACGAAGAAACGTATGAAGACGGGGATGCCGTAGACGCAGAACAGACGCAGTACGAAGAGGAAGAGGAGACGTTGGCGTAAATGGCAAAAAAAATTCCGATGAGACAATGCATAGGCTGTGGTGAGATGAGGGGCAAAAAGGAGCTGCTGCGCATTCTCCGCACGCAGGACGAGGAAGTAATCCTTGATGCGACAGGCAGAAAAAACGGCAGAGGCGCTTACATATGTCCGAATGCAGAGTGTCTCAAAAGAGCAAAAAAATTAAAAGGACTTGAACGGTCGTTTAAAATGAAGATAGCGGATGAAATTTATGATAGTCTGACAAAGGAGATAGAGATATTTGAAAAAAGTGTACGCAATGCTGGGAATGGCGATGAAGGCAGGTAAAGTGGCAAGCGGGGAATTTTCCACTGAAAAGAGCGTAAAGGGCGGTCAGGCACAGCTGGTAATTGTGTCGGAGGACGCGTCTGATAATACAAAGAAGATGTTTTCGAATATGTGCACGTTTTATGAAGTGCCAAGATGCATTTGCGGCACGAAAGAGGAACTTGGAACTGCGGTTGGAAAAGCGATGCGCGCGTCTCTTGCGGTAACGGACGAAAATTTTGCAAGAGCAATATCCAAACGATTGGAGCAGGCAGGAAAACAAATTGAGAACAACGCAAATTCGCATTTGGAAAGGGTATGATAAAATATGGCAAAAATGAAAGTATATGAGCTCGCACAGGAGATTGGCGTAAAGAGCGCTGAAATCCTGACAGTATTAAAAAGTAAAGGTATTGAGGTAAAAAGTCACATGAGTGTATTGGAGGACGAACAGATTGCGGAGGTACGAAACGCGATGAAAACGCCAAAATCTGCACCGATTAAGGCAGCAGAGGCATCAAAGCCTGCACAGGAGGCGGCAGCGGCAAAGCCTGCTCAAACGCCCAAGGCGGCAGATGCGCCCAAAACTGCACCGGTTAAAAAGAAGAAGAGCATTATCTTTGTAAGCAATCCCGACAATTCAAGGATGAAGGGCGCGCAGATACCGAGAAAGCCTGCCCATCCTGTCGAGAAAAAGGCAGAGCCTGCAGCAGCGGCAAAGCCTGTCAATACAGTAAAGCCTGCACCCGCGCCGGTACAGGAAACACCGAAGCCTGCACCCGCACAGGAAACACCGAAGCCTGCACCGGTACCAGTACAGGAAGCGCCTAAGCCTGCACCAGTACAGGAAATGCCAAAGCCGGTACAGGAAGTAAAGGAGCGTTTGGAGCAAGAGAAGCCTGCAGCGGTAAAACCGGAAAACAGAGCAGAGAACAGGGATACGAACAGGGATAATAACAGAGGCGACGGAAGAGATAATAACCGAGACGGCAACAGAAATGATAACCGGGGCGGTCAGCGCCGTGACGGTTCGCGCGACAATAACAGAGGCGACGGAAGAGATAATAACCGAGACGGCAATAGAAATGATAACCGGGGCGGTCAGCGCCGTGACGGTTCGCGTGACAATAACCGGGGTGACGGCAGAGACAACAACAGAAACGATAACCGGGGCGGTCAGCGCCGTGACGGTTCGCGTGATAATAACAACAGACGCGATAATCAGGGAGGCAGACCGGGACAGGGCTTTAATGGCGGCCGCGATAACCGAGGTGGTTTTGCAGGAAAGGGTTCTGGAAAGAATGGTGGTTTTGTGCCGGAGAGTCCAGTAAAAGATGCGGAAAAGCACAGGGACGAGGAAAAGCGCCGTATCAGTCAGGAGAAGGATAAGAGAAACCGCAAGGACTTCATGTATGAGGAGGACGATAATGCGGCGAAAAATGCAAAGGGCAAAAACAAGCCCGGAAAGTTTATCAAGCCTGAGAAGAAGCCGGTAGAGCAGGTGGAAGAGCAGATTAAGGTCATTACGCTTCCGGAGATGATTACAATAAAGGATCTTGCGGATAAGATGAAAATCCAGCCTTCGGCAATTGTAAAGAAGCTCTTTTTACAGGGACAGATTGTTACGGTCAATCAGGAGATTGCCTATGAGACGGCAGAGAATATTGCAATGGAGTATGATATTCTCTGTGAGCAGGAAGTAAAAGTTGACGTGATTGAGGAGCTTTTGAAGGAAGATGAAGAAGATCCGGCATCAATGATTGCAAGACCGCCCGTTATCTGCGTTATGGGTCATGTTGACCATGGTAAGACATCGCTTCTTGACGCAATCAGAAAGACAAACGTCATTGACAAAGAGGCAGGCGGAATTACGCAGCATATTGGTGCATATACGGTCAACATCAACGATCAAAAGATTACGTTCCTTGATACGCCCGGGCATGAGGCGTTTACGGCGATGCGTATGCGCGGCGCGAACTCGACGGATATTGCGATTTTGGTCGTGGCGGCGGACGACGGCGTGATGCCGCAGACGGTTGAGGCGATAAATCATGCGAAGGCAGCAGGGATTGAGATTATTGTAGCCGTAAATAAGATTGATAAGCCGGGAGCCAATATTGAGCGCGTGAAGCAGGAGCTTACGGAGTATGAGCTGATTGCCGAGGACTGGGGCGGAAGTACGGTGTTTGTGCCTGTTTCGGCAAAGAGCGGCGAGGGTATCGAACAGCTTCTTGAGATGATTCTTCTGACAGCAGAGGTGCTGGAGCTGAAGGCAAATCCGAAGAGGCGCGCAAGAGGTCTTGTTATCGAGGCGGAGCTTGACAAAGGACGCGGTCCTGTTGCGACAATTCTTGTGCAGAAGGGTACGCTGAAGGTTGGAGATTTCGTATCGGCAGGCGCGGCAAGCGGCAAGGTGCGTGCAATGGTCGATGATAAGGGAAGACGTGTCAAGGAAGCGGGACCGTCTACGCCGGTTGAAATTCTTGGACTTGGCGATGTGCCGAATGCGGGAGAAATTTTTATTGCGCATGAAAACGACAAAGAAGCGAAATACTATGCAGAGACATTTGTTGCACAGAATAAAGAGAAGCTTTTGGAGGATACGAAAGCAAAGATGTCGCTTGACGATTTGTTCTCGCAGATACAGGCAGGCAATCTGAAAGAGCTGAACTTAATTATCAAGGCAGACGTACAGGGCAGCGTGGAAGCAGTGAAGCAGAGCCTTGTGAAGCTCTCGAATGAGGAGGTTATCGTAAAATGTATTCACGGCGGCGTTGGTGCGATTAATGAGTCGGATGTTATTTTGGCGTCGGCATCGAATGCGATTATTATTGGATTTAACGTGCGTCCTGATGCACAGGCGAAAGTTACGTCAGAGCGCGAGGGCGTTGACGTAAGGCTGTATAAGGTAATTTATCAGGCGATTGAGGATATTGAAGCGGCAATGAAGGGTATGCTGGATCCTGTATTTGAGGAGAAGATAATCGGTCACGCCGAGGTAAGACAGATTTTCAAGGCGTCGGCAGTCGGCAATATCGCGGGCTCGTATGTGCTTGACGGTATTTTCCAAAAAGGCTGCAAAATCCGTATCAGCAGGGAAGGCGAGCAGATTTATGAAGGTGAACTTGCATCGCTTAAGCGGTTTAAAGATGACGTGAAAGAGGTTCGTACGGGCTTTGAGTGCGGTCTTGTGTTTGAAGGCTTTGACAGCATGCAGGAGCTTGATATTGTAGAGGCATATATTATGGTGGAGGTACCGCGTTAATGAGGAAAAACAGCGTGAAAAATACACGGGTAAACGGTGAGGTGCATCGTGTGCTTGCGGAGATTATCAGAAGCGAGATAAAAGATCCGCGCATTCATCCGATGACCTCAGTCGTTACCGTGGAGGTGGCGCCTGATTTAAAAACATGTAAGGCGTGGATTAGCGTACTTGGAGACGAGGAGGCGCAGAATAATACGCTAGCCGGTTTAAAAAGTGCCGAAGGGTATATCCGAACGCTTCTTGCAAAGAAGATTAATATGAGGAATACGCCTGAAGTGAAGTTTATATTGGATCAATCAATTGCGTATGGCGTGTCAATGACAAAAAAGATTGATGATATTAACAGAGAAGATGACGCGAAACACGCACAGACAGATGAGGACTAGAATTTTGCGCTGCGTTTTTCTTTGTCAGGAATTCGCGGCTTAGGCTGGAATGGGGGAGACTGTAATGGAAAAAATTAATTTGTTGGAAGAATGTAAAGATGCAAAAAAAATTGTAATTTCAGGGCATATCAGACCTGACGGTGACTGTGTGGGTTCCTGCATGGCAATGTACCTTTATTTAAAAAAGGCGCTTGCTGATGCAGAGGTTGTGATTTGCCTTGAACAGCCTGCTGATATTTTTGCATGCATCAAGGATTTTGACTGTATTGACAGCAGTTTCCGTGTACAGGCGCCGGATGTATTTCTTGCGCTTGACTGTGAAAAGTCGAGGCTTGGAGAGGCGGAAACGCTGTTTGACAATGCAAAAAAGCGCATTAATATTGACCATCACGTGAGCAATATGTGCGGCTGCGGCGATGTCAATTTCGTTGTGCCGGGCATTAGCTCTACGGCGGAGCTTGTCTATGAGCTGATGGATAAAGACTATATGGATGTGGAAATTGCGAAGGCGGTATACATAGGAATTATCCACGATACGGGAATTTTTAAGTACTCAAACACGTCGCCGAAGACACTGCGGATTGCGGCGGAGCTGATTGAATACGGCTTTGATTTTCCGGCAATTATAGATGAGACGTTTTATGAAAAAACATATGTTCAGAATCAGCTTTTGGGAAGGGCGCTTTTGGAGAGTATAGTCTTTATGCATGGAAAGTGTATTGTGAGCGCAATCAATCAAAAGACGCTTGCCTTTTACAATGCCCAGCCGAAGGATTTGGACGGGATTGTGAATCAGCTGCGTATTATTAAGGGCGTGGAGTGTGCGATTTTTATGTACGAAACGGGCAGTCAGGAATACAAAGTAAGCCTGCGTTCGTGCAAATATGTAGATGTCAGCAAGGTCGCGTCGTATTTTGGCGGCGGCGGTCATGTGCGGGCGGCAGGGTGCAGTATGAACGGTAATTTTTATGATGTCATTAACAATATTTCGGCGCAGATTGCGCGTCAGATGGAAGAGTACGGAGAATTATGATAAACGGTATCATGAATATCTATAAGGAAGCCGGATACACTTCACATGATGTGGTGGCAAAGCTTCGCGGCATTGTGAAGCAGAGAAAGATCGGGCATACGGGAACGCTTGACCCCGACGCGGTGGGTGTGCTTCCGGTATGCTTTGGAAGCGCGACAAAGCTCTGCGATATGATGACCGATAAAAGCAAGGAGTATGAGGTGTGCATGCGGCTTGGCGTTACGACGGACACCCAGGATATGAGCGGAACGCTGTTGAGTGAGCGGGAAGTAGCCGCGGATGAGGCGCAGGTTCGGGATGCGGTTATGAGCTTTGTGGGAGGGTATGAGCAAATCCCTCCAATGTATTCCGCTTTGAAGGTGAACGGAAAAAAACTTTACGAGCTTGCAAGACAGGGCAAAGAAATTGAACGGCAGCCGCGTCATGTGGATATTCCCAATATTAAGATAATAGAGATAGGCATTCCCTGTGTGCGCTTTGTGGTGGAATGCTCAAAAGGCACGTATATCCGTGCATTGTGCGCGGATATTGGGGCGCGTCTAGGGTGCGGTGCGGCGATGGAGTCGCTCAAGCGTACAAGAGTAGGAAATTTTAAAATAGAGGATGCTGTAACGCTTCATGAGATGGAGCGGCTTGTGGAGACGGGCGATTATGAAAAATATATCATAACGCCTGACAGTATTTTTATGGAGTATGAGGGCGCGGTCGTCAAACCGGAGGCAGAGCATGCACTTTTAAACGGAAATAAGCTGTCGTCAGGGCATCTTGACCGGGAACGGCAGGCGGTTTTGCATGACGGAGATTTCATTCGCGTATACAATGGCAAACGGGAGTTTAAGGCAGTGTATGTATTTGTAAGGGACGAGGACTGTTTTAAACCTTATAAAATGTTTTTGTAGTGTTCCAGGGAAGGGTTCGGACAAGTTGCACATGAAAATTATAGAACATACAACGAAATTTCATATTGAGGAGCCGACTGCTGTCGCCATTGGAAAATTTGACGGTTTTCACAGGGGACATCAGAAGCTATTAGGACAGCTTAGAGAACAAAAGGACAGGGGACTTTCGTCGGCTGTCTTTACTTTTGTGCCCTCGCCCGCGGCATTTTTCAGCAGAGAACCGCTTCGGGATTTATCAACTGCGGCAGAAAAGCGCAGGATTTTTGCGCAGGCGGGTATTGATTATCTGATTGAGTTTCCGTTTGTTCAGGAGATTGCCGATATGGAGCCGGAAGTGTTTATCCGTGATGTGCTGGTTGATATGCTGCATGCAAAGTGTGTGGTGGCAGGGGAAGACGTGTCATACGGAAGGCGCGGTGCGGGTGACTGTGCGCTTTTAAAAAAGCAGGCGGCGCAAGGCGGTTATGACGTGAAAATTATTAACAAGGTGCTTTATAACGGAAGAGAAGTCAGCTCTACGTATGTGCGGGAGGCGGTAAAAGAGGGACGTATGGAGCTGGTGTCTGCGTTGCTTGGAACGCCGTATTGTGTATGCGGTGAGATCGTGCATGGAAAAAAGTTTGGAAGAACGCTTGGAATGCCCACCGTGAACTTATTGCCGCCGCCCCAAAAGCTGCTGCCGCCAAAGGGTGTGTATTATTCCTATGTGTATCTGCACAGCAGGGAGAGCAACAGACCTTATGACGGTGTACAGCTCCCTTCGATTACAAATATCGGTTTTAAACCCACGGTTGATGATGTGCGCCAAATGGGTGTGGAGACGTATCTTTATGATTTTAACGCCGATGTATACGGTGAAAACATAGAGGTATATTTGTTGGAGCATAAAAGACCTGAGATGCGTTTTGGCAGCGTGGAGGAGCTGAAAGCGCAGATGCAGGATGATCTTGCGGCAGGCAGACGGTATCATGGGATTTGACAGAAAATAGGAACGGAAAAAATTCCGTGGAAAAATTTGTATATCGGTTTCTGTTGACAGGTTTGGAATATGATGTTATATTATGAATGTAACAAAAATGTAACAAGTTTGTAATAAAAGGAATTATTATTTTATGAAAAGGATAAACAGACTCAGATACATGGGAGTAGTGGCAGGCATGGGACTTGCGGTTGTGCTTTTGGGAAACGGCGCATACGCAAATCCGAAGGAGAGCGATGTGGATGAGGAGCGTACGGAAGCTGAAAATTGGGAGGAAGAATCGGGAATAGAAGTTGTTGATTTTTCTGATTTTGCGCCGCCGGCTGACAGCGGAAGAGCGGCAGGTGCAGGACGGGATATTGAACTTGAAAACATAGATATGGAAACTGTGGGGAGTGAAAGCGGTGAAGTGCAGGATGCGGAAACCGAAACACAACAGCAGACGCAGGAAGGAGAACCTGCGGTACAGGCAGGTGTTTTGGCGGCAGAGGAAGAAAAACCGCAGAACCATTGGGGGTATACAAATCTTGGTATCGCCCATGTTGATAACCATCTCAATATCAGACAGGAGCCGAACGAGAACGGAAAGCTTGTCGGCAAGCTTCCAAAGGATGCGGCTTGTGAAATCCTTGGCATAGAAAACGGATGGGCGCATATTAAGTCCGGAAAGGTTGAAGGGTATTGCAGCACGGATTATCTTTATACAGGTTCCGAGGCATTAAGAAGAGGTCAGGAAGTGGCATCAATGATTGCGATTGTCAATACGCAGACCTTAAAAGTCAGGGAAGAGCCGAATACGGACAGCGTTGTGATTACGCTGATTCCGCAGGAGGAAGAGCTTGAGGTTGTTGAGGTGATGGACAACGGCTGGGTAAAATTTTTGCTTGATGATGAGGAAGCATATGTTTCGGGAGAATTTGTAGATGTTGAGGAGCGTTTGGAGAAGGCAGTAACGCTGACGGAGCTTTTATACGGACAGGGTGTTTCCGACGTGCGCGTTGATCTTGTACAGTATGCAAAGCAGTTTGTCGGAAATCCGTACGTGTGGGGCGGTACGAGCCTTACAAACGGAGCGGACTGCTCAGGCTTTACGCTGAGTATTTATAAGAAGTATAATGTGTCCCTGCCGCATCATGCGGCGTCACAGGCGCAGATGGGTACTAAAGTCTCTATGAGTGAGATACAGCCGGGCGATTTGGTGTTCTATGCGAAGAACGGCAATATTAACCATGTGGCGATTTACATAGGGAACGGACAGGTTATCCATGCGTCAAGTCCGAAGACGGGTATTAAGATTTCGAGTGTGAATTACCGTACACCGGCGTGGGCGAGGAGATTTTTGTAAAAGAATAAAAGGAATAAAAAACAAGCAGCATTTTTGGGAGTGTTGCTTGTTTTTTACTGTTAGGGCGTGTTTCGGGAGTGCAAACAGTTTGGAAAACGTTTTTGTTTTCTTTTTTGACGATACCTTGCAACAGGCAGAAAGGTATGTTATTATAAGAAAGATTTTATTGCATCATATTACATTCTATAATAAAAACGATTACGAAAATTCAGGGAGACAGTGTGAAAATAAATGTTCACACCCGAGATTTGTGTCTGTGCGCACTTGGCACAAGCTCGTTATATGAAAAAACGTGCGCAGAAATGAGGCTAAAAATGGCACAGCTATGGGGCGGCAGATTTACGAAGGAAACGGATAAACTGGTATATAATTTTAACGCATCCATTTCCTTTGACCAAAAATTTTACCGGCAGGACATCGAGGGCAGCATGGCGCACGTGAAAATGCTTGCCAAGCAAGAGATTCTGACGGAGGAAGAAAAAAATCAGATTTTGGCAGGATTGGAGGGCATTTTAAACGATGTCGAGGCAGGAACGTTGGCAATCACGGATGAATATGAGGACATTCACAGCTTTGTGGAGGCAAATCTGATTGAACGGATTGGCGACGCGGGCAAAAAACTTCACACGGGCAGAAGCAGAAACGATCAGGTTGCGCTTGACATGAAGCTTTATACGCGGCACGAAATTACGGAAATCAATGACCTTTTGAAAAAGCTGCTTGAGGCGGTTCTTGCGATTATGGAGGACAATACCGAAACGTATATGCCGGGCTTTACGCACCTGCAAAAGGCACAGCCGATTACGCTGGCGCACCATATGGGTGCGTATTTTGAGATGTTTAAGCGCGACAGGCAGCGTCTTTGTGATATTTATAAAAGAATGAATTACTGTCCGCTTGGCTCGGGCGCGCTTGCGGGTACAACGTATCCTTTGGACCGGGATTATACGGCGCAGCTTCTTGATTTTGACGGTCCGACGCTCAACAGCATGGATTCGGTTGCCGACAGGGATTACGTCATTGAACTGCTTTCAGCGCTTTCCACGGTTATGATGCATTTAAGCCGGTTCAGCGAGGAAATTATCATATGGAATTCGAATGAGTACCGTTTTGTGGAAATTGACGATGCGTATTCTACGGGCAGCAGCATTATGCCGCAGAAGAAAAATCCCGACATTGCGGAGCTTGTGCGCGGTAAGACAGGGCGTGTGTACGGCGCATTGATGTCGATTCTGACGACGATGAAAGGCATTCCGCTTGCATATAATAAGGATATGCAGGAGGATAAAGAACTGACGTTTGATGCAATTGACACGGTAAAGGGTTGTGTGGCGCTGTTTACGGGAATGCTTGAAACATTGAAGTTCCGCAAGGACGTGATGCGGGAAAGCGCGATGAAAGGCTTTACCAATGCGACGGACGCGGCGGATTATCTCGTCAATCATGGCGTGCCGTTTCGGGACGCGCACGGCATTATCGGACGGCTCGTACTTTATTGCATTGAGCAGGATAAGGCAATTGACGAATTGTCGCTTTCGGAATTAAAGGCAATCAGTCCCGTGTTTGAACAGGACGTGTTTGATGCGGTCAGTCTTGAAACGTGTGTCAACAAGCGCATGACAATCGGCGCGCCGGGACCGGACGCGATGAAAGAGGTTATTCGTATTCATAAGGAATATTTGAATCAGTAAATAGATTATTTAAGATTTGCACGGGGAACGTGTGTAGAATGGAGGAAAAAACAATGAGTGAAAAATTAAAAGTAGGTATTTTAGGCGGTACAGGTATGGTGGGACAGAGATTTATTTCTCTTTTGGAAAACCACCCGTGGTTTGAGGTGACAACGATTGCGGCAAGTCCGCGCTCCGCAGGAAAAACATACGAGGAGGCAGTTGGCGGACGTTGGAAAATGACAACACCGATGCCTGAGGCGGTAAAAAATATCGTGGTTATGAATGTCAATGAGGTGGAAAAGGTTGCCTCAGAAGTCGATTTTGTATTTTCGGCAGTGGATATGACAAAGGAAGAAATCAAGAAAATCGAGGAGGAGTATGCAAAGACGGAAACGCCCGTTGTCAGCAACAATTCCGCACACCGCTGGAC
>CAJUJG010000026.1:35272-45713 GCA_910586715.1 uncultured Lachnospiraceae bacterium
TCCGGTATTGACGGCTTGGAAAGAATTTGAGCCGTATGAGGTCGTTGCGACAACATATCAGGCAATTTCCGGCGCAGGAAAGACCTTTCAGGACTGGCCCGAGATGGAAGGAAATATCATTCCTTACATCGGCGGCGAGGAAGAGAAGAGCGAGAAGGAGCCGCTTCGCATTTGGGGCGAAATTAAGGACGGCGTGATTGTGCCCGCGGCTTCTCCCGTGATTACCTGCCAGTGTATCCGCGTTCCGGTGTTGAACGGACATACAGCAGCGGTGTTTGTGAAATTCAGAAAGCAGCCGACAAAAGAGCAGTTGATTGAGAAGCTGGTAAGCTTTAAAGGCGTACCGCAGGAATTAAACCTGCCGAGTGCGCCGAAGCAGTTTATCCAGTATCTTGAAGATGATAACAGACCGCAGGTTGCGCTTGACGTGGACTATGAGAACGGCATGGGCGTTTCGGTCGGACGAATCCGCGAGGACAGCGTTTATGACTGGAAATTTGTAGGACTTTCCCACAATACGGTCAGAGGCGCGGCAGGCGGCGCGGTGCTTTGCGCGGAATTATTGAAGGCGCAGGGGTATATTGCGAAAAAATAAATGATGGAAAATGATAACAATATAATAATGCCGAAGCTCATTATCTTAAGGGGAAATTCGGGCAGTGGAAAAACGACGGTGTCAAAAATACTGCAGAAAAAATTTGGGCGAAACACGATGTTAATTGCACATGATATGGTGCGAAGAGAAATCTTGTACGCGAAAGATGTGCAGGCATTGCCTCTGATGATGCAGCTGCTTAAGTATGGCAGACAAAATGCAGGCGTTACGATTTTAGAGGGTATCCTTCCAACGGAGATTTATATGCCTTTGTTTGAACTGGCTATACAGGAATATGGGAACGGGATATTTGCGTTCTATTATGATTTAACATTTGAAGAAACCTTACAAAGACATGCAACAAAGCCGAATAGGGCAGATTTTGGCGAACAGGACATGAGAAGGTGGTGGAAGGAAAAAGATTTCATTCCTCTTATCCCTGAAAAGATTATCACGGAAAGCTTCAGTGTTTCGGATACGGTTGACATGATTTACAATTCCGTGTTGTAATTGCAGTGTTTCCTGCATTTTGGCAAGGGAAAAGGTGTTTTCGGATACGGTTGGAATGGTTGATTTGTTATGAAACAGTTGTTGGAGGATGAAAATGGGTTTTGATTATGAAAAACTGGAAAAGAATCTATTAGAAGCCGTTGAGGAATACGCAGCGTCGCAATTGGATCAGAAAGATGATATGTACATTATGTCAATCGAGTATTTTCCGGAGTTTACAACGTTTATTGCAATCAGGGCGAATACCTGTTCTTATCTGAAAGAACAGGTGAATGAGGATGATGAGAGTTATACATACTATAAGTATTGCGAAGAAGAGTGGGACCTCTATGAGGACATTAAGGAAATTTCCAGTGCCCTGCAGGCTGAGTATAACGAAATGGAAGAAAAATATGATGATGAAGCGTTTGAAAAGCTGCAGGAAGAACATGAAGAAAAAATTATTGATGTATGTATGAATGTGATGAAAAAGTTCAAGGAAACAGATACTTACAGGAAGTTTAAAAAGCTATATCTCAATGTTTACCTTCGGGAATATTTTGACGAGGAAGAAACCGTTCGGATTTTTGCGGAACTCAATGGGGAGGACTGCATAGAGGAATATGCGTCGTGGTTATAGACGAATAAAAAATATGCCCTAGCTTGTTTTATGGGAAAAATGCATTTGAACAGTATTTCATAATAGTAAGAGTATTACGGGAGGCGTGTGTAATGTACATTACTTCCACACAATTGCAAGTGTTCAGCGAGCATGACCTTGTGTCATTAGAGCAGCAAGGTCATGTAAAATTCCCGCAGCCGTATCGTGATTTTTTGAAAACCTACGGCGGTGGGACTTACGGTGGCGCGATTTGCATTAACGGTCCTGATTTTAATCTGTTAAAGCAGTATGCAGAAGAGGACTTTTGGGAATATGATAACAGTCCGATTAGACGGGAGCAGATGAAGGAATGTGTTGTAATCGGGAACAGCATTGACGGGGATTATATTACAGTCCACCCTGCTGTCCGCGGTTACATTCTGTTACCAAGAGATTCGGAGCAGATTGAATTGTTTCCCGACGATGCGCAGGATTTTCTTTGTACAGTGAACAAAATCGCATCCTTTCTTTATGATGAGGAGTTGGAGGAATATTTTGATCCCGGTGGCAACGACTATTTATTTCTGCACTATTCTGGCAAAAATGTGGAAGAGTTGATTGCGTGTTTCCAAGCGGCATTTCCAAGTGATTATCTGATAGACGATGAATATGCGTGCAAAGTGTTTTTTCTTTGCATGGGAGGTCACGTTAGGATGAGCCGGTCGAAAGGATTTGAAGTCGCGGTTTTTTATAGTAAGTATGGTTTGGATTTTTTTGAAACGGTAAAAAAGTTTCTGTGTGAAAACGGTTGTGTTTGACAAATTGAGCCATGCCAAAATGGGGAAAGGAACAATGGAATGCGCAGAAGCAATCAAGGAGTGAACGATAGGGCAGGTATTGAAATGAAAACGATTTGTATAATCGACTATACAAATCAAAATGGGGAGCGGCATCATGGAGGAATTGTTGGTTTATGTGATTTTGCTTTACGAGGGATTCGTAACAGAGGACGAATACAATAAACGTCTTGATGAATTGTTTCTCAGTGCCCCTGAAGATGACGATTTGCTTTCTTTGGAATGGGAAACGGATATTAGCAAAGCAATTGTTTATGTGAGGACACATATTGATTACAAAAATCTTGATATGGAACAGTTTGGCAGGGTATTGATGGAAAAATTAAAGGCAGCTTATGAAAATTGCTCCGATATAGAATATTTTGCAGGTCGAATGTATCACTTATGGGAAAGTCTGCCTGCGAATATGCAGCATATAGAACCATTTTGGACTTTATGTTATGCAGATGATCCTTTATCATGGGGAGATGAAGAACAGACTAGAAGTATTTATGAACATTTGTTTGTATACTACGAGGATTAAACTTCTATAACAATTCCAATTTTAATCAGAAGCCACGCAAAATGATAAATCATAATAGGGTGGTTCACATTCCGAATTGTCAACTTAATATAACACAGAAGAAAGGATTTTGCATGGGAAAACTGAATGTTGACGGAACGGAGATGCAGATGTGCTGAATATGGCATTATTTGGCATGACGGCGAATTATCAAACAGGAGGACTATGTGGGAAAAAAATTAATCATAACGGAAAAACCCTCCGTGGCGCAGGACTACGCGAAGGTGTTCGGTGTGTCGGGCAGAAACAACGGCTACATAGAAAATGACACGTATGTCATAACTTGGTGCGTAGGTCATTTGGTGGAAATGGTTTATCCCGAGGAGTACGACATCAAGTATAAAAAGTGGATGTTAAAGGATCTGCCGTTTCTGCCCGAAACATACAAGTACGGCGTGATTGCAAACGTAAAGCAGCAGTATCAAATCGTAAACAGACTCCTTCACAGGGAAGATATTGACACCGTATACTGGGCAGGCGACTCCGGAAAAGAGGGACAGACCATCGAGGAAAATATCCGCAATTTCGGCGGTGTGCGAAACGGCATGACGGAGCTGCGCGTATGGATTGACTCGCAGACGGAGGAGGAAATCCGCCGCGGCGTCGCGCAGGCAAGACCGATGACCGATTATGCCAATCTCGGCAAATCAGGCATTATGCGCTCCATAGAGGATTACGCGATGGGAATCAATTTCTCGCGCGTCATGTCCGTAAAATATGGCAGGCTGTTAAACAATGCGGCGGCGACAAAGGATTATACGGCAATCGCGGTCGGGCGTGTAATGACCTGTGTGCTTGGCATGGTGGTCAACAGGGAACGCGAAATCCGAGGTTTCAAGGAAACGCCGTTTTACAGAGTTGTGGGCGACTTTACGGACGCACATGTGGAGGCGGAATGGAAAGCAGTGGAAGGCTCCGATTATGTTGCGTCGCCAAAGCTTTACAAAGAAAACGGTTTTAAGGAAAAAGCGGACGCGGCAGCACTGATTGCGTCGTTTGACAACAAACAGGCAGTCGTAAAAACACTGGAAAAAGGCACGTCCAAAAAGAAAGCGCCGCTGTTGTTTAACCTCGCGGAATTGCAGGCGGAATGTGCGAAACGGTTTAAAATCAGCCCCGACGAAACGTTGCAGGTCGCACAGGATTTGTACGAAAAAAAGTTGACCACGTATCCAAGAACAGACGCGCGCGTGCTGACAAAAGCAGTCGCAAAGGAAATTTTTAAAAACCTAAGCCGCTTAAAAGGCTACACGCCGACGCAGGCATTTGTTGACAATATTTTAACAAAAAAACAGTATGAAAATCTTGCCAAAACGCAATATACGGACGATAGCAAGGTAACCGACCATTACGCGATTATCCCGACAGGGCAGCTCACGGAGCTTGGCGCACTTTCGCCACTTCAGCGAAAGGTGTTTGATTTGATTGTGCGGCGTTTCTTGAGCATTTTTTATCCGCCTGCCGAATATCAGACGTTAAAGCTTGTCATTGGCATTGAAAAAGAGTCTCTCTTTGCGTCTGCAAAGGCGCTCAAATCGCTCGGATACCTTGAAGTGCTCGGAAAGACGCTCGAGGACGCGGACGAGGAAGAGAGCGACGCGTCCGGTCAGGGCGAAATCGGGGATAATGCTGACAACGTCAATAAGAACACCAAAAAGAACAATACGAAAAAGCTGTTGGAGCTTGCAAAGACGCTCAAAAAGGGTGATGTCGTTTCCGTAAACGGTTTTGAAATCAAGGAAGGAAAAACATCACCGCCCAAACGCTATACGTCAGGCTCCATGATTTTGGCAATGGAAAACGCCGGACAGCTCATCGAAGACGAAGAGCTGCGCGCGCAAATCAAAGGCTCCGGTATCGGAACGAGTGCCACGCGCGCGGAAATCATCAAAAAATTAATCCGCATCGGTTATTTAAAACTGAACAAAAAAACGCAGGTGATTACGCCTGAAAACTTTGGTGAAATGGTGTATGAGGTTGTCGCAATGACCGTACCCGCGCTGCTCAATCCCAAAATGACTGCGTCATGGGAAAAGGGGCTTGACGGCATCACAAACGGAACAATCGACGTTGGTGATTACCGCACCAAGCTTGAAGATTTTATCCGCAGGGAGACAATCCAAATCCGCGACAAGGATTTGACACCGCAGCTTGCCGAACAGATTAGCAAGCTGTCAAAGAAAGATGCCAAGGCATTGAGCGCAGGCAGAAAAGTCGGCGTTTCCTGCCCTGTCTGCGGCGGTGAGATTGCGACGACACCGTTTGGATACGGGTGCTCTAATTACAAAAAGGATGGCACGGGCTGCAAATTTACAATCGGAAAAATCGCGGGAAAAGACTTGAATGACGCAGAAGTGACAGTACTGCTTACAGACAAAAAGACACCCGTGCTGAAAGGCTTTACGGGAAAAACAGGCAAGCCGTTTGATGCCGCACTGAAGCTGAATGAGGACAATCAAATCGTGTTTGATTTTGCCGAACGGGAGCCGCCCACAGAAACAAATCTTGCATGTCCGCGCTGCAAGTCGCATAAACTGAAAAAGGGACAGTGGTATTTGGAGTGCGAGTGTGGGTTCCGCGTTCGTCATACCGTTGCGCAGGCGGCGCTTTCCGAGGAAACCATGCAGGAACTGTTTGCCAACGGCAAGACGAAAAACAAGGTAACAGGGTTTCTTTCCAAAACAGGGAAACCGTTTGACGCATTTTTAATCTATGAGAAGGAAGAAATCAAATTTGATTTTGACAATGCCAATGAAAAAACGTAGAATTGTTTTTGGAACGAGTAAAGAAGTACGCCGCGTTATGGCTGCGGGGATACTGGCGGCAATGATATTGTCAATATGCACAGGGTGTAATGCGGACAAGACTAAAACGGATACCGAAAGCGCGTCGGCGGAACTTGAACCGCAAAACAGGAGCCGTATGTTTGACCAAATCGAACAGGGTGACTGGTCGTGTGTAAAGCCGATAGAGGGAATGGAATATCTGTGGGGAGACAGCGAGGGAGAATGGATACGAATGGACGTCAACGGCGACGGTCTGCCGGAGTTGGTGAACGGTTGGGAGCTGACAGGGTTAGGATATGACACAAGTGTCAGAAAAATCAATATTACCTATATTTTTGCCTGTCAAAATCAGACCGTGGAGCTTGTCTATACCGATGTCAATGACGGAATGGAATTTCTTTATATCGCAGGAAACGGGAATCTTGTTTACGAATGGTGTGTGTCAGGAGGACCGTGTATGAACCTTCAGCGGTTATGCCGGTTTGATTTGAAATGGAATAAGGAATACCTGGACACGTTGGTTTTATATCGGTTTCCGGAAGGTGATGGAATGGATCCCGAATATTATCGGGAAAACTTTCCGGATACATTCGGAGCCGGAGGATACGGCACGTATTATCTGCGGGAACGAAAAAAGACAAAGGAGGAACTGGCGGACAACGCAGATGGAAAATATACTGTCAGAGAGTATCTCACGGAGGAACAGTTTTTAAACGCGTATGAGAAAATGACAGGGTGGGATTTTTATGCGTCGCAATATATGTATTAAAAGAAATTTGTTACTACTGAAAATTAGTATATAACTATGCGTTGTGTGTGGTAGGCAAATATTTTTATAATTCAATATATAAACCGTAGTTCTGGCGAGTTGATAAATTCTATTTATTATAATAACAAGTTTATTGGCAACTATCTGTAATCATGATATGATTAATCTTGTTGGTTTAACAATTTAATTTTGAGGAGGATATAAGTATGGCAGTTATATTAAGAATACGTAACATCTAATAGCATGAAACTTTGATTGGTAGTTTCATGTACAAGTGAATTACAAATAAAACTATTTAATCAAGGAGAAAAACTATGAATTTTCAAGATAATGTTATTAGAGAATATTTAAAAAATGTATATTGGGTTACAGGAACACCTTGCGGAGGAAAGACAACGGTTTCAAAAGGGTTAGGGAAAAAGTATAATATCCCTGTGTACGATATTGATGAGATGTTTCCTGTTCATCAACGTATGTCTGATGTAAAATATCAACCTTCTATGAATAAATCATTTAAGGATGCGGATGAATTTTTCGGCAGAACAATAGAAGAATATAGGGAATGGTTGATAAGCAATACAAGGGAGCAGCTTGAGTTTGTAATAATGGACTTAATTAGATTATCACAAAAAGCCCCCGTTATTTGTGATTGCCATCTTACTCTTTCAGAGGCGGAATTGCTTACTTCTTCTCACAGAATAGTATTTATGATTAAAGAGCCGGAGAATTTAGTTAATGATTATTGTAATAGATCAGACCATCAGGATTTTAATGATTTTATACATAGTGCAACTAATGTTGAAGTGGCAAAGGAAACATGTAGTAAAGCATTAAAAAGTTTAAATGGTAAACATTATCAAGCAATAAAGGAAAGTGGTTATTTTTGGTTAGAGCGAAGCACAAATAGAAACGTTGAAGAAACGATTGCACTTGTTGCCAAACATTTTAATATGAAGTAATAGAATAAAATGAATGATTGATTCAGAGAGTGGAAGATAAATTTGCAAGAAATTTATTGTTCATAAAGTAAATTCAAATTTGAAAGGAGTAAAATATAAACATGGAACAATTACAAATCGAAACCCTTTACAATTTAAACGAAACAATTGCAGCGCCGCTTTTTGACGGGGCAGCTTACCCGTGGGAGCTGCTGCCGAAAATCAGCGCATTTATTATGGAGC
This sequence comes from uncultured Lachnospiraceae bacterium, assembly GCA_910586715.1. Taxonomy (GTDB): domain Bacteria; phylum Bacillota; class Clostridia; order Lachnospirales; family Lachnospiraceae; genus COE1. Next base: position 43,113 of record CAJUJG010000026.1, read on the forward strand.
TTGGAAACACGCTTTCCGATGAAAAATTTGAAAAGCGCGGCGAAAACATTTGGATTGCAAAATCCGCCAAGGTAGCGCCGACGGCATGTATCAACGGTCCGTGTATTATCGACGAGGAGGCTGAAATCCGTCACTGCGCATTTATCCGCGGTAACGCGATTGTCGGAAAGGGCGCAGTTGTCGGAAACTCCACGGAGCTCAAAAACGTGATTTTGTTCAACAAAGTACAGGTGCCGCATTACAATTACGTGGGTGACAGTATTCTCGGTTATAAATCGCATATGGGCGCAGGCTCGATTACGTCAAACGTCAAGAGCGACAAGACGCTTGTGGTCGTAAAATCCGCATATGGCAATATCGAAACCGGTTTAAAGAAAATGGGCGCAATGCTAGGCGATAATGTTGAGGTCGGCTGCAACAGTGTCTTAAATCCCGGTACCGTCATTGGCAGAAATTCCAATATTTATCCGACCTCAATGGTTCGCGGCTATATCGAAGCGGACAGCATTTTCAAAAAATCGGGGGAGTGCGTAAAGAAAAATGCGTAGAATTTGACAAAAATAAACTTTTGATAATTTTTTGACAAAATTACATTTTTTAATTGCTATTTTTGTCGATTTGTGCGAAAATGAAAATGTGTGATTAACATAGCAAATCCCTCAATTGATTATCAAGACAAAAGGATAAGAGACGGGATTGCGTGGTATAAATCCGTTATTAAATGCGTCGCATTTAAAATATAAGTGATATAATCGAAAGGAGTTTTCACATGATTTATTCAAAGGAAATTGAAGAAATGTGTGTAGTAGCACGTGACGGTAATCATGGTTGTGCACCGATTCCAGAAGAGGCGAAATGGGTAAAGGCTAAGGAAGTAAAAGATATTTCCGGCTTTACACACGGCGTAGGCTGGTGTGCACCGCAGCAGGGTGCCTGCAAGTTGTCCCTGAACGTAAAGGAAGGTATCATCCAGGAGGCGCTGGTTGAGACAATCGGATGCTCTGGTATGACACATTCTGCAGCGATGGCAGCCGAGCTGCTTCCGGGCAGGACTGTTATGGAAGCACTGAACACAGACCTTGTGTGCGACGCAATCAACACGGCTATGAGAGAGCTGTTTTTACAGATTGTATATGGACGTTCCCAGTCCGCATTCTCCGAGGAAGGACTTCCTGTCGGCGCAGGTCTTGAGGACTTAGGAAAGGGACTCAGGAGCCAGGTTGGTACCATGTATGGTACATTGAAGAAGGGGCCTCGTTATCTTGAGATGGCAGAGGGCTATGTCACAGGTATCGCACTTGACGCTGACGACAAGATTATCGGTTACAAGTTTGTAAGCCTTGGTAAGATGACTGACTTTATTAAGAAGGGTGATGACCCGAATACAGCATGGGAGAAGGCTTCAGGTCAGTACGGACGTGTTGCGGATGCTGTTAAGATTATTGATCCTAGAACAGATAAGGAGGTAAAATAATTATGGCATTATTCGAATCCTATGAGAGAAGAATAGATAAGATTACCGAGGTTTTAAAGAGCTACGGTATCAACTCCATCGAGGAGGCAGAGAAGATTACAAAAGACGCAGGTCTTGACGTATATGATCAGGTTAAGAAGATTCAGCCAATCTGCTTTGAGAACGCTTGCTGGGCATACACGGTGGGCGCTGCAATCGCAATCAAGAAGGGCTGCAGAAGGGCTGCAGACGCAGCGGCAGCAATCGGCGAAGGCTTACAGGCATTCTGCGTACCCGGTTCCGTAGCGGACAACCGTAAGGTTGGTCTTGGACACGGTAACTTAGGAAAGATGCTCCTTGAGGAAGAGACAGAGTGTTTCTGCTTTTTGGCAGGTCATGAATCTTTTGCAGCGGCAGAGGGTGCAATCGGTATCGCCGAGAAGGCAAACAAGGTTCGTCAGAAACCGCTTCGCGTTATCTTAAACGGTCTTGGAAAAGACGCGGCAGAGATTATCGCACGTATCAACGGCTTTACCTTTGTTGAGACAGAGTATGACCCGTATACCAATACGGTTAAGGAAGTTTTCAGAAAGTCTTATTCTGACCCAAACGGACCGCGCGGCAAGGTAAACTGCTACGGTGCAAACGACGTTCAGGAAGGCGTTGCAATCATGTGGAAAGAGGGTGTTGACGTATCCATCACGGGTAACTCAACAAACCCGACAAGATTCCAGCATCCGGTTGCAGGTACATACAAGAAAGAGTGCACGGAGAAGGGCAAGAAGTATTTCTCAGTAGCGTCAGGCGGCGGTACGGGACGTACGCTTCATCCGGACAACATGGCGGCAGGACCGGCATCTTACGGTATGACGGATACTTTGGGACGTATGCATTCTGACGCACAGTTTGCAGGTTCTTCTTCCGTTCCGGCGCATGTGGAAATGATGGGCTTAATCGGCATGGGCAACAACCCGATGGTTGGCGCTACGGTTGCAGTTGCGGTTGCGATTCAGGAAGCAGCTGATGCAGGGAAGTTCTAAACAAAATTTAGTAAAACTAAGTATTTGGGGGCTTTTGGGAAATATCCAAAAGTCCCTTTTATTGTTAGGGCATGGCCCTGTTCTCCATTGAGGAGTTTTTCGCTGATC
>CAJUJG010000027.1 GCA_910586715.1 uncultured Lachnospiraceae bacterium
GTATTCGCAACAATTATATCATAACCTTTTTTTTGAAAAATTTCAACTAAATCTTGAAATTTCTTGTAATTAAATGTCGTTTGGGCTACAATGCACAGTTTTTCACTCTCATTTGCTTTAAAATTTTGCGCCTGTTCCTGTGTTTCGACAACCGTAACGGGCGATTTTGACCATCCCTTGATGCCCTCCACCTCAGGATGTGCCTCGTTTCCGATTACAATAATATGACGTCCTTCCTCCGACCGCTTCTGCACAATGCGGTGAATGTGCTTTACAAAAGGACACGTAGCATCAATGCGTTCCAGCTGCTTTTCTTCCATAAGGTCATAAACTTCCTTCGGGACGCCATGCGCGCGGATAATCACCGTGCCTTCACGCGGCTGTATGCTTTCCCTGTCCATCGCCAAAAGATCCTGACGGTTTCCAATCACTTTCACACCTTTTTCTTCCAAGTCCTTTACAACTTCCTCATTATGGACAATCGGACCATAGGTATGTACTGTTTTTCCTGTTTCCACCTGTTCATATACCATATCAACAGCGCGTTTTACGCCAAAACAAAAGCCCGCGGTCTTTGCTACCACAACCTGCATCATAATCCTCCATCGCACATTTTTATAATTGCATCCGCCACCTGTTCAATTGTCATATCGGACGAATCCAAATACTGCGCATCCTCCGCACGCTTTAACGGTGAAATCTCCCTGTGCATATCCCTGTAATCACGTTCAATAATATCCTTTTCAATCACCGCAAGGTCGCACGGCTCACCCTTGGCTTTCAGCTCCTCATAACGCCGGTGCGCCCGCACATGGCTGCTCGCATCCAAATATACTTTGACATCTGCATCAGGCAGAACGCACGTTCCAATATCCCTACCATCCATCACGACATTTTCTTTTTTGGCAAGCGCCTGCTGCAGCTCCACAAGTTTTTTGCGCACTGTCCCGTTTGTGCTGCTCTTTGACGTCATCTGACTCACTTCCTCCGTACGGATTAACCCATTCACGTTTCTGCCGTTGAGCCATACCACCTGTTCACCGTTTTCATAACTTATCGTGACATCTGCATTCTGCACTGCCGCGCTTATTTTATCCTGATCCTCCGCCGAAATCCCATTCTCCAAAAAATACAGCGCCATCGCACGGTACATCGCACCTGTATCGACATAAATAAATCCCTTTTTTTTTGCGATTAATTTCGCGATTGTGCTTTTCCCCGCGCCTGCCGGTCCGTCAATTGCTATATTATAACTCATCTATATACTCCTTTCAAAATTTCAATCCTCCCATTTTATTTATTATTTCAATTTCCATCAATTTCATTCAGCCTGTGCCGCACAATCGTGTGCCGCGCTTTCCCCCGCAAGATGTCCCGTTGACCAGGCAATCTGTAAATTAAAGCCGCCTGTCAGTGCATCTACATCCAAAACCTCACCGGCAAAGTAAAGCCCCTTTACCAGTTTCGATTCCATTGTGGAAGGGTTGACTTCATTGACTGCAATCCCCCCCTTTGTGACAATCGCCTCATCATAGCCGCGAAGTCCCGTAATTGTAAGCTCCAATCGTTTAATAACCGAAACAAAACGCTCCCGCTCCCGCTTTGTAATTTCGTTTATTTTTTTATCAGCGGCAATCTTTGCAAGTTCAGGCATCACCGTTACCAGTTTTGCCGGAAACAGGGAGCCTAAAATATTCTTAAACTGTTTATTTTTATTTTCATCAAATTCCCTTAAAACACGCTTATCAAGCTGTTCCTGTGTCAGTACAGGCTTTAAGTCAATCAAAAGCTTCGCCGTATGCTCCTGATGTTCTTTTTTCTTCTGTATGGTATGCGCATGTAAATAATGTACATACACACTTGCCGCACTCAAAATTAGCGGACCGCTTACACCGTAATGCGTGAACAACAGTTCTCCAAAATCGGAATAAATCTCTTTTCCGTCCAGTTCCACCGAAGCCCTCACATTTTTTAACGACAATCCCTGCAGTGCGTGACACCAGCTCTCTTGAATCGAAAACGGTACAAGCGCAGGTGAAAGCGGAGTTATGGTATGTCCAAAACTCTTTGCAAACCGGTGTCCGTCTCCCGTAGAACCTGTCAGCACGTAGGAGACGCCTCCCGTTGCCACAATCACACAATCTGCCTTAACCGTCTGTTTTTTGTTTGCCGCCTTATCAAAAAACTCCACGGCGCATACCCTTGAAGTCTGCTTCGATTTCTTCTTTATACTATTATTTAAGACATCAAACGTTTGCACATGTATTCTGCGCACTTCTCTTTTGAGAAGTACATGCACACCGTTTTTTTTCAGTATACTTTCCAAAACCTTTATAATATCCGAACTGTGGTCCGACACGGGAAATACCCTCTGTCCACGCTCGATTTTCAGTTTGCAGCCATTTGTCTCAAAAAAGTCCATAACCGCCTGATTATCAAAGCTGTATATTGCGCTATATAAAAATTTGTCATGCTCCAAAACATTGTTGAACAGAGCCTCAGCTTCACAGGCATTTGTCACATTGCAGCGCCCTTTTCCCGTAATAAACAGCTTTTTCCCAAGCTTCTCATTTTTTTCAAGCAGCGTAACATTGGCTCCAAAAACATTTCCTGCCTGTGATGCCGCGACTGCCGCCATCATGCCCGCCGCACCGCCGCCGATTACTACTATTTCAGCCATTCTACAACCTTACACCTGCTTTCTTCTTCTCTGCTCCATCTGCGTTTGAAGAGAAGTATTCAGCAGCTCCTCATCAATAAAGTTAATTTCATCCTTTAAATATACCTGATAATTATCCCACGCATACTCAAGTGTTTCCAAATTTTTCTTCACCTCGTTTGGCCGCTTCAGACAAAGCGCAACAACAAGCGCATTTATCAGACTAAGCGGCGCCACAAGCGAATCGACAATCGACACCATGTCGCTCCTTGCCATAAGGTTACACGAAGAATACAGGCACATTGGCGAATGAATGGTATCCGTAATGGTAATCACCTTTGCGTTCCTGTCATTTGCCATTTCCATTGCCTTAAGCGTACGCATGGAATATCTTGGAAAACTGATTCCGATAATGGCATCCTTCTCATCAATCCGAAGCATCTGCTCAAACGTTTCAGAAGTGCTGGTTGAATCCAAAAGAACCACATCGGAGCGTATCATATTCAGATAAAAATGCAAAAATTCCGCAAGGGGTTTACAGCTTCTAAGTCCGATAAGATATACATGCTTTGCATTCAATATAATATCGACAGCAGCCTCAAATGCCTGCGGATCTACATGATCTATGGTGTCATCAATTTTTTCTATATCTGCATTCAACACGGATGTAAGTATTTCAGATTGCGTACTCTTGCCATATTTTGCACCAATCTTCTGCACGGAATTCAGTTTATCCTTCACCCATTCCGCCAATGCCTCCTGAAATTCGGGGTACCCTTCATACTCCAGTGCATACGCAAAACGTACCACTGTAGATTCACTGATTCCAACAGTCTTTCCAAGTTTTGCCGCTGTCATAAAAGCAGCCTGTTCATAATGGTCTATAATAAATGTCGCTATCTTTTTATGGCTTTTACTCATCCGATTGAATTTATCATTGATCCTTGATATGGTATCATATTTTATTTCCATACTTATCCTTCTCACTATGAGCAGCTTTTAAAAATATCGCTCAAAAGATCTACCGTCTCTTCCTCTGTCAAATCATAATCTCCCGTAAGCACCATACAGGCACAGCCATATATGAAAATCCACATTTTCATAAAAAGCCCGCTTGGATTTTGACACCCCGCCGCAACAGCACGGTTAATCTCCTTATTCACAGCGCCCGATTTTCCATTCAGAAGTTCATAAAGACTCCTCTCCCCCCTGTTTTCCGACTGAAAAAGGAGTTGAAAAAGCCGTTTTTCTTCTTTTGCATAATTTATATAAGCAAGTCCAAGATGAATAAACGGTGTATCCACTTCAGACCTGAAACTTTCATAATAATCCCCAAAGGCATCAATCGCCTTCTCGTATATCTCCATACACAGCTCATTCATATTGGCGTACACTCTGAAGATTGGCTGTGTAGAGCAGCCAATCTGCGCCGCAAGCTTTCTCGCGGTCACACTTTCAATGCCCTCTGTTCTTGCCAGCTCAAAGGCCGTCTCCAGTATTTTGTCCTTTGTTATTAATTCTTTTCTCGCCATAGTTAAACATGCCTTTCTTCCGAAATCCCGTTTCCCGACTTTGCGTATCGTATCAAAACAGTATCGGGTTAATGTACCGCATTAACCCGATACCTGAAATTCTAACTTACACAGGATAAGCTCCGTTTTTTGTATCAGCCTGAGTCATATCAACCTTCTCCTGCTGTGCCTGACGATACTTAAAGAAGTCCGTTGCAACCTGCGGAAACAGTGCATATGACAACACGTCCTCGTCCTGTTGCTTCCACTCTTTCATTTCTTCCTCAATCTTCTTTAACTCATTCGGAAGTTTATCGGCAGGACGGCATGTAATAATCGTAGCCTTCTCTTCTGCGGAAAGCACCTTGTCCTGAATCTCTTTGTTAAAGGGTTTGACAGTCTGACCGTACTCACCGTGAAGCACTGCCTTTGTCTCCTTTGTCGCCATCTTATAGCGCTCACCCATCAATACGTTAAATACAGCCTGTGTACCGACAATCTGTGATGAAGGCGTAACAAGAGGCGGCTCGCCCAAGTCTTTACGCACTCTCGGAATTTCCTGAAGCACGTCATAATACTTATCTTCTGCGTTCTGCTCCTTCAACTGGCTTACCATGTTTGACAGCATACCGCCGGGAACCTGATACATCAAGGTCTTGATGTCTACGCCGAGAACCTTCGGATTGAGAAGTCCGCTCTTTAAGCATTCCTCTCTGTATGGTCTGAAGTAATCCGCAATCTTAGCAAGTACATTCTGATCATACCCGGTATCATACGGTGTATTCTTAAAGGTCTCTACCATAACCTCTGTAGCGGGCTGCGATGTACCGAGTGCAAACGGTGAAATCGCACAGTCAATAACGTCCACGCCTGCCTCAACCGCCTTTAAGTACGTCATTGACGCTACACCGGACGTATAGTGTGTATGCAGCTGAATCGGAAGCTTCGTTGCAGACTTCATCGCTTTAATCAGCTCTTCTGCCTTGTAAGGAACCAAAAGCCCTGCCATATCCTTGATACAGATGGAATCCGCGCCCATTTCCTCAATGTCTTTTGCCATCTTCATCCAATATTCAAGCGTGTAAGCATCACCTAATGTATAGGAAAGCGCAATCTGCGCCTCACCGCGTCCTTCTCTCTTCTTTACGGCATTTGCCGCATTTACCGCGCACTGTAAGTTTCTAAGGTCATTAAAGCAGTCAAAAATTCGAATGATGTCAATACCATTTGCAATTGATTTTTCAACAAATTCCGTTACCACATCATCCGCATAGTGACGGTATCCCAGGATATTCTGACCTCTGAAAAGCATCTGCAACTTTGTATTTTTCACCTTATCCCTGATTTTGCGAAGTCTCTCCCAAGGATCTTCTTTCAGGAAACGAAGGGATGCATCAAACGTCGCACCGCCCCAACATTCTAACGAATGGTATCCAACTGAGTCCATGGTCTCTAAAATCGGCAACATAAACTCGGTCGGCATTCTTGTCGCTATTAAGGACTGGTGTGAGTCACGCAGAACGGTCTCAGTAATCTTAATAGGCTTTTTTACTGTTTCTGACATTTCTATTCCTCCTAAATTCATATTGTTATTAACTATACATAAACTGTGCATTCGTAAATCCTACGGATTTACTCATCGCGCTTCGCGCTCTATGAATTGCAAGCCAAATATGAAACTGCTCAAGCAAGCTTGGCATTTTCATAATTGTTTGCAATTTGCACAGCTTTAAAATACTCCGAAGATTGCCATAAAAGTACCAGCTGCAACTGCCGTACCGATAACACCGGCAACGTTTGGTCCCATAGCATGCATCAGCAGGAAGTTTGTCGGATCTGCCTCTGCACCAACCTTCTGTGAAACACGGGCTGCCATCGGAACAGCGGAAACACCCGCAGAACCAATCAACGGATTCACCTTGCCCTTTGTAATAATACACATCAGCTTACCAAATAATACGCCTGCTGCCGTACCGAACATAAATGCAATAAGACCTAACAATACAATCTTAATCGTATCCCAGTTCAAGAAAGCTTCCGCACTTGTTGTCGCACCTACCGATGTACCAAGTAAAATAACAACAATATACATCAACGCATTCGAAGCCGTATCCGTAAGCTGTCTTACCACACCGGACTCTCTAAAGAGATTACCTAACATCAGCATACCTACAAGAGGTGCTGTAGTAGGAAGAATCATACATACAACAATCGTAACAACGATTGGGAACAGGACCTTCTCAAGCTTTGACACCGGACGAAGCTGCGCCATCTTAATCTTCCTCTCCTTCTCCGTTGTCAACAGCTTCATAATGGGAGGCTGAATAATCGGAACAAGGGACATGTATGAGTACGCTGCCACCGCAATTGGTCCGAGAAGCCCTGTCTGTCCGAGCTTTCCTGCAAGGAAAATTGAAGTCGGACCATCCGCGCCGCCGATAATCGAAACTGCTGCAGCCGCCTGATCATTAAAGCCAAGTGCAATCGCACCGAAATATGCTGCAAAAATACCAAACTGTGCCGCCGCACCGAGCAAAAAGCTCTTCGGGTTTGCAATCAGCGGACCAAAGTCTGTCATCGCACCTACGCCCATGAAAATCAGCGAAGGAAGAATTGCCCACTCATCAAGCAGGTAAAAATAGTACAGTAAGCCGCCGGGTGTACCGTCAGCGCCGATTGGCGCCATAATGTCGGGATAAATATTTACCAGCAGCATACCGAACGCTATCGGTGTCAAAAGCAGCGGTTCATACTGCTTTGCGATAGCAAGATAAAGAAATACGCAAGCCACAACAATCATGATAAGGTTCCCGCCGGTGATATTAAAAAATGCCGTCTGGTGTATCAGATTGTTGAGTGTATCTGCTATATATGACATTTTGTTGACCTCCTATTGTATTTTTTGACCTCAAACATTCTTATGGAAACGCTGATAGAAGCGTTTCCGCGCCGAATTTGCGCTGCAAAACAGCAATTTCCTTTGCAAATTCGTGCGCATCCTGCAGAGCAACTAAGGAAGCGCTGATTTAATCAGTGCTTTCTTAGTTTAAAGTTGCAAGTAAAGCACCTGCCTCAACAGCGTCTCCAACTGCCACATCAATGCTTGCCACGGTACCGTCTTCCGGTGCCACTACAGGAATTTCCATCTTCATTGCCTCGATAATTACTACAGCATCACCTTTCTTAACCGCCTGACCTACGTTTGCTTCAATCTTAAATACCTTTCCTGCCGCACCTGCTTCTACTTTGATGCTTCCTGCACCTGCCGCCGCCTTAGGCGCTGCTGCTTTGGGCGCTGCTTTCGGAACTGCCTTAGGCGCTGCCGCCGCAACAGGCGCTGCCGCGCCGCTTCCTGCACCCTCTTCTACTACTACATCATATACGCTGCCGTTTACGGTAATTGTATAATTTTTCATTTTAATCCTCCATTCTTGTTTAAAACTTGCAAATTTATGCCTTATGCAAATTTGCCGACTGAAAAATCGTTGATTTTTCAATCCATCCTACTGTATTTATTACAAATCTATCAATCTTTAACATTCTAAATTCTTTATGCTCTTTTCCATTTTCCTGTGTTTGAGCGTCTGATACTTCTTACCTGGAAACCTTCCACACTGGTTCCCTCATATGCCGCAATTGCCGCCGCTATGACTGCCACAAGCTCCATATCATCGGCAAGCTCATCCTCTTCTACAACAGCAGGCGCCGCCACAACCGGTGCAGGTGCAGGAGCCTGTGCAGGAGTTTCCTTCTTTGCAAGCTTCTCCTGCATTTTCGGAATAAAAGAAAATACGGAGATAATCAGGCTTATCAGTATCAGTACAACAAATACCGTTCCCATGCCAAGAAGCGTATTTAATGCAGCCCTTCCCATAAGAGCGCCCTTAGTCTCATCCATGTTGAGTGTACAAGAAGTCATTACAAGATAAATGTCATTTGAAAAAATCAGCTCAACAGAACCGCTTGCGTTTTCGCCTTTCATCGGAATCTGTACAGTAATCGTATCATCCGAAATCGTCGATACAGGTTGTCCAATTTCCGTAATGCTGCCCATATCCTCAATTCCTGACTCAAACGAGACAAATGCATTTCTAACCGCCTTGCCTTCACAGGCGATTCCGCTTTCACCCATACCCGATGCGCCTTTTGTGTATTCAGCATACAAAGAGCTGAACACATCCGCAAGCTCTATATTATTGTACTCGTCAAACATTGCTGACGCGTTATCCTGTGATGATACAAGGGCTGCTACCATGCGCACGACATTCTGCGCCTGAGCCTCGGCATTTTTCTGCTTCAAAATCTGATTTGCAGATGCAGCCTCATCTTGTCCACATGCCGTCAGAGCAAAAACACAGGTAAGCATTAATAATGTCTTTAAAAATTTTTTAGTGAAATTTTTCATATTAACGTTCACCCTTTCCTAGACCGTTCCATGCTTCTTGGAAGGACGGTCCTCTCTTTTTGTGAATAACATTTCAAATGCACCGATTACATATTTTCTTGTATCGGCGGCTTCAATAATCTGATCTACATAGCCTCTCTTTGCGGCGCCTTGCGCACTCGTCTGAAGTGCCGCATACTCCGCTGCTTTCTCCTTAATGACATCAGCGCCCTTGCCTTCATACATAATCTTTGCCGCAAGGTTTGCATCCATCGAACCGATTTCGGCATCCGGCCATGCAATTGTAATATCCGCGCCGATCGCTTTGGAATTCATCGCCACATAAGCGCTTCCAAGCGCCTTCCCGATAATCACATTGACCTTCGGAACTGTCGCATTGGCAAACGCATATGTAAGCTTCGCCACTGCTGTTGCAATTCCTTTTTCGCTGCTCATTGTCGCTTCATAACCTTTCACATTTGTAAGAGACAATACCGGAATATCAAACGCATCACAGAAATTAATAAAATTCTCTGCCTTATAGCAGCCCTTCGGTGAAAGCACTGCATCAAATTTTTCAACCACCTCGCCATTATCATCGTAAACCTCTGTGCGGTTTGCCACACAGCCTACTGTCATGCCGTTTAATCTGATAAAACCTGTTACCATGTCTTTTGCATAGTTTTCTTTAATTTCAAAGAATGCATTGTTATCAGCAATCTGGGAAAGTGCAAGCGCTGTATCGCCCACACAGTTTGCAATATCTGCACACACTCTGTTCAAATCATCCGTACAATCGTCATCGACTGCATCTTCTTCATTATTTGAAGGAAGCATTGTAATCAAATCTCTTATTTTTGTATAAATCGCCGCTTCATCTGCAACAACATCAACAATTCCGCTCTCGCTGCTTTGGAATTGGGCGGATGAAGAATCACACTTTGCCGTGCTGTTTCCGTCAAGCGCATTCGGGGAATTTACAAAAAGCTTTGCTTTAGATTCCTCCATAAATGTAAAATCCGTCAATGTGGGAATCAGTGCCAAACCACCGCCACAGCTGCCAAAAACTGCAGTAATCTGCGGAATAACGCCAGACGCGAGAGTTTGCTTTAAATAAATTTCGCCAAACGCATTAAGCGCATCCGTTGCCTCCTGAAGACGCAAACCTGCCGAATCAATCAAACCAATGACAGGCGCACCCGTCTTCATGGCCAAATCATAAAGGTTCGTAATCTTTTTTGCGTGCATTTCGCCTACTGAGCCATTTAAAACAGCGGCATCCTGACTATACACGTAAACAAGATTGCCATTAATTACTCCGTAACCGGTCACAACACCGTCCGAAGGAGTCTCGGTCTGTTTCAGGTTGAAGTCTGTCGCTCTTGCAGTGACAAGGGCACCGATTTCAACGAAACTGTTTTCATCAAGCAAAGATTCAATTCTTTTACTTGCCAGACTTGAAGTAGTACTCATTTTTTGACCTCCATTTTATATTCATTTTACTTTAATAAAACTCATTTTTGCAATTTTTGATGCAAAAATTGCGTTAGTTTGAGTATAACATATATTATTCCTCTCGCCTAGTTAATTTTTGCAAAAATTTTGATATTTTTTTGACTTTAATCAGATGCTCCATTTTTCAAATATCATTTTCAGACACCACCCAAAATCAACCGCTTCCTTTTCCTGTACGGACACAATATCCACGCGCTTCCATTCTTCATCTCCTACCCTGTAACTGATATGGCCGACACGCTGTCCCTTACTTACCGGTGCGCTCAACGTCCTTACTTTATGAAGCGTAACCGTTATCTTTTCATCGTTGTTCATTAACAATCCGTCAATTCCGCATTCGCAGCTGTCCAAAGGCTCTGCTGCTTCAACCTTAACCATTTCCACGCTGCCGATGCGGTCTCCCTTAGCGCCCGTTACCTGAACATCTTCGAATGCCTGTTTTGGAATCTGTGCTTCGTCAAAACTCCTATAATTATAGTTGGCAATACCAAACTCCATAAGCGCACGCGTATCGCTCCATTTATAAGTTTTATGGTTTGGCCATCCGCATGCCAAAAGCGCTACCACAAATGTTTTCCCGTCGCGTTCAAGCGCCCCGACATAACAGTAGCCTGCCTTACTCGTAAAACCGGTCTTTCCGGAAAGCGCCCCCGTCATCATGCCCAGAAACGCATTATGGTTGGTACATTGAAAACTCCTTTGTCCGGAAGCATCCGCAAAAGAGTAAGACTGTGTTCTTGTAATTTCAAGGAATTTATCTTTTTGGGGTGATTTTTTAATACAATATGACATGACAAGGGCTAAGTCCCTCGCCGTAGTAGAATGGAACCTGTCGCCGTCCGTAGCGTCAAGTCCGTTCGGAGTAATATAATATGTATGCTCACAGCCGATTTCTTCAGCCTTCTGATTCATAAGCGCGGCAAAGCCTTCCACACTGCCGCCGACATGCTCGGCAATCGCCACCGCCGAATCGTTGTGTGACTCCAGCATCAGGGAGTAGATTAAATCGCCAAGGCGGTAACTTTCCCCTTCCCTGATATGAAGCTGCACATCAGGCATTGACGCCGCATAAGCTGACACTGGCACTGTATCGTTTAAATCCGCATGTTCCAGCGTAACAATCAGTGTCATAATCTTTGTCGTACTCGCCATCGCCATCTGCTCATAACCGTTTCTTTCATATAAAACGCGCCCCGAATCGGCGTCCATAAGCACTGCCGACTTCGCATAGAGCCGGATATCCTCAGCATGCACCTTTGCACACCCGCACCAGTCAGACATGGACAACAGGATACTGACTGCGGTCAGCAGCGCCACAATTGTGTTCCTCATACTTTTACTTCCTTTTTGCAGAAGGTTTCATAAAAGTATATTTTGAAACAAGACCAATTATGAATTATGCACCCAGCTTTTTATTCAAATATGTAATCAGCATGTCAATACCGGCCCTGTTTTCGCCGCCTCTTGGAATAATAATATCCGCATACCGTTTTGACGGCTCCACAAATTCCTCATGCATCGGTTTTACCGTGCTGCTGTACTGTGTAATAATCGACTCAATGCTTCTTGCCCGTTCCCGCATATCCCGCTTAATGCGCCGTATCAAACGCTCGTCCGCATCCGTATCGACATAGATTTTAATATCCATCAAATCTCTGAGCCTGCGGTTCTCAAGAATCAGAATTCCTTCCATAATAATCACGGTCTTTGGCTCAATCCGTATTGTTTCCTTTGCCCTGTTATGATTGCGGTAATCATAGGTCGGCATATCGATTGCCTGTCCCAAAATCAACTTTTGAACGTCCTGCGCCATTCTCTCCGACTCAAAAGAATCCGGATGGTCATAATTTAACCTGCACCGCTGCTCAAAGGGCATATCGTCGTGCGCCTTATAATAATTATCATGGCTTATGACGGCAATGTCTTCTCCGAAATATTCCTGAACCTTCCTGATAATCGTTGTCTTTCCTGACGCTGATCCTCCTGCCACGCCAAGAACACATGTTTTTCTTTCTGCGTTTTTTCCCATGCTTTTCTCCCTATGTAAATACCGCTAAATCTCAACCTTAACGCCTGCCTCTTCTTCCGCCTGCTTTTTAAAGTCCTCCATCTGCTCCGAGTCCAGCGTCGGCAAATCCCCTAAGGACTTTACTCCGAAGGTTCTTAAAAAATCCTCCGTCGTGCCAAACAGCAGCGGCCTTCCGGGTGCGTCAAGACGTCCAATCTCCTGTATCAGATTAAATTCCAACAGCCTGTTTACCGCGTGGTCGCAGCTCACGCCTCTGATTTTTTCAATTTCAAGCCTTGTCACGGGCTGTTTGTACGCAATAATCGAAAGCGTCTCCAACAGCGTGTCCGACATCACATACTTTCTCGGCGCCTTCGCAACTTTAATCAGATACTCGTAAAGCTCCGGCTTTGTACAAAGCTGAAAGGAATTTTCAAGTTCCGCAATATAAATCCCGCGGTCGCTTTTTTCATATATATCATTCATTTCTGCAATCACTGACCGTATCTGCGTTTCGTCCAGTTCAAGCACATGAACAAGCTTACCCATCTCCACAGAATCGCCCATCGCAAAGAGAACTGCCTCAATGACTGCCCTTACTTTTTTATTATCCATTGTTCGTTCTTCCAAATTCTTTTCTTCCAAAACGTTCCTCGTTTCTACGCAGCAAGACTCGATGTAATCATAATGTCCGCAAAAGCGTACTCCTGTTCAATGGAAATCATTCCCTGCTTCATCATCTCAAGCACCGCCATAAAGGTCACGATAACTTCCATCTTGCTTCCCTGCTTTTCCAAAAGCTTTCGGAAGCTGAACCGTTTATGGTTTTTCACAAATTCCTCAATAAAACTCTGCTTCTTTTCAAGATTGATTTCATCTTTCTCAATCTTGCCAAATCGACTTCTAATTGGGTCAATCTTGTCCTCCTGACGGCGCATCACTGATTTAAAAATCTCATTCAGTTTTGCAAGATTGACATCGCCGATGAGCGTTTCATAATCAATCGGCGCCTTATAATCACGTACCTCCTGGGGAAGCATTGGCTTTTTATACCATGTTTTCGCCGCATCAACCTGCCTGTCCCGCAGCTCAAACGCCATATACTTATACATTTTATATTCCAAAAGCTTTTGTACAAGCTCTGCTCTTGGGTCCTCCTCCTCGCCGTCCTCGTTGACCTCTTTGGGCAAAAGCATTCTGCACTTGATGTCAAGCAACGTCGCCGCCATCACAAGAAACTCACTCATCACGTTCATATCCTGCCGCTGCATATTCCGGATATAATCAAGATACTGCTCCGTAATTACCACAATCGGAATATCATAAATGTCGATTTTATTTTTTTCAATCAAATACAGCAACAGGTCCAGCGGACCCTCAAACACCTCCAGCCTGACGGATAAGCTCATACAAAAACCTCCAATTCCATTAAAACCTTTTCTATTTTACATGGAATCGGAGGAAAGTGCAAGGCAAACTGTTATTCGCCCGCTGCTGAAACATTTTCTTACCTGCATTCTTCATTTCTATGTGGTTTCAGCGTCACCGCATACAGCTGCGCAGGGTTAAAAAACCGCAATGGAATCGTGTGCGCTCCCATGCCGCGCCCAAGCATCATAACCGAACCGTTTTCTTTGTAAACACCGCCGTCATATTTCGGAAACAGCCTGTAGGAAGGCGCGATTACGCCTCCCAGTATGGGAAGACGCATAATGCCGCCATGAACATGACCGGAAAGCACAAGATTTGCCCCCCACTCTGCATATTCCTTAAAATAATCGGGATTGTGGGCAATCAACAGATTGCACATTTCTTTATCGGACGTTCCGACAGCACCTGCAAGATACCCCGTCTCCATCTTATGCAGCTTAAAATGGGCAAAATACGTTAATGGAAGCTCCAAACCTGTTATCTTAATATTGTATTCGGGAATCTGTGCACTCTCATTTACAAGCATCACAAGATTATCACTTTTTAACTGTTCCTTCAGCAATGCAAACTGATTGCCGAACTTATCGCGCCGCTCCCTGATTTTCGACTCGTGGTTTCCTAATCCGTAATAAATTTTATATTCCTTTGCAAGACTGTTTAACAGCGCAATACCCGCTGTCATGTCTTCCCCCGCGCTGGATGTCACAAGATCGCCCGCCACCACAATAAAATCAGGGTTTATTTTCTTCACCGCCTGGATAAACGGCGCATTGTTATTTCCGTATACCTTGTTGTGTACATCTGAAATGAGCACAAATCTGCACTCCTTTTTCAGCCTCGGCAGTGTAAATTCCTCATAGACGACCTCAAAACGGTTCCCGTCTATCACCCCAATTGCAAGAAAAAACACAAATATCAGCGCCAATAGTACTATAATTATCAAAATCGTATCCCTTCCTTAACCGTTCTGTCGTTTCTAGTATAGCATATATTTGAAATGAAAACATCTTAAATCAAATACTTTCGGAAAACTCTTTTCAGATAGTCTACATAATATGCACGTTCCACCGTCTCGGCGGCAATAATTGCAACACTTCCGATTTCTTTGTTTTCCAATGTGTATACAATTTTTCCGACCTCCGTGCCTTCCGCAACCGGAGCATCAAGCGTATCTTTCAATTTGAACGTTTTTTCAATTTTCGTGAAATCCGCCCCTGTCACATCAAGATACCGAAACGCGCCTTTTGGCGTTATCATCACTTCCTCCGCTTTTCCGCCAATTACCTTCAACGGCGTAAGCGTCTCCCTGTTTTCGTCCGTGTAAATCCTTGTCATGGCAAAGCCGTATTCAAGCATGCTTCTAGCCTCCGCAAAACGAATCTTATAATCGGGCGCCCCCATCACTACTGCGATTAAGTCAATCCCTTCCTTGTTTGCCGTAGCGCTAAAACAATACTTTGCTGCATTCGTCGATCCGGTCTTTAATCCGGTCGTCCACTGATACTGCTTTAACAGCTTATTGGTGCTTGATAAGGTAAAATTTTTCGTCCCCTGCCTTGTCACATGTGTAATATCTTCCATCCATATGGTTGTATAATTATAAACCTGCGGATAACGTGTTATCAGCTCTCTTGACATAATTGCAACATCCCTCGCTGTAGTATGGTGCCCACTGTCGGAAGTCAGACCGCAGCAGTCAAGAAAATGTGTGTTTGTCATTCCTAACGCCGCCGCCTTTTCATTCATTTGGTTTACAAATTCCGCTTCACTGCCCGCAACGTACTCTGCAATTGCAACAGACGCGTCATTTCCGCTCGCCACAGCAATACATTTAATCAGGGTGTCAACCGTTTGAATCTCCCCCTCCTCCAAAAACACCTGCGAACCGCCCATTGATTTCGCATAAGCGCTGGTACTCACTTCGTCCTCAAGCTTAATCCTTCCCTTTTCAAGCGCTTCAAAAATCAGTATCAGTGTCATAATCTTGGTAATGCTTGCCGGACTTCTCACCTCATCAGGATTTTTCTCAAACAGCACAGTCCCTGTTGATGCCTCCATGAGAATTGCAGACGGTGAACTGAGGATGAGCGCCTCTTTCTCCGCATATACGGTATTTCCATATAAAAAGCAGACAATTGTCACAGCAGCAAGTAATTTACAGATAAAACGTTTACAGCCAATCATAAAGTTCCAGCATCCGTTTCTTTTTCTTATATGAAATTTATGCGTTCGCTATCCGTTATATGCAAAAACGCAGACACAATCGTCTGCGTTTTTTTATCTTCTGATTAATTTATGATAAAACTCTGAAATTTCTTCTCTTGTTTCCTCGTCAATTTTCACTGACATTGCAAAATGGTAACCGAAATCAATCGCCGCCATCACACAAATCAGTGCAATTGTCTTAATTCCCCATTCAAACGGCCATCTGTCCACAAAGCTCATCACCTTGTCAAACAAAAATGTAATGATAATAACCGCATAAAGCCCCCATGCAAGCGTGCTCTCAAGACACACAACACCTTTATAATTGCAGAACTTTTCATTGTAGTCCCACCACACTTCACCAAAAAGCTTTATCATCAGCCTTGCCACCAAAAATTCAAAGAGCGTCGCGAGCGCCGCACCCACTATGTATAGCATTACGACATTCTTGGCAAGCGGATGTAGTATAATATAGCCAAGCGTTGCGCCTATACCATATATAGGACAGAACGGACCTGACATAAACCCTCTGTTCGTCAGTTTTTTGTTGCAAAATGACATATAGACTGACTCCACCATCCAGCCGATAATACTAAACAGGAAAAAACAGGCAATCAGGTGATACAAATCATATCCTGCAACATGATACTTATATAACCACATCATATTTTACTCCTCATAGACCAAAATCAATACGAGTAAAAAATCCCTGACAAAAAAGCCAAGGATTTTACTTTCATATCAAACGAATTAATTATATTTACGCTTTCTAGCCGCTTCAGACTTTTTCTTACGTTTTACGCTTGGCTTCTCGTAATGCTCTCTTTTACGGATTTCCTGCTGAATTCCCGCTTTCGCACAGCTTCTCTTGAATCTACGTAAAGCGCTGTCCAAAGTTTCGTTTTCTTTTACGATAACATTTGACATACTATCACACCTAACCTCCCTCCAGTCCTATTATTGTGCGTTAGACTGTTCGGGTATACTTAATCGCACATATAAGATTATATCACATATTATGCATACGTCAATAGTTTTTCAAAATATTCTTCAAAATATTCTTCTATTTTGTTTCAATCTGCTGTCTTTTGTCAATATAATCAATCAACACGGCGACCGTTTGCAGATAACATGTCTGTCCTTGCTATTTCAAAAAACAATCCAGTCACAAACAATAATACAGCCAGTATGAAACTTAGTATCTTATGCTTCTTGACGTGCACTCCAATCCCTATTCGCTAATAGTATAACTGCTTCTCTATTTCACCTGCCCTGCAAGCACTGCCTTCGCCTCGGCAACCGCCTTATCAATCCCTTCCGGATTTTTACCGCCTGCCTGCGCCATATTCGGACGTCCGCCGCCGCCCCCGCCGACAAGCCCTGCAATGCCTTTAATCAGATTTCCGGCGTGTGCGCCCTTTTGCATTGCGCCGTCCGTTGCCATTGCCACGAGATTCACCTTGCCGTCCGCATCGGATGCAAGCACAATCACGCCCTCGCCAAGCTTTGCCTTCAACTGGTCGCCCAAATCGCGCAGACCGTTCATGTCCACGCCGTCAACGCGCGCGGCAAGAAGCTTTACGCCGTTTACGTCAGCAACCTTATCCATAACATCGCCAAGCGCATCTTTTGCAGCCTTGCTCTTTAACGACTCATTTTCGCTTTGCAGCGCCTTGATTTCCGCCATCATATGCTCAATCTTCTCCACAAGGTTTGCAGGCGTCGCCTTTGCCGCCTTCGCCGCCTTGTCAAGCTCGACCTCTATCTTTTTATAATAATCAAGAACATTCTCGCCCGTCAATGCCTCGATACGGCGCACACCTGCCGCCACGCCGCTCTCCGACACAATCTTAAACGCCGCAATTTCACCCGTGTTTTTCACATGTGTACCGCCGCAAAATTCTTTTGAAAAATCGCCCATCGAAACAACACGCACCGTCTCGCCGTACTTCTCGTCAAACAATGCCATTGCGCCCGTCTTCTTCGCTTCGTCCATCGTCATGACATTCGTATCTACCGAAATATTCTCGGCAATCTTGTCATTGACCATCTTCTCAACCTTTGCAAGCTCCTCGTCTGTCATTGCCTCAAAATGGCTAAAGTCAAAACGCGTCCGCTCGTCGTCCTGATAAGAGCCTTTCTGCTGCACATGCGAACCAAGCACCTCGCGCAGCGCCTTCTGCATCAAATGCGTCGCCGAGTGGTTTTTACAGGTCTTTGCACGGTTTGCTGCATCAACGCTTAACACTGCACTGTCGCCGACCTTGAGCATTCCCTTTGTCACCGTACCGATATGCGCAATCCGGTTTCCGACCACGTTAATCGTATCCTTTACCACAAACTCCGCGTCGCCTGCCGTAATCACACCCTTATCGCCTGCCTGACCGCCCATTGTCGCATAAAACGGCGTCCGTTCCACAATTACCGCGCCCGTCTGCCCATCCGTAAGCGCGTCAACAATATCGTCCTCCGTTGTGAGCGCCGTAACCGGCGTTTCAATTGTCAGGCTGTCATAGCCTTCAAACTTACTTGTTATGCTTTTATCAATCTGCTCATAAATCGTGGCGTCCGCACCCATATAATTCGAAACCTTGCGTGCATCATGCGCCTTTTTCCTCTGCTCGTCCATCGCCTTATGAAAGCCGTCCAAGTCAACCGAAATCCCTTTTTCCTCAAGAATTTCAATCGTCAGGTCAATCGGGAAACCATACGTGTCATAAAGCTTAAACGCATCCGCACCGGAAAGCGTCTTCTCTCCCTTGTCCGCAAGCGCGCTCTCCATATCGGCAAGGATATTCAAGCCCTGATCAATCGTCTTGCTGAACTTCTCCTCCTCCTGCAAAAGCACCTTGAAAATAAAGTCCTTCTTCTCCTCAAGCTCCGGATAGCCGTCCTTAGAGCAGTTAATAATCACCTCTGCGATTTTCGTCGCAAACTTGCCCTCGATGCCAAGCAGTCTGCCATGACGCGCCACACGTCTGATTAATCTTCGAAGCACATAACCCCTGCCCTCATTTGTCGGCATAATACCGTCCGAAATCATAAATGTTGCCGAACGCATATGGTCCGTAATCAGACGGATAGAAACATCTTTCTTCTCGTCCGTTTCATAAACAACACCCGCAAGCTCACATACCTTATCGCGGATTGCCTTCATCGTATCAATATCAAACACCGAATCCACGTTCTGTACCACCACAGCAAGACGCTCCAAGCCCATACCGGTATCAATATTCTTCTGCGCAAGCTCCGCGTAATTGCCCTTGCCGTCGCCGTCAAACTGCGTAAATACGTTGTTCCAAACCTCCATAAAACGGTCGCACTCGCAGCCTACCTTACAGTCCGGCTTTCCGCAGCCATACTCGATACCCCTGTCGTAATAAATCTCCGAACACGGTCCGCACGGTCCCGCGCCGTGCTCCCAAAAGTTATCGCACTCGCCCGTTTCAGGGTCCCTGTAAAAGCGCGTAATCTTCTCTGCAGGCACGCCGATTTCTTTTGTCCAAATGTCAAACGCCTCTTCATCCTCACAGTAAATCGAAGGATAAAGACGCTCCGGGTCAAGCCCTACCACCTTCGTCAGAAATTCCCAGCTCCACGCAAGCGACTCATGCTTAAAATAATCCCCGAATGAGAAATTGCCAAGCATCTCAAAAAACGTCAGATGTCTTGCCGTCTTGCCGACATTCTCAATATCACCCGTGCGGACACACTTCTGACACGTTGTCACTCGCCTTCTCGGCGGCACCTCCTGCCCTGTAAAATACGGCTTTAACGGCGCCATTCCCGAATTGATAATCAGCAGACTGTTATCATTGTGGGGTACCAAAGAAAAGCTTTTCATTGCCAAATGCTCTTTGCTCTCAAAAAATTCAAGAAACATTCTTCTAAGCTCATTTACTCCGTAGTTCTTCACGATTCATTCCTCCATACTTTACTTTATATATTTGTACCGAAGAACACCTGCTCTTGGTGTTCTTCTATGTGAAGCTTTAGAAATTCTTAGTCAGCGTATTCTGCTGACTTAGAATTTCTCTTCACATTTTTTTAACCGTTGCAAGGATACGGTCATTATCCAGCTCCTTGCCTGCGCGCTTTGCAAACTCACTCAGCAAATCCTCCACCGTCATGCGCGCCCGCTCATCGCCCGACACATCCAGCACAATCCTGCCGCCATCCATCATCAGCGTACGGTTGCCAAGCTCTAACGCCTGATGCATATTGTGCGTGACCATAAGGCATGTAATCTGCCGCTCGGCGACAATCTGCTTTGTCAGATTTAAGACCTTTTGTGCGGTCGCAGGGTCAAGCGCCGCCGTGTGTTCGTCTAAAAGCAGGATTTTGGGTGTCACCATCGTCGCCATCAAAAGCGTGAGCGCCTGTCTTTGTCCGCCCGAAAGCAGCCCGACCGGATTTTTCATGCGGTCCTCCAGCCCCATGCTCAAAAGCGCAAGCTGTTCCCTGAATTTCTTTTTGTCCGCCGCCCTAATCCTGCTAAAATACGCATTCTTTGACGTCGACGCACGCAGATACGCAAGCGCCATATTCTCCTCAATTGTCATATGCGGCGCCGTACCCTTTAACGGGTCCTGAAACAAATGCCCAATCACCTTGCTCCGCACATATTCTTTGCGGTATGTAATGTCCTCGCCGTCAAGCATAATCAGTCCCTTGTCAACGAAAAACGCACCCGTAATTGCATTAAACAGCGTGGACTTTCCCGCGCCGTTGCTCCCGACAATCGTCGCAAAATCACCTTTTTTCAGCACAAGCTCCACATCGTCAAGCGCACATTTCTCATTCACCGTGCCGGGGTGAAAAGTCTTACTGACATGCTTCATAAGCAGCATATTTTCACTCTTCATGACCTGCCACCTCCACAAGCTCCTTGATGTAGCGCTGGTTCTGCTCCCGCGACAAACGCCTTGCCTTGTAAAAGGAAAGTTTTGTCTTTAAATACGGAAACGCAATTGCAATCGCCACAATCAGCGCCGACACCAGTTTCAGACACTCCGCAGGCACATTCATGCGAAGCGCGATTGCAACAATAAACCGATACAGGCAGCTTCCTAAAATGACACCTGTTATCCGTTTCAACATGCCGCCCTTTCCAATCAGCGTCTCTCCGATAATCAGACTTGCAAGCGCAATCGTCACCATTCCCGTACCAAGATTGATGTCGCACGACTTCTGATACTGCGCAAGCAGACCACCCGAAAGCGCCGTCAGCGCATTTGCCACACAAAGCCCGATCGTAATCATCAGCGATGTGTTGATACTCGACGCACGCACCATGTCAGGATTATCTCCAGTTGCGCGAATGGAAAGACCAAGCCTTGTATTTAAGAATACCGACACCAGTATTCCGATAACAATCACGATAACCGCCGCCACAATCAGCTTATACCAGCTTGTCGGCATCGCAGACTTCGCCCATGTGAAAACCGAATCGCAGTTAAACAGATTTAACTGGGACGCAAAACCCATCACGGCAATATTAATCGTATAAAGTCCTGTATTGACAATAATACCCGCAAGAATGGACTGAATGCCCATTTTGGTCTGCAAAAAAGAAGTCACAAACCCCGAGCAGATGCCTGCCGCCATTGCCGCAAACAGCGCAAGCACAGGATGTCCCGCAATCGTCACGGACGCGCACACTGCACAGCCAAGCGTAAAACAGCCGTCGGTGGACAAGTCCGCAATATTTAAAATCGAAAATGAAATAAACAGCGCAAGCGCGACAAGCGCATAGATAAATCCTAGCTCAAGCGCGCTCTGCACAATGGATAACGTAATAATGGAGCCCATGCTTCCCCCTTACTCAATCACTTAGCACTATTCGAATTCTTGTGCCGTAACAGTTTCAATCAACTCGGAGCACATACCCTCAAACACCGAATAGTCAATGCCGACTGCCTCCGCTGTTTCCGTGTTTACCATAATAATACCGTCAGAAAGCGTCTGTACCGGCATAGTCGCAGGATCTGCTCCGTTTACAAGCACATCGACTACCATATCCGCCGTAACCGTACCGAGATTTTCGTAGTTGACGCCAAACCCGCAGAACGCTCCGTTCAATGCAAACGAATCGGCTCCCGTATAGTGGGGAATTTTCGCTTCCGTAAATTTCTCAAAAATTGCAAGCTCCGCCGTCATAATCGTATTGTCCTGCGGCGTAAAAACCGCGTCTACCTGCTCTGCAACAAGTGCGTCCGCCGCTGCCTGAACCTCTGCGGAGGTTGTTCCTGTCTTTTCGACATATGTAAGCCCGTTTGCGTCGCAGTACGCCTTTGCATCCGCAATCGACTGAATCGAACCTGCCTGACTCTTGTCATACAACAGTCCGACCTTTTTGGCATCGGGATTTCCCGCCATAATCAGTCCGAAAATCGCCTCTGTGTCAATCGCGTCCGATGTTCCCGTAATGTTCGCGCCCGGTGCGTCATTTGATGCCACAAGTCCCGCTCCGACAGGGTCGGAAACCGCTGAAAATACAACCGGTATCTGACTGTCCTCCGTCGCATTCTGCATAATCATTGCCGCAGGCGTCGCAATCGGAATAATCACATCAACCTCGTCCGCCACCAAATCCGTCGCGATTTGATTGAGCACCGAAGAATCCGCCTGACCGTTGTGCGTATAATCTGCAAAATCAAACGTCACGCCAAGCTCCGCACCCTTTGCGTTAAGCTGTGCCTCAATCGCCTTTTCAATCTGATTGAGCGACGCGTCATCCACATACTGCACGATACCGACCTTATAGACCGTACCGTCTCCAGCCTGCGCAGGCTGTGTTTCCTCCGCCGCATCTGCCTGTTCCTGTGTCTGCGCAGGCGTCTGTCCGCCCTGCTGTGGTTCCTGCGTTCCCGCGCCGTCGCTGCTTCCGCAGCCTGCAAGCGCCGCCGTCATGACTACTGCCATTACCAGTGATACCGCTTTCTTTTTCATAATAAATCTCCTCCGTTTTATATGACTTTTCATTCATATTATTTTTTAAAAACGGGCAGACGCTGCCTGCCCGAAATTTTTAAAACGTAAACTTATCCGCAAAATAAGCATCAAGCTCATCAATCGGAATGCGAACCTGCTCCATCGAATCGCGGAACCGCACCGTAACCGCATGATCCTCTTCCGAGTCAAAATCATACGTAACGCAGAACGGCGTACCAATCTCGTCCTGACGGCGGTAACGTTTACCGATATTTCCTCTTTCGTCAAACTCACAGTTATATTTCTTGGAAAGCTGCGCGTAAATCTTCTCCGCACCCTCGTTTAATTTCTTGCTCAGCGGAAGCACACCGATTTTCACGGGCGCAATCGCCGGATGGAAATGCAGCACGGTACGGACATCGCCCTCTCCAATCTCCTCTTCATCATATGCAGCGCAGAGGAATGCTAACACTACACGGTCCGCGCCAAGCGAAGGCTCAATTACATATGGTATGTATTTTTCCTTCTTTTCATCATCAAAGTACGACATATCCTGTCCCGACGTATTCTGATGCTGTGTCAGGTCATAATCCGTTCTGTCCGCAATGCCCCAAAGCTCACCCCAGCCAATGGACGGGAACAAAAATTCAATATCCGTCGTACCCTTCGAGTAAAAGCAAAGCTCCTCAGGCGCATGGTCACGCAGACGCATTTCATCTTCTTTAATGCCAAGGCTGATCAGCCAGTCGCGGCAGAACCCTCTCCAATACTGGAACCACTCCAAATCCGTACCCGGCTCACAGAAGAACTCCAGTTCCATCTGCTCAAATTCTCTTGTACGGAACGTAAAATTACCGGGCGTAATCTCGTTTCGAAACGATTTACCAATCTGTCCGATACCGAACGGAATTTTCTTTCTTGAGGTTCTCTGCACATTTTTAAAATTTACAAAGATACCCTGCGCCGTCTCCGGTCTTAAATACACTGTATTCTTTGCATCCTCCGTCACGCCCTGAAACGTCTTAAACATCAGGTTAAACTGACGAATGTCCGTAAAATTGTGTTTGCCGCAGGTCGGGCAGACAATCTGTTTCTCCTCGATAAAGTTCTTCATTTCCTCCTGTGAAAACGCATCAATCGGCTTTTCTAACGTAATGCCGTTCTCACTTGCGTAATCCTCAATCAGCTTATCCGCACGAAAACGCTCATGGCACTCCTTGCAGTCCATCAGCGGATCGGAAAAACCGCCCAAATGACCGGACGCCACCCAAGTCTGCGGGTTCATTAAGATTGCACAGTCCACGCCGACATTGTAGGGATTTTCCATAATAAACTTCTGCCACCATGCGCGCTTTACGTTGTTTTTCAACTCTACGCCCAAGTTACCGTAATCCCAAGTGTTTGCAAGACCGCCGTAAATCTCCGAACCGGGGTATACAAAACCCCTGCTTTTTGACAATGCTACGATTTTGTCTAATGTCTTTTCCATGTATCTTTTCTCCTTTTTTGTCTTTTCCTATATTATATTTATGATAGCTCTATTGAAACACAATGATACCATATCCGTCCATCGCGTCAACTGTCGCACTCTTTTTACCGGTAACGCTTACGCCGTCGCTCACGTACAAAATATCGTTATAACAGTTTACGGTAATCGGTTCGTCATCGCCATACCGTGCCAAAACAACAATGTGGCTCTCCCCCATGTTAAGCAAATCCGCCTTGGTTACACTCTGTTTCGCGCTATTCTCTGATGCTGCCGTAAGCGTCGTTTCCAAGTCATATCCCGCCGTATAGGCATCTGAAATTGTCCCCGCGAAAAAGCCGTCCGTACTGCTTTCAATCGTTCCGGTTTCCATTCCCATTTCCGATGCATACATATAGTCAAGGAAGTAATTATTCCATCCGGCATAGGAACTCCAGTCACCAAATACCATCTTTACGCTTAGCTTGTCCTGATTATCTTTTTTACAGCTTTTAAGGCCTACCTGTGCCTGCGCCGCCTGATTTTGATACGCTGTTATTGATGTATTTATCAGACTCTCTAAACCTTCCTCGCTATAATCTGCACCAAAGCCCTCAACAGCCAGGCTGCTCTCAATGCTTCCGTCCTTTTTCAAAATAATCGCAGACGCTGCCGCGGCAGAATCCCCTGCCTCACTCGCCCCTGTTTTATTTTCGCTGCACCCACATAATGCAAAAACTATAATACATGTTATAACGATAAATTTTTCCATGAACTTTCTCATGTTTCCCCTCCATCTGCTCACAGCTTTCACACAGTTGTACCCTATCAATAATAACAACTGCGTTATATTATATACAACTTACTCTATATTTTCAAGTATTTCAAGACTTTTAAACTCCTTATCAAACGTTCTGTGACAGATTTTTTTACAAAACCGTATCAATTCCCCCAAAACTTCCGGTTTTACGTCAAATGAAAAAAGTCTCTCCACTGGAGTTTTCAATATATATGTAATTGCATATATCGTGCTCTCTCCTAACACATCACTGCTTTCAATTCCGGGAAATTCCCCGTTTAACACAATTGCTTTTATCTCAAAGACACATCGTACAAGCCTGTTATCAAAACGATTTGACGCAAGCGCCCGAAGCGACTGATACAAAAGTTTTAGCATTCCCATTTCATCGTTATTCTCTCTTGTGTAGTAATCACATATTTCAAGAAAATACATACCATAATATGCCCCGATAAAATCAGCGCGCAAATCCTCAAAGTAATTTGAAATCTCTGCTTCGGACATATTGTAAGATGTCCTGCCTGCAAAAAGCCGAAACTGTCCGAACGAAAACGGATTTGTGGGTGCCATAAGGCGGTTTCCCGGTCTTCTTGAACCTTTTGCGAAAACAGCAATTTTCCCCTTCTCCTTTGTGAGAAGCACTACTCTCCTGTCATACTCGCCGATTGGTTCTGACTTTATTATAATCCCCGTAAGAACTACAAAATCCTGCATTTGTGCACTCCTGTATCTCTTCCGACTTTCTTGCAGTATATTCTATGTGACCACTGTATATATGACCAAAATCATGACAGTTCCTGCCATATCCCCTATAAGTCAAATAGTCACTGATCTGCCCTGTCTGCATAAATCTGTTCCACTCATCCCCGTACATCCAATTCCTTCCCTTTCTGTAAAAATAGCGTCGCTCGGCAGCCTGCGTACAACACTCGCTGCAATTGTTGCAATTTTCTTTATACAGATAGGGTGTGCTTATCAACAATTTTTATGCGCGGATTTTACTCGTTTTCCTTTGC
The DNA here is from genome assembly GCA_910586715.1 of uncultured Lachnospiraceae bacterium. Classification (GTDB taxonomy): domain Bacteria; phylum Bacillota; class Clostridia; order Lachnospirales; family Lachnospiraceae; genus COE1. Next base: position 25,927 of record CAJUJG010000027.1, read on the forward strand.
GTCATATCCGAAATTTTTTATTAGGAAGTCACTGTCACGCCAGTCCTTTTTCACCTTTACCCAAAGTTTCAGATTGACATGCTGTTCCAGCAAATCCTCTATCTCAGGGCGTGCAAGGGAACCGATTTTTTTCAACATCTGCCCGCCTTTTCCGATAATAATCCCCTTATGTGAATCACGCTCACAAATAATCGTGGCATCAATATCCACTATTTTCCTGCTATACTTCATACGCTCGATTATAACCGCTACGCCGTGCGGTATTTCTTCGTCAATATTCTGCAGAACCTTCTCGCGCACAAGCTCCGCCACAATTTGGCGTGTAGGCAGGTCCGTAATCGTATCTTCATCATAAAAAGCAGGTCCATACGGCAGATATTTCATAATCTGCTCAACCAGTACCTGTATATTATCATTTTTCAGTGCAGACACCGGCACAATTTCCGCAAAGTCAAGCTGCCCCCTGTATGCATCAATATATCCTAAAAGCTGCTCTTTTTTTACCGTATCTATCTTGTTTACCACAAGAATTATCGGAGCTTTGACTTTTTTAAGCTGCTCGATTATATGCCGTTCACCGGCGCCGATGTAATCCGTAGGCTCCACAAGCCAAAGCACTACATCAACCTCTCTAAGGCTGTGCTGCGCCACATTCACCATATAATCGCCCAATTTATTTTTTGCCTTATGGATACCCGGCGTATCCACAAACACAATCTGTCCTTCCTCGCAAGTATAAACTGTTTGGATTTTATTTCTAGTCGTCTGCGGTTTCTTTGATGTGATTGCAATTTTCTGCCCTATAATACAATTCATTAATGTGGACTTTCCCACATTCGGTCTTCCGATTAATGCCGCAAATCCTGATTTATACGTTTCGTTCATTTCAATAACCTTATTCCCTTCAAAGTCTGTTCTCCGTTTTGTATTAGTGGAACAAATTTTCCACCTCCATAAATAACGCCCTGTTTTCTTCTATCGACTGGCTGTTTCCCACAACACACACCGCACCCTGACTGATAATTGCATCAATCAGACCGGCAAGCTTCCGAATATCATCCTGTGTACAGCAAAGCAGCTCGTCCCGCTCCTTTTGCACATCCTCATAATCAAGATTCGTAAAATACGCGCTTGCAGAACGGCTTCCTTTGACTGCTGGAGTCATCGGCACATCCATATCGCCAATTGCACCGATAATATATTTCGTCATCGTGCGCTCATCCGCAGTAAACGTTCTTACAAAATCTCCCGTCTTTTCAAAAACATCTATCGTCTTTTTCAGATTCGGATCCCTGTATGACACAAGATAACTGTCACCCGTTCTTCCAAAACTGCACATGCAGCCATATGCACCGCCTTTCACGCGCACATTAACCCACAGATAATCATATCCCAAAATAACCTTTAAAACCTTGAGCGCGCCTGTATATTGAAAGTTTGTCCCTATCCTGTAATTTCCTGCCCTGCACACATACTGAATCTGTGCGGAAGTAGAAAATGCCTCGTTGCGCATTTTGGGAGTCAGCCCAAAGCGTTCTTTTGGAACAGTCTGGGTAAATAACATTTTTTTCAGTTTTGGAACCAAATCTTTTAATTTTTCATACCCTTCCTGTGTGGCAGTCAAATCCACCATCAGGTTTTCCGGTCGGAAAATACATTTTATAAGCGCTTCCAATTTTGCAGCCAGTTCCTCTTTACAACCCGCAAAATCCGCCGTCAGCTTCTCAAGCAGCCTGTAACAGGGAATTCCGCTCACAAGCTCTGATACTGCTGCCGGTTCGCTAAAATAGGACATCGCCCTGACTGCCGCAAGCGAATGCGCCGCAGAAGTCATATTTCCCTGCATCCTTGATTTAAGCTCCTCCAAAATCTCAAGAATGCGGTCCGCATCCGTCAGAATTGATCCTGTTATAATATCGCCCATCAGTGCCAATGCCGGCGCAGTCTCGTCATACATCGCCTTTGTTTTGACTTCAAAGGTCAATTTGTATTCTTCCAGATTTTTCGCATTCACATAAGTATTTACAGAGCTGATAATCCCGCCCGTATGAATATTAATTTCATTAAAAAGCTCACCGTAGGAGTACTGTTTTGTGTCCACATAACCCAAAATATTTTTAAGAACCCCAATATAAGAAAACAGCTCCGCAGGGATATTAGACGCGTCAAAAATCAGCTTTATATAAGCAATTCCGTTAGTCTGCACATCATGAAACAGCACTTTGGTGCCGGCTTCCTCCCTAAGCTCGTTGATAAACGGCTCAGATTCCTTTTTCATATCATCCCTTGTCAGCATCGGAATCTTCGCCAAATCCTTTGGCGCGTCCTCTGACTCCTGGAATGCATGAAGTGCCTGCGTATCCGCAACAATCGCCTGAATCTGTGCATCGCTCAAGCTGTTTTTATAAGCCGCCAGCTTCTCGGCAAGCATCTGTTCTTTTTGGACAGTCATTCCCTCTTTTGGCGATAGCACCAATACCGATTTGTGAGGATTGTGAATCAGATACGTTTCAATCAGCTTTTCTTAATAGTCTGTATCAATCCGTTCTTTTAAAGTCTGAAACAGGTCAATCGCCTCAATCATATCAAAAGGCATATTGTCATTATAAAGCCACGAATCCAACATCTGCAGACCATACATCAGTCCCTTGGGATAAGAACCAAAGTCTGCTTCCCTATAGCGGAATTCATAATAATTTAATCCTGCAAGCAGGGATTTCTTATCAATGCCCTCGCGGACAAGACGCTTTAACTCATTCTCTATCGTATCAACAAACGCATCCTTTTGTTCATCGTTTGCGTTCTTTGCCACAATTGAAAAATACGGCTGGTAAATGCCATTATCGTAAACCGAATAAACTTCCGTACCGATATTTTTATGAATCAGCGCAAGCTTAATCGGCGCTGCCGATGCCGAACAAATCGCATACTCCAAAATCTGCATCGCAAAATAAAGTTCCTTGTCAAGGCTTGTGCCTACCACCATATTATAGGAAAGATACGTGTTGTTTTCTAAGGACTCTCCCTCCATAACCGGATACTCTTTTTTTACAAGAACAGGACGTTCAAACGGCTTTTGCAGCGTAAGCGCCGATGCAATATCCAAACTGTCAAAATGACTTAAATACTTTTCATCCATCCATGCAAGCTTCTCTGCCATATCCATATTGCCGTATAAATAAATGTAGCTGTTTGACGGATGGTAATACTTTGCATGGAACGCCAAAAACTGCTCATACGTAAGTGTCGGTATCACATCCGGGTCTCCCCCTGATTCCACGCCGTACGCAGTATCGGGAAACAGCGAATTGACGACCTCCCTGTCGTTGATTTCGTCAGGCGCGGAAAACGCCCCTTTCATCTCATTGTAGACCACGCCGTTTATCGTAAGCGGCGCATCGGCATCCTCCATCTCGTAATGCCAGCCCTCCTGCCGAAAAATTTTTTCTTCTTTATAAATATTCGGATAAAACACCGCGTCCAAATAGACATGCATCAGATTTTGGAAATCCTTATCATTGCAGCTTGCCACCGGATAGAGTGTTTTGTCGCTGTATGTCATGGCGTTTAAAAAGGTGTTGAGTGAGCCTTTCACAAGCTCCACAAACGGGTCCTTGACCGGAAAATCCTTTGAACCGCACAAAACCGTATGCTCAATAATATGCGGGACTCCCGTAGAGTCTGCGGGCGGTGTCCGAAATCCGATATAAAACACCTTGTTTTCATCGTCGTTACTCAAAAGCGCAATACGCGCGCCTGTTTTTTTATGCCGTAAAAGATAACTCATGGAACCAATATCGCTGATTTCCCTTTTTTCAAGCACTTCATAAGCAGTAAGCTCTTCTATCTTTTTCATAACCTTTTGAACCGTTCCTTTCCTTAGGTACTGATTACCATTAACGCAAGCTTCGAAATCGAAATATCCTCAATCATCATCTGATGCGCCTTCACCTGATCCCTGTACTCCGCACAAAACTGCTTGATCGGGCATGCCTTGTGTATCCATCGCTCCCTGCTTTTGCCAAACAGCCCCTGTTTCTTCGTTTGATAACAGATCCTGACGGTCAGCTTTAGCTGCTCAAAAATACGGTAGGTAAACGATGCCGTGTCAATCCCTAATACGTGCGCCGCAATTGTCTGATTTAAGTCAGTATCCTTGCCAATGTGTCCGTTAATAATCGCCTTAAACTTAAATGGCACATCATCTCTTGCCATCATTTCAGTATAGCTCAGCTCCCTGCCAAAATATACACAGCCCGTATCCTGAATCACATATTTAAAATCATCATTCTGCATTAACGCCTCCATGTATTCACTCTTTTCCTTCAATATAATCAATGTGGTCCGCAGAAAGTTTCACTGCCTCATTGACCGTATCCTCGGTCAGTCCAAGCTCATCCGCAACTTCTTTTGCACTGACCTTCCGAAGCAGATTCTCATAAAGCTCTTTTGCCTTATCGTTTACTTCATTTACTTTGCTCAGCACCGTTTCACCAATCTCACGATTGTCAGAATCTTCTCCGATTGTTTCTTCCATTGCATCCATAATCATTTTTACGAGAAATCCTTCCACCTCATCGATGCTCTCAACACATTCAAGCATCGTTACACCCATAGATAAGGCTACGTTTCCCTCACCGATTAAGTCCTCCACCAAAACACCCTGTCCGGCATAAAGCTTTGATAATGCAACCACGTCCGGAAGATAAATTTCCACCAGTTTTGCCTGTGCATCCTTGTCCTGCGCAAGCGCCGACATCATCACGGCACGTTTTTCACCGTCCGTCACACTTGGCAGCTCCTCCAGTTCATTTAGGTACAATTCCAAAAAATTGATATCTTCCCCCGAAAGATTCTCCTGCACATCTTTTGGGGAATCAATTCCAATATTATTTTTATTCAGATAATCATAAATCAGGGCAAGCTGCTGCTCATTCAGCTGCCATTTTCCAAACTCTTCGTCAATCTGTTCACCCGTAAGCATATTTCCCTGCAGGCGTGCCGTTTCCTTGAGCTGCTCCAACCCCGCCATAAATGCCTGTTGATTTTGTTCCATATCAATCCTCCATACATCCCCTGCTTTGCTTTATCAGTTTTTATTACCACATCACTGAACATGTGTATGGGTAAAAAGATGATCCTGACAATATTCATAATTTCCGTTGCATTTTGAGCAAAACCGAAACTCCGCATCCGGATTGTCTTCGCTGTTTTTCCCGCAGACTGCACACTTGTGCTTTGCTACCGACATCGGACGCGCTTTTTTTACTTCCTTATTAAAGTCGTGCCTGCGCTTTACCTCGCGCGGAGACATACGCCGGATACCGCTTCTTGTCATCAGGAAAAATACTACGAAATTTAAGAGCGACGCAGCAATCACAATTTTCCCAACCAAATCGGTTCGGAACATGTCGGCAAGCAGCATAACCGCATACGCAATCCCCAGCCACTTCACCTTAATCGGTATAACAAACATTAAAAGCACGCGCACCTCGGGGAATGTCATCGCGAAGCCAAGAAAAATCGACATATTTACATAATACGTGCTAAAGTAAGAAGACACGATGTTAAAATACGATGCCTCTCCGAAATATTTCATCGCTTCATTGATTTCAAGCGACGGAACATAGCTTAATCCCATCACCAAAAAACTTCCGATTGCGGTAAACAGCATTCCCATAAAAAGATAGACATTGTAGTAAAATGTGCCCCATGTCCGCTCCAAATCGTTTCCCACTGAATAGTAAAAGTACAGCATGACAACCGTCCATAGAATACTGAATCCACTAGGCGGAATAATAATCCACGTAACCAGCCGCCAAACCTGCCCGTGAAGAATCAGATATGGATTCAAGGAAATCACATTCAACAGATTGGGATTAATAAATTGAATCAAATACCCCAATATATATCCGAAAATCAAATATTTTGAAAGATTTGGTATCGCATATTTTCCAATTTTACGTTCAAGCTTATTTAAAAAATTCATATTTCTAACCATACTCCTTTCCATAATCACGCAAAATTTTGCGTTCGCTTTTCAAGTATAGCATTCATAACGCAAAATGTAAACCAATCTTGCACAGCGCAAAATCTTTTTTATTTTTTATTAATATTTCCCTAAAAGTTTTCATAGGATTTACGGACGAAGCCTTCAGCGGATAAAATTTCCATAAATTCCAAAAATGCATAAACTTTATCTGTTGCCTTTTTGGATTTGCTGTCGTATAATGACAAATGTATGTTTAAACGGTCGGACCAGTCGACCGGTGTTTATATTGTTGATGGGGGTTATCATGAGTAAAAAATCCTATACACTTGGAATTGATATTGGTTCAACAACTGTCAAGGTCGCAATTTTAGATGCGGAACACAAATTGTTGTTCTCTGATTATCAAAGACATTATGCGAATATACGTGAAACGCTTTCTTCTCTTTTGCAGGATGCGTACAAAAAACTTGGAAATATAAAGCTTCGTCCTATGATTACAGGTTCGGGAGGGCTTACGCTTGCAAATCATTTGGGCGTACCCTTTGTGCAGGAGGTAATCGCGGTTTCTACTGCTCTTTTGGAGCTTGCGCCAAAGACGGATGTCGCAATTGAGCTTGGCGGCGAAGATGCTAAAATTATTTATTTTGAAGGCGGTAATGTCGAACAGCGAATGAACGGTATCTGTGCCGGAGGCACAGGTTCTTTTATCGATCAAATGGCGTCCCTGATTCAGACAGATGCTGCTGGATTAAATGAATATGCCAAAAACTATCATTCTTTATACACGATTGCAGCGCGCTGCGGCGTATTTGCAAAAACAGATATACAGCCATTGATTAATGAAGGGGCAACAAAGGAAGATTTGTCAGCTTCCATTTTTCAGGCTGTTGTCAATCAGACCATTAGCGGTCTTGCATGTGGCAAGCCGATTCGCGGACATGTTGCGTTTTTAGGAGGACCGCTCCACTTTCTCTCGGAATTAAAAGCAGCTTTTATCCGTACGCTTAAATTGGATGACGAACATATTATAGACACCGCAGATTCCCATCTTTTTGCGGCAATCGGTTCTGCATTGAACGCCAAGGAAAATGTTTTCTTTTCAATGTCGGAAATGGTAAATAAACTTTCCTCCGACATCAAAATGGAATTTGAGGTTGCACGCATGGAGCCTTTGTTTGCAAACGAAAATGATTACGACAGCTTTTGCAAGCGCCACGGTTCCCACCATGTAAAAAACGCAAAGCTGGAAAATTATCACGGCAAATGCTTTTTGGGTATTGATGCCGGAAGCACCACCACAAAAATTGCAGTGGTCGCAGAGGACGGTACACTGCTGTATTCTTTTTACAGCAGCAACAACGGCAGTCCGTTAAACACGGCAATTTCGTCTATTCAGGAAATTTACAGACTGCTTCCCGCCGATGCAGAAATTGTGCGTTCCTGCTCTACAGGCTACGGAGAAGCTTTGTTTAAGGCGGCATTTATGCTTGATGAGGGCGAAGTGGAAACAGTCGCACACTACTACGCTGCTGCCTTTTTTAATCCTGACGTTGATTGCATTATCGACATCGGCGGGCAGGACATGAAGTGTATTAAAATCAAAAACCAAACGGTTGATTCCGTACAGCTTAACGAGGCATGTTCATCAGGATGCGGTTCTTTTATCGAAACCTTCGCGAAATCGTTAAATTACAGTGTTGAAGATTTTGCAAAAGCCGCGCTTTTTGCCAAGCATCCGATTGATTTGGGCACACGCTGTACCGTATTTATGAATTCTAAAGTAAAACAGGCGCAAAAAGAAGGCGCAGAGGTCTCCGACATCTCTGCAGGTCTTGCATATTCCGTTATCAAAAACGCGTTATTTAAAGTAATCAAGGTATCTGACGCAACTGAGCTTGGAAAACACATCGTCGTTCAGGGCGGTACCTTCTATAATGACGCCGTGCTTAGAAGCTTTGAGAAAATTGCAGACTGTGAAGTGGTACGACCTGACATTGCCGGAATTATGGGTGCCTTTGGCGCTGCATTAATTGCAAGAGAGCGTTATAAAGCTGCCCCTGACACAGCCACTGCCATGCTTTCCATTGAACAGATTAACGAACTGAAGTTCACTACCTCGCTCGTAAAATGTCAAGGCTGTACTAACGCCTGCCGCCTGACTGTAAACAAATTTTCGGACGGCAGAAACTACATATCCGGTAACCGCTGTGAGCGCGGTCTTGGCAAAGCAAAAACACAAAACAGCGTTCCGAATTTATTTGAATACAAACTCAAACGGCTGTTCTCGTACGAGCCGCTCTCCGAATCAGAAGCCGTTCGCGGCAGCGTCGGTATTCCGAGAGTGTTAAATATGTATGAAAATTATCCGTTTTGGTTTACATTTTTTACAGCCTTAAAATATCAGGTTGTACTTTCTCCTGTTTCAAACAGAAAAATATATGAAATGGGCATTGAATCCATTCCAAGCGAGTCCGAGTGCTATCCCGCAAAGCTTGCACATGGTCATATTGAGTGGTTAATCAAGCAGGGTGTAGACTTTATCTTCTACCCTTCCCTGTTTTACGAGAGAAACGAATTCGACGATGCAAACAACCATTATAATTGTCCGATCGTCACATCCTACTCCGAAAATATCAAGAACAATGTGGAAGCAATCGGTCGCGGTGAAGTGATCTTTAAAAATCCGTTTATGTCCTTCAAAGAGCCAAAACTGATTCTGCAGTCGCTTGCAGAACAATTTCCCGAGATTCCTGCCAATGAATTAAAGGAAGCCGTTTACGCGGCATGGCAGGAACTTGACAACGTCAGACAGGACATGTATAAAAAGGGCGAGGAAGTCATCGCCTACCTTGAAAAAAACAAGGCGCGCGGCATTGTCCTCGCAGGCAGACCTTATCATATTGATCCGGAAATCAATCATGGCATTCCCGAATTAATTAATTCCTATGGAATTGCCGTGCTTACGGAAGACTCCGTATCGCATCTTGCCAAACCGGAGCGTCCGTTGATTGTCTCCGACCAATGGATGTACCATTCGAGGCTTTATGCGGCTGCAAGCTATGTAAAAACAAGGGATGATCTTGACCTGATACAGCTCAACTCCTTTGGATGCGGTCTTGATGCAGTTACCACAGATCAGGTAAATGACATTCTTTCCGGCTCCGGAAAGATTTATACCTGTTTAAAAATAGACGAGGTCAACAATCTCGGCGCTGCACGAATCCGTATCCGCTCTCTGCTTTCCGCTATTCGTGTACGGGAACAGAGAAATCAAAAACGTGCCATTCAATCAAGCAAAATGAACCGCGTGATCTTCACAAAAGAGATGAAAAAGAATTACACCATTCTTTGTCCGCAGATGTCACCGATTCACTTTGATTTACTTGGTCCCGTTTTTCAAATGTGCGGTTATAATCTTGTCGTTTTAAACAATGACAACAAAAGCAGTGTCGATGTCGGTCTGAAATATGTAAATAATGACGCATGCTATCCTTCTCTTTTGGTCGTTGGTCAAATTATGGAGGCCGTGCTCTCAGGACAATACGATACGGACCGGCTCGCGGTAGTAATGTCCCAAACCGGCGGCGGATGCCGGGCTACAAACTATATTGGGTTTATCCGGCGCGCCCTTGCAAAAGCAGGATATGAACATATTCCCGTTGTCTCAATCAATCTCTCCAAACTGGAAAGAAATCCGGGATTTCGGCTTACGCCAATGCTTTTGCTACGCGCAGTGTATGCGGTAAACTTTGGTGATATATTTATGCGCTGCATTTACAGGATGCGTCCATATGAAGCCGTATCCGGCTCCGTTAATGAAGTCCATCAGAAATGGATCAAAAAGTGTATTGAATTTCTTGGGCGTAAATATCTCTCCTATAACACTTATAAGAAGATGTGCCGCGAAATAATTGCCGAATTTGATGCTATTCCCGTACTTGATATTCAAAAACCGCGTGTCGGCATTGTCGGAGAAATTCTTGTAAAATTTTCTCCTTCTGCCAACAATCATTTGGTAGCGTTACTGGAACAGGAAGGCGCGGAAGCCGTTGTGCCTGATTTAATGGATTTTATGTACTATTGCTTTTACAATCAGATTTACAAATCGGAGCATCTTGGCACCAGCAAAAAAGGGGCACGCCTAAGCCGTATGGGAATCAAAGCGATTCAATTGCTTCGAAAGCCTATGAGTGAAGCTTTAGCCCAAAGTAAACATTTTACTGCGCCTGCTGATATTTACGAAACGGCAAAGCACGCGGCAGAAATCGTATCTCTCGGAAACCAGACCGGTGAAGGCTGGTTTTTAACAGGAGAAATGCTTGAACTGATTGACAGCAATACGCCAAACATCGTGTGTACACAGCCATTTGGCTGTCTTCCGAATCATGTTGTTGGAAAGGGTGTTATCAAAGAACTCAGACGGCGCCATCCCGAGGCAAATATTGTAGCGATTGACTACGATCCCGGCGCGTCAGAGGTAAACCAGCTTAACCGGATTAAGCTGATGCTCGCCGCAGCACAGAAAAATCTCAACAAACCGGAGGCTACCGTTTCGGAAATTACAAGGAAAACGGACAAAACCCAGCCAGACAGACAAATTTCCGCAACATCAGCCGAAAACAGGAATAAAAAAAGTACCGACAGCAAGACTGCTTAATAAAAAGCGCTAAGTCACAAATTCTAATCTGTGACTTAGCGCTTTGTTTTCTAGTGCAAGTCTCCAAGTCAGGTAACACACTCTTATTCTCTAACCATGGTTAATCCTCTTTACGTATACCAAGGATTATGTTATCTTATAATTATGTTACCATTTCTATTATTATTAAGCGGATTTAAACTTTATGATTATACAGCATAATCTGATGCACAGGAAAAGCTTTCCAGTGGTTATAAAATAAACCGCTGTGCAGATGATGCCGCCGGATTATCAATATCAGAAAAAATGCGCCGCCAAATTCGGGGACTGAACAGAAAAACACATGGAAATGGACTGGAGCCGATATCCCCACGGTAGGTGCCGGCAGTAGTTTTCTCATGGAAAACCGCATCGGCTTATATACAAAAAATGTCGCTAACACCGTTTCCTATCATTTTAAAGGGGATCTGCCGGTGTGGATTCAAATGGGCACAGACTCCAACGTTGGTACGTACATCAATATATGCAATGCAACTGCACGCAGTCTTGGTATCAGCGGTTTAAGCCTGCATGCTGACACAGGCAAATAACAGCTCTGAAATGGTACTTCAGCTGCTAAAATACATATGGAAACGAAAAGGTATCCCACAAGTTGTTCTTCAACTGCCGGATACCTTAATTTTTAAAACCGCTTTATCTTCTTCGTCGTATTTTTCTCAAATTCCGTCTCGCGGACCTTCAACCGGAACACACGCTTATAAAGCGGTGCACCCTGATTATATTCATCAATAATCTTCTGCAAAGCAGCCGGAATATCCTTGATTTTCTTCTTCCCCGCATATTCATAATCCGGAAAAATCTCCGCCTCAATCGCGCCCTCGCTCTCACGCACGAGCACCTCCTGCACAAGGCGGTTCTCACCGAGCCTGTTCTCGATTTCCTCCGGCGAGACATTTTCGCCGTTGGGCGTAATAATCAAGTTCTTCTTGCGGCCGGTCAAAAATACAAAACCGTCCTCATCCACATAGCCCAAGTCCCCTGTCTTTAGCCAGCCGTCATCCAATGTATCTTCTGTTTCCTTCGGCATCTTGTAGTAACCCTGCATCACACTTGAGCCTTTCACCCAAAGCTCCTCGTCAACGACCTTCGCCTCACAGTTTGGCATCAGCTTGCCAACAGATCCTTCTTTAATTTGTTCTCCAAAGTTTGTACTGATAACAGGCGCACACTCCGTCATGCCATAACCCTGCCAAATGGCAATTCCGTATTTTTGAAACAGCTTAATGTATGCAGGATTCAAATAAGCGCCGCCGCTGCACACCGTATGGAACTGCTTTCCAAACACCTTTGCCTTGATAAGCGGCGCAGGAATCAGCGCTGCCTCCTCAAGCTTTTTGGCAAGCGTTTCAATCATCAAAGGCACCATTAAAATCATGTTCGGCTCAAAAAGCTTAATATTCTTTGCCACGCGAAGCAGCGAATCGTTGATACAGATTATCGAACCAACAGAAATGCCCTTTAAAATATCCATGCTCAGACAATAAGCGTGATGAATAGGAAGCACGCTCATAATCACCATGCCTGGATCCAAACCCATGTCCAAACAGGTTGCATTTTCAGCAAGATTTCTGTGCGTCAGCATAACGCCTTTACTCTTTCCGGTGGTTCCGGAAGTAAACATTATGGTGGCAAGCTGCTCCGGCTTGGGTGCATAATCAAATCCGGCACTCTGTGCACCCAGCAGCTCCCACATTGCGTGTGCACCTGCAATGCCTTCCGGCACACCCATGCAAATAATATGCTTTAACGCACTGCATTGCTTTGCCGCAAGTTCTGCCACGCCTGCTTTTGCCTCGTCGTACACAAGTGTTGTAACGTCCGCCCGGTCAATCAGCTCACACAAATCCGCGTCAGGAAGATTGGCGTCCAAAGGAACCGCCACACTGCCGCTGTCTACCGTTCCAAAATATGTAACTACCCACGAATAAGAAGTCGGTCCGATAATCGCAATATGTTTTCCCTGCTCTCCCAATGCCGCCAATGCCGCGGAAAAACGCTCGCTGTCGTCTTTTAACTGTGTGTAGCTTTTGCTCTCAATTTTTGCCGCCTTTTTTCCGTTCTCGTCAGCGCCTTTTACCTTGTAGCGAAATGCATCCTGCGCATGATACTTCTTTTCTGCTTCCACAAGAAGTTCCCGTATGGTGCTCTTTGTCTCACTCATATATACATCTCCAATTCTATTGACCATTTTGGTCAATCACATTTTAGGCAGATGCCGTGCAGCGTCCGTCCAAACGAACATTGCACGGCTCTTGTTTACTGCAATGTTTCTAAATAGTCAGCAGCCTCCTGTACTGTACGAATATTTGCCGCCTTCTCCGGGTCAATCTCCACGTCAAGCTCGTCCTCCACCTCGCCGAGCATACTCATAAAGTCGAATGAGCTAAAGCCCAAATCTTCCATAAAGCGCGATTCCGGCTTAATATCCTCTTGCTTTACCTCAACATAATTTGTGATAATCTCCGCTAATTTCTCAAACATATCGTTACCCTCTTTCCGCATTTTTTGTACTTTTGCAGCTATATTTTAACACAGCGACAGACAATTACACAAGCTTAATAATATCACCGATTTTTAAGTTCGGATTTTCAATTCCCTTAAACATAATTTTGCACATATAATAATAGAACAGCTCCAGCGTTTCTTTGCTGTACGCCTTAATCTGATGCTCAAAACTAAAGTCCAAACCGTTGTCTTCAGGTCTGTGCATAACCGTAAGATAAAGCCCGTCCGCATAGTAACCGTTTCCGTAGCGCTTTGTCTTGTATCGAATGTCACCCAGGTCAACCAAGCCCTTTTCACGCAGCGTCGCCGGCTGGTATGTGAGCGCAACGGTCTCATATCCCATGCCGCGTGGCGGATTATAAACCTGATGTTTATAATTCATGCACTCTACAGGGTCAAAGTTTACATAACGGAATACCTCGTTCTGTTTATCCCTGATTTCCAAAATGCCTTCTAAAAAGCTCTTATCCTCGGGGATAATTGTCCTGAAAGGAAAACTGTGAATACGCGTACCGCCGGACTTTTTTTCCAAAAGCGTCGCCCTGCGGGCATATGCAACCATCATGGAAACATCATCGCAATTGTTCATCTTCTGCAGATACGTACGAATTCCCATAATCAGCAGACACTGCAGCGAAATATGCTGTTCCTCACAAAATGTCATCAGCCGCTGTGTCGGCTCTCCCTCTAAGTGGAAAATATCAATTGCCGCCGCAAAGCTGTCGGATCCGGTCGGTGCCGCGCGCAGATTGGGATTTCCGGTTGCCCGTCTTGCCTCATCAAGACGTTTTTTCCCCTCAATACCGTTGTAAATCGGCTCCGGCGCTTCAGACAATTTATGGAAATATGCCCTGTCTCTTGCCTGCGCCTTGCTGCCCGCCTCGTATGCGTAATCTTTTTCCAACTGCTCAATATACGAACGCGTATCCGCAGGATACGGCACGTTTTCAAAGTTCGCATTACAATAGAGCTCAATTACGTCTTTCATAAAACCGATTAACGACTGCGCGTCAAGAAAACGGTGGTCACCCACAATATACATTCCCTCAAACCTGTCCGGCGTCTTGATAATGACGATCTTGTTCATCGGCTCATCCTGTCCGAACGGAATACGCGTCCACGCCGTCATCTGCGCCTCCGCCTCTTCCATCGTTTTCCCGGAAAAGTCCACATACTCAATTTCGCGCTCCTCCTTGTCCACAATGTACTGATACCATTGCTTCTCTTTTGTATCATAGACAAGCCGTGCACGCATTGACTCGTTTCGCTCATATGCCTTGTAGATTGCCTTGCGCAGCTCTTCAATATTAAGTTCAAACTCAATGGTCAGACTGCTTCCAACATTAAGAATTTCCTGCCCCGGGCTGTACTGTGAATAGTAAAAATGGTATTTTTGTGCCGCCGTTAATGGATATGTTTTATATCCTTTTCTTGTTTTCATCCGGTTCTCCCTTCATTTTGACTGTTTCAGTCATTACAATACTTCACTTAAAAACTCCGTCATTGTCTGCTCGTATTTTTGAGTATCTTTATAATAGCTCTCCGCATGTGCAGCGCCCTCAATAATCAGCTTCTTTTTCGGCGATGCACAGCAGTCGTATATTTCATGGCACATTTTGCAAGGAACAAAGGTATCATTTGAACCATGAATGAACAAAATAGGAATCTTTGCCTTTGCCACTTCGCGTTTTGCATTGCACTCGTCCATGCCGTACCCCGCAAGCTTTTTGTTCACAACATCAGCACCCGGAATAACCGGAAATGCAGGAAGATGATACATGGAATTAAGTACATGCGTAAATACTTCCTTCGGAGATGTAAAACCACAGTCAGAAATAATGCCCTTTACCTGTGCGGGAAGATCCAGTCCGCTTGCCATAAGCACTGTCGCACCGCCCATAGAAGTCCCGTGCAGTATAATCTCTACATCCTCTCCGACTTCCTGTATCACCCAGTTAATCCACACAAGCGCATCCTTGCGGTCAAGACATCCAAAACCGATATACTCTCCCTCGCTCTGACCATGCGCCCGCGCGTCCGGCAGAAGCATCGCATATCCTCTGTTCAGGTAATAGTCTGACAGACCGATATAATCCGACATACCATGGCTTGTATAGCCGTGAAAACAAATCGCAACTTTCTTTTTGTCCATGTCCTCGGCAATTGACGGAAAATAGGTCGCATGAAGCTTTAATCCGTCAAACGACATTTGATGAACATCCTTATGTGCCTGCGCAAGCATAAAAGTCTTTCTTTTTTCCATCATCGGCATATACTGCGACCAGTCCGTTCCGGACATTTTCATCGTACGTTCCACTTTCGCATTATTACGTTTCATGGTTCTTCTGTAAAAATAAGCCGTCTCTCCAGCGCCTACTGCTGCAAGCGCTCCAAGACAAATCATGGTCTTTCTCAGTATTCCCATTTTTATCACGATGCTCCTCTCTAACTCTTATTTCCCCGCGGATTTATTTTTGGATTCCTTTTTTGTTTCGCTATCCGCTTCTTTTTTGCTCTCTTTTTTAGGCGCTTTTTCTTCTTTCTTCATTTCTTTTTTCTTTTGCTGGATAATCTCGTTTAAGCGCAGCGCTTTGTCGATATCTCCCTCCACGCGAAGCTTCTGTGTCGTAAACGCCCACACCGGATCCATCTCACCGTCCGCAATTTTAATCAGCACATCCGGCGCACAGATAAACATTGCATCCCTGTCATAGTATTCGTACGGCTCCACAAAAAGCTGTCCGTCCTTCACCTCGACATAGAATGCGCCGCCTGCTTCCTCGTCCTCAATGTCAAACTCAAATGCCAAATGCTCCCGAATATCGCTCACATCGGCACCCATAAATTTCCCTTTGATTTCATAAAATAAGTCTGTGTATGTCATAACGTCCTCCCTCGTTTTTGTTTTGGCGCTGCCGCCAACTGTTTTTGACAATTTTCGACCAACGGTCGAAACCTTTTGTCATAAGCCTATCATACTTTTCGACCGCTGGTCAAGTACATTTTCTCTGAAATTATCCCAAATTTCCATAACGCTTTATGGCACTTTTTACAATTGTACGCGTTTGTCGCGTATGATATAATTTTGAATAATTAGACCATTATTCCGTAAACAGAAAGGTGGCGTCTTTATGCCTGACATGAAAAAATACGATTTGATTTTGGACGCGCTCCAAAAGCTTTTGGAGGAAAAGACAATTCAGAATATATCCGTCAGTGAAATTGCACAGAGAGCAGGAATCGGAAAGGGAAGCATTTACTATTACTTTCCGTCAAAGGATGCCGTTTTGGACGCACTGATTGAGCGAAGCTATGAAAAACCGTTGCTGACGGCAAAAAACCTGACCATGCAGACGGACATTCCGCCGTTTACGCGTATGGCAATGCTTTTCCAGGCGTGTCAAAGTTCTTCGGTATTTATTAAACAAAACAGCACGTCCTCCGATGCCGAAAGCGCGCAAAAATTCGCCTTTCTGCATCATAAGTACCTGTCCCATGTGATTTCCAAGCTCAAACCCGCCCTGACGCAAATCATTAAACAAGGAATTGAAAGCGGTGAAATTCGGTTCGATTATCCCAGTGCGCTTGCGGAAATCGTATTGATTGTGCTTGCCGTAAAGTTTGACAATTCCCTTTTGCCCTCCACACCACAGGAAACGGAAGAAACGCTGCGCGGGCTGGTTGCACTGCTCGAAAAGGGCACAGACGTCGCTTCAGGAACGCTCAGTTATCTGACTTTAGCGCCTTATATTTCATAAAAAGATAAGTACCAGCACAAGCATCCAGCAAAAAGCTTCGCTTTTTGTTTCAATATTTTACGTTATTGTAATTTCCTAATAAAGCAAAATAAAACACCCATGCGTGACCGTTTTTGGTCTTGACATGAGTGTTTTGTTTTATTCTTTCCGTGTCAGTCTTTTATATCAGAAGCTTTCATATGCACGTCAATCTGCGCAAACGGTATCTCAATCTGCGCCGCGTCCAGTGCAAGCTTTGCGTTTTCAAGAAGCCGCCACCGCACATCCCAATATTTGGCATTTTCGCAAAAACAACGCATTCCAAGCACCACGGCGCTGTCCGCAAGGTCATCTACAAACACCTGCACAGGTTCCGTGCTCATCACGTCCGCGTCCTGCTCCAGCACAGCAAGCAGCGCCTGCTTTGCCGCCTTAATATCCGCATCATAGGCAATCCCGATTTTTAAATCCACACGCCGAAACGGTGCATAGGACGCATTGGTGATTGCGTTGTTTGCAAGACTGCCGTTTGGAAGCACGACTGTTTTTCCGTCGGGCGTCTCAAACCGCGAATAAAATATACCGATTTCCTTGACCGTCCCTTCCGTACCGTGACCCGACTCCGCAATATAGTCCCCGACCTTAAAGGGTTTAAGCATTAAAATCAGCACACCGCCCGCAAGGTTGCTTAAGCTTCCCTGCAATGCAAGACCAACCGTAACGCCCGCAGAGCCTACCAAAGCAACCACACCCGTCGCGTCAAATCCGAAATTTCCCGCAATCATAAGAATAAGCAGTCCATACAGCCCCACCTTAATGAGTCCGTCCAAAAACTGTATCACACCCGTTTCCGCGCTCGCCCTTTGCAGCGATTTTTTTGTAATCCTGCGCACCAGCTTGATCAATTTTGAACCGACAAAAAACAGCAGTGCGGCAATCAGAACCCTGATGCCAAGACCAAACGCTTTCTCCGGAAGTGCGTCCACAAATTGCTCTAACGCACTAAGCTCCCTGCTAATCTGTTCTATATCAATTTCCATATCCGATGTTACCAGCATACTTCCCATCTCATTTCTATAATCTATTCATGCGAATCAATTGTATGTATAAAAAGTCCGCTTCGAAGCTTCGGCTCAAACCATGTGGATTTCGGCGGCATCAAAAGCCCTGCATCGGCAACCGCAAACAACTCCTGTATGGAGGTCGGATACATCGCAAAGGCAACGGCGCAGTCTGTCCGTACACGCCGCTCAAGCTCCTCCATTCCCCGAATGCCGCCCACAAAATCAATCCGCTTGTCCGTCTTAGGGTCACCAATACCAAGAATCGGCGCAAGCACGTGATTTTGCAGGATTGCCACGTCCAATCCGTCCACGGGGTGTTCGTTTTTGTATGCTTCCTTAATTTTAAGCAGATACCATGTGTCACCGACAAGCATTGCAACCTCGCCCTTTGCAGACGGCTTCGTGCACACCTTGTCTGTTTTTACCAGCTCAAAAATTTCTGACACGCGTGTCATAAAATCTGCTTCAGTAAGTCCATTTAAGTCTTTCACAACGCGGTTGTAATCCATAATCATCAGCTCTTCGTCGGCAAACAGCACGGACAGAAAATAATTGAATTCCTCCGCTCCCGTATAATCCGGATTTTCCTCCCGTTTCTTTAATCCGACTTTCACGGCGGAAGCGCACCTGTGATGACCGTCCGCAATATAAATCTGCCCAATCTTTGCAAACGCATTCTCAATTGCCCGAACATCTTCCTCACCGCTGATGCACCATACGCAGTGCGTAATGTTATCCTCCGTCGTAAAGTCATAAAGCGCCTGCTCCTGTTTCGTCCTTTGAATGATTTCCTTTAACACATCATTTGCCCTGTATGCCAAAAAAATCGGTCCCGTCTGCGCCTTGCAGGTTTCCACATGGCGGATTCGGTCAAGCTCCTTGTCGGCACGCGTGTTCTCATGCTTTTTTATCACCTGATTTTGGTAATCGTCCACGCTTGCGCACGCCACAATTCCGGTCTGCACACGTCCCTCCATTGTAAGCTCGTAAATATAATACACAGGCTTGTCCTCCTGCACAAACTCGCCTTTTTCAATCATGCCCCAAAGCAGCTCATGCGCCTTTTCGTATACTTCGTCGGCGTATGTATCCACACTCTCGTCAAACTGCGTTTCCGCCCTGTCAATATTTAAAAACGACAGCGGATTTCCCTTCACCGCCGCACACGCCTCCTCGCGGTTGTACACATCATACGGAAGCGCCGCGATTTTGTCCTCGAGTCCTTTGTTTGGTCTGTATGCCTGAAATGGTCTGATTACTGCCATAAGATTAATCCTCCTCTGTTTTTCCTATATCTATTCTACCGTGTTTTCCCTCCTTTGACAAGCCGACCTTATCGTGATATAGTAAAATTAATTTTATACTGAAGTGAAAAGTTTATTTCCACTTTGAAAGGGGCGAAGTGGATTTTAGTCT
>CAJUJG010000028.1:0-11959 GCA_910586715.1 uncultured Lachnospiraceae bacterium
ACCACAAGAGATTGCCGGATCATTTCAAAATATGAACTTCAAAACTCAGGAGATTCCCTGCCCTAATCCCGTGTTTGCCCCAGTCACGAGCGCGGTTTTGCCTTCAAGGGAAAACATATTTAAATTTGGTATCATAGCTGCTTCATTCCTTTCCGTGCTTATATTTATAAATAGCACCATATTTTTATTATAACGGTAAAAACAGGATAAAACAAGCGTATTTGGAGAAAAGAAATTTTTAGAGACTTGCTTTTATAGAAAAATCTGATATAATAAAATAGCATAGTTTTCTGTTGATTTCGACAGAAAACGGATATAGCTTCAAGTAATTTTGATTCAAGGAGAAGAGATACACATGAACGTTCTAGATAATAAAGGAAGCCGTACGACACAATTTTTAATTGGAAGCTTTTTGATGCTTCTGATATTAAGTGTAGTGGCATTTTTCTGTTTGGGCTTATACATGAGCAGTGTGAGCAAAAGAAGTATTGATCAAGTGGGCGACATGTATATGGCGGGTATCAGCGAGCAGATTTATTCGCATTTCAGTACCTTGATTGAATTGAAATTAGAGCAGATTGAGACAGCAGAGAAAGTGGTTGTTTCAAACACGGATGATATAGAGGCGCTGTATGATGAGCTGATTTACAGAGTGAACGTGCGGGGATTTGATTATTTGGCGTTGTGTGACGACGACGGGCGCATGGATATGCTCTATGGAGAACAGATAGAGCTTGCGGATCCTGTCCCCTTTTTTACGTCCTTGAAAAATAATGAGCGTAAGGTTGCAATCGGAAAGGACAAATCCGGCAGGGAAGTGGTTTTGTTTGGTATTAATGCGGATTACCCGATGCGAAATGGTGAGCTCAGTATGGCGATGCTCACGGCCGTTCCAGTGGATTATATCAGTTCAATGCTGGAAATGGAGGGGGAAAACAGTCTTATGTATACCCATATCATCAGAAATGACGGCACTTTTATTGTAAACACCGTGGGCAATGGGTATACAAGCTATTTTGAAAGCTTGTATGCACGTTTTGGAGCAGACAGCAGGGAAGCTATTGATACATATGTGCAGGAAATTTCCGATGCCATGATGAAGGGGGAAGAATACGCTGCAATTTTAGAACTTGGTGGGAACAGACAGCAAATATATTGTGTCAAGCTGCCTTATTCGGAATGGAATTTGGTAACGGTACTGCCGTTTGGCGCGATAAACGAAGTGATTGAAGAAATGAACCAAAGCAGGACGATAGCAACCATGATGATTGGTGCGACAATCGGTATTGTAATACTGCTAATTTTCTACTCTTATTATAAAATGACAAAGCAGCAGATAAAGGAATTAAATGAAGCACGTGTGGAAGCGTTGCAGGCGACAAAGGCAAAGAGCGAGTTTCTTTCCAATATGAGTCATGATATTCGTACGCCAATGAATGCAATTGTCGGAATGACGGCGATTGCGACGGCGCACATTGATGATAAGAAACAGGTTCAGAACTGTCTTCGTAAGATTGCGCTGTCGGGCAAACACTTACTGGGACTGATTAATGATGTACTTGACATGTCCAAGATTGAGAGCGGAAAGATGACACTTACAGCGGAGCTGATTTCCCTGCAGGAAGTTGTTGAAGGGATTGTCAGCATTGCGCAGACACAAATCAAAGCAAAGGGACAGAATTTTAATGTACATATTGACAAGATTATTGCGGAGGATGTTTACTGTGACAGCGTGCGTCTGAACCAAGTACTGTTGAATCTGCTTTCTAACGCGATTAAGTATACGCAGGAGGGCGGTACCATTCAGTTGTCAATGTATCAGGAGGACACACCTGAGGGAAAAGGAAGTGAATATGTTCGAACTCATGTTTTTGTAAAAGACAATGGCATCGGAATGACGGCAGAGTTTTTGGAGCATATTTTTGATTCTTATTCAAGGGCGGACAGCAAACGAGTGCAGAAGACACAGGGTACGGGACTTGGCATGACAATCACGAAATATATTGTTGATGCGATGGGCGGAATACTTACTGTGGAAAGCGAACCAGAAAAGGGAACAGAGTTCCACTTGATTTTGGATTTGGAGAAGGCGACGGAGCAGGAAATAAATATGTGTCTTCCCCCATGGAAAATGCTGGTGGTGGATGATGACGAGACACTGTGCCGTACGGCAGTGGATTCGCTGGAATCAATCGGTATACAGGCGGACTGGACGCTTAGCGGAGAAAAAGCAATTGAGATGGTGGCAAGACATCATCAGATGCATGACGAATATCAGATTATCCTGTTGGATTGGAAGCTTCCGGATATGGATGGTATTACGGTCGCAAAGAGACTGCGAAAAATTATTGATGAAGGAATGCCGTTGATTTTGATTTCCGCGTACGACTGGAGTGAGTTTGAGGTGGAGGCAAGAGATGCCGGCATCAACGGATTCATTTCAAAGCCGCTGTTCAAATCAACTTTGTATCATGAGCTGAAGAAGTATATGGGCGTAGATGATGCGATGAATAAAATTGACAAGGATGTCGATCTTTCAGGGCGTCATGTCTTGGTTGCGGAGGATAACGATTTAAACTGGGAGATTTTAAAGGAGCTTTTGACAGATGTTGGCATGGAACTGGAGTGGGCGGAAAACGGAAAAATCTGTTTGGAGAAATTCCAAGCGTCCGAGCCTGGGCAATATGATGTCATTCTTATGGATATTCGGATGCCGATTATGAACGGATACGAAACAACGCAGGCAATTCGCGCGTTGGAGCGGTCTGATGCACAGGCGATACCGATTATCGCGATGACGGCAGATGCGTTTTCTGAAGATATACAGCAGTGTCTTGAGTGCGGTATGAACGCGCATACTGCGAAACCGATTAATTTGGATGAAGTGATTTCTTTGTTAAAAAAACATATCTTATAGGAGTAGCGATGCATTAAGATAGGGGGGGACTATGGCTTTTATGTGAGTCATGGTCTCCTTTGTAGATTGTATGGATTTTAAGGAGTGAAAGATTTTAAGTTTAAATAAAAAATAAGTATGGGGGCAAATGATGAAAACAGCAGAATTATTTAAGAAAAAAACGGTATTATCCTATGAGGTTTTTCCGCCAAAAACGACGGACGATGCGCATACGATTTATGAGGCGCTTGACGGGTTACAGGGGCTTTGTCCCGATTTTATCAGTGTTACATATGGGGCGGGCGGCGGTACGAACTGCGCCAAAACGCTTGATATTGCAGCGGCTGTAAAAAACCAGTACAAAATTGAAAGTGTTGCGCATTTAAGGGGTTTGGATTTATCGCGTGACGAGGTGCTGCAGATTATTGGGGAGTTAAAGGAAAAGGGGATTGAAAATGTGCTTGCGTTGCGGGGCGACGCAGTACAGGATATGGTTCCGATGGGGGATTTTAAGCACGCGGACGAGTTGATTGCATTTCTTCGCGCACATAGCGATTTGAATATTCTTGCGGCGTGCTATCCGGAGGGGCATCCTGAGTGCGAGAGTCTTGCGCAGGATATTGCGTACTTGAAGCGCAAGGCGGACGCGGGCGCAAGTCAGTTGATTACACAGTTTTTCCTTGACAATGAGGATTTTTACGGCTTTCTTGAAAAGGTACGTGCGGCGGGGATTACACTTCCGATACAGGCGGGGATTATGCCTGTAACAAACAGGAAGTCGATTGAGCGCATGGTTAAGATGTGCGGGATTAAGCTTCCGAAAAAGTTTATGCGGATTATGGACCGTTATGAACACAGCCCTGCGGCTTTGCGCGACGCGGGGATTGCGTATGCGATTAATCAGGTGATTGATTTGCTGGCACATGATGTGGATGGGATTCATTTGTACATTATGAATAAGCCGTATACGGCAAAACGGATTTATGAGGCGGTGCAGAACATTATTTCGGCATGATTGACATAAGACGCAAAGTGGTGGTTTTCGGTCATAATGCGGACTATGGTAAACGGATTATGTCGGAAAGGTTTACAAAAGAACGGTATTTTGAAAGAAAGACTGCAAGGAATGACAGTTAATATAAAAAAGAGAAACTGTGTCAGGAAACGTAAAATAAGATAAAACATAGAGAGGAAAACGTATGAAAATTGAACATATCGCAATGTATGTAAACGATTTGGAAGGAGCGCGGGATTTTTTTACGAAGTACTTTCAAGCGGTTTCCAATGAAGGGTATCATAATAAAACGACAGATTTCCGTTCTTATTTTCTGACGTTTGAGGATGGGGCGAGGCTGGAAATCATGCAGAAACCGCAAATGCAGGATGCCGAGAAATCCGCTGCACGCACAGGGTATATTCATATTGCATTCAGCGTCGGCAGTGCTAAACGGGTGGACGAGTTGACCAAAATGCTGGAAAACGACGGTTATGCGGTGATAAGCGGTCCCCGCACAACGGGCGATGGATATTATGAGAGCTGTGTCGTTGGGATTGAGGGAAATCAGATTGAGATAACGGTGTAAATGTTTGATATTGAATTCCTCTGCCGAGACTGTAAAACGACGAGCGGGGAACGCCTTATACGGAAGTATCAGTGTGATGATTGGCGATTGAGCAGTCCCGAAACAGACTGTTTACCGCAATTTTGTATTCGCTGTAATTGGACGCTTTTCGGATTTTTTTGAGGTGTTTCTCTGCGCCTTCAAAGCTTTCGATAAAATAGGTCCACAAGTCCTTCATTTTGAAAAGAGTAGGTGTTTCCCCCGACATTTGTGCCGCATAGCCTTCAAATACTTCATCGTGAAATGCCCTGAGCGTGTCTTTGGAACACAAATTAGCTGTTCCGTGTTCTGCTAACTGCGAAACCAGTGCAGGATTGCGCAGAATGCCGCGCCCGATCATTACGCAGTCCGTCTGCGGAACCGCGTCAAGCAGCGTTGAAAGGCTTTGCGGGGAAGTGACATCTCCGTTATAGCATAGTGGAATGCCGGGGAGTGCGGCGAGCGCAGATGCAAACGCTTTTTTATGCGGCGTCAGTTTATAAAATTCTTTTTGCAGGCGCGGGTGGATAATCAGCTCCGCAAGCGGGTATTTTTGATAAATGGAAAGTATGGTTTCCCACTCGTCAACCGACGCAATTCCGATGCGGGTTTTAATGGAAATGCGCAGCGGTGACTGCGCGTAGATTTCATATAAAAAGCGGTCAAGTTCGTCGGGCACGCTCAAAAATCCCGCGCCGCGCTTTCTTGCCGTGACCGTGCCAGAAGGGCAGCCGAGGTTGAGATTGACGGTATCATAGCCGTATTCCGCGACTTTGCGTGCAATTTGCAGAAATTCTTCCACGCGGTTTGTCAAAATCTGCGGAACGACGCAAAGCCCCTGATTGTGTTCGGGGAGAATTTCGTTCAATTCGCGGCGATTCATTTTCTTGCTTGCGATAAACGGTGTGAAATATTTATCAATCCCGCCAAAATAACGGCTGTAGGCGTTTCTATAAATATATGTGGTAATCCCCTCCATCGGGGCAAGGTAAAATTTCATAATTCTCCTCCATTTTGTATCATTCATAACGAGTTGTTTTGCAGGCGTACGCATTTATTGTATATGCCGCAAGAATGCATGGATTTTATCCATAACAATGATGATACAGAATCGTTATCATTATAATTTGTAACACATGTTCAAGTCAAGTTCAGAAACGGAGCATCGGGAATGGAATATCGGAAAAAAATAAAAAAAGAGGCAGGCAACAAAAAAATCATGATTTATCCAGGCAAATCTTCGGACATGCCTGTGATATACCTGAACGCTGTTTCAGAAGAGGAAGGTGACAAGGTTTATCATGTGCTGTCACAAAGCGAATGTCCGGATTTTACGCTTGTCATGATGAGCGGGCTGGATTGGAACCATGACATGGCGCCGTGGGACGCTGCGCCTGTATTTCCTAAAAATGGTGCGCCGTTTACGCAGGGCGCGGACGCATATTTAAAACAATTGACGACGCAAATCATTCCAAGCGTGGAATGCTGTATCCAAGGAAAAGCGGCATGGAGAGGGCTGGCGGGGTATTCCCTTGCCGGTCTGTTTGCCGTCTATGCTATGTATCATACATCCCTTTTTGAACGCATTGCAAGCATTTCCGGTTCGCTTTGGTTTCCCGGTTTTGCGGCGTATGCTGTTTCGAATGAGTTGGTAAAAAAGCCAAAACGCCTGTACTTTTCGCTTGGTGATGCGGAGAGTAAAACCAAAAATCCGTATCTGAAAACAGTGCAAAGCCGTACGGAAGAGTTGGA
The DNA here is from genome assembly GCA_910586715.1 of uncultured Lachnospiraceae bacterium. Lineage (GTDB taxonomy): Bacteria > Bacillota > Clostridia > Lachnospirales > Lachnospiraceae > COE1. The sequence goes on from CAJUJG010000028.1 coordinate 6,250, forward strand.
GGCGTTTTATCGCAAGCAGGGCATTGAGACGACGTTTTGCAGGAATACGGGCGGACATTTTAAGGATACGGACCAGCGTATGGCGGCAGGGATTTTATGGCTGTTATCAAAACTGCCTTAAAAATTTAAATTCCGAAGGGCTGGGAGTTCAATGTAAAAATCATTGAAAGACAGGTGTTTTTATGGTAAGGTAACTTATGAGAGAATCGTGAGCCTATAGTCCTGTCACAGAGCTTGTCCGAAATTTTGAGAAAGTTCTGAATGCGACATTAGATCAGAAAGGGGTTATTGTTGCCTCGTTTTTGCATAATATTCATAACAGCGTAATTCCTGTCTTAAAATACAACGATGAACTTTAAAGAAAAATAAAAAAGAAGGAGAAATATATGTATATCGGAAACCATTTATCATCATCAAAAGGATTTGAACATATGGGAAAAGAAGCGCTCAAGCTTGGGGCAAACACGTTCGCGTTTTTTACAAGAAACCCAAGAGGCGGCGCTGCAAAAGAAATATCCGAAGATGACGCGAATAAATTGCGGGCGCTTATGGAAGAACACCATTTCGGAAAGCTTGTCGCGCACGCCCCTTACACTATGAACGTGTGTGCGGAAAAAGAAAGCGTGCTAAACTTTTCGAGAGGTGTGCTTGTGGACGACTTGGCGCGCATGGAGTATCTTCCGCATAACTACTATAACTTTCATCCCGGTTCCCATGTCGGACAAGGCGCGGAAAAGGGAATAGAACTGATTGCGGACGCACTCAACGCCGCATTAAAGCCGGAATATCAAACGATAGTTCTTCTTGAGACAATGGCGGGAAAAGGCTCGGAGGTCGGCAAAAGCTTTGAGGAATTAAAAGCCATTCTTGATCGTATAGAGCTGTCTGACAAAGTCGGTGTCTGTCTTGACACCTGCCATGTGTGGGATGCGGGATATGACATCGTGCATGATCTTGACGGCGTGCTCCAAAATTTTGACGAGATTATCGGACTCGACAGGCTCTGCGCCGTACACTTTAATGATAGCATGAACGATTGCGGAGCGCACAAGGACCGGCATCAGAAAATCGGTGAGGGCAAAATCGGGGCGGATGCGCTGCTTGCCGTTGCATACCATCCGCTGCTTGCGGGCAGACCGTTTATCTTGGAAACGCCCAATGACGACGAAGGATATGCAAGAGAAATTGCAATGGTGCGAAATGCCGAACCGCTTGCCAAGTAGGCGTTATGGTAGTAAAATAAAAACAGAATTGGAGACGACAATGGGGTTCGATGAAAAAATAAAGCGGATTAACGAACTTTATCACAAATCACAAAAGGGCGCCCTTACCGATGAGGAAAAGCTTGAGCAGGCGAAGCTTCGGGCGGAATATATCGCAAACGTCAGGGCAAACTTAAAAAGCCAGTTGGACAACGTTTCCATACAGGAGGCGGACGGCAGTATTACAAATCTTGGGGAGAAGTTCGGGAAACAGACGTCATAATCAGAATATCAAAATATAACAGAAAGGAAAGGCAGGGAAACAAAACCTGATGCCGAAGCATGGAAACAAAGTCAGAAATCAGAAAACGAATACTGGAGGCAAGGGGCGCGCTGACGCAGGACGAGGTTGTTGCCAAGAGCGATGCAATTCTTCAGAAAGTGTTAAAAACACCGGAATATATGGAAGCGGTCAATATTCTGCTTTATGCGGACTATAACCATGAGGTGATGACGCGGGGAATTTTTGAGGATGCGATTATGCGCAAGAAACGCATATATTTTCCAAAATCCGACCGGTTTACCAACTCAATGGCGTTTTATCAGACCGTATCCGTAAAACAGTTGGAAAAGGGCTTTATGGGGATTCCCGAGCCAAAGGAAAACCCGCAGCTTTGCTATAAATTCAATGCCAACGAGGATACGCTCGTGATTGTACCGGGCGTTGCGTTTGATACGGCGGGATTTCGGCTTGGATACGGGAAAGGGTATTATGACAAATTTTTATCAAGTAAACGGCAGCTCTCAACGATGGCGCTTGCGTTTGCCTGTCAGATTGTGGACGAACTGCCAAATGAGCAGCATGACATCAAAATGGATAAGCTTGTGACAGAGGAAATTATATATTCTTTTTTGCGGATTTAAAGAGATTGAAAGATAAAAAGGGGAGGACGACTATGACCATTCAGGAAAAAGCCGCGGCAATGAAGCTTGACAGTCCGCAAATGGCCGCGGCGCCGGCAGAAATAAGAAACAACGCGCTTTTAGAAATTAAGGATGCGCTGCTTGCAAATAAGGAGGCAATTTTTGCAGCAAATGCGCAGGATTTAGCACAAGCGCAAAAAAACAACATACCGGAAGCGGTGGTAAAACGATTGAAATTTACGGAGCAAAAGCTGATTGACGTAACAAATGGGCTTGAAAACCTGACTGCACTTGCCGATCAGGTGCATCAGGTTCAATTTATAAGAGAACTTGACGAGGGGCTTACCCTTGTGCGCGAAAGCTGTCCGATTGGCGTTATCGGGGTTATTTTTGAGGCAAGACCAGACGCTTTGGTGCAGATTGCGTCGCTTTGTATTAAGAGCGGAAATTGTGCCATTTTAAAGGGCGGCAGTGAGACAATGCATACCAATAAGGTGCTGTTTGATTTGATTTACCACGCGGCAGTGCAAAGCGGACTGCCTGAAAACTGTCTGTTTCAGGCAGAGCTGCGGGAGGAAATCTCGGCGCTTTTAAACTGTCACGAGTCGGTGGATTTGATTATTCCAAGAGGCTCAAACGCCTTTGTGCAGTACATAATGAACAATACGAAAATTCCTGTAATGGGACATGCAGACGGTATCTGTCACATTTATGTGGATAAGGACTTTGATGTGGAAAAGGCAATCCCCGTGATTCTTGACGCAAAGACGCAGTACACAGCGGCGTGTAACGCAGTGGAGACGCTTTTGATTCATAAGGATGCGCTTGATATTCTGATGCCGCGGTTAAATGAAGCGCTCAAAGCACATCAGATTGAACTGCGGGCGACGCACGAAATTGCCGCGCAATACGAATGTGTGCCTGCGTCGGAGGAGGATTTTGCAACCGAGTATCTTGACCTGATTCTTTCGGCAAAAACAGTTGAAACGATTGAGGAAGCGGTGCATCATATTAACCGGTATGGTTCGCACCATACGGACTGTATTATTACGCAGGACAAAGCGGCGGCGCAATACTTTATGAATATGGTGGATTCTGCAGGCGTTTACCAAAACTGTTCGACGCGCTTTGCCGACGGGTTCCGCTATGGCTTTGGAGCGGAGGTCGGAATCAGCACGGGAAAAATTCATGCAAGAGGACCTGTCGGTATCGAGGGGCTTCTAACCTATAAGTATAAACTGTTTGGAAACGGTCAGATTGTTGCGGATTATGCCTCGGGAAAGAAAGCGTTTCACTTTAAAAATTTAAAATAACAGATATAGAAAACGGATAGGAGATACGAATTATGAAAAAAGGAACCAGGAAGCTTATTTTTGCGGCGGCGCTGTTAATCATTGCAGTCGCGTTTACAACTCCGGCACAGGCGCATGCGCTGAACATTATTCCGATGCAGCTTGAGATGTACTCAACCTCCGCGACACCGGTCTATGCGTCGCCTGACGTTTTTTCACCGATTGTGACTTATTTGGATCGTTTTCTGAATGTACGTGTTACAGGGATTACGGAAAACGGCTTTTTCCAGGTGGATTTAAACGGTGCGTTCTACATTCCGGGAGCGTATCTTGTGCAGAAGGTAGAGAAGGAAAAATCGGCATATCAGAAGGCGCATGACAGGCTTGATGAGGTTGCGGAAATATACAGGACACAGCTTCAAATGATGGATGGCACCTGGTCGAAATTTGCGCTTAAAGATGTAACAGGCGATGGCGTGCCGGAGCTGATTGACGATGCCGGAAAAGAGATTTACAGTTGTTATGACGACGGGGAATATATGCGGCTTGTAATTCTTTATTATTCGGAAAATCCGGTGACGTTTTATTATTCTAAGAACAATAATAAACTGCTTGGAAAATACAGATGGAACGATAAAGATTATTGGGAAGTCTACAACAGGGATACGACTTTTGTCCCTTGGGGACAGTTCCGCTGTGTCTCAACAGACGCATCGGCATATAAAGGAAATGCAGCTGCGATTGAGAGAGACCGCGATAACAATCAGGAAACAAGGAATGATTTGTACAACATTCTCCATGAAATGTTCGGGCTTGGGAAGGAGCATTCGGAGGAAAAGGAGAATAAATAATGCATAAAGCGACAGACTGGGATAAGATTGACTTAAATTTAGCCCCGCCCACCGAAGAACCGATGCGTCAATACTATTTTATGAAAAAAGCGCGCGAAATCGTGGCGGAGGAAAGCAGAAAGCTTGGCAGACGTCTTACGGCAGACGGCGAAACGTTCGGCTGTCAGATGAATGCAAAGGACAGCGAAAAGCTGATTGGCATTCTCGAAGAAATCGGCTTTGAAATGATTGACGACGAGTCGGCGGATTTGGTGTTTTACAACACCTGCACCGTGCGTGACAATGCAAACCAGCGCGTGTATGGAAGGCTTGGTCTTGTGCACAGCATGAAAAAGAAAAATCCGCATAAAAAAATTGCCTTGTGCGGCTGCATGATGCAGGAACCGACCGTTATCCAAAAGATACAAAAAAGCTACTCGTTTGTGGATTTGATATTCGGAACGCATAATATTTATAAATTTGCGGAGCTGCTTGTTGCAATGTACAGCTCTGAGGGCATGATTATTGATATTTGGAAAGACACGGATAAAATTGTGGAGGATTTGCCGGCGCAGCGCAAGTATCCGTTTAAATCAGGCGTCAATATCATGTATGGCTGCAACAATTTCTGCAGCTACTGCATTGTACCATACGTGCGCGGCAGAGAGCGGAGCCGCAGTCCAAAAGACATTATCCGTGAAATCGAAACGCTTGTGGCAGACGGCGTTGTGGAAGTGATGCTTTTGGGGCAGAATGTCAACTCTTATGGAAAAACGTTGGATGAACCGATGAGCTTTGCCGAACTTTTGCAGAAAGTTGAAAAAATAGAGGGCTTGGAGCGAATCCGCTTTATGACCTCGCATCCAAAGGATTTGTCGGATGAACTGATCCAGGTCATGAAGCACTCCAGGAAAATCTGCCGTCATCTGCACTTACCGCTGCAGGCAGGATCTACGCGGATTTTAACGGCAATGAACAGACGTTACACAAAAGAGCAGTATTTGGAACTGGCGCAAAAAATCAGACGCGAAATCCCTGATATTTCCCTGACGACGGATATTATCGTTGGTTTTCCGGGGGAAACGGCAGCGGACGTCGACGAGACAATCGAAGTTGTGAAAGCAGTAGAATATGACAACGCGTTTACGTTCATTTATTCCAAACGGACAGGCACCCCCGCGGCAGCAATGCCCAATCCGGTAAGCGATGCGGAAATTAAAGAAAATTTTGACAGGCTTTTAAAGGTTGTACAAGAAACGGCGAGGAAGCGCGTCGGGCGCCTGACTGGCGAAGTGCACAGCGCGCTTGTGGAGGAAATCAACGAGCATGACAATACGCTTGTTTCGGGACGGCTTTCCAACAACACCATTGTTCATTTTCCGGGCGATGCTTCACTGATTGGGAAAATCGTGGATGTACGGCTTGTGGAGTCGCATGGATTTTATTATATCGGTGAACGGAT
>CAJUJG010000028.1:11969-21592 GCA_910586715.1 uncultured Lachnospiraceae bacterium
TGTCTTAAATCATTTTTTCTGTTATGCACAAAAAAAGCAAAAAAAATATGTAAAAAATGTAAGAAATGCAAAAAACAAGTAGAATATTCAGCGATTAGTGCTATAATGAATATGATATATAAGTTTTTTCAATTATATATTAAAATTAAAAATTGCAGGGGGTTTCTTATGAATGGCGGAAGTGTAAAACGTTCATTAGTCCTGATGTCGCTGATTCTTGTTTTGCTGGCTGTTATTGTAGTAGGCGGCGTTTCGATACTAGGAATTGAGTCCATGTCAAAAATGGCAAACAGTGATTATGAAAAGGCAAAAGTTGAAGGGTATGATGCGGAAATTACATCACAGGTTCAGGCGGTGCTCAGTATCCTGCAGAGCGAGTATGACAAGGTTCAGACAGGAGAGCTGTCAGAGGAGGAGGCAAAGCAGGAAGCAGCGGAAATTGTGCGTGCAATTCGTTACGGAGACGACAGCAGCGGATACTTTTGGATTGACGATACGGATTACATCCTTGTGATGCATCCCATTTTACCGGAACAGGAGGGCAGCAACCGGTATACGCTTGAAGATCAGAACGGCATTATGATTATACAGAGTATTTATTCTGTATGTACAAGCGCCGAGAAGGCAGGATTTAACGAATTTTACTTTACGAAATCGGATGGAGTGACGGTCGCTCCAAAACGTGCATATTCCGCAATGTTTGAGCCGTGGAACTGGATGATTTCCACCGGGAATTACATAGACGAGATGGAAGCCGACATGAAAAATGTAAAGTCAACGATAAAGAATACGGAAATCCGGCTTGAGGTTGCAATGGTTGTTGCGGGAATTATTATCGCGGTTGCGGCAGTCTTTGCATCAGCGGTATTTGGCGGCGCAATCTGCGCACCGCTTACAAAAATCCAAAAACTTGCGGACCGTATGGCAGTGGGCGATTTGTCGTCGAATGTGGATATTCGCAGTAACAATGAGTACGGAAAGACCGGAAAAGCGCTCAATGACGCGCAGACGCAGATGGTTGGTCTGATTTCGAACATCAAGAATATTTCCATGGATTTGGAAAATGCCGTCACTGAGTTTTCCGACAATTTTTCAAGAATGGACGAGTCCATACAGAATGTGTCCATTGCCATTAATGAAATTGCGGAAAATATCAACCAGCAGGCGGAGTCTACAGCGACAGCATCTGACAATGTTGAGCGTATGGCGGAAGGAATTGAAGAAGCGGCACATGAAATTACGGCACTGGAAGGGAATTCCGAAATTATGGCGGACCGTTCCGCAAAATCAATGGATTCCTTTAAGCAGTTAATTGATATTAACGAAAAGACAAAAGTTGACATTGATTCCATGTATACACAGACAGAGAACAATAACGAAGCAGTCAATAGAATTCGTGAGGCGGCAGGGCTGATTGGGGATATTGCGGAGCAGACGAATCTATTGTCTTTGAATGCTTCGATTGAGGCAGCAAGAGCGGGTGAGGCCGGAAAGGGCTTCTCGGTGGTTGCGGAAGAAATCGGAAAGCTGGCGCAGCAGTCGGACGATACAGTCGGACAGATTACGAATATTATAGAAGAGCTTACCGTAAATTCCGAAAATTCCATGGGTATTATGAAGGCGATGAGTGAAGCGTCAGACATACAGGTAAATGTGATTCAGCAGACAAGGGAAATGTTTATGGAGCTCAAAAATGCATCGGATGCATGTACGGCTTCTATTAGGACCATCAGCGAGCGCATGGACAACTTAAATGCACAAAGAGAATCGATTACGGATACAATTGTCACATTGAATAATATTGCAACGGATAACGCGTCATCCACACAGGAGACTTCCGCGATGTCTTCCGAGCTTGGAAGTGCAGTTACACAGGCATCAGAGCTTGTACAGTCGCTTGCAAACGATATGAATGTATTGACGGAGAACTTAAATATCTTTAAGCTTGCGGGAGAATAAAACAAACAGGAAAAGGAGCAAAAGGATTAAAATGAGAATTCAGGATTTCTGCAACATGGATAAATTTGAAGACATTATGGCGAACTGGGCAAAGTGTACGGGGCTTGCCACGGTGGCTGTTGGCGATGACGGCAAGTATATCAGTGAGTGTTACAATTTCACGGATTTTTGTATCAAATATACACGCGGCAGCGCTGAAGGCTGCAAACGATGTGAGAAGAATGACAGAGAAGGAAAAGGCGTGTATAGTTGTCACGCCGGCTTGGTAGATTTTGGCATTCCCATTACATTGGACGACGGCACGGTGCTTGGAAGCATTATCGGCGGACAGGTTTTGCCCGTAAATCCTGATGAAGATAAATTCCGGGCGACGGCGAGAGAGCTTGGAATTAATGAAGATAAATATATTGAAGCATTACAGAAGGTGTCTGTAAAAACAAGAGAGGAAATCGAAGCATCTGCGACGCTTTTGGGCGATGTAATCAATATGTTTGTGCGTGCAAGCTACTCATCTTACAAAAACCAGTCGATTGTCGAAGGGTTAAAAGACGGAATACAGAAAGCGGCGGATCAGGTACTGCTTGCGAACGAAAGCAGAAAGCAGATTGAGGCGTTTAGCAGCAGACAAAAGATTTTGGCGCTGAACGCAAGTATTGAGGCGGCAAGAGCCGGAGAGAGCGGAAAAGGGTTTGCGGTTGTGGCAACCGAGGTAAAGAAGCTTGCTGAAGGAATGGTGGAAACGAGCACGAATATTAAGAATGCGCTGGATGCCGTGACGGAAACGATTATGAGCTTAAATAAATAAGAGTATTGTAATGTAGAAATAACACTATGGAATGTGCCTGTCACATTTTGATAGTGTTTTTCTTTTATGAACATTTTCATGAGAAATCAACGATTGGTTGAGTTGTTCCGAATACAGTCGCGAGGTCGGTTATTGCGGGTATACGATAAAAATGTGTATACTAATACTAGAGGTGAGGGAAATGTTAGACAAAGAAAAGATTGGAAAAACAATCGCATTTTACAGAAAAGAACTGGGAATGACGCAGAAAGAACTGGCGGATTTGCTGCACATTTCCTATCAGGCGGTATCCAAGTGGGAGGTGGGTGCGGGAATACCCACAGTGGAAATGCTTTATGAGCTTTCTGCCTTGTTTCATGTATCCGTTGATGCGCTGCTGAATAATGAGCAATGGGATAACAGGCGGATTACGTATCAGGATGTCGGATTGGATTCACACAGGCTTAATATATTGAAGCATGAGCTGATGGGGTTGAATTCACAGGATGCAAATCTGCTTTCGGCATATTTTGCAGATGCGACGTTATTTCAGATCGATACATCCTCCTATAAAGATCCCGTCTATTCCATGATCGTGTGTGTTCCAGGCTCGAAGGAACATCTTGCGCAAATCTTTGGATATGATAAGGAAATCTGTATGGATACGGTATCAAGTGCAATCAACCATTTGCTGCAGCACGGCATGAAGCCGATCCTGTTAAAAGCAATGGTTTGGTGCGACGGAAGCAATCATGACTGCCTTCGCCAAATGGCACATGGATTTCAGGCGGCATGTAAACAAAATGACATTTTGTATTCCGGAATGGAAATTTCGGCTCAGCCGATTAATTATAAGCAGGGTGAATACCATGTTGTGGTATCGCTTGTCGGGGTGGCAGAAAAAAGTGACTTAATCCGTTCAGAACATGTGCAGGCAGGAGATGCCGTAATTGGCATTCAGACAGACGGCATTGACGGAATCAATTATCCGTTCATTAAGGTTATGGCTGACCGGAATAAAAATCTTTTCAGTGAGCGGCTGGCAAACGGAAACTCGGTTTTGGATGAAATTATGAAGGTCAATTCTGCGTATACGCAGGAAATTCTGCTTTTACAGAAGGAAAAGCTCATTCATGGCGCCTGCCGTATGCGCAGCCATCTTTTTAATACCCACTTTCGCCGTACGCTGCCAAAAGGCATTGGAATGTGCATTGATTTGTCCGCAATTCCGGTCACGGATTTATACCGTTTTTTGTTTCATCAGGATATGATTGGCAGAAATATGTTTCAGTATCATTTTCATTTCGGCATCGGAATGCTGGTGGTTGTTCCAAACGCAAAAAAAGAACGGGCATTGGAAATTATTTCCCGGTATCACAAATGCTTTTGCATTGGAAGGATAGAAGCCTGCCGTCAGGATGACGCGCAAAGAATTTGGACAAAGGGGGAAATACAATGGTGAAGAAAAAAGGGAAAAGCTTTGTGTGGCAGGCGGCGAGAAAGCATATTGGGCTGCTGCTTAGTTACATTGCGCTTGCGTTTGTTTTTGACCAAATTGTAATCATCGGAAACGATACGATTGCAAAAGCAGCGGACCAAATACTGGCTGGTCAGAAGATTGCCCTTGGAGACTTGATGAAAACGCTTATGACAATGGCGTTTGCCGGTGCGGCGGCAGCGTTTGGAAAGAGTTTTTGTTCTGGAAAATACAATGCAATTGTGCAAAAAGACGTGAAAGCCGGTCTGTGCAGACACATTTTGGTTCTGCCGCTGGAATACTTTGAAAAAAGCGGTTCCGGCGGTCTGATGACACGATTGTCATCGGATATGAATGAGGTCGGACGTTTCTTTTCGGAAATCCTGCCGACATTTTTAATCAATCTGATTACGGTAATTACGGTAACCTTCTATCTTGCAAAAATGGATATTCTGCTGATTGTGATTTTATTTGCAAGTTATCCGCTGATGCTGATTGTGGCAGATCGTTTATCAAAACGTTTGGCAAAAATTGTAAAGGGCTTTCGCAGCCGTATGGATGACCGTACACAGGCGGCGTATGACGCCATTCAGGGAATTACGGTCGGAAGAAGCTATAATCTGTATGATATTATGAAAAAGCGCCTTGACGCCATAATTGACGATATTGCGGTGCATGGGTGGAAAAGTACGCGGATTTCATCGCTTGGATGGTCGTTAAAAAGCATTATAACGACAATACCGGTTGTAGGGTGTTATTTTTTTGCCCTGCATGAGACGTTAATCGGTCGTATTACAACCGGGGAAATGCTTGCTTTTACGGTGCTCCTTGGAAGAATTCTTTCTCCAATCGGGGATGTTGTCTTTAGTATGAACGAATTTCGGGAAATTGGCGTTGCATTTGAACGCATTCAAACGATTTTTGCAGTACAGACTGAGACAGGGGAGGATGCTGCGGCGACTATTGACCGCACATTTTCACAAAGAAACATCCCCGAAACTGATTTGGCGGTTAGTTGGGAGAATGTGACATTTTCTTATCAGGCGCAGCATCCTATTCTAAAAGGAGTGTCATTTACCGCAAAGCGCGGAGAGACAATCGCCTTTGCGGGCGGTTCGGGAGAGGGAAAGAGCACGATTATGAAGCTGCTATGTGGCTTTTATCCCAAAAGCAGCGGAAGTTTTCGTCTTTTTGGAAAAGAATATGAAGCATGGGATATTCAGGAGGCAAGGGCGTGCATTTCCCTTGTATCGCAGAATGTGTTTCTTTTTCCCGTCAGTGTTTGGGAAAATGTCGCCTACGGAAAGGAGCACGCGACAAGGGAGGAAGTAATTGAGGCGTGTAAAAATGCCAATATCCATGCGTTTATTGAACGGCTTCCGCAAGGATATGATACGCTTGTCGGAGAGCGCGGCGTACGGTTGTCCGGCGGGGAACGGCAGCGTATTTCGATTGCGCGGGCATTTTTAAAGGATGCTCCGATTTTGCTTTTAGACGAACCGACTGCTTCTGTGGATGAAGAAACCGAGGAACTGCTTCAAGAGGCAATTGCACGGGTTTCCAAAGGGCGCACGGTACTGATTGTCGCGCACAGGCTTTCGACAATTGCCAAAGCCGACTGTATTTATGTGCTAAAGCAGGGTGTGATCGCAGAGGCAGGAGGACATGAAGAGCTGCTGGAACGGCATGGCGTGTATGAGAATCTTATGCAGTGCGGTATGCAGAATATGGTACATAACACGGAGGGGAGCAGCGTATGAAAAAACAATACAGCACTTTTATATGGTTTATGGGGCTTATGGGAAAGCGGCTTCCTCTTTATTTGGCGGCAGTGCTGGTTTCCACATTAGGTTTGGCGTTCGAGAGAATTGCAAACGCAAGGATTGTAGAAGCGATTGTTTCCGCGGCGCAGACACGGGAAGCACAAGGTCTTCTATGGTCAGTTGCCATAACCTTTATTCTTTTTGTAATTGCACGGTTTATATGGCGTTTTGGGATTATTCACTACAATATAGAGGCGCGCAGAGGTGTAGCAACATTGGAAAAACTGGTGTTCTCTAAGGCAATGCGTCTTCCGTACGCTTATTATGAGCAGCATCACAGCGCAGATTTTATGTCGAGGCTGACGTTTGACACAGAGCGTGCAGGTGATATTTACAGTTCAAGGCTGCGCCGACTTTTGGCGGCGGTGATTTCGTCTGCCGTATATCTTGTTCCGATGTTTTGTTACAGCTGGCAGCTGACATTGTGCCTGTTAGGGGTGAGTATCCTGTCGTTGACCGTCAATACGCTGTTTACAACGCCTATGAAGAAGGTTGGTACAAAGCTTTCCAAACAGCATAGCGTGATGTTGGAAAAGCTGACAAATATTCTTGCAGGAATGGAACTGATAAAGGTTTTTCCGATGGGGAAAACGATGTGGGCAGATTACAGTGCGTCAAATGAGGCATATTATGGTACACAGGTAAGGTCGGCAAAGCTTACGGCGGCATTGGAAAGCCTGAATGCGCTGTTTGATTTGACAGGAGCGCTTGCATTTTTGGGCTTGGGGATTTCTTTTATTTCGCAAAACAGAATAAACCTTGGACAACTGACAGCAATTTATACGCTATATGGAAGCTTTCGCTATGTATTTCTCGAGATTGGACTGTATCTGCCGCAAATGATGAACTGCATTGCAAACGCGGAGCGTCTGCATGCGTTTTTGCAGCTTGAAGAGGAGACTGACCATATTTTTCAAGAACCAAACAAACCGGAGCAAGGATATGCGGTTACGGTGGATAATCTTTCCTTTTCTTATGAGGAAGCGCTGCCGGGACAGAAGAATCTTTTGGAACATCTGTCATTCAAAATAAAGGAAAACAGTTTTGTTGCGCTGACCGGCGAGTCCGGCTGCGGCAAGAGTACGCTTACAAAGCTGCTGTTGGGATTTTACGAACCAAAGGAAGGACAGATTTGTATCTGCGGGAAAGATTACCGGGGATGCAGTAAAAAGGAGATTCGTGATATGATTGCCTATGTGCCGCAGGAGCCGTATCTCTACGGCGTGAGCATTGCGGAAAATATTGCTTACGGCAGAAGCGCAGCTTCGCCAGAGGATGTGCCGATGGAGGATATTATTGCGGCGGCAAAGGCGGCAAACGCGCACGACTTTATTATGGAGCTTCCCAAGGGGTATCAGACGGTTGCAGGGGAGCGGGGCAATACGCTTTCCGGCGGAGAGAAACAGCGCATTGCCCTTGCGAGGGCGGTGTTGAAAAACGCACCGGTTCTGCTGCTTGACGAAGCGACTTCAGCGCTTGACAGTGAGTCGGAAAAGCTGGTAAATGAGGCAATTAAAAAGGTCTGTCAAAATCATACGACAATTATGATTGCGCACCGCAGCTCAACAATCGCTATGGCGGATGAAGTGATTGCAATAGGCTGATAATATAAAATAACAGCACTTTTGATTTTTCCAATATCATGTTACAGAGTCTTGCAAATTTTGCCAAATAGGTATATATTGGATATGTTTATAAAATTTTAATATTTACCAATGAGGAGAACGATCATGGAAAAATTAAAACCAAAGCTGTTTTCGGTAATGAAAACATACACCAAACAACAGTTTGTTAAAGACATTGTGGCAGGCATTATTGTCGCAATCATTGCCCTGCCGCTGTCGATTGCGCTTGCACTTGCGTCAGGGGTTGCTCCCGAACAGGGTATTTATACTGCAATTATTGCGGGCTTTCTGATTTCGTTTTTTGGCGGATCGCGTGTGCAGATTGCCGGACCAACGGCGGCATTTGCAACCATTGTTGCAGGAATTGTCGCACAAAAGGGGATGGATGGGTTGATTCTTGCAACAATTCTTGCAGGAGTGATACTTATCGCAATGGGATTTTTAAAACTTGGGAATCTGATTAAATATATTCCCTATACAATCACAACCGGATTTACGGCAGGCATTGCTGTGACAATTGCAATCGGGCAGGTGAAAGATTTCTTAGGTCTTACCTATCCGGCAGGTACTGTGACCATTGAAACAATGGAAAAGGCACAAGCGGTAATAAACAATATTACAACAGTCAATCCGCAGGCATTGATTGTCGGACTTGTATGCCTTGCAATCCTGATTATATTTCCTTATATTAACAAGACAATTCCCGGCTCACTGATTGCCGTAATTGTGGGGATTTTAATGGTACAGCTTTTACATATGGACGTTAATACAATCGGTGATTTGTATGAAATCAGCAACCGCCTTCCGGCGTTTCACATACCGTCTTTTACGCTGCGGGATATTGGCGATATTTTTCCGGACGCATTTACCATTGCAATTTTAGCGGCAATTGAATCGCTGTTGTCCTGTGTGGTTGCAGACAGTATGATTAACTCCAAGCACCGCTCCAATATGGAATTAATTGCTCAGGGTATCGGCAATGTGGGTTCCGCACTGTTTGGCGGTATTCCCGCGACCGGAGCGATTGCAAGAACGGCAGCCAACATCAAAAACGGCGGACGCACGCCGATAGCAGGTATGGTACATGCAGTTGTGCTTGTATTAATTTTGGTAATCTTAATGCCGTACGCGGCGCTGATTCCCATGCCCTGCATCGCGGCAATCCTGTTTATGGTTGCCTACAATATGTGCGGTTGGCGGGCTTTTTGGAATTTGTGCAAGTCGTCGCCCAAAAGTGACATTATTGTGCTTGTGACAACCTTTGTGCTTACGGTGGTGTTTGATTTGGTGGCGGCGATTGAGGTCGGCATTTTGCTTGCGGCAGTGCTTTTCATGAAGCGGATGAGTGAGGTTACGGAAGTGGAGGGCTGGAAATATGTGGATGAGGAGGAGGACCCTGACAGCATTGCGCTGCGGGAAGTGCCAAAGCATACGCTTGTATACGAAATTTCCGGTCCGATGTTTTTTGCGGCGGCTGATAAGATTTTAAAAATATCCATAAAAGAAGATACAAAATGTGTGATTTTGCGTATGCGAAGCGTAAGTGCCATTGATGCGACGGCAATGCATTCCTTGGAGCAGCTTTATGAAAAGTGTGAAAAAACGGGAATTCAGATTATTCTATCACATGTCAATGAACAGCCAAGGACTGTTATGCAAAAAGCGGGATTTCAGAAGAAGGTAGGCGGAGAAAGCTTCTGTGCCCACATTGATGAGGCGCTTGCGCGGGCGGAACGGTTTATGGCAAATCAAGTATAGTTAATTCATTAAATTTTTATCAATAACAACAAAGCAACCTTTGATTTTTTACACAATTGTGATAAAATAGGAAGGAGTAAAAACGGGCAGACGGTTTTCTTTGCCCGTTTTAAAGTGTGTATTTGTTTTCCTACAAAAGAAAGGTAAGGTGCAAATTTGTGCCATACACAAATTCGCAAACGGAGAAAGGAGCATGG
>CAJUJG010000028.1:21602-34637 GCA_910586715.1 uncultured Lachnospiraceae bacterium
TATTAATATGGCAGGAATGACGCCAATGATGACACAATATATGGAAACCAAAAAGCAGTACAAGGACTGTATTCTTTTTTACAGACTCGGTGACTTTTATGAAATGTTTTTTGAGGATGCAAAGCTGGTTTCCAAGGAGCTTGAGCTGACGCTGACTGGAAAAGACTGCGGGCTTGAGGAGCGTGCTCCGATGTGCGGCGTGCCGTATCATGCATTGGACAATTACCTGACGCGCCTTGTGTCAAAAGGCTATAAAGTGGCAATCTGCGAACAGGTCGAAGATCCCAAAATGGCAAAAGGACTTGTAAAACGCGAAGTGACGCGCATTGTCACACCGGGCACAAATTTAAATATGCAGGCGCTGGAAGAATCTAAAAACAATTATATTATGTGTATTTCACACTTTCCGAATAAAATCGGCATTGCAATTGCGGATGTTACAACGGGGGACTTTTATATTACCGAAGTCGAGGGTTTGATAAAACTAACCGATGAATTGTACAAATATATGCCCACGGAAATCATTTGCAACGATGCTTTTTTGATGAGCGGTTTTGATATTGATGATTTGAAAAACCGCCTGAAAATGGCTGTGTATTCTCTTGAACCGTGGTACTTTGACGAGGACGGATGCCGCAAATGCCTGATGGAGCATTTTAAGGTCAATACGCTTGCAGGCATGGGGATAGAGGATTTTCCTTCCGGCATGATTTCCGCGGGCGCATTGATGCAGTATCTCCTTGAAACCCAAAAGACGCCGCTGACGCATATCACGCATATCACACCGTATCTTGCAAGCCGCTTTATGCTTCTTGACAGCTCGACGAGGCGCAATTTGGAGCTGACGGAAACGTTGCGTGAGAAGCAGAAGCGCGGTTCGCTTTTGTGGGTGCTTGACAAGACAAAAACGGCGATGGGCGCAAGGCAGATTCGTACGGATATGGAGCAGCCGCTCATTGACAAGGACGACATTAATGACCGTTTGGATACGGTTGAACAGCTCTGCAAAAATATGGTGGCAAGAGATGAAATCAGGGAGTATTTAAACCCGATTTACGATATGGAACGGCTTTTGGGCAAGGTCAGCTACAAAACCGCCAATCCGCGCGACCTAATCTCTTTTGCCAATTCGATGGAGATGCTTCCGCATATCAAGACGGTTTTAAAGGAATTCGATGCAAAGCTGCTGCGGGAAATTGATGCGCAGATTGATTCGCTTGAGGATTTGTTTTCGCTGATTAAACGTTCTATTTGTGAAGAACCGCCGCTTTTAATCCGGGAGGGAGGCATTATCCGGGACGGTTTTGACGCGGATATTGACCATTTGCGCAAGGCAAAGACGGACGGGAAAAACTGGCTTGCGCAGCTTGAGGAGGAAGACCGCGAGCGGACGGGAATTAAAAACCTTAAAATCAAATATAACAAAGTATTCGGCTATTATTTTGAGGTCACCAATTCGTTTAAGAACATGGTTCCTGACGATTATGTGCGCAAGCAGACGCTTGTCAATGCCGAGCGCTATACAACGCCGAAGCTAAAGGAGCTGGAAGATACCATTCTCAACGCGGAGGACAAGCTCAACACATTGGAATATGACATGTTCTGTAAAATCCGGGACGATATTGCCGGACAACTGGAACGCATTCAAAAGACTGCAAAAGCCGTAGGGCGTCTTGATGTTTTTGCATCGCTTTCACTTGTTGCCGAACAGAATCATTATGTCAGACCGGATTTAAATGACAAAGGCATTATTGACATTAAGGACGGCAGGCATCCCGTTGTGGAAAAAATGATAGACCACGATATGTTCGTGTCAAACGATACGTATTTAAATAACGGCAATCACTGCATCGCCGTTATCACGGGACCCAATATGGCAGGAAAATCAACCTATATGCGGCAGTCGGCATTGATTGTGCTGATGGCGCAGCTTGGCAGCTTTGTGCCTGCAAAAAGTGCGGATATTGGCATTGTTGACCGGATTTTTACGCGTGTCGGCGCATCGGACGATTTGGCAAGCGGGCAAAGTACCTTTATGGTGGAAATGAATGAGGTTGCCAATATTTTAAGAAATGCCACTGCAAAAAGTCTTTTGGTGCTTGATGAAATCGGCAGGGGGACATCGACCTTTGACGGGCTGAGCATTGCGTGGGCGGTGATTGAACATATCAGCAACAAAAAGCTTCTCGGCGCAAAGACGCTTTTTGCCACGCATTACCACGAACTGACAGAATTGGAGGGCAAGATTAACAATGTCAACAATTATTGTATTGCCGTAAAGGAAAAGGGTGACGACATTGTATTTTTGCGCAAGATTGTAAAGGGAGGCGCCGACCGCAGTTATGGTATTCAGGTTGCAAAGCTTGCAGGTGTGCCGGATATGGTGATTGACCGTGCGAAGGAAATCGCGGAGCAGTTAAGTGATAACGATATTACGAACAAAGTTCAGGAAATCGCCGTGGATACGAAGGGCGAACGCAAAAAAGTAAAGCATTATGATGATGTGGATATTGGTCAGATGTCGCTGTTGGATACGGTGAGCGATGCGGATATATTAAATGAGCTAAAGGAGATTGACGTGTTTAACCTCACGCCGCTTGACGCGATGAATACACTTTACAGGCTGCAGAGTAAGATCAAAAACCGCTGGTAAAAATAGCGTCGCCCGGCGGCGACGCATTAAGAGAATGCAAAGCCATTCTTCAAATGGCATGCATTCTCCCAAAATAAAGCAGGCTGCTGCGTTTGTTCATCAGTAATGGTTTTTCATTTTAAGAAAGGATAACGTTATATATGGCAGAAATTCATGTACTTGATGATGCGACAATTGATAAAATAGCCGCAGGAGAGGTTGTGGAGCGTCCTGCAAGCGTCGTAAAGGAGCTGGTGGAAAATGCGATGGACGCGGGAGCGCATGCCGTTACGGTGGAAATTAAAGAGGGCGGTATCGAGTTTATCCGCGTGACGGATGACGGAGACGGCATCGAACATACGCAGGTACGCAATGCCTTTATGCGTCATGCGACAAGTAAAATCAGCTCCGTGGCAGACCTGATGTGCTTAAACAGCATGGGATTTCGCGGAGAAGCGCTCTCAAGCATTGCCGCAGTCGCCAAAGTGGAGCTGATTACAAAGACGAAGGATGCGATTACAGGAACCCGGATTTGCCTCGAGGGTGCGCGCGAAACGGCATTTGAGGAGGTCGGCGCACCAAACGGCACAACATTCATTGTACGAAACCTGTTCTTCAACACGCCGGTCAGACGCAAATTCCTGAAAACAGCCATGACAGAGGCAAGCTATATTACGGATTTGCTGGAACATATGGCGCTCTCAAGACCGGAAATTTCGTTTAAGTATGTGCTGAACGGACAGACCAAATTTTATACAAACGGAGACGGCGACCTGCATGCCATTATCTACCGCATTTTCGGCAGGGATATTGCAAATGAGCTGATGGCATTCCAGGCAGTTGACGAAAATATCGTGATTGAGGGGTTTTTGGGGAAAACAGCGCTCAACCGCGCAAACAGGAATTTTGAAAATTATTTTGTTAACAGACGCTATGTCAAGAGTAAAATCCTGTCAAAGGCAATTGAGGAAGGGTATCAGCCCTATATGATGCAGCACCGGTATCCGTTCTGCGTCGTGCACATCACGGTGCCGCCGGAGAGTGTCGACGTAAACGTTCATCCGACTAAAATGGAAGTGCGCTTTTCCAACCAAAACAGCATCTATAAGCTGATTGCGGACAATATTTCCGAATTTTTGTCACAGCAGGAAATGATACCGCAGGCAACCTTGGGACAGGATAAAAAAAGCAAAAAAAAGGAAGAGAAAAAACAAGAGGCGCCCGAGCCGTTTGAAAAGGAACGGCGGCTTGCAGATACTGTTGCAAATGCCGCAAACCTTCTGCGCGAGGATACTGGATATAACCGCGGCAAAAATGACACGAGTGTCATTTTTGCCAGCAGCTATGACGATGTAAAGACAGAAAAGGAGCCCTTTTTCGTCGATAACCGTGCTCCAATACAGCCGCAAAGTTCTTCTGCGACAGCCAATTCGCAGCCTAATCCGGTGCAGAACAAAATACTCGGTGCACCGCCAAAAGAAAACGACATGCAAAATAGCGGCATCATTAAAGCAAAGGATCAGATTATTGTAGAGAAACCGGAGCAGTTAAACTTCTTTGACGAAAAGCTTTTAACACGCGAGGCAAAGCAGGAGTACCGCATTGTAGGACAGATATTTGATACCTACTGGATTATCGAATATCGTGATAAAATGCTGATGATCGACCAGCACGCCGCCCATGAAAAAGTAAAATACGAACAGATATTAAAAAAAGTGGAAGCCAACGAAGTCTACACGCAGACGCTCACCCCGCCCGTTGTCATCAGCGTGACGCCCAAGGAGGCGGACATTATCAACAGCTATGCCAAATATTTTGAGGAGCTTGGCTTTGAAATCGAGGATTTTGGTATGAATGCGTTCGCAATCAGAGGCGTGCCGCTGGATTTGTTCAGTTATCAGATTAAAGACTTATTTGAAGAGATTCTGACACAGATGTCAGAAAGTCCGGTCAAAGGCGTACCGCAGATTATCCGCGAAAAAATAGCGTCAATGGCATGTAAGGCGGCGGTAAAGGGAAACAATTCATTAAGCTTTTCAGAGGCAGACAGGCTGATTGAACAGCTTTTGGAACTTGACAATCCGTACAATTGTCCGCACGGCAGACCGACCATTATTTCCATGTCAAAATACGAGGTGGAAAAAAAGTTTAAAAGAACAGTGTGAAAGCAGGGAGAACAGGAATAATATGAAAAAACTCATTATTCTGACAGGACCGACTGCCGCAGGAAAAACCAAACTTTCAATCGCGCTTGCAAAAGCCATAAACGGTGAAATTATTTCTGCCGATTCCATGCAGGTTTACCGTCATATGGACATCGGTTCGGCAAAAATCCGTCCCGAAGAGATGCAGGGAATACAGCATTATCTGATCGATATTTTGGAACCGTCGCAGGACTTTAATATCGTCTTGTTTCAGACGTATGCCAAACAGGCAATGGCGGAAATTTATGCAAAGGGCAAAATTCCTATTTTTGTAGGCGGTACGGGGTTTTATATCCAATCCGTTCTCTATGACATAGATTTTTGTGAAAGTGATGAGGATACGGCGCTGCGGTCAGAGCTTGCATTCATTGCCCGGCAAAAAGGAGCAGCATATCTGCATTCCATGCTGAAAGAATGTGACGAAAAAGCCGCCGCCGAAATTCACGAAAACAATGTCAAGCGCGTCATCAGAGCAATTGAATTTTTCCGGCAGACCGGAACAAAAATATCAGAGCATAACGCTATGGAGCGGCAAAAGGAAGCAGCATACGATTTTCGTTATTTTGTGCTTACGGACGAACGGCAAAGGCTCTACAAAGCCATTGACAGACGTGTTGACCTCATGCTGGAAAACGGACTTGTGGAAGAAGTAAAAAAGCTGATGGATATGGGATGCAGACGCGATTCTGTGGCAATGCAGGGACTAGGCTATAAGGAAATTATTTCGTATTTGGAAGGCGAATGTACACTGGACGAAGCGGTTTGCGTCATAAAAAGAGATACACGCCGATTTGCCAAAAGACAGCTCACATGGTTTCGGCGGGAGCGGGACGTTATTTGGATTGAAAAAGACAAATTTGAATACGACGATGAAAAAATGTTACACTATATGTTAGGAGCAATCAATAATGAATACGGAAACAGAGAACATATATAAGGAACTTGGAATATCCGATAAAGTCTATCGGTTTAGTAAAGAAATTTTAGACAACTTAAAACAGCGTTTTTGTGAAATAGACCAAACCGCGGAGTATAACCAGCTTAAGGTCATTAAGGCAATGCAGGACAATAAAGTAAGTGAGGCATGCCTGCTTGGCACAACCGGCTATGGCTATAATGATTTGGGGCGCGACACGCTGGAGGCAGTTTATGCGTCTGTTTTTCACACGGAAGACGCACTGGTCCGCCCGCAGATTACCTGCGGCACACACGCGCTCGCGCTTGCGCTGATGAGCAACCTAAGACCGGGGGATGAGCTGTTATCGCCTGTCGGTAAGCCGTACGATACCTTGGAGGAAGTTATCGGAATACGACCGTCTAAAGGTTCTCTTGCGGAATATGGCATTACGTATAAACAGGTTGATCTTTTAGCGGACGGCAGTTTTGATTACGATAATATCAAAAAAGCAGTAAACGAAAAAACAAAACTGGTGACAATCCAACGCTCAAAGGGTTATCAGACAAGACCAACCCTTTCCGTACAAAAAATCGGCGAGCTGATTTCCTTTATTAAAGGAATAAAACCCGATGTCATCTGTATGGTTGATAACTGCTACGGAGAGTTTGTAGAACGGCTGGAGCCTACGGACGTGGGGGCGGACATGGCGGTCGGTTCCTTAATCAAAAATCCGGGCGGCGGACTTGCTCCCATAGGCGGCTATATCGTCGGTAAAAAGGAGTGTGTGGAGAATGCCGCATACAGATTGACCTCGCCGGGGCTTGGCAAGGAAGTCGGAGCATCGCTTGGAATTTTAAAGGATTTTTATCAGGGTCTGTTCCTTGCGCCAACCGTCACGGCGGGCGCGTTAAAGGGCGCTGTTTTTGCTGCAAATGCATACAAGAAGCTGGGCTTTGCGGTCATTCCCGATTCCACGCAGTCACGGCACGATATTATTCAGGCGGTTACGTTTGGAACGCCTGAAGGCGTGATAGCCTTCTGCAAGGGCATACAGGCAGCGGCACCCGTTGACAGTTTTGTGACGCCCGAGCCGTGGGATATGCCGGGCTATGACAGCAAAGTCATTATGGCGGCAGGTGCATTTGTATCCGGATCGTCGATTGAGCTGAGCGCGGACGGTCCCATAAAGCCGCCGTATGCCGTATATTTTCAAGGGGGGCTTACGTATGAACATGCCCGCTTTGGGATTATGAAAACCTTGCAGAGCATTGCAGATGCGGGGCTTGCGGCGTTTTAAGGAAGCGGTGTCGAAAAAAAACGAATATTTCTTGTGTACAGACGTTGACGGGTGTGGTAAGATAACAATTGGATTACGCTTATTTGAATAGAGGGCAGCCTCACAAAAAGATATGAGTCATTTTAAGGAAATTTACGCATCCGACGAATTGCCGTACGACAAATTCCTGCGCCTTGGAGCCGAAAATCTGTCCGACGCGGAACTGCTTGCAATTATGCTGCGTACCGGAACAAGGGACAAGACGCCGATTGAGCTTGGACGCGACATCTTAAATCTTGCCGGAGACAAGCTCGGTCTCTTAGGTCTGTATCATTTCGGCGTTAAGGAGCTGATGCAGATACCGGGAATCGGCGAAGTGAAGGCAGTACAGCTTTTATGCATTGCCGAGATTGCAAAACGCACTGCAAACATGAAAGCGAAAACCAATCTTTGTTTTGATAAACCGGAAACCGTGGCGGCATATTATATGGAACGGCTGCGTCATAAAGCGACGGAGCAGCTTTTGCTGGTGCTCTTGGACAGTCGTAAAAATATAATCAGTGAAACGATTATCTCTGCGGGAACCGCCAACGCTACACTTGTGTCTCCGCGGGAAATCTGCGGCAGGGCGCTTCGATTGGATGCGGCATATATGCTGCTTTTGCACAATCATCCAAGCGGAAATCCAAAACCTAGCAGACAGGATCTTCTTGCAACGCAAAAGATAAAAGAAGTGTCCGATTTAGTTGAAATTCCGCTGTTGGATCACATTATCATAGGTGACAACAGATATACAAGTTTTAATCAAAAAGGACTTTTATAAAACAGAAAGGAGTTGTTAAAATTGGCTAACAACGCATTTGGTATCGATTTAGGTACCAGAACAATCAAAATCTACAATACACATGGGGATACCGTTGTGGTAGAGAAAAATATGATTGCCATTGAAGACAAGAAAAATTTATTTGCATATGGGGATTCTGCTTTTGAAATGTTTGAAAAAGCGCCCTCCAATATTGAAATTTCCTATCCGCTGTGCAACGGTGTGATTGCGGATATTAAAAATATGCAGCTTCTGCTCAAGAATTTTATTTTTGACTGCAATAAGGGCGTTGTGAAGCCGGCAGAGTTTTATATTGCAGTGCCTTCCGATATAACGGCAGTGGAAAAGAGAGCTTTTTCCGATTTAGTAAAGGATGCAAATGTTAAGGCAAAAAAAATCATGCGGGTAGAGAAGGCTGTCGCGGACGGTCTCGGACTGGATATTGACGTAAAGAATGCACAGGGGATTCTTGTCGTCAATGTGGGCTTCCACACGACGGAGATTTCCATTCTCTCCCTTGGCGGCATTGTACTCAGTAAACTGATAAAGATTGGCGGACAGAAGTTTGACGAGTCGATTAAAAATGCGATTCGAAAGGAATTCAGCCTGATTGTCGGCAGTAAAACAGCAGAGAACGTTAAAGTCAGCCTGCGGGAGCTGGAGGCGGAAAACCGCGGCGCAATTGTATACGGACGCGATATTGTGACAGGACTCCCGATGGAAAAAGAGATACCGACCAATTTGGTCAGTGAGAGTATGCTTGAAAACTTTAACGTGATTATTGATAACATCCGCGTGATACTGGAGCGGACGCCGCCAGAGCTTTCGGCGGATATTTTCAGGCGCGGCATTTATCTGACGGGCGGCGCTTCCCAGGTGGCACACCTTGCGGAACTGATTGCAAAGGGGACAGGCTTAAAGGTCAATATGAGTGAAAATCCTGTATCGGGCGTCGCACTCGGACTTGCAAAAATCATTAAAGACGATAACTATAAATCAGTAGCTTATTTAGAAGGAACGGGGCGCTAAAATCAATGAGTCCGATTGCAAAGAGAAAGAGAACAAAATTCTCTATTCCAAGTAAATACTTATTGCTGCTGCTTACCTTTGCGTGCATACTCCTAATGGCGGTAACCTTTTTTACGGATTATTCCGCAACTCCCTTAAATAAGCTTGTAGGGTATGTCATTGTACCGTTTCAAAACGGTGTAAGCCGTATCGGCGCATGGATTTCCGTTCGGGTGGACGAGCTTGGCGAGCTGCGTGTTGTTCTTCAGGAAAATCAGGAGCTAAAGCAAAAAGTGGACGAGCTTACCGTACAGAATACGCAGCTCCAGCAGGATAAATATGAGCTGAATAATTTAAGAGAGCTTTATAAGCTGGACGAGCAGTACAGCGGTTACGAAAAGGTGGGCGCACGGATTATCGCAAGAGACAGCGGAAACTGGTTTCATTCCTTTATCATTAATAAGGGCAGTGACGACGGGCTTGCGATGGACATGAATGTCATTGCAGGAGGCGGTCTTGTGGGGCGCATTGTCGATATTGGAACAAACTGGTCCAAGGTCAACGCCATAATCAATGATAACTCCAATGTCAGCGGAATGGTGCTTGCAAGCTCCGACATCCTTATGGTGAAAGGCTCATTGGAGCTTATGGCGGACGGGATAATCGGTTTTGAGCAGCTCACTGATTCCGCAGACAAAGTTCAGGTCGGCGATAAGGTGGTAACCTCCAATATCAGTGACAAGTATCTTCCAAGTATTTTAATCGGCTATATTACGGAAATTAATCCGGATTCCAATAATATTACGAAATCGGGAAAAATTACGCCGGCGGTTGATTTTGAGCATCTTGAGGAAGTGCTTGTCATCACAAAAACAAAACAGCAGATCGCAGATTAGGTGTGGCGAATGAAAAAAAATGTTATTTTATTTTTTGTAATTATAACAGGATTTGTACTGCAGACGACGCTCTTTCAAGCGCTTAGTTTGGGCAGTATTTCTCCGAATATAATGATTATTATTACCGCTGCATACGGTTTTATGTTCGGGAAGCATTACGGTATGACGGTGGGATTTATATGCGGACTTCTCATGGATATATTTTATGGGGACGTACTTGGGTTCTACGCATTGATTTATTTATACATAGGCGCCGCAAACGGATTTTTTAACAGCATCTTTTTTCAGGAAGACATTAAATTGCCTTTGCTTTTGATTGCGGTGAGTGATTTTTGCTATTCGTTTGTCTGTTATGTGCTGCTTTATCTGCTGCGCAGCAGGTTTCATCTTGTGTTTTATTTGAAACACGTGATTGTGCCGGAGATGATTTACACGATATTTGTTACCGTATTTTTATATCCGCTTATTCTGCTTCTGAATTGGACAAGAGAGGATACTGGGTATCATTCACAGCAAGAGGGGTGAAGCAAAATTGTTTCGGAATTTAAGGGAAGGTCTTTTTAACTTCTTTACGTCGCGGCTTTTGCTGCTGTTTATTGTTTTTGTGGGAATGGCAGTGACACTGATTTACAGACTGTTCGATTTGCAGATTGTAAACGGTCAGGCGTATTTAGACAATTTCCGTCTGATGATTGAGAAGGAAAAGATAATACAGGGCACAAGAGGCAATATATATGACAGAAACAAAAACCTCCTTGCCTATAATGAACTGGCATACTCTGTCACGATAGAGGATGTGTATGAATCCAATTCCTCAGGAAGGGAGCAGCTTAATGATACGCTCTATAAGCTGATTCATATGGTTGAGGAAAACGGCGATTCGATTATCAGTGATTTCAATATTATATTAAATGAAAACAATGATTATGTATTTTCGGTAGAAGGCACAAAGCTTTCAAGGTTTAAGGCGGACGTATACGGTCATGCATTGATTACCGACCTTAAATTTTCGGAGGAGAATGCGTCTGCACCGGAGATTATTGATTATCTGTGTAATAAATATAAAATCGGTGAGTATGAAATTCTTGCAGACGGAAAAAAGGGAAGCGCTTTTTTTGCAGGTAAAGGATATACGAAACGGGAGGCGCTGCAGCTTGTCACAATCCGGTATCAGATGAGCCTCTACAGCTATCAGAAATATATCTCCACCACGATTGCAACGGACGTGTCGCTTGAGACGGTTGCCGTGGTTATGGAAAACGCAGATACGCTTGACGGTGTTGCCATAGAAGAGGATACGATAAGAAAGTACAATTATCCGTATTATTTTTCACATATTTTAGGCTATACGGGGAAAATCGATTCGGACGAGCTTGCCGCGCTTACGGAACAGGATTCAACGTATACGATGAACGATATTGTCGGAAAAGGTGGTATTGAGCAGGTAATGGAGATTGACCTACAGGGTCAAAAAGGGTCGCAGACAATCTATGTAGACAATATGGGAAAGGTGATTGATACAACGGACATTGTGGAGTCGCAGGCAGGACATGACGTATACCTGACGATAGACAAGGACC
This sequence comes from uncultured Lachnospiraceae bacterium, assembly GCA_910586715.1. Lineage (GTDB taxonomy): Bacteria > Bacillota > Clostridia > Lachnospirales > Lachnospiraceae > COE1. The sequence goes on from CAJUJG010000028.1 coordinate 32,920, forward strand.
TTCAGGTGGCAATCTACAATATTTTAGAGCAGAAACTTGCAGGTATTCTAGTTTCAAAGATTAGAAATATTTACAATTATGATCCGTTGACATCCTCTTCAAGGCAAAATATTATCATTCCGATTGATGACGTATATTATGCACTGTTCAATAACAACGTTATTGACATTAACCATTTTTCGGATGCCAATGCATATGACACCGAACGAGAGGTTTTACAGATTTTTAATGATAAAAAGGCTCGTGTGCTTGCTTCCATTGAGGCGGAGCTTTTGGAAACAAAAACGCCGTATGATAAGCTTACGAAAGAGTATCAAAATTATGAAAGCTATATTGTTTCCATGCTGACTGAAAAAGGTGTGCTCGTAAGCTCTGCAATTGACAGAGAGGATGCGACCTATATCGCATGGACGAACGATGAGGTTATCAGTCTGAATGAGTATTTAACGTATGCGGTTTCTAAAAACTGGATTGATGTCACAAAGCTTTCCGTGGAGTCCCAGTATTCGGATTCTTATGAAGTTTTGAGCAGTATTGTGCAATATATCCTTCAAAACCTTGACGACAATACGAAATTCTCAAAGATGATGTACAAATTCATGATCAGCGACCAAACGATCAGTGACAGGCAAATCTGCATGATTTTGTGGGAACAGGATTTAATCAGTGTGGACGAGAGCAAAATTACCGCCTTAAAGAGCGGTCAGACAAGACCTTATAATTTTATGCTTGAGATGATTTCCACGCTTCAGATAACACCCGCACAGCTTGCGCTTGACCCGTCATCTGGTTCCTGCGTAGTAACAGATGTCAACACCGGAGAAGTTCTTGCGCTTGTGTCCTATCCGGGTTATGACATTAATAAGCTTGCAAACGGTGTGGACGCGGAATATTTTGCTAAGCTGCAGGCGGATTTGTCCGTACCGCAGTGGAGTGCCGCAACGCAGCAGGAAACAGCTCCGGGATCTACTTTTAAAATGATGGTTGCGGTTGCCGCTATGGAGGAAGGCGCAGTTTCCTCTGTTGGAGAAACGATTACCTGTACTGGTGTGTTCGATAAAATTCCGCCTGATATTCACAGGTGCCATATCTATCCCGGCGCTCACGGCGCAATGAATTTGCAGAATGCCATTTCAAATTCCTGCAATATGTATTTTTATGAGATCGGCTACCGGCTAAGTTTGGACGGCAGCAATTACAATAGTAATTACGGTCTTTCAAGGCTTGAAAAATATGCGGATTTATTCGGACTGACAGAAAAATCAGGGGTTGAAATTACGGAGTCCGAACCGAATTTTTCATCGGAATTTTCCGTGCCTACAGCAATCGGTCAAGGTTCAAACAACTATACAACCGTTGGGCTTGCACGCTATGTAACAGCCGTTGCAAACAGCGGAACGGTCTATAACCTTAGCATTCTTGATAAGGTTGCCGATGCAGACGGTACAATCATCAAAGATTACACGCCTGAAATCAGAAATGTGATAGATATTGATGCAAATATTTGGAATACCATTCATGCAGGTATGCGGGGCGTGGTAGAAAAAAAGAAGTATTACGGGGAACTTCCGGTTCATGTGGCAGGAAAGACCGGTACTGCGCAGGAAGGAAGAAACCGTACAAACCACGCGTTGTTTCTTAGCTATGCACCCTATGAAAATCCTGAGATTTCGGTAGCAGTGCGCATTGCGTACGGTTACAGCTCAGATTACGCGGCA
>CAJUJG010000028.1:34647-45136 GCA_910586715.1 uncultured Lachnospiraceae bacterium
TCCGGATGCGCTAAGCGGTGACGGTGACTAAAACACGAAGGGAGAACATGTGAAAAATTCAGTGATTTTAAAAAGCTTTTCCAGCGGAATATCCGTGATTATGGACGACACAATTCCATATGAGGAGCTGCTTGCAGACATTGCGGTGAAGTTTCAGGAGGCAGATCGCTTTTTTAAGGATGCGGCTGTGGCAATTTCTTTGGAAGGCAGAAATCTGACTGAACAACAGGAGCGTGAGGTACTGGATATTATTACGCAGAATTCACGTTTGAAGGTACTGTGCCTAATGGGCAGGGATCAGGATAAAAATATTAAATTTTTAGGAATACAAAATAATCTGAGCTTTCAGAAGGATGAAAACTGTGGGCAGTTTTACAGAGGATCGCTTAGCGGCGGACAAAGCATCGAAACGGAGAACAGTATCATTATACTGGGTGATGTGTGCGAAGGAAGCTATGTCTGGTCCGCAAAAGATATCGTGATACTTGGAAGTCTCACGGGAGAAGCGCACGCAGGAGCAGGCGGCGGTCTGAACCACTTTGTCGTGGCATTGGAAATGAATCCAAGCGCTTTAAAAATCGGCTCGCTCAGCTATAATATACAGCCCCAAAAAACTTCTCTTTGGGGGCGGAAGCCAAAATCAACACCAAAAATTGCATACACCTACAATGGTGAGGTATTGATGGAATCGATTACAAAAGAATTGCTGGACGGATTTACACTTTGAATCTGTCCGGAGACCATTATCAATAATAATGGAGGACATCCTATGAGTGAAGTAATCGTTGTTACATCAGGAAAAGGCGGCGTGGGAAAGACCACCACATCCGCAAACGTAGGAACAGGTTTGGCAGAAATGGGAAAGAGCGTTGTTTTAATTGATGCCGATATTGGTCTTAGGAACCTTGATGTGGTTATGGGACTGGAGAACAGGATTGTTTACAATCTTGTGGACGTGATAGAAGGCAACTGCCGTTTAAAACAGGCGCTGATCAAGGACAAACGGCATGCCGGACTGTATCTGATGCCAGCGGCACAGACAAGGGATAAAAACTGTATCACGCCGGAGCAGATGATTAAGTTGATTGACAGCTTAAAGGAGCAGTTTGACTACATAATCCTCGACTGTCCGGCGGGTATTGAACAGGGATTTCAAAATGCAATCGCAGGAGCTGACCATGCCATTGTAGTCACAACGCCGGAAGTATCCGCAATCCGTGATGCGGACCGGATTATCGGTCTTTTGGAGGCAAATGAGATTAAACGGATTGACCTTGTCATTAACAGGCTCCGCCACGACTTAATCCGGCGCGGCGAAATGATGACCGTGGATGATGTGCTTGATATTTTGGGACTTCCGCTGCTTGGCGTGGTACCCGATGACGAGAGCGTGGTTATTGCCACAAATCAGGGAGAACCGTTGGTCGGAAAGGGTTCGATGGCAGGGCAAGCATTTTATAACATCTGCAAGCGGCTGGCTGGAAAAGAAGTTCCTTTTATGGATTTTAGCAAAAATGTAACACTGTGGGCAAGGTTTTCGGGCTTATTCAAAAAAAGTCTACAGGAGGAACAGGCATGAGTATATTTAATATTTTCCGAAGGAAAACTTCACGACAGATTGCAAAAGACAGGTTGAAAATACTGCTGATTTCCGATCGCGTAAATTGTTCGCCCGAGATGATGGAGCTGATTAAAAACGATATTGCTGAGGTTATATCGAAGTATATGAAAATTGATACTTCCAATATGGATATTCAAATATCCAAGGCAGGCACAAACAGCAGAAACGGAAAATCACCGGTGCTTTATGCCAACATACCGATTTTAGACTTAAGAAATTAGACTAGATTATGAGAAACGGAGCGTAATATGTTAAAAAGGTACAGAATAAGGGATTATGATTTTAAATTAATACTGATGCTTGTAGCAATAACGGCAATCGGCGTGTTTTCCGTAGGAAGCGCAAGAGCCGATTTGCAGGGCAGGCAGCTTTTGGGCTTTATTATGGGCTTTTTTATCATGATTGTTCTGTCCTTTTTTGACTATTCGTTCTTTCTGCGCTTTTACTGGCTGATTTATCTGTTTGACTTATTGCTTTTGGGAATGGTCGCGCTGTTTGGAGAGGTGGTAAACAATGCAAGGCGTTGGCTGGTTATCGGCGGCATACAGTTTCAGCCTTCGGAGGTTACGAAAATCATGCTGATTTTGGTGATTTCGCAGTTTATTCTAAAACACAGGGAAAAAATCAACTCCATTCAAAATATTATTATGATGCTTGCAATTGTGGCGGTTCCCGCATATTTGGTCTATGATCAGCCGGATATGTCAACGACCATTGTAATCCTTGTGATTTTTTGTGTAGTATGGTATGTGGGCGGTTTGAGCTATAAGTTGATTCTCGGTACACTGGCGGTTGTTGTTCCGATTGCGGTTGTTCTGTTTATTTTGATTTTGCAGCCGGATCAAACGATAATTAATGATTATCAGCAAGGGCGTATTCTTGCGTGGCTTTATCCGGAGCGTTATCAGCAGACGCTCGCATACCAGCAGACGAATGCCATGATGGCAATTGGTTCAGGACAGCTTTGGGGAAAAGGTCTCAATAATAACATGATCAGCTCCGTAAAAAACGGTAATTTTATATCGGAGCCGCAGACAGATTTTATTTTTACGATTATCGGGGAAGAACTCGGGTTTATGGGAAGCTGTGTCGTGGTAATCCTGCTGTTTGGAATTGCGTTGGAGTGCGTTTGCGTAGCAAGAAAGGCAAAGGATATTGCGGGAACTTGTATTGCTTCGGGAATGGCGGCGCTTATCGGTTTTCAAGGCTTTGTCAATATCGCGGTTGCCACGGGCGTTTTTCCAAACACGGGCGTTCCGCTTCCGTTTGTAAGTTATGGTCTGACTTCGCTTGTGAGTCTGTATATCGGCATGGGTTTTGTGCTAAATATCCGGCTGCAGTGTGTCAGAAAATATAATAATTAAGGAAGGTGCAGGTATCATGAATATTGCGTTAATCGCACATGACGGGAAGAAAAAATTAATGCAGAATTTTTGCATCGCATACAGAGGTATTTTAAGCAAAAACACACTGTATGCCACTGGTACGACAGGTCGCTTAATTGAGGAAGTCACCAATCTTAATGTTCATAAATATTTAGCCGGACATTTGGGCGGTGAACAGCAGATTTGCGCGCAAATTGAGCATAATCAGATAGACCTTGTTATTTTTTTAAGAGATCCGAATTCAAAGTCCCACGAGCCCGATATTAATAACGCGGTTAAGCTTTGTGACATGCACAATATCCCTTTGGCAACAAATCTTGCCTCAGCGGAGCTTCTGATTAAGTCACTTGACAGAGGAGATTTAGACTGGCGTGAAATGTACAAATAGGATCAAACAATTTTTCATATTGTTTCTGATGACGGCGCTGACTCTGACAACGATTACCGGGTGCGGCAGTAAGGAATATACCTTTGGTTATGACCGAAGCAGGAATAATTCCGGATTTTCTACGGCTTCCCATACTGCCGGTAATACTGCGGATTCTTTTGCGTCGGAACTTTGTGTCACTACAAAAGATGTAACCTCGGGAACAGATGTTGATATGTCGGCGGCAACTGCAGCGGGGCTTTTTGATATTTCACAAAAGAATGTGATTTATGCCAAAAGTGTCCATGAAAAATTAAATCCCGCAAGCCTTACCAAAATTTTGACTGCACTGTGCGCGTTGGAGCACGGAAATCTTGACGATGTATTGACTGCAAGTCCAAACGTACATATTGAGGAATCCGGTGCGGTTAAGCTTGGCATCGAGGAAGGCGATACGATGACATTGGAGCAGGCGCTTCATGCATTGCTGTTGAAATCATCAAATGATGTGGCGGTTTTGATTGCGGAGCATATTGGCGGGAGTATGGAAGGATTTGCCGATTTAATGAATGAAACGGCGAACCGTCTTGGCGCGACAAACAGCCATTTTGTAAATCCGCACGGTCTGACGGATCCAAACCATTATACGACGGCATATGACCTTTACCTCATATGCAATGCGGCGGTCAAACATGATAAGTTTGTGGAAATTATCCATACGGCAAGTTATAATTCCGTATATCACGATAAGGACGGAAACGAAAAGACGATGGATATGGCAAACAGCAATGCGTACATAAAGGGAGAGGCATTTGCGCCCAACAATGTTACGGTAATCGGCGGAAAGACAGGCACGACAAACGCGGCAGGAAACTGTCTTGTCATTTATGCAAAGAACAGTGCGGGAAATCCCTATATTTCCGTAGTGCTTCAGGCGCCTGACAGGACGACAATGTATACGGAGATGACAGATTTATTAGGAGAAATTTAATAAGTTGTTGTTTTTTTCGACGTATTCTACTATAATTATATTAAATGATTTGTTACTGTTCAAATTACTGGAACGGACTGAACAGCAGCAGGTGTTTGTCTCATTTCAAATATGCATTTTACAGGAGGTATTTCTTATGGTACAGCTTATTGTTGGACAAAAAGGCAAGGGTAAAACAAAAATCATTTTGGACATGGTAAACAAGGAAATTGCTACGGCATCAGGGAACATCGTTTATCTTGATAAAGGCAATGACCACATGTATGAGTTGAACAACAAGGTAAGACTCATCAATGTAAAGGATTACGGAGTTGCAAATGCCGACGAGTTTATAGGCTTTATTCGCGGTATCGTTTCTCAGGATCATGATTTAGAACATATTTATCTTGACGGGTTTTTAAAAATTTCGTGTCTTGAGGGCGCACAGGAGAGGGCCGAGGAAATTCTGACAAAGCTTGACCGCATCAGTGATGCATATAACTTCAAGATTATAGCCAGCATTTCTATTAATGAGGCGGATCTTCCGGAAAGCTTAAAATCAAAGGTTGTTGTATCATTATAGAAATATTTTAAAAATAAAAAGCCTCGGAAGCTCCGGGGCTTTTATTAAGGAGATTTGTTAGTGGCGGGAGAGAATAGACCAGTTAGGCCAAAACAGCATAGTAAATCGGGAAAGACGATGAACCGGATTGAGCTGCTAATATTCGGTGCAATGACAGTATACATTATTGTGGTCATTGTGATGTATTTCAATTCGGATCCGATTATGGGATATTCTGTACAGATGGGTTCGCTGTCCGTATCGAAAACATATACGGGCATTGCACTGCGGGAGGAAGAAATTATTCGTACTCCTTATACCGGTTATATCAATTACTATGTCAGGGAAGGCGAGCGTGTCTCTTCGCGGGACACGGTTTACTCTATTGATGAAAGCGGAAAGCTTGCTACACTTTTAAATTCAGGAGAATTGGGAGAAAACAAATATTCAGACGATGAACTTGCGGAGCTTAGAGCTGATATTATACAATATGACAGCGGTTTTGACAGCAAGGATTTTACGGCTGTTTATGACTTTAAGTATAACCTTGAAGGAGCAGTCATGAAGCTTGTCAATATCAATATTTATGAAAGTATGGATACACTAAACCAGTCTAGTCTGGGGGGAATGGTTTCACTGTGTCCCGTAGGAAAATCCGGTTATGTCGTTTACAATACGGATAATTATGAAGGACTTACGCCTGAATCAGTCAATGCTGAGCTGTTTGACCGTTCCGCTTATGAACGCAGCAGGGTAAACAACAATGATTTGGTGCAAAAAAACGATGTCGTCGGAAAGCTTGTTACAAATGAGAACTGGTCGCTTATCATTCCAATTGAAAAGGAGCGTTCGGCAGAGCTTGAAGAAGAGTCTTATGTTAAGGTAAAGTTTATTAAAACACAGGAGACCTCATGGGGTGAGGTTTTTATTCATCATTTGGCGGACGGAGATTATGCGCAGCTTACTTTCACAAACTCCTGTAAAACCTTTTGTTCCGACCGTTTTGTTGATATTGAGCTTGTAGTCGATGACACGAAAGGGCTTAAAATCCCCAAGTCCGCAATTGCTCAAAAGGAATTTTTCATTATTCCCGCGGAATATATGAGCAGAGGCGGAGAAAAAGGAAACTACGGCGTTACAAAAGAGTCTTACACAGAGGAAGGAGAACTTACCTACCGTTTTATTGAGACAACCGTCTATAATTCCAACGAAGACGAGTTTTATGTGGATAACAGCAATTTAAGCGTTGGAGAATACATTTGTAAACCAAACTCCACGGATAAAATTGCCGTAAGCAAATCCGGAACGCTGACAGGGGTTTATAATATGAATAAGGGATATGCGGATTTTAAGCAGATTACTATTCTTGATGAAAATGATGAATATGCGATTGTCAGCTCCAACACGCAATACGGACTGACCGTTTATGACCGGATTGTTTTGGATGCGGCAAGTGTAAATACAGATGATTTTATTTACCATAAATAGCAGTGGCAGTGAAGGGGAGAAAAAATGAGTACATATGGAATAAAGGAAAATATGAAAGCAGTGGAGGAGCAGATTAACGCAGCATGTAAAAAGGCAGGTCGTGACCGGTCACAGGTAACGTTGATTGCCGTAAGCAAGACGAAACCTGTCGAAATGCTGCAAGAGGCATATGACGGCGGATGCCGAGATTTCGGTGAAAATAAAGTTCAGGAGCTTATGGATAAATATGAGCTTCTTCCCAAAGACATCCGTTGGCACATGATTGGGCATTTGCAGCGCAACAAGGTCAAGTATATTGTTGATAAAGTATATATGATACACAGTGTCGATTCGCTAAGGCTCGCAGAAGAAATCAGCAAAGAGGCTGTAAAGAAAAACGTAACGGTTCGGATTTTAATAGAAGTTAATGTGGCAAATGAGGATACCAAATTTGGAACGACTTGTGAGGAAGTTCTCCAATTAGCCAAAGATATTGCCAAATTACCTAATATTTTGATAAAAGGACTGATGACAATTGCCCCTTATGTCGAGAATGAGGAGGAAAATAGATGTTATTTTCAGAAATTAAAGAAAATTTCAGTTGACATTATGAAGGAAAACGTTGATAATATATGTATGGAAACATTATCCATGGGGATGACTGGGGATTATCGCACGGCAGTGTCAGAGGGAGCCACTTATGTGCGTGTTGGAACCGGTATCTTTGGAGTGAGGCCGACAAAGCTGAAGGGAGAGGAAATATAATTATGGGAGTAACAGACAAGTTATTAAACTTCATGCATCTTAATAATGATGAAGATTATTATGATGATGATTATTACGACGAAGGAGAAGTTATTGCAAATACAGTCAGAAAGCCGGCACCTGCTATGCGTGACAACGATTATGATGAACCGATTGAAAAACCGGCAAGGAGGACCTCACAGAAGGTAACACCGATCAGACCCGTAAAGAAGGCACAGGGAAGCGGCATGGAGGTTTGTGTGATAAAGCCCTCAAGCGTGGAAGACGCAAGAGAAATTACGGAAACGCTTTTGGACAACCGTGCGGTCGTTTTGAATTTGGAAGGCTTGAATTTAGAAATTTCCCAAAGAATTATTGATTTTGCATCAGGTTCGACCTATGCAATCAATGGAAATTTGCAAATGATTTCGAACTATATCTTCATTATCACACCTGCAAGTGTCGATATTTCAGGAGATTTTCAGGGAGTTTTGTCAAGTACTTTTAGCGTACCCATTTCGCACAATACACTTTAGGTTTGAAAGAATGCAAAAGATTTAACTTCCCACTTTCAATTAGGGGTGGGAAGTTTTTTGATGTATACGGGCACCCAGCGGAATATACGATTATATAATATATGGAGGTAACTATGTCGCAGAGATTAACAATCAATCAAAACAACAAGCCAATCTATGATATTGTGTATGAGCATGATTTTGAAGGACTTGCAAAGGAACTTACCGCTTTTGGCATTGCGGATAAAAAGCTTTGTATTATTACGGATTCAAAGGTAAAAGGATTGTACGCCGATGAGGTATGCTCGGTTTTAAAGGATCAGTGTAAAACACTTGTTGTGTATTCCTTTGCGGACGGAGAGAAGAGTAAGAATCTTGATACCGTAAAAGACATCTACGCGTTTTTGATTGAAAATAAATTTGAACGCAAGGATATGCTGCTCGCATTAGGCGGCGGTGTTGTCGGGGATACCACAGGCTTTGTGGCTGCAACGTATCTTCGCGGTGTTGATTTTGTACAGATACCGACCACACTTCTTGCACAGGTGGACAGCAGTGTCGGCGGAAAAACGGGTGTTGATTTTGACCAGTATAAGAATATGGTCGGTGCGTTTTATATGCCAAAGCTTGTTTATATGAATATTGCAGTGCTCAAGACATTGGATGACAGACAATATTATTCTGGAATGGCAGAGGTTATGAAGTATGGTCTGATTAAAAATGCAAACTTCTATGAGTGGATTATTGACAGCATGTATGAAATCCATGAGCGAGACATTGAAACGCTTGAGGAAATGGTTCTCAAAAGCTGTACTTACAAAAAAATTGTCGTGGAAAAAGATCCTACGGAAAAAGGGGAGCGCGCAATTTTAAATTTTGGGCATACGATTGGGCATGCAATTGAAAAATATAAGAATTTTGAGTTAATGCACGGGGAATGCGTAGCGCTTGGAAGCGTTGGGGCGGCGTATATCTCATGGCAGAAGGGACTGCTTACAAAGGAAGAATATTACGAAATCAGGGATATGTTTGTGCCCTTTAATCTGCCGATTTCCATTGATAAAATTAATCCGGAGGAGATTTTGGCGCTTACGACTTCCGACAAAAAAATGGAAGGGGATCGGATTAAGTTTATTCTCCTGAAAAAGGTCGGGAAAGCAGTCATTGATGCTTCCGTCACAAAAGATGAAATCATGGCAGGAATTCATGAAATTTATTTCTCTGAAGAGGATTGGGATGAATAGAAAAAAAATTGTTTTAGTAATTGTAGATTTTTTTCTGACAGCGCTTCTAATTGCAGCAGATCAGGTCACAAAATATTTTGCCGTGCACAGACTAAAAGGGCAGGCGCCATATCCGGTTGTGGATGGTGTTTTTGAACTGCACTATCTTGAGAACAGGGGTGCGGCATTTGGTATGCTTCAGGGGCAGAAGTTTTTCTTTATATTTATTGCAGCGGTTATTCTCGGCATTATTGTTTACGTGCTTTGGAAAATGCCGTATCAAAAGAGGTATGTAAAGCTTCATATCACGCTTGTATTTATTGCAAGCGGTGCACTTGGAAATCTGATTGACAGAGTGCGGTACGACTATGTTGTTGATTTTCTGTATTTCAGCCTGATTAATTTTCCAGTATTTAATGTGGCGGATATCTATGTAACACTTGCCGCGTTCGCACTTGCAGCGCTTCTTTTATTTGTATACAAGGAATCGGATTTGGAATTTTTAACTTTTCGAACCAAGAAATTCCGAGACCTAAAGTAAGATGAGCAGCGAATATAGGTTTGACAGGGATGAGGATTTTTTATGAACACAGACGAGATTGTTTTTGAGGCAGTTTCGGATATGGAGGGGGAACGCATTGATAAATGCATCAGCAGTTATCTTGGGTCACTTTCAAGAAGTTATATTCAAAAAATAATTAAGGACGGAAATGTATTTGTAAATGAGACTGCCGTAAAGGCAAACTATAAGGTACGTGTGGAAGATCAAATCCGGTTTACCATACCAAAATCAGTTGAACCTGATATTCCTGCACAGGATATTGCGCTGGACATTCTCTATGAAGATTCGGATTTGCTGATTGTTAATAAGCCCAAAAATATGGTTGTACATCCTGCACCCGGGCATTATGAGGGAACACTTGTGAATGCTGTTTTATATCATTGCCGCGGGGAGCTTTCCGGGATTAACGGCGTTATGCGTCCAGGTATCGTACACCGGATAGACAAAGATACTACAGGCTCTTTAATTATTTGTAAAAATGATGCAGCGCATAATGCCATAGCCGCGCTCTTAAAGGTGCACGACATTACAAGAAAATACCGGGCAATTGTGTTCGGTAATATAAAAGAAGACAATGGTACCATTTGTGCACCAATTGGGCGTCATCCTACAGACCGCAAAAAAATGGCAGTCAATGAAAAAAACGGGAAACATGCAGTAACGCATTATAATGTGTTAGAACGCTTTTGCGGGTATACTTATATAGAGTGCCAGTTGGAAACAGGAAGGACACATCAGATACGTGTGCACATGGCAAGTATCGGTCATCCGCTGCTTGGAGATGAATTCTACACAAAGCAGAAGGCGCCGTTTCGGCTGGAAGGGCAGGTGCTTCATGCGATGACAATCGGCTTTGTACATCCAACCTTGAACAAATACATGGAGTTTGAGGCACCGCTTCCGGATTATTTTACAAGTTTGCTTAAAAAATTACGACAAATATCATAACGCACAGTACAGACTGTTTTGAAGTTTAGAAAGGCAGTTGTATTGGGCGTTTTTTGTTATTCTATAAACTTTTTTGTATAGTTTATTAAAAAAATGCTGAAGTGAAAAGTTTATTTCCACTTTGA
>CAJUJG010000029.1:0-21915 GCA_910586715.1 uncultured Lachnospiraceae bacterium
GCACCATTATCGACCTGCACGACCGGAGTGTTGTTGCCAGTATCACAGACCGCCATATCACCAGTGACCTTGCAATCCGTATGCTGCAGAAAGCACTAGATTCACAGCCGGCGGTCAAGGGAGAACTGCTCCTTCACAGCGACCAGGGCTCCCAGTATACATCAAAAGCGTTTGTAGAATTCTGCGAATCTGTCCATGTAACCCAGAGTATGAGTAAGGCAGGATACCCATATGACAACGCGCCAATGGAGAGATACTTCAACACTTTGAAAAACGAATGCACCAATCTGTATAAATTTCGGACAGAGGAAGCGCTCTATCAGGCGGTAGAAGAATTTGCGTATGTCAGCTATAACCATGTCCGTCCCCATAGTTATAACGGATACCGTACACCTTATCAGGCACGGATAGCCTCATAAAAGGAAATCTGATATTTTTTAGCCACAAGTGTTACAAAAATGCTTGACCACAACAGAGCGGCGGAGTCTGATTTCCTTGCCGACAGTGGATTTATCTTTGCCGATAGTCTGTGCAATAGCTGTTTTTGTAGAACCATTGATGATTCCGGTAAGGATGATGCGTCTTTCTTCGAGAGTCAGATGGGAAAAAGCATTCGTATTATTAGTATTGTTCATATGCTGCCTGCCTTTCCGGCAGCTGTCAGGCAGATAAAGTGTAAGACAAAATACAACATATGAGCAAGTGGAAACAGGTGAAAGACTAAAATCCACTTCGCCCCTTTCAAAGTGGAAATAAACTTTTCACTTCAGTAAAATTTTGAAGAAATAATTAGATGCAAATCGTTCTATATATTGTAAGACGATATCGGGATTACAAAAACAGTCAAAAAGGAGGAGGCGGATAAAATTAACGATCAGGAATATTTGTCGTATTGTATTGATACGTATCAAAATCTGATATTCAGCATTTGTTATAAATTTACCGGCAATTATTTTGACGCGGAAGATTTGACGCAGGATACGTTTTTATCCGCATACAAAAATTTCTCAAAATTTGACGGAACAAATGAAAAAGCATGGCTTGCGCGCATTGCAACAAACAAATGTTTAGACTATCAAAAGAAAAGTGCAAGAGGTGAAGTGCCGACGGAGGACGCATTTTTTGCAAAACAGCCGCAGACACAGGAAACAGATAATACGTGTGAGGCGTGTTACATGCAGAAGTTTGTTTTGGAAGAATTAAAACGTTGCTGTAAGATGCTGAAACCGCCGTATGATGAGATTGCCGAGAAGTATTTTTATCGGGAGATGAGTGTCAGTGAAATTGCAGACGCATTGGGACGCAACGAGAAAACAGTACAGACGCAGATATACCGCGCAAAGGCAATGCTGCGGAAGCTGTACCAAAAAGCGGGATACAGAGATGGGAGGAATGACCTATGAGGCAGATGACGGATTATGAACTGGCATGTTTGATAGCGGAAACGGAAGCGGAAGGACTTTTGCGGGCACCGGACAGAATGAAAAGCGAAATTATGGAAAAGAGCGGAAGGATACAGACACGGGCGGTGCGGCAGATGACAAAGGCTTCTGTCAGGATGGAATTGTTGCTTTACGGGTTAAAGACTGCGGCGGCAGTTGCGACGGCAATTTTCCTGTTTGGCGTCGTCAGTCATCCGGCACTGCAATCTGCGATTGAGCAAAACGATGTGTGGGCGCAGGAGGCGGACAAGGAACGTTTGGGTGATGCCTTTTCTGATGTGCTGGAACGGGTAAACAGGAGACTTTGGCAGGGTACTGACGGGGCGTGGCAGTAATGCGGCTTTGGGTGATAAAGGAAATGTTGTAATGGAAGAAAATGGAGGTTTTTATGAGTAAAAAAAGTGGTTTTTGTCGATTTTTATTTTCCCTTATTCCGGGAGCGGGGGAGATGTACATGGGTTTTATGAAGCAGGGAATAACGTTGATGGGGTTGTTTTGGGGTATTATTTTTTTCGGCGGGTGTCTCAATGTTCCGCTGATTATGTTTCCATTGCCTGTGATTTGGGCATACAGTTTTTTCCATGTGCATAATTTGGCAGGATTGAGTGATGAAGAGTTTTATGCGCAGGAGGACAGTTTGCTGTTTGACTGGAATTTGTTCGGGCAGATTGAGCCGAAGAAGGGCAGAAAGATTTTAGCGTGGGTACTGATTTTTATTGGAGTGTCGGTTTTGTGGAATTTTATGAAGGGCATGGTTTTTATGGTGCTTGACATGCTTCATGTACCAACGTATCTTTGGAATCAGGTTACGCGGTCGGTGCCGCAGATTATCTTTGCATTCCTAATGATTTATTTTGGCGTGATTTTGATTCGGGGCAAGAAGAAGGTATTGGAGCAGCAGTTCATTGAGGAGCAGGCGGGGGAGGGAGGTGATTCGCATGTCGCATAGGGTCGGAACGATTACGCTTGGCGTGACGATGGTTGCAATTGGAGTGTTGTATTTGGTGCAGATTTTTTTCGGTGTGATGGAGTACGGGTGGATCTGTAAACTTTGGCCTGTGATTTTTATTCTGCTTGGCTTGGAGATTTTGCTTGCGAATGCGGGAAAAAACGGGGAGTTTGTATATGATAAGACAGGGATTGTGCTGACGTTTGTGCTGACGGTTTTTGCGTTTGTGCTGGCGGCGGTGCAGCAGGCGGTTGAAATCAGTGTGCGGTATGGGTGGCAGATGTAGGACTTGGAATGAAAAATGGAATGATTACAGGTATTACGCGGATTTTAAGGGGTCGATTATTACGTTTGGTTCTTATACGGATCTTTGTTTGCTTGCGGACAGGATTGCGCCGGAACGTATTCGTCCATACGGGTTTGTATTTGAGGGAAAGACGTGCCTGATTGGATAAAACAGGGCAATTTTTATTAAGACGGCTCTTGGAGGGGATGTTATACTGTAAAAAAAGGAGCTGGTTTTTATGAATGATAATAAAATTGTAAAAGAAATTGCAGCTTATGTTGCGGCGCATTTGGACGGGGATTTATCGTTGGAGGCGCTTGCGGGCAACCTTCATTATTCCAAGTTTTATCTTGCGAGAACGTTTGCGCGGCAGACGGGGGATACGATTGGAAAATATATTCAGCGTTGCAGGCTGGATTTGGCGGCAAGACAGTTAGTGGAGACAAACAAGCCGATTGTTGAAATCGCTTATGAGGCGCATTACAATTCGCAGCAGGCATTTACGCTTGCTTTCAGACGCCTGTATTTGTGTACGCCGCAGGTATATCGTAAAAGAGGGCGCTTGGATGTGCAAAGCTGTGCGGGAATTGGAGGTATGGCGGCATGAGTACAATTCCTTACGTGGTGGAACAGACGAGCCGCGGCGAGCGCAGCTACGATATTTTTTCACGGCTTTTGTCGGACCGGATTATTTTCTTGGGCGAGGAGGTCAGCAATACGACGGCGAGCCTGATTGTGGCGCAGATGCTGTTTTTGGAGGCGCAGGACTCCGAGAAGGACATTTGGCTTTATATTAACAGTCCGGGCGGTTCGGTGACGGCAGGCTTTGCCATTTATGATACGATGCAGTATGTCAAGTGCGACGTTTCCACAATCTGTATCGGGCTTGCGGCAAGCTTTGGTGCATTTTTGCTTGCGGGCGGCGCCAAAGGAAAACGTATCGCGCTTGCAAATGCGGAGATTATGATTCATCAGCCTGCAATTCATGGTAACGGCGTACAGGGACAGGCGACGGATATTCAAATTGTGTCGGAGCATATGCAAAAAAGCAAGGAACGGCTGAACCGTATTTTGGCGCAGAATACAGGAAAGTCCGTAGAGCAAATCAGGGAGGATACGGAGCGCGACAATTACATGTCTGCAAACGAGGCGCTTTTATATGGGCTGATTGATAAAGTGATTGAAAAGCGATAAACATAAATACCTTATTTATGCTGTGACGGATATAAATAGGGTATTTTTGTTTTGCCCGAAATTAACCTTTACAAACCCGCTTCCGATATATTACAATAGGAGATATTGTAAAGAATACTGGAAATGAGGAGAAAGGTTGAAAATTAAAATTTTCAGCTTGTGAAAGGAGTGTAGCTATAAAAATGAGTGAGCCGGAAATGAATAAAAACGAAGCGGCGGAAGGGGAAAAGGAAGTCGTTTCGAGAAATTTTATCGAGCAGATGATTGACAAGGACCTTGCGGAGGGCGTGTATAACACTGTACACACGCGGTTTCCGCCTGAGCCGAACGGGTATCTCCATATCGGTCATGCGAAGGCGATTCTTGTAAACTACAATTTGGCAAAGCAGTACGGCGGCAAGTTCAACATGCGTTTTGACGATACAAATCCGACAAAGGAGGATATTGAGTTTGTCGAGTCCATTAAGGCGGACGTGGCATGGCTTGGTGCAGACTGGGAGGACAGGCTTTTTTTTGCTTCTGATTATTTCGGACAAATGTACGAATGCGCCGTAAAGCTGATTAGAAAGGGAAAGGCGTATGTGTCAGATCTTTCGGCGGATGAGATTAAGACGTACCGCGGTTCGTTCACCGAGCCGGGAAAGGAAGATCCTTCGGCTGCGCGCTCCGTTGAGGAAAACTTGCGCCTTTTCGAGGAGATGAAAAACGGGAAGTATGCGGACGGTGAGAAGGTGCTGCGTGCCCGCATTGATATGAGTTCGCCCAATATTAATATGAGAGACCCCGTGATTTACCGCGTGGCGCATATGTCGCACCACAATACGGGAGACAAGTGGTGCATTTATCCGATGTATGACTTTGCACATCCGATAGAGGACGCGATTGAAGGAATTACACATTCGATTTGTACGCTGGAGTTTGAGGACCACAGACCGCTTTATGACTGGGTGGTGCGCGAGCTAGAGTTTCCGAACCCGCCCCGTCAGATTGAGCAGGCAAAAATGTATCTGACAAATGTGGTAACCGGAAAGCGTTATATTAAGAAGCTTGTGCAGGACGGAATAGTGGACGGCTGGGACGACCCGCGTCTTGTCTCAATTGCAGCGCTTAGAAGGCGCGGCTTTACGCCGGAATCCATTCAGCGTTTTGTAGAGCTTTGCGGAGTGAGCAAAGCAAATTCTTCGACGGATTATGCGATGCTTGAGTACTGTATCAGGGAGGATTTAAAGCTGAAAAAGCCTAGAATGATGGCTGCGCTTGATCCGATTAAGCTCGTGATTGACAATTATCCTGAGGGACAGGTAGAGTACCTTGAAATCCCCAATAATCTTGAAAATGAGTCGCTTGGTACAAGGCAGGTTCCGTTCTGCCGGGAGCTTTATATTGACCGCGAGGACTTTATGGAGGAGCCGCCGAAGAAGTATTTCCGGCTTTTCCCGGGCAACGAGGTCCGCTTAATGAGCGCTTATTTTGTGAAGTGTGTAAGCTTTGAGAAGGACGGGAACGGAAACGTGACGACGGTGCATTGTACGTATGACCCTGAAACAAAACAGGGCAGCGGCTTTACGGGCAGAAAGGTTAAAGGAACCATTCACTGGGTGCCTGCGCCTTTTGCGGTGAAAGCGGAGGTCAGACTGTATGAGAACCTGATTGACGAGGAGAAGGGTGTGTACAATGAGGACGGTTCGCTGAACTTAAATCCGAATTCGCTCACGATATTAAAGGAATGCTATGTTGAGCCTGCGTTAAAGGACGCAAAGGCGTATGAGAGTTTTCAGTTTGTACGGCAGGGCTTTTTCAATGTGGACTGCCACGATTCAAAGCCGGATGCGCTTGTGTTTAACCGGATTGTGTCACTGAAAAGCTCGTTTGTTTTGCCAAAAAACTAACCGGAAGGAAAAAAGCATGAAATACAAATGTCTGATACTTGACCACGATGACACGGTGGTGAATAGTACTGCAACCATACACCACCCTGCGTTTTTGGAGGCGCTGAAGGTTCTTCGTCCTGGCGTGACGATATCGCTTGAGGATTATTTCCGCGAGAATTTTCACCCGGGTTTTACGGAATACTGTACGGGGAAACTCGGCATGACAGACGAGGAGCTGGATATAGAGGTAAGGCTTTGGCGCGATTATGTTGAGAAGCATGTTCCAAACGTATATGACGGAATGCGGGAAATTATTGAACGCCAAAAAGCGGAGGGCGGCATTGTTTGTGTTGTTTCGCACTCGTATGATTTTAACATCAAGCGGGATTATGCGGCGAATAATCTGCCCGAGCCGGATTTGATTTTCGGATGGGAGTGCCCGCCTGAGCTTAGAAAGCCAAGCACGTATGCTTTGGAGCAGATTGCAAAACGGTATGATTTCGAGCCTTCGGATATGGTCATGGTTGATGATTTAAAGCCGGGATTTGATATGGCGCGGGCGTTTGGCGCGTTTTTTGTGGGGGCGGGCTGGGCGAATGATGTGGCGGAGATTCGGGAGTTTATGAAGCATAACAGTGATGTGTACTTTACGAAAGTAGAGGAGCTGGCGCGGTTTTTATTTGAATAAGATATTTGAAATAAAAAGAACGCATATCATTCTATGCAGAATGTGTGCGTTCTTTTTTGGTTTTTAAGAACTGCTATTCGTTTTCTTTTTCGGAATCATCGAAAAATTCTTCCGTTGCAGAACCGCTTTCTGTATCTTCTGCTGTGTTTGTGTTGGAATAGGCTGCGGAGGAAGATGTGCTCATGTCCATTTCCGTGTATTTTGGTTCTATCGAAACGGCAGGCGATATTTTGTCGCTTATTAGTTCCTTTGCCTTATCAATTTTTTCAGGAACGTTGAGCTGTTCAAGTTTTTCCTTTGTCTTGTCAAGCGTTTCTATGACCTTTTCGCCGATTTTTTCTTTGGCGTTGTCAAGGTCAATGGGGATATGCGGGCGTACTTTTGAAGTTGTGTTGTTTGCGGAGTCATCAAAGAAATCGTCGTCCAAATCCTCGTCAAAATCATCGAAATCGTCAAAATCATCAAAGTCATCCGCCGGAACGGAATTTTTCTTTTGAAGATAGTAGTAAGTTCCTGCAGCAGCGGCTCCTGCCAGCGCACCCAATAATGCGAGCTTGCCTAATTTTTTTGCCATTGGTAATTCTCCTTTCATGTTGCAGTGGTGTATATGTTGTATATTCTTATGAATATGCCATGTATATACGATTTTATTTTAATACTATTTTATGGAAATGAAAAGAGATTATGTAAAAAAATCTTTTTTTGTATAGATCCGCGTTTTTGATGGCTTACGTTTTATAGGATTGTGTGTTATATTTAAAATATAAATCTTAACGGTTTTAATGAGAATTATGTGTTGGAGAAGTAAATGCATATAAGATTTTTATAAAATAACGGATATAGCGAAAACGGAGAATTTTTATGAATGAAAGAATGGAGTATGATGACTTTCTGATGCTCATAAAAGGAGCGGAGGCGGAAATTGTGGAAAAGAAATCAAGGTTTATAGCGACCGTAAGACCTGTGGCAGATGAGATTGCAGCAACGGCTTTTATTGATGAAATGAAAAAGAAATATTATGATGCAAGGCATAATTGTTCTGCATTTGTAATAGGAAGCAAAGCAGAGCTTACGAGAAGCAGTGACGACGGAGAGCCAAGCGGTACTGCTGGAAGACCTATGTTGGAAGTGCTTTTAGGAAGTGGAATCAGAAACATTGCGGTGGTCGTGACAAGGTATTTTGGGGGGACGCTTTTGGGTACAGGCGGGTTAGTTAGAGCTTACTCGGGTGCGGTAAAGGAAGCTCTTGCTTTGTGTGAAACGGCGCGGCAGCATTTTTGCGTTAAATTGGAGATTAAAACGGATTATAATGCTGTCGGGAAAATACAATATCTTCTTTCCAATTCGGGCATTAATGTGATTGACAGTACGTATGGGGTGGATGTGGAATTGACAGTTATCGTTCCGATAGAGGGGTATGACCGTTTGTGTAAAGGAATTACCGAGGCAACAGGAGCACGGGCAAGGCTTCGGGAAATTGAACGGATGTATTATAAGATTTCACCATAAATACAAAAACACCGCAGAACCCTTGAGTTCTGCGGTATTTCGCACTATTTTGTTTCGTCGGAGTGACAAGATTCGAACTTGCGGCCTCCACCTCCCTAAGGTGGCGCTCTAGCCAAACTGAGCCACACCCCGATATACATAAACATGTGTAGCTGTGTCAACGACATGTATTAGTATACACATAATCTATACGAATGTCAATAATAAAAAGGATAAAAAATATTGTAGAAAATTAAAAGAAAATATTGACAATTGTCAGACAATTTGATATATTGTCTATAGGTTCGTGACAACTCCATCACGAATGAATCACTTAACTCTTTTTCAATATAGTAATCCTTAAAAGAAAGTGTCCTTCTGGCAGTATCCTCCCAATTCTTTACTGTCGGATCGAGACTTTCTTTGTTTTATTCATAAATTCTATTAAAATCGTTTCTTTTTCCAATAAACAAGAAAAATGTGGTAAACTATATAAAGGAAATAATCATGTAGAATTGGTACAATTGTATAATATAGAAGGAGGACCATATATGGAAAGAGCGCTGATCGTAGGTGTTAATATAAATGGAGAAAAGAAAAGCAGCGCGGCGTTCGGGCTGGCGATGGATGAGATGATAAGTCTCGTGAAAGCATGCGACATGCAGCCCGTGGGAAGAATTGAGCAGAATATGGAACATGCAAACACTGCAACATATATTGGTGCAGGAAAGGTGGAGGAGGTGCGCGAGACGGCGGCACAGCTGGAGGCGGATCTTGTTGTGTTTGATAATGGACTTTCGCCGATACAGCTTCGCAATCTGCAGCGTGAGCTGAATTGTCCGGTGATTGACAGGACGACGCTGATACTGGAAATTTTTTCGACAAGGGCACAGACAAGGGAGGCAAAACTTCAAGTGGAGGTTGCGCGCTTACAGTATATGCTTCCAAGACTTGTGGGACTCCATGCGGCGCTTTCAAGGCAGGGCGGCGCTTCGGGTGCGATGAGTAATAAGGGTGCAGGGGAAAAGAAGCTGGAGCTTGACAGGAGGCGTTTGGAACAGCGTCTTACCAGCATGAAGCGTGAACTGGAGGAGATTTCAGCCGAGCGCAGAACACAGCGCAAAAAGCGCGCAGAGTCAGGGCTTCCGAGGGTAACGCTTGTCGGCTATACCAATGCCGGAAAATCAACGGTCATGAATATGCTGTTGTCCGCATATGTAGATAAAGAGGAAAAGCAGGTGCTCGAAAAGGATATGCTTTTTGCGACCTTGGACACGACGGTACGGCGGATTGCGCCGCCTGATAAGAATGCGTTCCTTTTGTCTGATACGGTAGGGTTTATTTCGAATCTGCCGCACAGTCTTGTAAAGGCGTTTCGTTCGACGCTTGAGGAGGTCAGGGAGGCGGATTTGCTGCTTCAAATCATCGACTATTCCGATGAGAATCACAGAGAGCATATGCGGGTTACGGCTGATACGCTGCGCGAGCTTGGCGCGGGGAATGTGCCGATGCTCTATGTTTTTAACAAGGCGGATCTCTGCAGTATGGGAACGTTTGCTTCTGTGCAGGGCGATGATAAAATTTATATGTCGGCAAAGTCGCAAAACGGGATTGATGCGCTGCTGACACTGATTGCAGGGAAACTTTCGGGCGGTTATCGGGACTGTACTTTTTTGCTGCCGTATCAGCGCGGAGACATTGTTTCTTATTTAAAAGAGAATGCAGTGGTTTTTGCGACGGAGTATCGGGAGGAAGGCGTATATATGGAGGCAAATGTAACGGTCAGGGATGCGGGTAAGTTTCAGGAATATCTGCTATAATTTTTCATATGGTAAATTTTTCCTTTGGTGAATGTTCACAATTTATTTAAACTTTGATAATAAAAATATGGTATTGTGTATAACAGATACCGACAACAATTAGAAGTTTGATTGGAAAAGGATAAAGTGTGAAGCGATGAACAGATTAAACGGAAAAAAAGCCCTCTTTGCGGCAGGGACGGCAGGCGTTGTCCTGCTCAATGCCGCTTCCTGGAAAAGTAAGGCGTTTAGCGACTGGTATGTGAAGTACATATTTCCGGTTTGGCTCAATACATATGCGCGGCTGACAAGTCTTGTGCCGTTTTCGGTGGGAGAAATCATGCTTGTGCTTGCGGTGCTGATTACGCTGTTTGGGATTGGCTTTTTTGTTTTTCATCTGTTTCGGAATAAGCGATATAAAAAGGGGATAAAACGTTTTGGAAAAATGTATGCGTGGCTTGTGCTTGCGGTATGCTATATTATGACGCTTAACTGTTTTATCCTGTATCACGCGTCCGATTTTTCCGAGAAATATATGGGATATGACAGGACAACGCAGTATGATGATGCACTTTTGGCAGATGTTTCTAAGAATGCTGTTTTAAAAGTGCATACGGGCGGTTATACCGCAAAAGAGCTTGCGCAGCTTCGGGATTTTATTGTGGAGCGGTGCAATACGCTTGCGAAGGAGGTTGCGCGTGACGACAGCGGGGCGCCATACTATGAGGGCGACCTTGTGTCGGAGGCGTCGGATGCGATGAGAGCGCTTGGCGAAGAGTATGACCAACTGTCCGGTTTTTATGTGACGCCAAAGTATCTGACCTGTTCGGAATTTTTCAGCCAGCAGTATATAATGGGGTATTATTTTCCGTTTTCGCTGGAGGCAAACATTAATTCCGTGATGTATGTTACAAACGTTGCGCCGACGGTGTGTCATGAGCTTGCGCACACGAAGGGCTTTATCAATGAGGATGACGCGAATTTGATAGGGTTTCTTGCGTGCGTGAATTCGGACGATCCGTTTTTGCAGTATTGCGGGTATTTGAGTGTTTTGAATTATGTAAACAACGATTTCTATGATTCCATCAATAAAGATAAGAAGAAATACCGTTCGCACGTGCGCATCAGTGATGTTGTGGCGGACGACAATATTTTCCTCACAAGGGAGGACTGGCAGGCGGTCGAAAAAAGGGCGGTTATCAAGACGGAAACCGTTAAAAAAGTATCAAATGCGTTTACGGAAACGACGTTAAAGTTAAACGGCGTGGAGGAGGGAATGCAGCAGTACAATCAAGTCGTGGAGCTTTTGCTGCGGTACTATGACGGACAATATCAATGAGGGATAGTCAGGAGAAAGGAATACGATTACGGATATGGGAGACATTATTTCATATGTTGACGAGTATGGGGGCTTTACCTTTGCGGAAAAGCCCTTTTGTGAAATTGACGGGTTGTTGTGCGCACATTTTTCATACTTTATTTTTACGGGAATTGTGCCGTCCGCGGAGGACAACAGACCGGCAGTCCGGTTAAGCGATGCGGCGCAGAAGATCAATTGGGACGATTTCATTTCCGTGAAATGGGAACTTGAAAAAAACAGGGAGCTGTTTTATAAGACGGCGTTTTCGAGGCGGTACCGGAATACAAAGCTGAACTTTTTGGCAGAGGAAACGGACAAGGAAAAGGAGCTGCAGTTTTGCGCCGTCACGTTCCTGCTTGGAAACGGAGACGTGTTTTTGTCGTTTCGGGGAACGGACGATGCGCTTGTAGGCTGGCGTGAGGATTTTAATATGGCATACCGTACACCGGTGGAGGCGCAGATTCGCAGCACAAAGTACGTCAATCAGGTCGCGGAGCTTTTGGCGAGAAAGCGCAATTTGCGGCTGTATCTTGGCGGGCATTCCAAAGGCGGAAATTTGGCGGTTTATGCCGCCATGACCTGTAAGGACAGCATTAAACCGCGTATCGGGCGCATTTACAATATGGATGGTCCGGGATTTCGTCCTGACTTTATGGAACAGCTTGACTATGACGGAATTAGGGATAAAATTGTGAAAATTATTCCTGACGAGTCTTTTGTGGGAATGCTCATGGAGTCCAAAACGGATTATGAGCTGATTAAGAGCAGTCAGATTGGGCTGCAGCAGCATATCTGCTTTTCATGGATTGTGGAGGGTGACCGGTTTGAGCGCGCCGAAGATCAGGTGCCCAAACGAAAAGAGTTGTATGACAGGATTAACAATTGGATTTATGCGCTTGATAAAGAGCGTGTCGGGGCGTTTATTGATGCGTTATTTCGCCTGATTGAGGTGACGGAGGCACGTACGCTTACGGATTTGAAGGAATTAAGCGGAGAGCTGCCGAAAAAAATGCATGATTTGGTGCAGGAGTACGCGCAGATTAATGAGGAAACGAAGCATACCTTTTGGGAAATCAGTTTATTTATGGTGGAGGTGATTGTGGCGGACCAGCAGGAGCGGGTGAGCAGATGGAAGGCAATCGACAAAATCAGGCAGCGTTTGGAGCGCTAGGATATGGTTTGTAAAGGCTTGTGTAACCGCTTTCATAACAGTTTGGTTCAGGACTTTGCACTACGCTGCAAAGTCCGTACGAAAGCGTAGTGGTTGAAATGCATCAAGCCACCACAAACTGGTTTTGCATGGCTTGATGCCTGTAACAGGAAGCCGAAGGCTGAATTGTTACAAGCTTTCATAAAAAGTGCTATAAATGTGGTTGACTTTCTTGTGAAAACGATATAAAATTCAAATTGTAAGTGCTTACAGTTTTTGGCTGTAAAAACAGAGTGTTACTGTTCAAGCAGGACTTAGCATTTACTGCTAAGTTCGTAAGAAAACGTATCGCAGCTAGGTAAAAATCCATCACCGAAGGTGAATTTTGCATGGATTTTTACCTGTTACTGGAACGAAGTGAACAGTAACAACCAAAGATTTTAAGGATAGGAGATAACAGTATGGAATTATTAAACGCAGCAAAGACCGGAAAAAAAGAAAGACCGATTAAAGTTCTTCAGTTTGGCGAGGGCAATTTCTTGCGTGCATTTGTGGATTATTTTATCGACATTGCAAATGAAAAAGGAATGTTTGACGGAGATATTGTTTTGGTGAAGCCGATTGACGGTCCCGGAATTTTAAACATGTTCCATGATCAGGACTGCCAGTATACCGTATGCTTAAGAGGCATCGTGGACGGTGAGCCGAAGGTAGAGAAGAGGGTTATCACAAGCGTTGCGGACGTGGTAGACGCATACGCGGAATATCAGAAGTACAATGAT
The DNA here is from genome assembly GCA_910586715.1 of uncultured Lachnospiraceae bacterium. Lineage (GTDB taxonomy): Bacteria > Bacillota > Clostridia > Lachnospirales > Lachnospiraceae > COE1. Next base: position 13,010 of record CAJUJG010000029.1, read on the forward strand.
TATGCAAAATTGGATTCTTTAAGATACATTGTTTCCAACACAACGGAGGCAGGTATTGTCTTTGATAATACGGACAAGTTTGAATTAGACCCGCCTAACACATATCCCGGAAAGCTCTGTAAATTCCTTTATACAAGATATAAGCACTTTAACGGAGCGATGGACAAGGGTCTTGTAATGCTGCCGGTAGAGCTGATTGACGACAACGGCATTATGTTAAAGAAGTGCGTTGTTGAATTTGCAAAGCTTTGGAATTTGGAAGAGGGCTTTTTGACATGGCTTGACGATGCGTGCGTATTTACTTCCACACTGGTAGACCGTATTGTTACGGGTTATCCGAGAGACGACGCGGAGGAGCTTTGGAAAGACTTCGGATACCGTGACAATATCGTTGTTACGGCAGAGCCGTTTGGTCTTTGGGTTATCGAGAGCGCAAAGGACATCAGCAAGGAGTTCCCGCTTCCCGAGGCAGGCTGCCCTGTTATCTTTACGGATAATCAGAAGCCGTATAAGCAGAGAAAGGTTCGTATCTTAAACGGCGCACATACATCTTTCGTTCTTGCTTCTTATCTTGCAGGAAACGACTATGTAAGAGAGTCTATGGAGGATGAAATTATCGGCAACTTCATGCATCAGACGATTTATGATGAAGTGATTCCGACACTGGATCTTCCGAAGGAAGACCTGCTTGAGTTTGCGCAGGCAGTGAACGGAAGATTTAAAAATCCGTACATCAAGCACGCGCTGCTTGCAATTTCACTGAACTCGGTATCAAAGTGGAGAGCAAGATGTATGCCGTCACTTTTGGTTTATATGGAACGCAAGGGTGAGCTTCCGAAGCACCTGACTTTCTCGATTGCAGCGTTGATGGCATTCTATACGGGCAGCGAAATCCGTGAGAAGGCGTTAATCGGACACAGGGACGGACAGGAATACAACGTGATGGATGATGCGGCAGTGCTTGAGTTCTTTGCCGCAAACAGCGCAAAGCCGTCGGCTGAGTTTGTGAATGCGTATTTGAGCAACGTTGACTTCCACGGTCAGGATTTGACACAGGTAGCAGGTCTTGCGGACGCGGTTACGGCTTATCTTGAGGACATCAGGACGCTTGGCATGAGAAAGGCAATCGAAAAGAATTTTTAGAACTTCAAACTTTTAAAATAGAGGATTAAGAATGGCAAATTTTATTAAAATCAATGAAAATGATAACGTGGCTGTGGCTTTGGATGTAATTCCGGAGAACACCACGGTCAATGTGGCGGGCAGTGATGTCACGACAACAATGGAGATTCCGGCTGGACACAAGTTTGCGCTTTTGGACATGCCGGAGGCAACTCCGGTAATCAAGTACGGTTTCCGCATCGGAAACACGACTGCTGCTGTGAAAAAGGGTGAGTGGATTCACACGCACAATTTAAAGACAGGTTTAGGCGATTTACTGGAGTATTCGTATGAGCCGGATTTTGCCGAAGAGAAGTTTACGGAGGATGCAACCTTTATGGGTTACAACCGTAAAAACGGCAAGGTTGGCGTGCGCAACGAGATTTGGATTATTCCGACGGTCGGCTGTGTCAACAATGTGGCAAGCAAGATTGCGGAGCTGTCAAAGGACCTTGTATGTGAGAATATTGAGGCGGTATGTGCGTTCCCGCATCCTTACGGCTGCTCGCAGATGGGTGACGATCAGGAGCATACAAGACAAATCCTTGCAAATCTGATTAATCACCCGAATGCAGGCGGTGTGCTTGTGTTGGGACTTGGCTGTGAGAACAGCAATATTGACGTATTAAAGGGATATATGGGCGAGATTGATACCGACCGTGTGAAGTTCCTTGTATCGCAGGAGAGCGATGATGAAATCGCGGAGGGTGTTGAAATTGTTAAGGAATTAGCAAAGTATGCCGCCCAGTTTAAGCGTGAGCCGATTAGCGTGTCAAAGCTTGTGATTGGCATGAAGTGCGGCGGCAGCGACGGATTTTCGGGTATTACGGCAAATCCGACGGTCGGTCGCTTCTCGGATATTCTGATTAGCAAAAAGGGTACAACCATTCTGACAGAAGTGCCGGAAATGTTCGGTGCGGAGACGATTTTGATGAACCGCTGCGCAAATGAGGAGCTGTTCAACAAAACGGTTGATTTGATTAACGACTTTAAGAATTATTTTAAGAGCCACAATCAGACGATTTATGAGAACCCTTCTCCGGGTAATAAGAAGGGCGGTATTTCCACGCTTGAGGACAAGTCGCTTGGCTGTACGCAGAAGTCAGGAAATGCGATTGTGAAGGGCGTTTTGGCATACGGCGAAATTGTCAGCACGCCGGGATTAAATCTTTTGAGCGCACCGGGAAATGATTTGGTGGCGGCTACGGCGCTTGCGGCGAGCGGCGCGCATATCGTGCTGTTTACGACGGGGCGCGGAACACCGTTTGCATGTCCGGTACCGACGATGAAGATTTCAAGCAATTCAAGGCTTGCGGGCAAGAAAGAGAACTGGATTGACTTTAATGCCGGTGTGGTTGCGGAAGGTGAGGATCTTGACACGGCAGGACAGCGGTTGTTTGACGAGGTTGTGGCGGTTGCTTCAGGCAAGGAAGTTAAAAGCGAGAAGGCAGGCTTCCATGATATGGCAATCTTTAAGCAGGGCGTGACACTGTGATGCACAGACCCGTGCAGAGGAAGTCCGCCGCTAAAGCGGCGCACGGGTCGCGCGGCGAGTAGGGAGATAAATGACCCTGCTCGATTAAAATACAGTGTAGCAGATATAAAATGATAACAAAAAGAGATAAAACGGAGGATTATTATCATGGCAAAAAAAGTAGTTACAATGGGCGAAATTATGTTAAGACTTTCAACACCCAACAATGAGAAGTTTATTCAGGCGGACGAGTTTGACATCAACTATGGCGGCGGCGAGGCAAACGTTGCGGTTTCTCTTGCAAACTATGGACATGAGGCAAGCTTTGTTACGGCAGTTCCTGACAATGAGCTTGGCGAGTGCGCAATCGCGGCTTTGAGAAAGTATGGCGTTGACACAAAGAATATTGCAAAGTGTGGAGAAAGACTTGGCATTTACTATTTGGAGTCAGGCTCTTCCATGAGACCTTCCAAGGTTGTATATGACAGAGCGCATTCTTCGATTTCAACAGCGACAGCGGCAGATTTTGATTTTGATAAGATTTTTGAGGGTGTTGACTGGTTCCACTTTACAGGTATCACACCGGCAGTTTCCGACTCAGCGGCAGTTCTGACAGAGGAGGCTTTAAAGGCAGCAAAGAAGCATGGTGTTACGGTTTCCGTAGACCTGAACTTCAGAAAGAAATTATGGTCGTCTGAGAAGGCTCAGAAGGTTATGAAGAACCTGATGCAGTATGTTGACGTATGTATCGGAAATGAGGAGGATGCAGAGCTTGTATTGGGCTATAAGCCGGGTAATACAGATGTTACAAGCGGTGACCTTGAGCTTGCGGGCTACAAGTCAATTTTCGAGCAGATGGTAGCAGATTACAATTTCCAGTACTGCATTTCTTCTTTGAGAGTTAGCCATTCTGCATCAGACAACGGCTGGTCTGCTTGTATTTATTCAAGAGACACGAAGGAATTCTATCACTCAAAAGAGTACAGCATTCATCCGATTGTTGACCGTGTGGGCGGCGGCGATTCGTTTGCGGGCGGCGTGATCTGCGGATTATTGGATGAAAAGGATTTCAAGGCTGCGCTTGAGTATGGTGTTGCGGCATCGGCATTAAAGCACACAATTCCGGGCGATTTCAACTTGGTATCAAGAAAAGAAGTTGAGACACTTGCAGGCGGCGACGCTTCAGGAAGGGTTCAACGCTAAGAGAAAATCTAAGGTGATAAAAGACATCACCTAAGATTTTCTAAAGCTTAGCGTTAGGAGAATAAACAACATTCAGAAAAGGCTTCGTGTTGTTTATTCTCTGCATAGATAAGTATAAGATGTAAAAATTTAAGAATATTTAGGAGGAATGAAAGAAATGGCAAACACAAATCCATTTTCACTTGAGGGTAAGATTGCATTGGTAACAGGTGCGTCTTACGGTATCGGTTTCGCAATCGCAAAGGCTATGGCAGCAGCAGGCGCTACGATTTGCTTTAACGATATTAAGCAGGAGCTTGTAGATAAGGGTGTAGCGGCATACAAGGAAGAGGGCATTGATGCGCACGGATATGTATGTGACGTTACAAACGAAGATGCGGTAAACGAGCTGGTAGCGGCGATTGAGAAAGAAGTCGGCGTGATTGATATTTTGGTAAACAACGCAGGCATTATCAAGAGAATCCCGATGTGCGAGATGACGGCGGCAGAATTCAGACAGGTTATCGACGTTGACCTGAATGCTCCGTTTATCGTATCGAAGGCAGTTATTCCTTCTATGATTAAGAAAGGTCACGGAAAGATTATAAACATTTGTTCGATGATGTCAGAGCTTGGACGTGAGACAGTATCGGCTTATGCGGCTGCAAAGGGCGGCTTAAAGATGCTGACAAAGAATATCTGTTCTGAGTACGGTGAGTTTAATATTCAGTGTAACGGTATCGGACCGGGATACATTGAGACACCGCAGACGGCGCCTTTGCGTGAGAGACAGCCGGACGGCAGCAGACATCCGTTTGATACGTTTATTTGTGCAAAGACACCTGCAAACAGATGGTTACAGCCGGATGAGCTTGGCGGACCTGCAGTATTTCTTGCATCAGATGCATCAAATGGCGTAAACGGACACATCCTTTATGTTGACGGCGGTATTTTGGCTTATATCGGAAAACAGCCGAAATAATTGCGAAGAGAATTTCTAAGTCAGCAAAAGATGCTGACTAACAAATTCTAAAACTTCGCATTGGAAGAACGCAAAAGGACTGCGTTCTTCGCGTATCGAGATTATTAAGTATAAGAAATGAGGTTAATCATGAACGAAGTATTAGAGAAAATCAGTAAAATCGGTATTGTGCCGGTTGTTGTGTTGGATGATGCAAAGGATGCAAAGCCTCTTGCTGAGGCGCTTGTTAAGGGTGGTCTTCCCTGTGCAGAGGTAACATTCAGAACGGCTGCGGCAGAGGAGTCTATCAGAATTATGGCGAGCGAGTTCCCTGAGATGCTTGTCGGTGCGGGAACCGTGCTTACGACAGAGCAGGTTGACCGTGCAGTGAACGCGGGCGCAAAATTTATTGTAAGTCCCGGTCTAAATCCTAAGATTGTGAAATATTGTGTAGATAAGGGGATTCCTGTGACACCCGGTACGGCAAATCCTTCCGATGTGGAGCAGGCAATCGAGCTTGGACTTGATGTTGTAAAGTTCTTCCCCGCGGAGGCAGCAGGCGGCTTAAACATGATTAAGTCAATGGCGGCTCCTTACACACAGATGAAGTTTATGCCGACCGGCGGAATTTCGGCAAAGAATATCTGTGAGTATCTTGCATTTGACAAGATTATTGCGTGCGGCGGTTCCTGGATGGTAAAGAAAGACCTCGTGGCAGCAGGAAAGTATGATGAGATTCAGGCGCTTACAGAGGAAGCCGTAAGAACCATGCTTGGTTTTGAGTTAAGACATATCGGTGTAAACTGTGAGGACGAGGCAGCAGCAGACAGCGTTGCATCAAGATATGACGAATTGTTCGGCTTTACAAAGAAGGTTGGCAACAGCTCTATCTTTGCAGGGATTGAAGTTGAGGCAATGAAGAAGATTGGACGTGGCAAGAACGGACATATTGCAATCGGTACAAACAGCGTTGCACGCGCAAAGAATTATTTGGAGTCTGTTAAGGGCGTGAAGTTTATCGAGGAAACGGCTGTTGAAAAGAACGGTAAGCTTACGGCGATTTATCTTGACGAGGAGATAGGCGGATTTGCTGTTCATCTTGTGCAGAAATAAGCACGAAGAGAATTTTAAACCGCGTTCTTTATGAGAGAGCGGATATTCGCATACAAAAGAGGCATCACTTCTGTAATTAAGTGGTGCCTTTTTGACAGAGACAATGTACTGATGGGAGGTCTGTTATGTACTATAAAATCAACATGGTGACGGAGGAGGACGGTTGGATTGTGATTGACACGGACGACCGTGACGCGGAGCCTGTAAAAGCGTTGTGCGCAAGCATTGCCGAGGACCTTGGAAAGGAAATGTTCCAGTTGTATGAGGGGGACGCCCAGTTTATGATTAAGGGGGACCCGTATAAGCTGGTCTTTCAGTATGACCATATGTTTGGAACGGTGGTGATTCTCGATAATCTTGCGGATAAGGACGCAGTGACTGCTTTATTGGAGCGGCACTTTGAGAAACTAAAGGATAAAAAAATATAACAAACACGGGAGGGATTTCTATGGTAGACAATAATTGTGCTTATTGTGCAGAAGGCGAACTGGTTGCAAAATTCGGAATTAAGATTTGCGAGCTGGCAGCGACAAAGGTATACTTGTTTAAGGAGCAGAGCCACAAGGGAAGAGTGATTGTGGCAAGTAAGTTTCATGTGAGTGAGATGATTGAGCTTTCTGACGAGGAGCGCAACGCGTTTTTTGCGGACGTCAATCATGTGGCAAATGCAATTCATAAGGCATTTTCGCCTGACAAGGTAAATTATGGCGCGTACGGCGATACGGGGCATCATTTGCATTTTCATTTGGTACCCAAGTACAAGGATGATGAATTCGAGTGGGGCGGAACGTTTGCGATGGACCCTAAGAGAAAGACGCTGTCCGATGCGGAGTACGATGCGATGATCGCGGAGTTGAAGAAGTATTTATAGGAATTTATGGTATCTGCAGGAATCCACGCTTAGCTGATTGACAAGTTTACATAAGTTTAGTATTCTGTAAGAGTAGAGAAGCTGCTGAAATTATTTCGCAGGAAGTTACAAAAGAAGAGAAACAGGATATTTAATAAAAGGAGATTGGTTATGGGAGTAAAAGTATTGCTGGATTCCGTAGATAAAGTCAGGGATTTTGTGAACATTACAAATAAAACGCCGTATGATATTGATTTAATCAGTGGGAAACATACATATCTTGATGCAAAGTCATTGTTGGGTGTTTTGAGCTGCGATTGCAGAAAGCCGCTGGTTCTTGATATTCATGCGGAGAAAACAGAACGAAGCGAGCTGATGACAAAGCTGGAGAAGTATGTTGTAGCGTAGCGGATTTGGGAAAGGCTTTCGGCGTGATTTAATGCGTCGGAAGTCTTTTTTACCGTAAAAGAATCGTTTTTTTGCAGGCGCATGAAGCTTTTGACGCGGCTTCAGATTGTGTCGGTGATTGATTACCATGCACGGTCGTAACATAATGCATTCCAATAATAGAGTGCATTTTTGGCATCTAAAATAATTTCACATTCCGCATGGCGCGGCTCCTTATCAAACCATACCCAACATTTAAATAGCGTAGACTGGTAGCTTTCATATTTGGTGATGAACTCAATTTGGTATTCTCCGTTGTTTACTGCACTAATGAAATCGGCAGATTCCCAATCTTCACGGATAATATGACCTCTTTTGTTTTTTCGGAAAATAGAAATGTGAATATTTTCGATTTCGTCATTAATCATTTCAAAATCTACTTGGGAAGCATTAGTGCGGACTGTGTTTTCAGACATGTTTTTGGGGTGGTTCGCCAATATCCAAAAGCCGTCGGGAAAAAGAAAGGATAGTATGCCCTTGTGAAAATACATTTTTTCGGCGAAGCAGTCGTGAAGTGTAATATGGTTGTCGTTTGGTTCGCAATTTTGATACATGTTGTGCCTCCTTTGTCTGTTTTTATACCAAACAGTGGTTAATAATAAAAATAATTGAAATAATCAAAAAATCTGTTGACATATCAGATAAAACACGTTACAATATTAGTTGTTTGCAGGAGTGGCGGAATGGCAGACGCGCAGGCTTCAGGTGCCTGTGGTAGCAATACCGTGTGGGTTCAAGTCCCATCTCCTGCATTTTTTATTGCTTTTTTTAATTTTGCTTAAATAGAGCAGACAGTCAAGTTCAAATGCTTGGTGGCATTTGGTTTATGCATTACCGACAGGAATTTCAATCTGCACGATATAATCTTCAACGCAGTCAATTACGTTCTCGTTAATTCCCATTTCATACGAATAGCCCCGCAATATCAGCTGATGTTCTTTGGCATAATCAAGGAGCTTTTTGTAACGCTGTGGGATTTTATCCCAACCGCCTTTGTGAAAGGCTCTTAAATAGGTTCCGCCGGACTGGATATGCAGTCCGTTTTTTTGTGTCAGAAACGGGATTTCAATAAATAGTTTGGTGTAATCGTCAAAGTTTCCGTTTTGCAGGCTGGCAACAGGTATCATGGAACCGTAGGAGGCGTCGTGAAGGCGTCCGAGCTGATACTTTTCCGTTTCAGCGGTAATTCGTTCGACTTCTTCTTCAAAGGACGTGTTTTTGTCAATGTCCACCGTGACAAGACAGCGTTCTTCTTTTTCAACAATACTGATTTTAGATAAATCCATTGTCAGCAGGGTCTCCATATTTTGGTAATAATTACATAATGTTTTGCGGACTGCCTGCAGATGCATGATGCTGCGGTCCAAGTCGGTTATTTTTTCCGATAAGAGCTGTTTCATGTTGGTGGCGGAGCGGTTTTTCATGAAATCCTGTATTTCGGTCAGGGATACGTCCAGTTCCCGCAGTAAAAGAATGGTTTCAAGGACGGGGCTTTGGCGGTAGCTGTAGCAGCGGTAGCCGTTTTCGGGATTGACAGCGGCGGGCTGAAACAGACCGATTTCATCGTACCACATCAGAGTTTTTTTGTTGATTCCATGCATGGCTGCAAATTGCCCGATGGTAAGTAAGTTATGTTTTTTGCTCATAATCTACCTCTGAAAAAATGTTTATTTCCTCTTGACCGTACTGTTACTGTACGGTTTATGATATTACACACA
>CAJUJG010000029.1:21925-35112 GCA_910586715.1 uncultured Lachnospiraceae bacterium
GCGGCAAATTGACCGATGGTGAGCAGTTTTTTTTTTGAGTTCATATGAATAAGACACTCCTTTCCAAAAAGGGTGGATTTTTTCTTGACCGTACTGTTACTGTATGGTTTATGATACGCTATACAAGGAGTAAATGCAAGTAAATTTCAGAATTTTGGAATGGAGGAAAACAGATGAAGAACGAAAATGCTTACTTAAAGCCTGTAACGCTGCAAAATGTTTTAAAATTTGCGGTTCCGACAATTGCAATGACGGTGTTTATGTCATTTTATACAATGGTTGACGGCTTATTTGTGTCAAACCTGATAGGCACGGACGCGTTGTCTGCAATCAATCTGACGGCGCCGGTTATTCAGCTTGTCACGGCAGTTTCGACCATGCTTGCCACGGGAGGCAGCGCAGTGATTATGAAAAAAATGGGGGAACAGAAAACCGATGAGGCGAGAGAGGACTTCACGTTTTTGATTTTGGTGAATGTTGTAGTCGGTTTTGTGATGTACGGTCTTGGGTATTTGACAATGCATTCCGTGTTCGAGGGGATGCGGCTGTCCGCAGCTGTGGAGGCGTATTGTGTGGCGTATTTGAGCCGTTATCTGCTGTTTACGGTGCCGGTTTTGCTGATGAACAATTTTACGCTTTACATGATTGCGAGTGAGAAGGCGGCGCTTTCTTTAATCTGCTCGGTGACGGGCGGTGTGCTGAATATGGTGCTTGACTATGTGCTGATTGCGGGATTGGGTATGGGAATCGGCGGGGCGGCGGTTGCGACGGGGCTTGGATACTCGGTGACGGCGGTTGTGGGGCTGTTTGTGTTTAGCAGGAAAAAGAGCCTTCTGCATTTTAAAAAGCCGGTGTTTCGGGTGCGGGTGCTTGCGAGCGCAGCGGCGAACGGGTGCTCGGAGATGGCGACGGCGCTTGTCACGGGAATTATCACGATGATGTTTAACTGGACGATGCTGCGTTATGTGGGGGAGGATGGTGTTGCGGCAGTTACGATTATCATGTATGTGCTGATGTTTGCAAGTTCTTTGTACACGGGATATTCGTACGGGGTAGCTCCGATGCTTAGTTTTTATTACGGGGAGCAGAATCGGGAAAAGCTGAAAAAACTGGTGGCGGTCAGCCTGAAGGTGATTGCGGTGATTTCCGTTTTGACGGTTGCAGCGTCGTTTGCGCTGACAAGACCGTTGGTGTCTGTCTTTGCGCGTCCTGACAATCCGGTGTTTGATTTGGCGGTGACAGGGAACCGGATTTGCACGGTTGCACTGTTTTTTATCGGTTTTAATATTTTTGCAAGCGGGCTGTTTACGGCGCTGTCAAACGGGGGGGTTTCGGCAGTGCTTGCGTTTTCAAGGTCGTTTGTGTTTATGCTGGTTACGATGCTTTTGCTGCCTGCGTTTTTGGGCGTGAACGGTATCTGGCTTGCAACACCTGCGGCGGAGCTGATGGCGCTTGCGTTGTCCGTGGGAATGTTTTTGAAATATCGGAAACGATACGGGTATTAAAAAATTCTTTTTTGGGGCAGGGGGGTGTGCAAACAAAAAGAAAAATGCAGTAGTTATTGCGGCGGTGTTGTGGTAAACTATAGGTAATGTCAAGTTGAATAAATAACAAATAGCATTATGGAAAAAAGAGGTACACCATTATAAAAAAATAATTACCCCGGTTTTAAGTACATTGTTACTTTGCAGTCTGATGCTAAACGGCTGCGGTGAGCGGCAAGCTGTTCCGCAAGCCCCGCAGGCACAAGGCGATACACCGCAAACGGCGGCAGATGTGCAGGAGGCGGACGGCGCGGACGGTATTCTGCAGTCATTTACGGCGAACACGCTGGACGGCGGGACGTATACGCAGGAGGATTTTTCAGGAGCAGATGTTACGATTATCAATTTTTGGGCGACCTTTTGTGGTCCTTGTCTTGCGGAAATGCCGGATATTGCCGCGTTTGAGAAAGACCTGCCGGACAATGTGCAGATGATTACGGTCTGTCTTGACGGTGTGGGGAATACGGACGGGGTGAAACGGATTTTGGACGACGCCGGTTATGAGGGGACGACGCTTTTGGACGGGGACGGTGATTTTAAGAGTGTGTGCGGGGAGATTTTATATATTCCGACAACCATTCTCGTTGACCAAAACGGAGCGATGCTGGGCGACGCGATTATCGGCGGGCAGCCGGATTTGGAGGAAACATATAAGGCGGCAGTCAATGACGCTTTGCTGTCGATGGGAAAGGCGGAGATTGGCGATGAACAATAGGAAACGGTCGGTTGTTCCGGCGGGGATTTTAGCTCTTTCCGTTCTGATGATTGGAATCGGTATTGCAAATAAGGAGCATTTGGAAGTGATGCAGAAGGCGGTGATGGTATGTTTGGAATGCATCGGCATCGGGTAGGGCGGCTGTCTTTTCAGCGGATTTGCCAGTTGGCGTCTGCCGTTTTGATTAACGGCTATGTGGTCGGTTTTCAAAAGGGGAAAATTTATACTGGAAAGAGCAAGGCATTTTGTGTTCCCGTGCTGAACTGCTATTCGTGTCCGGGGGCGTTAGGGGCGTGTCCGATTGGCTCTCTGCAGACGGTGCTTGGAGGAATGGGACACCGCGTTCCGTTTTATGTGTTGGGAATGCTGATGCTCGTCGGAATTTTGATTGGGCGCGCGGCGTGCGGTCTTTTGTGCCCGTTCGGACTGGTGCAGGATTTGCTGCATAAAATTCCTGCGCCGAAAATTAAGGTGCCCTTGAGAATCGACAGGCCTGCGCGGTATCTGAAATATTTAATTTTGCTTGTGACGGTGATTTTGCTGCCGCTTTTTGCGGCGGATCAGACGGGGATTGCCCCGCCGTATTTTTGTAAATATATTTGTCCTGCGGGTACGCTTGAGGGTGGTATTCCGCTTTTGCTGACGAATGAAAGCCTGCGCGCGGCGGCGGGGGCGTTGTTTTCTTGGAAATTGTTGGTGCTGGCAGTGATTGTGCTTGTGTCTGTCTGTATCCACCGCCCGTTTTGCCGTTATCTTTGTCCGTTGGGGGCGTTTTATGCGTTGTTTCAGCAGTTTAGCTTTTATCAGCTTCATTTGAATACGGATAAGTGCATTGACTGCAAAAAATGTGAGCATTCCTGTCCGATGGCGGTGGAAGTGACAAAAAATATTAACAGTCCTGAATGCATTCGCTGCGGCAAGTGCAAGGCGGTCTGCCCGACGGGGGCAATTTCTTCAAAGAGAGTGAGGAGTAAGTAATGAAACATATACAAAAGCTTGCGGGGCTTACCTTTTTTTTAATTGCTGTTTTTATGGTGATTGCACTGATACGGTACCAAACGGACGATGAGGTGTCTCTGCTGCCGGAACGGCTGCAATATGATTTTGACGAAGAATGGCATATCGGTTCTTTGGACGCGGAGACAGGAGAGGAAATCGTCCTGCCGTATATCCAAAAACATCACGCTGCGGAAACGATAGTGTTTCATAACATATTGTCGGAGGATTTTTCGGGCATGACAATGCGTTTTTTTACGGAGAATGCGGCTGTGCGTATTGTCTTGGACGGAGAGGAGATTTACCAAAAGGAAGATGAGAATAGCAGTTTGGATACGGAGCATGCTGTGGATATTCCAAAGACGTTTTCAAACGGGGAGCTGCAGATTGAGCTGACGGTTTTGAATCAGGGAAAGGAGATGGCGCTTGGACAGGTTGTCCTTGAAGCGCATGATGTGGTTATATTCGGATTAAGCGGGAGCAATCTTGTCGATATTGCGTGTTGCCTGCTGATTATGATTGCGGCGGTTGTGATGCTGGTGCTCGCGTTAATTCGGTGGCATACTGAACAGCCGGAACGGGGTGAGCTGTTTTTGGGACTGTTCGGACTGGTGGCAGGTGTTTATTGTTTTATCGGCACGAATACGCTGCGCATTTTTTTCTATAGCACAGGGGGGGCGTATATGGTGCAGGATTATATTATCCTGATGCTCCCGCTGTTGTTGGCGTTTTATTTTGAGCGCAATCTGCGGACGCTTTATCCGCGTCGCTTTGCCGTGCTGCTTGTCGGTGTGATTCTGAACGCGGGCATACAGATTTTTTTGCATTGTACGGGTCTGTGGCGGTTGGAGCGTATGGCGGAGATATCGACGGTTTTGATGTGCGTAGTCTGTGCGGTGGGGATTTTCAGCCTGATACAGTATGAGAGCAAGTGCCGGAAAAATCAGACGCTGCTGTCGGTCATGTCACTTGCCGCGCTGCTGGCAGGAGAGATTACAAAGCTGATTTTATATGCATTTTTGCTGTATTCGTACGGCAATATGGCAGGAATGTACGGAATGACCGTGTTTGGCGTGGCGATGGCGGTAATGCATATTTTGCGCGTTTCCAAGGAGTACCGGGAAGATGCGGAGGAACGGATTAAGACGGCGGAGCGACAAAGCATTCTGCTTGTACAGGCGAAAAAGAATGCCGATATGGCAAGACGTGAGGCGCTGGTTGCAAACGACGCTAAGGGAAAATTTTTGGCGCATATGTCCCACGAAATCCGCACACCGATTAATGCGGTGCTTGGTATGGATGAGATGATTTTGCGCGAGACGAAGGAAGCAAATATTAAGGAATACGCGATGGATATTCATTCGGCAGGGCAGATGCTGCTGTCGCTGATTAATGATATTTTGGATTTCTCTAAGATTGAGTCGGGGAAAATGGAGATTGTGCCGGTTTTGTATGATTTCAGCAGTTTTATTCACGATTTGGTGAATATGACGGCGCAGCGTGCGGCGGACAAAAATCTTTGTTTTATGGTGGAGATTGACCATACCATTCCTTCCCGTCTGTATGGAGATGACGTACGCATCCGTCAGGTGTTGACTAATATTTTGACCAATGCGGTTAAATATACGCACGAAGGAACGGTGTGGCTGAGGGTGAAAAGCCGCCGCACGGGAGAGACGGTGCATCTTTGGTTTGAAGTTGAGGATACAGGAATTGGTATCAAAAAGGAGGATTTGCCGAAGCTGTCTGCGGAGTTTGAGCGGATTGAGGAGGACAGGAACCGCAACATCGAGGGCAGCGGGCTTGGTATGAATATTACCATTCAGCTTTTGGCGCTTTTGGGCAGCAGGCTGCAGGTGGAAAGTGAATATGGAAAGGGCTCTAAGTTTTCGTTTGAATTGGAGCAGAAAATTGTTGATGAAACGCCGATTGGGGACTTTGAGACGAAGGTGCGGCAGGCGGCGGATACATACAGCTATGACACAAGCATTTACGCGCCCAACGCGGAGGTTTTGGTGGTGGACGACAATGCCGTCAACCGCAAGGTGCTGCGCAGTCTGCTGAAGGAAACGCAGATTCAGGTGACGGACGCGGACGGGGGTGCACAGTGTCTTAGACTGGTTTCGGAGCGGCATTTTGACTTGATTTTTTTGGATCACATGATGCCGGAGATGGACGGCGTGGAAACACTGCACCATATCAAAGCCATGCCGGATTCGCCTTGTAAGGACACGCCGATTATTGTGCTGACAGCGAACGCAGTGTCGGGAGCGAAGGAGAAATATTTGTCGGCAGGGTTTGACGACTTTTTGTCTAAGCCGATTGTGCCGGAAAAGCTGGAGGCGATGCTGCAAATATATTTGCCGAAGGAACTGCTTTTGACTGCTCCGGTCAGGACGGAGGACGCGCTGCCAGAGCAAAAAACGGATAATGCGCGGGATATGGTTTTGTCAGAGCTGCCGTTGGTGGAGGGCTTGGACTGGGATTATGCGTGGCTGCATTTGCCGGACAAGGCGCTTTTGGAAGATACGGTGAAGGAATTTTATGCGCAGCTTGATACGGCGGCGCAGCGCCTAGAGCAGGCGTATCTGCATCTTTCGGACGAGGGTCAGCTGGAGCAGTACCGTATTCAGGTGCACGCGATGAAGAGTCTTGCGGGGACGGTTGGAATTGTGACGCTTTTTGGGATGGCAAGGGTCTTGGAATATGCGGCAAGGGACGGGAAAACAGAGGCGATTTTGGCGATGACGCCGGTCTTTTTGGAGGAGTGGCGCGCTTATCGGCAAAGGCTGCAAGGTGTTTTCGGGATTGGAGCCGAGACAGAGGAGGAAGTAAGTGATTATTCGGTAATTCGTGCGCTTGTGGAGATGGTGCGTGTGAGTATGCAGGAAATGGAGTTTGACGCGGCGGATGAGGCGGCGGCAAAGCTGCGAGGGTATGCGTATCCTCAACAAATCGGTGCGGATATTCAAGCTCTTTTGGAGGCGGTGACAAACCTTGACGTGGAGGAAGTACAGCGCGTTGCCGGGCGGCTTGCGGGAGAGATGGCGGATGATGTGCAGGGTGATGGAATGATTGATTAAACAGACAAATCTTATTTTTGAGCAAAGGAGACGTATGATATTAGAAACAGAACGCTTGATATTGAGAGAAATGAATATAGATGATTATGAAGCTTTGTATGATGTATTGGCAGATTCCGATATAATGCAACACTATCCATATATTTTTGATGAAAAAAGAGTGTTAGGTTGGATTGAAAGAAACATTGAACGATATAGAATCTTTGGTTTTGGGTTATGGGCAGTATGCTTAAAAGATTCTGGTGAAATGATTGGTGATTGCGGATTGACTATGCAAAATATAGGTGGAACAATTAAGCCGGAGATTGGCTATCATATTCGTAAAGATAGGCAGCGCAAAGGTTATGCTAAAGAATCTGCTGTGACGGTTAGAGACTGGGTATTCGAGTGCTTGCCATTTAATGAGATTTATTCATATATGAAATATACAAATATTCCGTCTGAAAAATCTGCGGAGTCATGGGGATGCAAGTTTGTTAATGAATATGAAGATGAAGTAAATGATGTTATCAGAGTGTATTGTATTACAAGAAGGGAATGGGAGCAGATTAATCGAAAGCTATATTAGTAATCGCCGGTTAAAACGCAATTATGTTAATGAACATCAGGGAAATATACCAGGTTTATTTAGATAATTATAGAGTTGAAAGAACATAGAAATTTAATAGAAATATCCGCGCAGTTATGATATAATGAGCGCAAGAGAGCAAAGCGAACTCGTTCATTTTGCGAACGGCGAAAGTCGGTCATAAATCGCAGATTTATGACATGATAGTAAAGATATAGAAATTGGGAAATGTGTTAGATATGATATTGAACATATATTCTGTATTCCGAAATAGTTTGTTTTTGAATGATAATTTAAAATTCTTATTATAAATCAACGGAGGACGCAATGAAAAAGATACTGTTAATCGGAAAATTCAATACGGTGGTGAACGAGACAAATCAGTTTTTGTCCCGCTATTTTCATGTACAGATTTGTTCGGAAAATGCGGGCGTTTTGGAGGGCATGTTAAAAATCGTCAATCCTGACTTGGTGGTGATTAGTCTGATTGGCGCATACGATATTGACACGTCGATTTTTTTCCTGTTAAGCGACCAGTACGCGCATGTTCCGGTGCTGACAATCGGCACGAAGGAGGAGAGCAGCAGGTTCTTTAAATATTACGAGGGAGAGCAGTTTGAAAACTTAATCCGTCCGGTGGAAAATACCGTGATTATGGAGGCAGTGTGCAGGCGGCTTGGCGTGGATAAAGCAAGTGTCGAGGAAGAGGCGAAAGCGCAGCAGGAAGAAACAAGCGGGAAAAAGCGGATTTTGGTGGTAGACGACAACGGTACGGCGCTTCGTACGATTAAGGCGATGCTTGAGGATACATACGAGGTTGCGATTGCGATTTCGGGGGCACAGGCAATGACGTCGATTGGCAAAAAGCGTCCGGACCTCATTCTGCTTGACTACGAAATGCCTGTGTGCGACGGAAGAATGACGCTTGAAATGATCCGCGCGGACGAGGATTTGACGAATATTCCCGTTGTTTTTCTGACGGCAATTAACGACAGGGCAAATATTGAGGCGGTATTGCAGTTAAAGCCTGCGGGGTATTTTCTAAAGCCGCCCGTAAAAGAACGTCTGCTTGCAGAACTTGCTAAGATTTTGGATGCGTAACGGTGTTTTGCAGCGGGGAGGATACGTGTGAAACGGATTTTGATTGTGGAGGATGACTGTCTTTTGAACAAAACGCTTGCTTTTCATTTCAGTGCCGACGGCTACGACGTGACTTCGGCGCTGAATGCGGAGGCTGCTGTGAAGTGTCTTGCGGGCGCGCCGTATGATTTGGTACTGTTAGACATTAATCTGCCGGATGGAAACGGCTTTGATTTGTGCCGGGCGATAAAGCCTGATAATCCGGATACGATGGTGATTTTTCTGACGGCTAACGATGAGGAGTGCGACCAGCTCAAAGGATACGAGGCGGGGGCGGTGGATTACATTACAAAGCCGTTTTCTGTCGAGGCGCTGCAGCGCAAAATCGGTGCGATGTTTGCCATGCTTGCGCGCCATAGACCTGCAGGCGAAATTTATGACGACGGGAGGCTGTTTCTTGACTTTTCGCAGCAGAACGCCGCGCTATGCGGGCAGCCGCTCACATTTTCCGCAATGGAATATAAAATGCTGCACCTGTTTTGCGAGAATGCAGGAGTGGTGCTTACGAGGCAGCGGCTTTTGGAGCGGCTGTGGGACGTGGATGAAAAGTATGTGGAGGAACATACGCTAACGACGTTTGTCAGCCGTCTGCGCGGCAAGCTTGAGGCGGGCGGGGAGCGGTATATTAAGACGGTTTATGGAATGGGGTATCAATGGATAGGAGGCAGGATGAAATGAGACCAAGGCAGATATCCGTGAAAAATTTGTGTCTGTTTGTGGCACTGGGAGCGCTGCTTTCCATGTTGGGAGTAACCGTTCTTTTTTTTGTAATGACCGGGAGTATGGTGGTGCTTTCTGCGGGAGCGGCGCTTATGGCGTGCGCTCTTTTTTGGCTGTTTGTGCTGACGGCAGCGTTTGGGAAACAATTGTCGTTTTTTTCGGACGGATTGTGTGAAACGCTTGATAACATGATAAACGGTCGTGTGGATTTGCAGGAGAATTTTGATAAGGAACTGCTTTTTGACCGCATCAGTCATCGCCTGTTTCGCCTGTATGAGATTTTACTGGAGGCGGGACATAAGGTGGACAGCGAACGGCGGGAGCTTCAGGCGTTGGTGTCGGATATTTCGCATCAGGTGAAAACGCCCGTGAGCAATCTGAAAATGGTGTCGGACACGCTGCTGTCAAGAGAGGTTTCACCAAAGGAACGGCAGGCATTTTTGCAGGGGATGCAAGGTCAGGCGCAGAAGCTGGATTTTCTTGTACAGGCGCTGGTGAAGACGTCGCGCCTGGAGACGGGCATGGTGCGGCTTAAAAAGCAGGAGGGGCTGTTGTTTGATACACTGGCGCAGGCGGTGGGCGGTATTGTCTATGCGGCAAAGCGAAAGGGGATTGACGTGTCGGTGGATTGTCCGCAGGAATTAAAGCTGTTTCATGACGCGAGGTGGACGGCGGAGGCGCTTTTTAACCTGCTGGATAATGCGGTGAAGTATACGCCTGCGGGCGGCAGGATTTGCGTGTCGGTGAAAGACTGGGAGCTGTATGTCAGGGTGGACGTGAGCGACACGGGTAAAGGGATTGCGGAGAGCCGTCAGGCGGCGGTTTTTGGGCGGTTTTATCGTGAGCAGGAGGTGCATGACGTGCAGGGTGTCGGCATCGGGCTTTACCTTGCGCGTGAGATTGTGACAAGGCAGGGCGGGTATATTAAGCTGACTTCCGCTGTTGGGGAAGGTTCGACGTTTTCTGTTTTTTTGCCGTTTCGTTAACCGGGTTAATGCCCGTTTTGTTTGCCTAAAATAGCAGTATCGTGTATACTGATACTAACGGATTTGTTGACAAAAGCGGGAAGGCGTTTATTTTTGAATTTAAGGTACTGGATTTGGATGAGGACGAGATGATACTTGAGGATACTTTGGCGGCAGCGCACCGTCAGATAACGAAGAAGAAATATGAGGCAGAGCTGGTGGCGCGCGGATTCGCACCGGAAAAAATACGCAAATACGGGTCTGCATTTCGGGGAAAGGAGTGTCTGATAGGATAATAGGAAAGATTTGTCATTTTGACAATTTCGGACATTTCTGTAACATTTGTATTTTATAGTTGCTTATGAGAAGAACAGCCATATGGCAAATTTACAACTTTGAAAGGAGCTTGGAATATGAGTGTTTTGGAAACGATTGATTTAAGGAAGTATTATGGTACAAAGCCGAATGTGACGCGCGCCCTTGACGGCGTGAGTCTTCGCGTGGATAAGGGGGAGTTTGTGGCAGTGGTCGGAACGTCGGGGAGCGGCAAATCGACGCTGCTGCACATGATGGGCGGGCTAGATACGCCAACGTCTGGCAGTGTGCTTGTGCGGGGCGAGGAGCTTGCCAAAAAGAACGAGGAGGAGCTCACGATTTTTCGGCGGCGCAACATCGGGTTTGTGTTTCAGAATTATAATTTGGTGCCGATTTTAAATGTATATGAAAACATTGTCCTGCCCGTGGAGCTGGACGGCAACAGCGCGGACAAGGCGTTGATGGACGAGATTGTGCAGATGCTTTCGCTGGAGGACAAGCTGAAAAATATGCCGAATAATCTGTCGGGCGGGCAGCAGCAGCGTGTTGCGATTGCGCGCGCTTTGATGACAAAGCCTGCAATTGTGCTTGCCGACGAGCCGACGGGCAACCTTGACAGTCAGACGAGCGCGGACGTGTTGGGACTGCTCAAGCGCACGAGCGCGGCGTTTGACCAAACGATTGTCATGATTACGCATAATGATGAGATCGCGCAGCTTGCCGACCGCATTGTGCGGATTGAGGACGGTAAAATCGTGACAAAGGGAGGTGCAAAACGATGACGCTTCCTTTTGTAAACGATACGGGAAAAATTGAAAAGACGCTGGCAAAGCGCAGTCTTGCCGCAGACCGCCGCCGCAACGCGGTCGCCATGCTTACAATTGGCTTGGCGGTCTGTCTGATGTCGCTTGTCGCGTTTTATTATACGGCATCTTATGTGCGCACGGTGGAGAGCCTGCGAGGGCATTATCAGTCGGGCTGCGGGGAGCTTTCCTATGATGACCTTGCAAGACTTGACGCGACGGGGAAGCTGGAGCGTTGGGGGTATCAGAGCGAAACGCACAGTATCCGTTATAAGGATGCCAATGTGTCCGTGCAGTTTTACGACAGCGAGATGCTGGATTTAATGCAGGCGCCGCCGATTACGGGGCGTTATCCCGAGGCGGAGAATGAAATATGTATCGAACGTGCATTTTTAAAGTATTTTAATCTGCCGCAGGAGGAGGGAACACCAGTTTCTTTAGATTTGGGAGACGGAGAGCGGACGTTTGTTGTTTCCGGCATTTTGGAGGCAGAGAACGACAGCCGTTACTTTGAGGCGTATATCTCGGAGGCGCTTGCCGTGGCAATGGGAGGTGAAAACCCGTTTACAATCCGTTTTCGATTTGCGGGCAGCAGTGAGGAGGCGCCCGAACAATTGCGTGCGGAGATTGCGGCGTTTTATGAGGAGATGGGCATTGCGGAGGAAACGATTTTTTACAGTTCCAACTACTTTGATTTAAACGAGATGTATCTTGGCAGCGACTTGTATGTTTACGGGATTGCGCTGTTGATTGCCGTGGTCTGCGCGATTGTCATCTACAATATTTTCTATATTTCCGTGATGGGAAAACTGCGCGAGTACGGACGGCTGAAGGTGATTGGGACGACACCGCGCCAGCTAAGGCGTGTGGTGCGGCGCGAGCGGCGCGCCCTGATGTGGATTAGCATTCCGTCGGGGATTGCGGCTGCCATGCTGATTACGTTTGTGACGGCGCGCGCTTACTGGAGATGGGAGAAAAATCTGCCGTATATGGTGTTTATCGTGCTGCTGACAATCGCAATGGTGGCTGTCGCAACGAGAAAGCCGCTGCAGCTTGCAGGACAGGTTTCGGCGATTGAGGCAGTGCGCAGCAATGCGTATCAGGCATTGTCGGGTGTTTCGCGCAGGCTGCACCGTCCGTTGTCGATTTTCCGCCTTGCGGGCATGAACTTTACGCGCAACCGCAGGAAAACCGCGATAACGCTTGTTTCGCTTGGACTGACGGGGATTTTGACGGCGTGTATTGCGTCCTATGCGGATTCTGTGGACGCGCGGGAGCTTGCACGCAACGCGTTTGGCGACGGCGGGAGTTACATTGTGGAATTGGAGAGCAACAAAACGATGTACGAGGCGCAGCTTGCAGGGCTTTTGAATGAGCAAACACAGGCGCGGCTGCTTGCGCTGCCCGATGTGGAGTTTCTGACGGTATGGAGCGGGACGCTTTGTATGGTGGAGGAGTCGCCGAGGGCGGATGCCCTTTATGACCTTGGCGGGTTTACGAAGGAACAGATGGCGGCGCTTTCGGAAAATAACCTTTTGCTGGAGGGGACTGCGGATTATGATACGCTTGCGGCGCAAAACGGCATTTTGGTGACGCGTGACAGTGAGAATCTGCTGAAAAAACTGTATCATTTGGATTTGTCCGTGGGGGACAGCGTGACAGTGAAAAGCAATGTGGGGATTGCTAAAACGTATACCGTGATGGGAATTGTGGATTTTGTCAAGGGCGCTTCGTACAATGCGTTTGTGCTTCCTGAGGAGGAATTGCATGTGCTTTATCCAAAGGTTGCGGATTTTACGGAGTGTATTAATATCCATACGGTGCAGACCTCTGATGCACAGCGGCAGCAATTGTATGCGGTTTTGGACGATCCGCGCGTGTCTGTTGCGTCTTTGGAGGATTTGGTTTTGAGCACCGAGATGAATCTGCGGCAGATGATGCTGATGTTGTACGGAATGAACGTGTTTATCGCATTGTTTGCATTGGTGAATTTTATCAACACGATGATGACCAACTTATTGACGCGCCAACAGGAGTTTGGGATTTTCCAGTCGGTCGGCATGACGAACCGGCAGCTTTCCCGTATGATTTCCTGTGAGTGCCTTTGGTATGTGGGCGTGACACTTTTGATTACGCTGACGCTTGGTACGGCGTGCGGTGCGGCGACGGTGCGGGCGTTCCATCAGGTAGGGCTGTTCGGCAGTATGACGTATCATTTTCCGGCGGCTGCGCTGCTTGTTTTTGCCGCTGCTTTATTTGCAGTGCACGGCGCGTTTTCGCTGTTTGCGGTGCGTTTTTTGCAAAGCCGGTCGCTTGTGGAGCGGATTAAGGCGATGGA
>CAJUJG010000029.1:35122-36338 GCA_910586715.1 uncultured Lachnospiraceae bacterium
CAGGAACGGAGGTTTTTTATGCGGGACATGACGGTCGGTCCGGCGCAGGGGCATTTGTGGCGGTATGCGCTTCCGATTTTGCTTGGCAATTGGATGCAGCTTGCCTACAATGCAGTGGATTCGATGATTGCGGGGCGTTTTATCGGCAAGGAGGCGCTTGCGGCGGAGGGGATTGCCGCGCCCGTGATGAATTTGGTGATTTTGGCGGTCAGCGGGCTTTGTATCGGTGCGGGCGTTTTGATGAGCGAGTATTTTGGTGCGGGGAAATGGGAAAAGCTGCGGCAGTCGTTGGCGACAATGCTGCTCTTTGGGGCTTTTGTCAGCGTCGGGACTGCGGCAGTCTGTGTCACGCTTTCGCCGGTTTTGCTGCGCGCGATGGATGTGCCGCCGGAAATTTTTGAGATGACTGTTGTTTATCTGAAAATCACGTTTTTGGGGCTTCCGTTTACCTTTTTCTACAATGCGCTGTCGGCAGGGCTAAAGAGTGTGGGCGATTCGAAGACGCCGCTAAAGTTTTTGGCGTTTTCGGCGGTTTTAAATGCAGTGTTGGATTTGATATTTTTAGGAGGTTTTGGATTTGGCATTGTGTGCAGCGCGGTGACGACCGTGGCTGCGGAGGCGTGTTCTGCCGTTTTGTCGGCGGGGTATCTTGTATGCAAGACAAAGGCGCTTTGCCCGACGCGGCAGCAGTGGCGGATTGAACGAAAAATGCTTGGGAAAATTCTTTCCTACGGAGGACCGACGGCATTGCAGCAGGCGGCGCAGCCAATCGGCAAGGTGCTCATTCAGGGGCAGGTGAACGGCTTGGGCGTCACGGCGATTGCGGCGTTTCAGACGGTCACGAAGGTGGACGACTTTGCGTGTATTCCGGAGCAGGGGATTGCGGCGGCAATTTCGACGTATGTCGCGCAGAACCGCGGCGCGGGGAAACCGGAGCGCATTCATAAGGGATTTTTTGCGGGACTTCGGCTGGAGGTGTGTTATTGGATATTGATTGGGACGGTGACGTTTTTCTTCCGGGAGCCGATTGTGTCGTTGTTTGTCGCGGGAGCAGAGGCGGACGAGGTGGTGCGCCTTGGCAGTCAGTATTTGCTGTTTATGGCGGCGTTTTATCTGTTTCCCGCGTTTACGAACGGGTTTCAGGGGTTTTTTCGGGGTATGGGAAAGATGGGGACGACGATTTGCGGGACGGTCATTCAGATTTCGGTGCGGACGG
>CAJUJG010000029.1:36348-40447 GCA_910586715.1 uncultured Lachnospiraceae bacterium
CACGTATCTGCTGGCGCCTGTGATGGGAATTGTCGGGATTGCGTTTTCGTGTGCGATTGGGTGGTCGGTGATGCTGCTGTTTGAAGTGCCGTATTATTTTTATGGGAGATTGCGGGGTCTGTAATGAGGATTCGTAAAGGAAGGCGCAAAGCGATCGGACAAGGGGATTGGCAGGGAGGAGAAATGTGGCTGATTGGAAGCAGGGATTCATTTGGAATTGCGTTGGAAAAGGACGAGGCGGCATATCAATTGGCAATGTATGTTCAGGGGAATGATATTCTTCAAATCGAAAAAGACGGAGTGCGCTATCCGTACAGATGGGGAACGTGTCAGGATATTATAGAGTGGTTTCAGAAAAACAGGAACGATATTTTCAGTGATGATGAATTTCCGTTGTCCGTATCAGCGGAGTCATCGGCGGAAAAATGTGAAAAGTGCTATCGCTTGGATTTTGATGAGATGGAACGGTATGAGGTTTTACAGGATTGGACGTTTCGGCATAGTTGGTTTTCGGCTCGTGCAGGTTCTTATTTGGCAGATGTTTTCTTTGTGAAAAACGGGGATATGATTGAAATCTCATGGGATAATACCAATACGTTTCAGGAAGACGGAATACGGTTTGTGTTTCCGAAAGGGAAATATGAAGTGGATATGGGAACGTTTGAGAAGATCATTGAGCGTTTGTGTGCATTATATGAGCATTTATAAAGCGTTTGTTTTTTGGGGGAAGGGGACGCAAGTATGGACAATATGCAGGGTATCAGAACGCATTATTCTGATTTTTGGGGTACATTTACGGAACACACATTTGACAAGGGACCTGTAAATGAGCTACCGGTCGGTTTTAAAGTCTTGAAATTTGCCCCAAACAGCAGCCGTAATATGTGGACTTATGCGACTTGCGGAATGTCTGATAATCCGAACGCAAATGCGATAGAATTGCATATGTTTTCTCCTGTGGAGCATGATTTTTTGATAGAACTGCTCACGGTCGTTGCACATTATCATGTGACGGGTGGAAATTTGGGCTTTGGTCATACGGTTTTCTTTGGCTGTCCGTGGTATGAAAATTCCGCTTTGGAATATGGGCTTATTTCATTGCCGTACTTGGACGGATCGCTTTTGGAAAATTATCAGGACGGATTGAAAAACGTGCGGTTTTTGTGGCTTATCCCGATAACGGTTCGGGAACGGGATTATAAAAAACAAAGGGGCTTGGAGGCGTTGGAACGCAAATTTGAGGAGAGTCATTTTAATTATTTGAATCCGTATCGGGAAAGTGTTGTTTGAAAAATAGGGTGAATATCAATTCGATTGTTATGGAGGAACTATGGAAAAATCAATTCAGGGATATTATAAAAAATTGGATAATTATTATGATTCGAATGGAAGATTAATACAATATCCATCTAAAAAACCGATGCGAATTATTGCTCTTATAAAGATTGTAGAGCAAATGGACGCAAAGAAGAACTATACAGAGAAAGAAATAAACGAAATCATTAAGCTGCATATTGCATTTAGTGATATTGAGTTGATTCGCAGGGAAATGTTTCAATATAAATTGCTTGGAAGACTTCGGGACGGTTCAGCGTATTGGGTAGAAAAGGATTGGAGAAATACCTATGCAGAATATATCAGCGAGGACTAGACAGATTTTTACGCAAAATAGGAATTTGAAGTGTTTGATATTTATAAGATAACAATTTCTTTTATGCAGAACTGTCCTGTATTGCGGAGGAACTGGAGAAAGATAAACGATAGGCAGTCAACGTCTTTCATACAAAAATGAGAAAATATTGATAATAAAGATATTGTATGCAAAAGAAGAATGTCAGACTTATGGTATTTTTCTGAATGGTATTGAGAAAAAAGGGTGTATATGACGTTGGGAGAGGAGGGAAGAAAATATGGCAGCTTGGCAATTTCAGTGTAATATTATCCCTTTTCGTAAAAATTTTGATAAATTAAGTCATGATGAAATGATTTCATGGTATGGGATAGCGCAGCCGATAATGGATATTGGATTTTTGGAACAGAAAGAAAGTTGGTCAACGGATATTGTTCAATATGGTAACATAGAGGAAACCTGCATTGAATTTTTTTATGATCAAGATGTGTTGGAGGAAATACTTTGCAGACTGGATTTGCGGACATTGACAAAGCATCTTTTTACCCAAATACTGGAATATGTGCAGTACATTGAGGCATATTTTCTTGTCGATGATAAAATTTATCCGCCTGAATCAGAGTGCATGATAGCGGTTATGAAACAATCAAAGGCAAATCTGTTTTGTAAAAATCCCTATGCATATTTGAATGCTGTTGAGTAGATGCAATGTAAGATTCCAAAGTCCTAGGGAGAAGGTTTTATGAAGTATTATTTGTTGCAGCCGGAGGTTGCAGGTGGAATAGGAGACGGAAGTAAGTTTGTATATGAAGACGGAAAAATAAAAGAAGTTCTTTTTTTGGAGTACAATTTCATGGGTTGGCAGGGCGATGAACTACTGACTACAACGCCGTGTTTTATCGTTACGGAATGCTTACAAAAGGACATTCTTTCAAATGGTCTGACAGGGGTTACATTCAAAAATATTGCAATGACATTTTCAGATGAATTTTATGAAATATACGGAGAATTGGAGGTTCCAAAGTTTGTTCAGCTTATTTGCAAGGACTTTTATGAACGGAATGCGGAGCATTTGCAGAATGATTTTTATCTTAATCAATATGATGATATGATTGTAAGTGAGAAAGCGTTGGGGGTTTTAAAACAGCACAAATTGGATATGTGCGATGTTGAGGAATATTCGTAAAATAACAGGAAAGGTGGGAATTGTTATGGTTGAAACTTATGAAAAAGATGGAATTATTTATTTTAAGGAGCCCTACAGAACAAATATGACGGAATGGACGCAAGGGCATTTGGATTTTGACGCTTTGGTAAGTTCCGTAGATTTTGATAAAGACATTGCAGTCGTAATTGCATATTCAAAGGATTCTGAAAAGTTAAAGAAAATCAGGGGAAATAATAAGATATTAGGTGGATTGTCTGCGAAGGAGGTAAACTGTATTGATTAACATAAGATATGCTGAAAAAGAGTCTTATTATACAGTAAGGCTTTCAGGATTAAATGATGATATTATTACAGGTAAGTTTGATACAGGGGCTGTTGCAACGATTATCACAAGTAAAAAGTTAGGTTTATCAGATGAACAGGTAGAGCATTTAAAAGAATATTTTGAAAAATCGGGGATAGTGCCGGAAGCTTTCTATTCGGCTACGAATGAAAAAATGGGCGGATATCTTGTCAGGGCTGAAAATGTTATGTTATACAGCACGATACTAAAGGATTTTTATTATTATCTGATACTTGATAACACTTTGGATAAAGCACTCTTGGGCGATGATTTTATTTCTTGCTGTACTTTTAATCATCAGCCTAAAAGCGATATCATTATAACTACAATTGATATGAATATGTATTCAGCATCTTATGGTGATAAAGCAGATTGTGTGGACATTGCGGAAATCATATAGGGAGGAAAACACATGCGTCAAATGATTAGCCTGTTTGCAGTCTGCGCGCCGGTATGTATGGATACGGTTTGGAAAGAATGGTATCGGTTTTGTATGCGGCAGGAGCAGGAACAAGCCTTTTTGTTTTCTCATGTGTCATGCAGTACGGAAACGCTGAACCCAAACGGTATCCGAACGCGGAGCAGATATTTAAAGAAAATTGAAGTGTGTATTGACAGAAAAGAAGAAATGTCAAGCATCGAGTTCTACTTGCTCCCGAAAGACTTTCATCAGGCAGTGTTTGATTTTAAGGTTTATATGGCATTGTCGCTTGGGGGCGGGAGCAGCTATTGTGAAATAACGGTGGAGGACCGTTTTTGGGACGACTTTGCGTATCCGATTTATTTTGAAGAGTTGCGGAAATTCCTGAGGATTACGAAGGCTGAGGTCAATCTGCTGCCACATGAACAAGTGTTTAATTACAACGTAAACTGCATCTTGAATACAAACGGCGCGCGGGAAAAGTATGGCGTTATTGAACAGATGTATGCCGAATGACAGCGGTACGAAACCGTTTTC
>CAJUJG010000029.1:40457-44374 GCA_910586715.1 uncultured Lachnospiraceae bacterium
AAATGGAATGTGTCACATTGATAAACGTACAAAATTGTACTTGGAGGTGGAACAGGAATCAATCTAAAACGAAAGCAATTTGCAGACTGAGAAAGGAGCATGGTTATTAAAATGAATTTAACGAAGGTTAGGATTGACACCATTCCTGCTATTCTGTGGGGAGATGCAGGGGACAAAATCATCATTGCGGCACATGGAAGTCATTCTTCAAAGATTGATGACTGCATGTGGGTGCTTGCGGAAGAGGCGGTAAAAAAGGGGTATCAGGTGCTGACCTTTGATTTTCCGCAGCATGGTGAACGCGTGTACGAAACGGAGCGTCTTATGCCAAATGAATGTGTGCGCGAATTGGAGGCGATGTATTCCTATGCGAAGAACTGCGCAAAAAGCGTGTCGGTTTTCGGGTGCAGCATGGGAGCCTATTTTCAACTGCTCGCATATGCGGATTTTGCGATTGATCGCGCATGGTTTCTTTCTCCTGTGACGGATATGGAGCGCATTATCCGTAATCTTATGGCATACTGCCATGTTTCGGAAGAGGAATTTCGAGAACGGGTTACGGTGGAAAACGATATAGAAACGTTGTATTATCCGTATTATACATATGTAAAAAGTCACCCGATTACCAAATGGGGACATGAAACCTATATTCTACGCGGAGAGCAAGATACGCTGTGCGAATACGAAGCTGTCAGACAGTTCGCGGACACGTTTCAGTGTGAACTGACGCAGCAAAAAGAGGGGGAGCATTGGTTTCACACAACTGCGCAGTTGGAATTTTTTAGGGCGTGGTTGAGGGAAAGGCTTTGATTGCGATGGGAAAACAGATAAATTATTTTATGGATTACGACAGCTTTCTACTTTTGGCGCAAAAGGCAGTTGATTTGGGATGCACAGTTATAAAGCAGGACCTTGATTTGGGGAAGGTTATCGAAAGCGATGATATTCATATCATTGCGCCTTATACGGAGCGTTTTGGAGCCAAAGATTATTATTTTCATCTGCCCGAGGCGGGGGCGGTTGGGATTCAAATGATAAACGGCAAAGAGCATTTGGACCGCGGCTATACGGCTACGGGGAATGCGGTGATTGAGGCGGGGTATTCTTTTGTGCCTGAAAGTCCGGCGGGTGATGACGGAATGCGGCAAAAAAAGGAGATACGCCATGCGCGGATTTATTGTATCTCGGGGTACTATGACGAAAACGGGGAATACATACCAAGACCGCAGTGTTTGACAAAAGTGTATAACGCGCTTGCAAGGTATGTAAAAAAGTTAGCGCCTTACACGGAATTTACGGATATGCTGATTAGCATGAAGCCCGAAAATTACGGGGAGCCGTATGAGTATACGCATAAGGAATATATCACGAAAGCCTGTTTGGATTTGGTGCAGCAGCAAGGGTATGAGATGTATTAAAAAGGGGAGAAACAGATGATTAAGGCAGTTATTTTTGATATGTATGAAACGCTTATCACGCATTTTGAAAGTCCGTTGTACTTTTGTGCACAAATGGCACTTGATGCAGGGATAGAGGAACACAGGTTTCGGGCGTTGTGGGAACCGACGGAACATGACAGGACAACTGGGAAACTGACATTTGAGGCGGCGCTGGAAACGGTTTTAAGGGAAAGTGGGCGTTATTCGGAGGAGTTGTTTGACCGCATGGTCCAAAAGCGCATTCAGACAAAGGAAGAATGTTTCAACCATTTGCATGAGGAAATCATTCCGCTTTTGCGCGGTTTGAAGGAGAACGAAACACGAATCGGCTTGATAAGCAACTGCTTTTCGGAGGAAGCGGCGGTCATCAGAAGAAGCGTTTTGTTTTCATATTTTGACGCTGTTTGCATGTCGTATGAGCAAGGCGTCAAAAAACCTGATGTGCAGATTTATGAAAGATGTCTTGAAAAATTAAGCGTTTGTGCAAACGAATTTTTTCATGCTGAGGAATGCCTTTATGTAGGCGACGGCGGCAGCTTTGAGTTGGAAACGGCAGAGAAAATCGGAATGCATGCAGTGCAGGCAGTTTGGTACTTGAGAGACGGTGTAGGACAGCCCGTTGGGAGAAAAGCAGGATTCTTGCAGCTTGAAATGCCAATGCAGGTATTAGATGAAATTCGGAAAGTACGATAGCAGTGCTAAAAACACAGTTTCGTCAGCTTGCGTTTAAGGAAAATGGAGGAATATTATGGCAAAACAGGTGATTCATATTTATGGCGCGTCCGGTTCAGGGACCTCTACGATCGGGCGGTTTCTCTGCGAACAGTCAGGGTATTTTTTTATGGATACCGACGACTATTTTTGGGAGCCGACGGATCCACCTTATACAACGAAGAGAGCAATTCCTGACAGGATTGCGAAGATGAAAAGTGATATTGAAAAATATGACACGGTTGTCATTTCCGGTTCGCTTGTTGACTGGGGTGATGTGTTGATTCCGTATTTTACATTGGCAATCCGTGTCAATACGGATACTGCAATTCGGATTGAATGGTTGAAAAAGAGAGAGCGGGAGCAGTTCGGAAGTCGTATTGATGCGGGTGGTGATATGTATGAAAACCATCAGAAATTTCTTGCTTGGGCGGCTTCATATGATGACGGCGGTTTGGAGATGCGAAGTAGAGCAAGCCATGACGCGTGGGAAAAGCTGCTGACGTGTCCGAGGATTTCACTGGACGGGAGTCTGCCTGTTGCGGAGAATTTTGAGAGGATACGGCGGTATTTGCCGTAAAATATTGAAAGAGACGACTTGTTTGGATATAATAAGGCGAAAAGGAGATTTTTCTATGCTAAACATTAAGCCGATTTTGGATTTGAGAAATTATTAGCTATCGTGTCGCAGAAAAAGCCGTTCGTTCTGATAAGGAGCAGCACTTTCGAACTATTGCGGAATTTTGGACAGACTGGAAAAAGGCAGTCAGTGCATCGTGTGACTGATATAATTTCTAACGAAGTTGTGCGAATTACTTTTTTGTCAGATAATGGAGGATTTTTATGGCAGACTTATCAAAAGAAGAAAAAAGAGCAATGATGAAGAAGTGGAAGGCAGCACAGGAAAAGAAGTACATTTTAAGTAAGGCGCAGGTGAAAAAATATTTCGCCTTTTTGGAAAACGTACTGGAGCAGCAGCCTTGCGACCATACCTTGCGCTATACGCAGAAGTGGCTTGCAGAGCATTATAAAGGCGGAAATATAGACGATATTATCGAGGAAATCAAGGAGATGGGCGGCTACTGCGACTGCGAGGCATTGATGAACTGCTATGAGCAGTATGATATTGGCTGATGGCAATTTAGATATGAAATAATACAAGTTGGGTTTAGCAGTTGCTTGATTTTAAGTTGGCAGAATTGGAGGATTTGTGATTACAAAAATAGAGAAAAAGGAAATAAAGGAAACCGTTTGTTTGGATATATTAGAGGCATTACCCGAATGGTTTGAAATTCCCGAAAGCAGGGTTTCCTATTCGAAGGCGTGCCGCGAAATGCCCTTTTGGGCAGATACGGAAGCGGATACTGTGAGAGGGTTTATTGCCATGAAAGAAACCAGTCAATATGCGGCTGAGATATATGTAATGGGTATCAAAAAAGAATATCATAGACAAGGAATTGGAAAAGCGCTTTTTCACGCATTTTATGCGTATGCAAAAAATCATGGCTACGAATTTATTCATGTGAAAACAGTCCGGCAGGGTATGTATGCGGATTACGATCAAACAAATGCGTTTTATCGTGCGGTTGGTTTTCGGGAACTGGAATGTTTGGAGGATTTGTGGGACGCGGCAAATCCGTGTCAGGTATATGTGATGGCTGTCAGATAAATTTTACATGCATTCAGCATTGCCGGAATGCTGTTCTCATTGCTGTTAGGGCATGGCCCTGTTCTCCATTGAGGAGTTTTTCGCTGATCCGAAAAACG
>CAJUJG010000030.1 GCA_910586715.1 uncultured Lachnospiraceae bacterium
ATAATTTGGCAACATAAGAAGGTGTAAGGACAACATCATTCAACTTATCTTGTGAGAACCCCAGCCATCCATACATTTCATTGAACAACTGATGTTAGAATATGTAACCCCACCTTTTCCTTGACATAACCCTTAATCTCCTCATAAGTTTACTTCCACCTCAATATGATGCTCGGCATTCAGTTTGGACAACAGACATACCGCTTCCACATGCACCGTCTGTGGAAACATATCCACCGGACAAATCCGTTTTAGTTCGTACCCATTTGCACATAGATATTTTACATCCCGCGCCAGTGTTGCGCTGTCGCAGCTGACATATACAATTCTTTTAGGCGCCATTTTTATCATCGTGGAAAGACATTCCCCGTCACACCCTTTTCGGGGAGGATCGACACAGATAACATCTGCATAAAGCCCTTTCTCCTCATATAATTGGGGAAGAAGCACTTCTGCCTTACCCTCGTAAAACTCAACATTCTCAATATGATTTCGTTCCGCATTTTTCTTGGCATCCTGCACTGCCTGCGCCACAATTTCAATGCCATAAACCTTTTTTGCTTTTTGCGCCATAAAGAGGCTTATCGTTCCGATACCGCAATATAAATCACAAACCGTCTCTTTCCCTGTAAGACCTGCATATTCCAATGCTGCATTATAAAGTTTTTCCGTTTGAATTGGGTTAATCTGATAAAAAGAAAGAGGTGAAATCGAAAAACAAATCCCATTAATAACATCGGTTATCGAATCTTTACCCCAAATCACATGACATTCCGGTCCCATGATAACATTGGTTCGTTTCTTATTCACGTTTATTGATATGCTTTTCATGCCTTTAATTTTTGACAGTGCATCTGCCAATTGATTGTAAAATGGAATTGTGTCCCCGTTAATAACCACACACACCATCAATTCGCCCGTAGCAAATCCTTTGCGTATTAATATGTGTCTTACCAACCCCAAACCTGTTGTTTCATCATACGCTGAAATCTTATTCTCTTTCATATATTTTATAATTGTCTCAAGGATTTCTCTATTTTCTTCTACACCGAGTGCACAATCCGTATTTGGAATAATAACATGCGTTCTTGTTGCGTAAAATCCTGCGATAATCTCACCATTCTTGTCTGTTCCTATTGGAAATTGTGCCTTATTTCGATAATGATAAGGCGTTTGTCCCAAAGAATTCATCCCTATAACAGGTTCCATTATTTTTTCAAGCGTTTCTTGCGGAAATCCCCCGATACGCTGCATGTTATTCATAACTTTATTCATTTTAAATGCCAGCTGCTTTTCATAATTCAGCGCTTGTATTTGACAGCCCCCACACTGTTTGTAAAATTGGCATATCGGGTCTGTTCGTTCTGATGAAGGTACAATAATACGCATCAGCCTTGCATATGCATACCCTTTTTTCACTTTCATTATTTTTGCCTCTATTTTATCTCCAATCACAGAATCCTTAACAAAAAAGGCAAAACCGTCCTTTTTTCCGATGCCTTCACCATCAATCCCCATATCATCAATAACTAATGTTATTAAATCATCTTTTTTATACTCCACTTGAACCTCCCACTTGTCAATATCTGCATCCAAAGTCAACACCCCCGCAACAAGCTGACGGGGCATCAAACTTGCAACGCAGCAGAGCTGCGGGGTATGTGACCCTCGCGGCATTCGCCAAATGTCTGCAAAAGCAGTTCCTTACTTTTACAGCCGCCTGGCTCATTGCTCGAGGGAATCAATAAACTATGTTAATCCTCGCTGCTTTTTCTAAGATTCGACTCAAACAGCCTGTTAAATCCAAGCCATCCTGTTTCCTGTGTGGAATCAAGCAGCTCTGTAAAGGTTTCCATTTTTGCGTCCGTGTTATCCGCATAAGTCAGTGCGACAGCCTCTATAATTGCAGGCTTTTTCGGAGAGCCAAACTCATATTCGCCGTGATGTGAAAGGATGCAGTGCTTGAGCTCCATTTCTAACAGGGGTGGAAACCCGGCAATCTCACGAATCTTTTCTCCTATCATTTCGGAGCCGATAACGATATGTCCTAAAAACTGCCCTTCGTCGGTATAGTCGTTCGTTGGAAATGCGCTAATCTCCCGCACTTTTCCTATATCGTGGCAAATCGCTGCAGTCAGCAGCAAATCCCGTTTTAAAACAGGATAGGCGGTGCAATAGTAATCGCATAATTTTGCAACTCCAAGCGTATGCTCTAAAAGTCCGCCAATAAAACCGTGATGAACGGATTTTGCAGCCGAAGCTTTCTTAAAACGTCCTGCAAAGGCTTCGTCATCTGCAAAAAACTTCTGAAGCAGCGTTTTCAGATATGTATTTTGGACACTATTAATAAGCTGCAGAAGCTGTGCATACATTTCATTTATGTCTTTTTTGCTCACGGGCATATATTCCCGCTCGTCGTATTCGCCCTCGGCACATTTGCGCACGCGTTTTACATTGACTTGGAGCGCCCCGTTAAAGCTTGTGACTTCCCCATAGACTTCAATATAATCCATCGCATCAAAATCGGCAATTCCGGCATTATTCGGGTCCCATATCTTCGCGTCGAGAGTTCCCGTCTTGTCCTGTATAATCACGTTGTCATAGCTCTTTCCGTTCTTTGTCACCGCAGAGCTTTTGAACTTGCAAAAATAAATGTCAAACACTCTGTCTCCGTCCTTATAGTCTTTAATATACTTCATTTTAATCCTCCATTCTTAATCTCATTTTTCAGTCCAGCTCCCATCGACAAGTTTCAATAAGCATACCAATTTAATTACACACTAATCTCTATGCACAGGCTGCACAGTGAATGTCATCTCCTCATAGGAATCGCCGCTTGCCCTTTGTACGACAATTTTCAGATTTCGGTCAATCACGGCGGTACGCAAAGCATTCATATAGTCGGAAGGACTGCGGATTTCCTGCGTCCCTACCTGCACAATAATGTCCCCTTTCTGCATTCCGTTCAGCATAGCAGGGGAATCCATATCAATATCAAAAATATATGCTCCTTGGGGCAGTCCCATCTCAATTTTTGCCTGCGACGTGATGTCCTGCGTGTAAATGCCAAGGTAGGGAATGTCTTCACCGTTTGAAAGCTTTGTTATCATTCCCTTCAATTCCGTGATTCCAACTGCCGAAAGCAGATTTTTTGTGTCGGAATTGTTGTAGCTATTATCAATCATACCGATTACTTCGCCCTCAAGACTGACAAGGATGCCGCTCGGATTTTCACTTGCGTAAATATCCGTCGTAATCAGCTTATATTCATTGTCGGCAAGCTCCACATTATTCCCTTTTGATGTGATAATTCCGTAACATACGTTATCTTTGTATCCAAACAAATTCCCGATGGCAATTACAGGTTTACCTACAATCCCTGAGGGCGCAGAGCTGCCAAGAACTGCAACTGACACGTAATCAAGTGTCGCGCTGCCTACATACTTCAAATCCACTGCAAGCACTGCCAAATCCGTGTTTTTGTCATACTTTTTTATCTCCGCATCTGCGTTTACTCCGTTGCAGAATGTCACCCGTATGCTTTCCGCCACGCCAAGCGGTGATTTCCTTGCCAAAATCAAAAGCTCCCGATTATTATTCGCGATAACCACGCCGGCTGTCGTTCCTTCACTTTGATAAGTGTTATTAAACCAATCCACATCAGAATGAACTGCCGTAACTGTCACCATGCTGGAAGAAATGTCCTTATAAGTCTGATACAGTTCTTCATATTGTGCCTGATATGGCTTTAAAGCAAGTTCCTGCGTATCGTCCTCCGGTATGCTCTCAGTTTCGGGCGATCCGCTTTCCGGCACATTGTCCGTATCGGAAACCGCTACGGTCTCCGTAGATATATTTTCCTGCGAAGACGATTGCGTACTCTGTGTTTCCTCACTCCCCTGCGAAGGCTGCATTGAACCGCCTTCCGTAAGCATATCCTCGGGAAGCATCTCTTCCTGTTCCGGAGGGAAGGTTACGACTTCAGGCGCCTCCTCGGGATAAAGCCAGTTATTGAGCACCGGCTCCAGCAGCAAAAACGACAGACACGCAAGCAGTCCGAAAAGCACTGCCATCATTGCCGTTATAATCGTCTTTCTTAGGAGTTTTTTCTTATTTATAGGGCGTTCCTTTATCTTTTCCTGCAAAAAGTCAAAATCGCTCGCCGTATCATGGTTTTTTATTTCTTCATTCCTTTTTTTATCCGCCATTCTATTCTGCCCCTTTGTCCGATATCTTTTCTTTTTGCCCAACTCTTAGTATATCTGATAGCCCTATCGCGGTCAATGGTTTCATTTAGAGAGTTGCGCTTCGATGCATTATCCGTTATAATTTCTATAAAAAATGGAAACAGATTGTGCAGTTTTAGATAAAGAGAGATTCAATTAAAATGAAAAAACAGAAGAATATAAATTGGAAACAAACCGCAATTGCCGCAATTATCATATTAGCGCTTGAGATTTTTGTATGGAACCATTCTTTTTGGCTTACATCAGAATATAATCCGATTCGCGTTGATAAAATTTATACGGAAACAGGACAGCTTTTGGAAACAGGCACTGATTACCAAATTGGTGACAATTCTTATTTGGAAATCCGGGATATCGATCAAAATGTAAAAAACATTTATTTCAATATTGGAACGCACAAAGAACCCGATCGAAATGTCCTGACGATTCGGTTAAATATGATTGACGAAGGAAATCAAGAATATTATGGTGTAGATAATAGAGTGATTTCTCCCTTATTGGATAAATGCAATTATATATCCGTCTATCCTTATGGAAATTTGAAATCGCTAAAGATAACCTTTCCGCGTGAAAAAGAAACAACGATTACCATTAAAAACATTATTTTAAACCAACCAGTGCCATTATTCTTTTCTGTAGAACGGGTTTTGGTTATGTGTTTGTTCTATTTTTTAATCAAAACATTATTTTTCAAGCCATATGAAACATATTACCAGCAGAATTCGAAAAAATGCAAATCGATAACATTTGCTATTTTTCTTATATGCATCGCTCTGATTGTACCATTAACTTTAATCGGAAACGACCGTAACGGGCTTGCCACCATGGACAAATACACAGATCTAACCCATTCGCTTGCCAATGGCATGGTGAGCGTAGTTGAAAATGCGGATGAACGGCTTTTGGCAGCGGAAAATCCATATGACAAATCGGAGCGAACTGCATTAGGCGTTGGTGGATATAAATGGGATTATGCCTATTTTAATGGTAAAATATATGTCTATTTTGGCGTTATTCCCGTTATTTTAACGTATCTGCCTTACTATCTGCTTACGGATTCAGACCTTCCGCATATTGTTCCTTATCTGATTTTTTTAATCGGGCTTATTGCCGGAGCGTTTAAACTGACAGATGCCTTAGTATGCAAATACTGCCAAAAAATACCTTTAAAATTATATTATCTGTTTCAAATTACATTTATGCTGGGAATTGGCACACTGATCTTTGCCAAACGGGTCTGTATATATAATATGGCGATTATGGCAGGACTTACATTTACTGTATGGGGTTTGTATTTATGGATAAGCAGTTTATCAGATGCGAGCCTTCCCAAAATGTGGAAAGTTGCGGCAGGCTCACTCTGTATGGCGCTGGTCGCAGGATGCCGTCCACAGCTTTTAATTGCCAGCTTTCTTGCGCTGCCAATTTTTGCCGGACAAGGGAAAAAAATATTCCGGGAACTAAAAGCAAAAGAGAATGTCAGTAAACATTTATTGGTTTTAATACTTTTTTGTCTCCCCTATATAATAACAGCCGTTTTTCTTATGTGGTACAATGCCGCCCGGTTTGGCTCACCATTTGATTTCGGTTCCACTTATAACCTGACAACTAATGATATGACGAAACGCGGATTTCATATTGCGCGATGGGTTTCCGGTTTATGGTATTATTTATTCCAACCGCCATCTGTCAATATTGAGTTCCCATACATTGGCACAACGTCGTTCCATACTGCATATCAGGGAAAAACAATTTATGAATCCGGTATCGGCGGTATTTTTGCAACAAATCTGATTTTACTGCCCTGCCTTCTTTTTTACAAATACCGCGCAAAATTCAGAGAAAAAAAAGTTTTTCTTTTTATCTGCTCTAATCTGATTGGCGCAATTTTAATTGTCTGTGCAGACGTGCAGATGGGAGGACTTTTAACAAGATATACTGCGGATTTTACCCTTATGTTTTATCTTGCAACGTACATGATACTA
The DNA here is from genome assembly GCA_910586715.1 of uncultured Lachnospiraceae bacterium. Taxonomy (GTDB): domain Bacteria; phylum Bacillota; class Clostridia; order Lachnospirales; family Lachnospiraceae; genus COE1. The sequence goes on from CAJUJG010000030.1 coordinate 6,233, forward strand.
TTTACGTTTATTGACGAATATTACAGTCAAAGCAATACGCTTATATGCAGCATTCCCCAAACAGTATGGTGCCGTACGCTCGCACTGCTATGCTGCATCACATGTCTGTACTTGATTTTATCCGTCTTCTCGCTTTATGTTTCGGGCGATTATGACGCCTACCGCCCGGTATGGTATTATCATATGAAAGAACTTTGGGGGTTATTTGATGTATAATACTTTTTATGATAAACTAAATATCAATAATAAGAAGAAAGAGAACACTTGCGCTTGGAAAGGAATGACAAAACATGAACGAAAAAGCATTACGAATACTCGAATATCATAAAATTATAAATCTTCTGACAGACAAAGCCACCTCCGCCCCCGGCAAGGAGCTTTGCCGTGTCCTAAAGCCCATGACGGACATTGAGAAAATCGAAGAAGCGCAGCGGCAGACTGCCGACGCATTCTCACGCTTAGTCAAAGGCGACCGCGCAAACTTTAGCGGAAACACAGACATCAGCTACAGCATTAAGGCGTTGGAAATCGGCAGCGCGCTTTCCGCCGCCGAACTGCTGAAAATTGCCGCGTCCCTTGCCTGTGCCGCAAGGGCAAAAGCATTTTCGCGCACGGAACGCGATGACGAAATTGAAGACAGCCTGCAGCGCTTTTTTGCAAACCTTGAGCCATTAACACCATTACAAAATGAAATCAACCGCTGTATTTTATCGGAAGAAGAAATTGCCGACGATGCAAGCGCTGCACTAAAGCATATCCGGCGCAGCATCAGTCTTACCAATGATAAAATCCACAGTCAGCTCACCAACATGGTAAACGGAAGTTACCGCACATATCTTCAGGACGCCGTTATCACCATGCGCAACAACCGCTACTGTATTCCGGTGAAATCAGAGCACAAAGGAAACGTTCCCGGTATGATTCACGACCAGTCTGCAACCGGTTCCACACTGTTTATCGAACCAGCTGTTATTGTAAATTTAAACAATCAGCTCAAAGAGCTTGCAATGCAGGAGCAAGATGAAATTGAAAGAATTCTTGCAGAATTAAGCGCAAATGCAAGTGATTTTACCGAGGAGCTTGCAAATAATTATCGTCTTTTGACGATTTTGGACTTTATTTTTGCTCGTGCAGCACTTGCAATTGACATGAATGCATCACGTCCGTTATTTAATAACAAGCGATACATTAACATTCGCAAAGGAAGACATCCGTTATTGAGCAAAAAAACAGTCGTTCCGATTGATGTCCATTTGGGGGCAGACTTTGATCTTTTAATTGTAACCGGACCAAACACCGGAGGAAAAACTGTCTCTCTAAAAACAGTCGGACTTTTTACACTGATGGGACAATCCGGGCTGCACATTCCCGCACTTGACCGTTCGGAGCTTGGTGTATTTACGGAGGTATATGCAGATATTGGCGATGAACAAAGCATTGAACAGAACCTCTCTACATTTTCGGCGCACATGACAAATACCATTTCCATATTAGACCGTGCCGACGAACATTCTCTGTGTATCTTCGACGAGCTTGGCGCAGGCACCGATCCCACAGAGGGCGCAGCGCTTGCAATTGCAATTTTAAAACATCTGCATGGCAGAGGCATCCGTACAATGGCAACCACACATTACAGTGAACTAAAAGTTTTTGCACTCACAACACCTTATGTCGAAAATGCCTGCTGTGAGTTTGATGTGGAAACGCTCCGCCCTACCTACCGGCTTTTAATCGGAATCGCCGGCAAAAGCAACGCATTTGCAATTTCTTCAAAGCTTGGACTTCCCGATGAAATTATCGCATCCGCAAAGGAACATATCAGTGAGGAAGAAGAAAGCTTTGAAGATTTACTAGCCAATCTTGAAGAGAGCCGCCGCACAATCGAAAAAGAACGCAGCGAAATCCAAAGCTATAAATCGGAAATCGCTTCCCTCAAGCAGCGGCTGGAACAAAAACAGGAGCGGCTGGACACACAAAAGGACAAGATTTTACGCGAGGCAAACGAAGAAGCGAGAAGAATTCTTCAGGACGCAAAGGATGTTGCGGATGAAACCATCCGAAATTTCCAAAAAGCAAACAGCCAAACTTCCATAAAAGATTTAGAAAAAGCGCGCACAAAAGTACGGGATAAAATTAGTGAAAAAAATAACAAATTGAGCATTACAGACACAAAGCCTACACACAAGCTGCTAAAACCAAGTCAGTTAAAGCCAGGCGATTATGTGAAAGTCGTGACAATGGGACTCAAAGGCACCGTCTCGACACTGCCGGACGCAAAAGGCGATTTATTTGTACAGTGCGGCATTATACGCTCCAAGGTAAATATTAAGGATTTGGTGCTTGCACAGGAAGAAACCATGTCCGGCATCGCAAGCTATAAGAAACGCTACGGCGGTATGAGCTCCGGCTCCGGTTCCAACCGCATTTCCATGTCAAAAGCCGCCACGCTCTCACCGGAAATCAATCTATTGGGCAAGACGGTTGACGAAGCAATTGCGGAGCTTGACAAGTATCTCGACGACGCATATTTATCCCACGCGCCCAGCGTCCGCATTGTTCACGGAAAAGGCACAGGCGCACTCCGGCAGGCTGTTTCGCAGCATTTAAAGCGCGTTTCCTATGTGAAATCTTTTCATTTGGGAGAATACGGAGAGGGCGATGCAGGTGTTACAATTGTAGATTTTAAATAGAAAGAGGGAAACGCAATGGCAAATAAACAGAAAATTTTAATCGTTGACGACGACGAAAACATCGCAGAACTGATTTCCTTGTATATGACAAAGGAATGTTTTGAAACCAAAATTGTATATGACGGCGAATCAGCGCTTCGGGAAGCGGAAAGTTTTTCACCTGATTTAATTCTGCTTGACCTGATGCTTCCCGGTATCGACGGATACCAAGTGTGCCGCGAAGTACGCCAAAAAGCACAAACACCAATAATAATGCTCTCCGCAAAAGGTGAAGTGTTTGACAAGGTATTGGGATTGGAGCTCGGCGCCGACGATTATCTCGAGAAACCATTTGACACAAAAGAGCTTGTGGCTCGTGTAAAGGCAGTGCTACGCCGCTATAAGGCAACCGCGCCTGTTCCCCCTGCCGCATCTGCAAAGCAGGTGAGCTATCCTGACCTGACAATCAACCTCACAAACTATTCCGTCATCTACAACGGACATACTGTGGATATGCCGCCCAAGGAGCTTGAGCTATTGTATTTTCTTGCCGCCTCTCCTAATCGTGTATTTACAAGAGAACAGCTTTTGGATCAAATATGGGGTTACGAATATATTGGTGACACTCGTACTGTAGACGTACATATCAAACGTCTGCGCGAAAAAATAAAAGATCACGAAGCATGGCGGATTGCTACAATTTGGAGCATCGGCTACAAATTTGAGGTAAAAAATTGAAAAATCAAAGATTTTTCAATGCAAGTTTGTGCTTTACAGTCCAAACTTGCATGCTGAGAAGGGAGCAAGACTATTGACATGAAACGCACATTATATCTGAAATTCGTCCTTGCATATTTTATCTTTGCCTTTTTCGGCTTTATTGTAGTGGCAACTTTTACATCAAGTATGACACTTGAACATATGAAGCGGGAGCGCGCGGACACGCTGTACAAAGAAGCGCTGCTCATCGCGGACTCTTATGCCGCTGACCTTTATAATAACGAAAATACATTGGAATCCGTGTGGCGGCAGATTGATGCAATCGGAACGTTTGTGGACGCGTCCATTTGGATTGTAAACCCTTCCGGACTTGTCATCCTGGATTCCGGCTCACAGCCTGACATTGAAAATCCCACCACAATTCCAAATTTTAGTCCAACCATTACCGGCAGCTCATTCTACACAGTCGGCAACTTTTTTGGCATGTTTGACGAAGACATGATTTCAGCCTTTGCTCCCATTACTTCAAATTACAAGGTCAAAGGCTATGTTATTATCCACACGCCGATGTCGGAACTGGAAGCCTCGTGCAATTCACTCCTGAATATCTCTTATATCACGCTGATCATCCTGTTCCTGCTGTCGCTGATTATCCTGCTGTTCTTCACGGAAATGGTCTACCTGCCGCTGCGCAAAATTACACATGCAACGGAACAATATGCAGTCGGTAATTTCCGTTACGAATTTCAGGTTGACAGCGAGGACGAAATCGGCTATCTTGCGGCATCACTCGCTTACATGGCAAGTGAAGTCGCCAAAAGTGAGGACAATCAAAAACGGCTTGTGGCAAATATCTCCCATGATTTCCGCTCTCCGCTTACATCCATGCGCGGATACCTCGAAGCGATGCTTGACGGCACAATTCCTGCCGAACTACATGAAAAATATATCGGTGTTGTGTTAAATGAAACAGACCGTCTTACAAAGCTGACAAACTCATTACTCACGCTTAATAACCTGAACACAAAAGGAATGATTTTAAACCGTACCGATTTCGACATCAATCAAATTATAAAAAATACGGCAGCTTCTTTTGAAGGAACCTGCCGTAATAAACTCATTACAATTGAACTTGTGCTTACCGGTGATGAGATGCTTGTCAATGCCGATATGGTTAAAATCCAACAGGTGCTTTACAATCTCGTGGACAACGCAATCAAATTCAGCCACAAAAACTCGTCCATCAAAATCGAAACCATTGAACGCTCCAATAAGCTTCTCATTTCCGTAAAGGACAGCGGTATCGGTATCCCCGCTGACAGCATTAAACTCATTTGGAACCGTTTTTACAAGACGGACCTCTCGCGCGGCAAGGACAAAAAAGGAACCGGACTCGGACTTTCCATCACAAAGGAAATTATCCAGTCGCATAATGAAAACATCAATGTCATCAGCACCGAAGGCATCGGCACCGAGTTTATTTTTACACTCGAGAAATCCAAGGAAGATTAATCATCATGAAATGTCGCCGTAACCTGTGTTTCCTCCGTTCCCATTTTCAGCGTATATGTCCCGCCGTCCACGATTGCGGGACAGCTGACTACAACGGAATTGCAGCTTTTTTCGATTGTGTGCGCAAGCAGCTCCTTTCCGTCTGCGTCAAGAAGTATCACATCCGTTCCAGCCTGCTGCAGCGACATGCTGTTTACGAGAATGAAGCCTTGCGTCGAGCGGCTTCCAAAATTTACTGCCATATTGCTCTGCCCTGCCGCCACCACAATCCCGCCCATAATTACCGCCGAAAGGTCATAATCAAGCGCTCCGTCTCCGGCATCGGAAGAGCCAAGAACATACGTTTCTCCCCCGCTTACCATTAAATGACCGTTTGAATCCATTCCGTCTCCTTCCGCGTCAATTCTGACTACGCCACCCGAAATATGAATATTCGCATCATTATGCGGCGCTTTCTTACCGCCAAAATCCTGTACGTTTTCGACTTCTGCCTCCTGTGTGGAAATACGCTTGTCAGTGGCATTGATCCCGTCATCGGAAGCGGTAATATCAATTACGCCTCCGCTAATATTAATCAGGCGCGCTTCCAAGCCTTCATCAGATTTTGCGACCGTCAACGTTCCGCCTGCAATATTGATTTCATTCATTGCCTCAATACCATCGCCTTGCACATCGAGGAAAAATGTACCATCCTCAATATAAACCCATCCCGCCGTGTCATCGTCATCATTTACGGAATGGACCGCGTCCTTGCCTGCCGTAACACGGAAACTGCCGTTTGCAACCGCAACGCTGTCTTTTCCTGACAGTCCGTGGGAAGCTGCCGTAATCTCATAATTACCGCCTGTTATCACAAGGTCATTTTTAGACACCACACCGTGTCCTGCAGGAGCCGAAACCGTAAGGCTTCCTGTTCCGTTCAGCGTCAAATCGTCCTTTGAAAAAATGACTGCATCAATATGATTGTCATCAATTTCCAAAAATGAACCGCCATTCGCAAGCATATTTTCCGATTTGTCCGCAAGCGTGAGAAACACCTTGTCTGCCTGTTTTACATAAATCGGGGCGGACGTATCGCTCCTTACATTAATACCGTTTAACACAAGCTGAACCTTCTGCTCCTTATTAACATCCACGATAATCATGCCGTTTGCAAGCGCGCCTTCCATGAGATAAACACCTTCTTCTTTGATTGTGACAACATCACCGTCAATTTCTACGCCTTTGCTGCCGGTCGTTGAGCCGCCGTCACGCAGTGTAATTATTTCGCACGTCTCCTCATCGTATGTGCCGCCCAAATCACGTTTGGAAAACAGATTTTCCGTATCTATTATGGAATAACCCCCCTCAAAAACATTGTTTTCCGTTTCATTGTTCATTATTTCGCCCGCAATGTCACCTTCCATTGTACTTCTTTCCGGCAATACCTGCGCCGTACCGGAACACGCCGTCAAAAACAGCGCCGTTGCCAATACGACTGCAGCAAATTTATATTGTATCACTATAATCCCTCTTTTCCGCATTAAGCCAAACGTTATCCCCTCTATCATTAATCCTATAACAGGCAGCCTAATAATGCAATTGCTATTTTCCTTTCACAAACCCTTTCCGAGTCAGCAAAAACGCAGCCGCCAAAATCCCAACCGACAAATATCCCACTGTAAAAAGCAGTGATACCGCTATTTTTGACCAAATCAGTCGATTCTTTCCAAACTTTGTCGTAAGCAGCAACAATGCCGCACCGGATTCATACTCCCCCGTTTCTTCCTTTGGAACTTCCTCCATAAAACCGGCGTCTTCTTTCTAAAGTAATCCGTACATTTGTTTCTTGTAATCGTATAAAAGTAATACTTAATCTTGCCCGCATTGCGGCAATCCGCATAGCGCTCAATAAAACTTGCAAACGTATCCTGACACAAATCCTCTGCCGTCGAACGGTTTCCCACAGAGCGGTAACAATAACCAAAAATCGCGTTGTAGTATTTCCTTATGATTTTCTCAAGCATAAAAGTCCCCCCTCTGTTTTATATAACGAATGAACACGCAAAAAAGTCAAAACGCAAAAAAATAAACCCTTACATACACCGCACCCACGATGCCTGTAAGGGTTCCTGCCCAGAACCGGAATCGAACCAGTGACACGAGGATTTTCAGTCCTCTGCTCTACCGACTGAGCTATCTGGGCAAACACGTATGATACGCTTACTCATATCATACGCCTTAATAAAACAAATTTTACTAAATATTACCGGCTTTGTCAAGCATGAAATCCATGCTTGTCTTTACTGCCTTTTTTACCATGTCTTCTCCAACGTCACATTATAATCAACACGGAACGGATTGTCATCTGCCGCCAAAAGCTCCTCATAGACTTCACGACGCTCAGAGCTGTCACTCTCATTCCAGTACTCGTAGCCTCTCAGATAACTGTCAACCAGCTCGTCCCAAGAGCTGTACAACGGCTGAAGTGTCTCGGCAATCTCAAGTGACTTGTCAAGCGCCTCCTCCTTTGTATAGTATCCTGCCATATAGTAAAAGCTCATCAGACTCAACGCACGGCAGTAATCCCATCCGTCAATTGCCGTCTCACCATACTCTTTATACATATTATATGTTGCAGCATCCAGCTGCGCTTCCTCCGGAGTTTCCTCAAATTCCTGAATCAGAAAATTTACCAACTCTTCCTCTCCGCATTCTTCAGCAATCTGTGAAAGCAGCTCGCCTGTTATCATGAAATCATCACGATGTCCCTCTGTCAAAATCCAGTCAAGCGTCTCGTCTGCGCTCGTGCGATCTGTTACACCCCATGAGCTGTCAAGCATTGACTGATACTGCGCTTCCATTATCATGCTGGGTTCCGAACCGCCAAATACATTATAATCCTGACCGTTTAAATATGTAAGAATTGCGTAAGTAGCGTTAAACCATTGAACCGTATCTGTCTCACCCTCCACGCTGTCTACAACTTCCGAAGAAGCTTCAGTCGCTGATGCTTCATCTGCTGTACTTTTTGCATCGTCATTAGAAACCGCGACGTCATTTGAAGTGTCTGCAATCGTTCTTGCCCCGCACCCCGTCAGACTTGACGCTGCCAAAGCAACCGACAACGTTACAACTACTAAATTTTTGTTTATCTTTTTCATTTGATACCTATACCCCTTTCTAAAACTCCTTGGTACTCTATAAAAATTTACCACCGATAAATGATTTTATCCTAATATTATGTTTATGTCAAGGACTATCACTGTTTATCACCTGCATAATGCCCATATAAATTGCCCACGCCACCTTCTCCTGATAGTCGTCTTTAATCAATAAATCCGCTTCTGTAGGGTTGCTCATAAATGCACATTCCACAATCATAATCGGCACAGATGTCTTTTTTAGCAAATAATAACTGCTGTTATCCTTTGCAGCCCGCTCCTTTGATGGTTTTAAACTTTTTACAAGCTGTGTCTGCATAATCTCCGCCGCAGCTTTGCTCTTTACGGAATCCTTATAATAAAACACCTGCACACCGCACACTGACGGGTCGGGATAGCTGTTCTGATGAATGCTCACCGCAAGCTCCGGTTTTGCCTCCTCGATAATCGAAAGACGCTTCTTCATATCGCGTACCTTTTTGTTGGAGTCACCCTCGTTGTAAAGTCCGCTGTCATCCGTTCTCGTCATTACCACATTAATGCCGCTTTCCTTCAAATTGCGTTCAAGCTTCAGGGCGATTGCAAGATTAATATCCTTCTCCAACGCTTTGTTGATACCGACCTTTCCAGGGTCAATTCCGCCATGTCCTGCATCCACCACAATCGTTACCGACCTATTTTTTGCCGCACGTATGTGCTCTTCAAGTGTGCTTACAAATTGTGCCGACTCACCTGCAATCCACAACATCGCAAGCACCAAAAGAAATGTCAGCGCTTTGGTTGCATTTTGTCCCTGTTTTATCCCCATATATCCGCACCTGTTATCAACTGCTTTACAGATATACTATGCAGAGAACATTTTTTTCATGCTATTATCCCCGCCGGAGCCCCCGCCCTATCACACAGTTAATGCCAAATGCCGCAATATCCGCCGCCACAATCGTAGATCCGACAGGCGTTGAAAACAGAATAGACAGCACAATCCCCAAAAGCGCACAAAACACTGAAATCACTGTAGAATAAATAATCACGCCTTTGAAATTTTGAACCACGCGCATAGCCGAAAGCGCCGGAAAAATAATAAGCGCGGAAATCAGCAGCGAACCCACAAGATTCATTGCAAGCACAATAATGATTGCTGTGATAACTGCAATCAATGTATTATACGTATTGGTTTTAATGCCTGTCGCTTTCGCAAAGTTCTCGTCGAACGTCACCGCAAATATCCGGTTATACAAAACAACAAAAACCGCCACAACAATCACCGACATGACGACGCACAACCACACCTCCGCCTTCGTCAGCGTTAAAATCGACGTTGAGCCAAACAGCGTACTGCACACATCGCCCGAAATATTTGCAGACGTCGAAAAAAGATGCATCACCAAATACCCAATCGCGAGCGAACCTACGGAAAGCATTGCAATTGCCGCATCTCCATGTATCTTAGGATTTTGACCTGTCCGGAGTATCAAAACTGCCGCGGCAATCGTCACCGGCATTACAATCACAGACGTGCTTGTAAGGTCAAAGATTGTACCGATTGCAAGCGCCCCAAACGCCACATGCGAAAGCCCGTCGCCAATATAGGAAAACCGTTTCAGCACAAGCGTAACGCCAAGCAGCGATGAACACAGCGCAATCAGCGTCCCCACAATCAACGCATAGCGCACAAACGGATAGGACAAATAAAACTGTAACGTTTCAATCATCGCACGCTCCCCCCTATATCCTTCCAAAAATCGCTCTTTACATACTCCTTTGGAGTCCCGATAAACGACCGCTCCTTCTCCACATGCAGCACATGACTTGCATATTTCACCGCAGCATGAATATCATGACTTACCATAATAATCGTGAGCCCCTCATTGTTTAAATCCTTAATTAACTGGTAAAATTCCACCGTCACCTTCGGGTCTAATCCGGTCACAGGCTCGTCCAGCACCAAAAGCTTTGCGGACGCACAAAGCGCCCTTGCAAGCAGAACCCTCTGCTGCTGCCCGCCGGACAGATTGCGGTAGCACTCCTTTTTCAACTCCCAAATATCCATACGCCGCATATTCTTTTCCGCCAGCTTTTTCTCTTCCTTTCCAAAAAAAGCACGTCTGCCGCATTTCGAAAGCGTACCGGAAAGGACAATTTCCCATACCGATGCCGGAAAGTCCTTCTGCACAAACGTCTGCTGCGGAAGATAGCCAATCTCGTACCGCTCCAGTCCGTCACCGTATGTTATACTGCCGTTCATCAACGGCGTAAGTCCTAACAGCGTTTTCATAAGCGTACTTTTTCCTGCCCCGTTCTCGCCAAGGATACAAAGATAATCTCTCCGGCAAACCTCAAAACTGATGTTCTCCGCTACAGGAACTCCTTCATACCCCAGCACCAAATTCTCACATTTTATAAAAGACATTTCACGTCTCCATTCCTATCAAAATTCTGCATCCTCTAAACTGTAATCCGAATCAAACAGCGCCCTTTCCAGTGCAATCACATCCTCACTGTTCGGCGTATAAACATTCTCCACCAGCTCTATCCGAATGGTCAGCGATTGCGCCGCTTCATATTCCACGTTTCCTATACTTTCTTGCAGCGCGTCACGCAAAACCTCCGTCATATCTTCAAGCATCTCCTCCTGTGCGGGCATCTCCTCCATTGCTTCCCATGCTTCCGGAAGGCTTGCAATATTATTGTTATAAACAGTGAGTGCCGGCTCAAAAACCTTCATGCGTTCATATGTAATTTCCACAACATAAGATCCGTCCTCCTGCTTTTTCGCCTCGCCGACCGTGTATTTCACTTTCCCGTAAATTTCCTTAAACAGACTGCGGAAATCCGCCTCTAAATCCTCTGACATACTCAGCTTTTCCGTAAAAAATGTCATTTCGGAATTGATACCGCGCTCATACAGCGCAGCAGCCTCCTCACTCGTTCCAAGCTTCATCTCCACATAGGCTGCAGAATCTCCCTTGTACGACAAATCAAGCATTGCCTGCAGATACGCACGCGCATCAAGCTTCGCACCGCACGCCGCAAGCAGACCGCATACGAGTAAGCAGCTTACCGCAGCGCTTATCTTCTTTATTTGTTTCATTCCAAATCACTCCTATTCTTATAAAGACCCTCTATCAGTATATATAAGAGTTTCCCTCACGTCAAGGATTTAGCCAAGTTCCGCATCCATCATAACAATATCCTGGACCAGTGCCATCGTCCCAAGCGGCACAGTCTTCTCCGGCTCCAAAAGCAGTGTAGCTGCGTTTGCGGACAGCCGCTGCGTTTCCCCGGCTGCAATATTTTCCGGTCCGCTTTCCTGCCGCGGGCACGAACGCACTGCACGTACCGCAGCAGCATTCGGCATAGGAACCTGCCGGTTTCCCCGTATAATCCTCCAGCACCGCCTGATGTCCAATGTAAAATATAGAATGACAGCTGTAATCCCGAATAACGCAGCCATAATCAAGAAAAAATATGACACATATGTCATTTCCGTAATATCCAAATCGCAACCTCCAAATTATTCCTCCTTATATGTGGAACGCACAATTTTATCCGCAAGCATCCTTAAAGTCTGTATCTTTTCAATTTCCGCACGTACCGCAGGCGCCGCTCCCTCCTTCATTCTGCATAAATCGGAATCAATACTGTCAAACATCGTTTCAACTTCTGCACGCCGCACACCGTCATCCATAAAATACCGCGCATACTCTGTCACGCGCACGACAATCTCATGATACATACGCAGCGTGATAAGTTCTCTGTCAGGATTTTCGTCATTCAATGCCTTGAGCTGCGATAAGCTGTTCCAGTATTTTCTATAAATCCCCTCATCCGTACCGTCAATCTGCGCCGCAATCATTTTCTTATAAAAGCCGCCAATCTCCGCATAAAGCCTGCATCTTCCATATGCAAGGCTGCGCTCACTGTTCCCCTCGTAGCAGGCAAGCGCCGCTTCATACCAGCCAAGCGCACGCGTTTTACGATTCTCCTCATGAGAATAATAATACCAGTAAGCATTTCCAATCTCATAGCAAAAGTCCGCATATCCCAAAGGATTTTGTGATTCGAACACATTTAAATATTCCTTTGCGCTCATATTCATTTTAATCAGGAACTCCTCTTCGTCCGTATCAAAAATCCCGTCATCCACCACTCTGTTATAATATGCATGATACGCATCCCCTTGCGCCGCGTCAAGCGCTATCGCTTCCATGTATAATCCGCATGCGTCAAGCGTATCCGCCGTCCGTCCTGCTGCCGCAACCAATGTCATATAATCGTCCCTGATTTTTTCATTTGCCGCCGCCCGAAATCCTGCCCCGCACACGGCACAAAACAGGCATAAAAAAAACGCTGCCGCAAACCCGCCAAGTCTTTTTTGGCACTGTATCTGTGTCTTAGTCTCTAAATCCTTATAATGCGTAAGAGCGTACATCAGTTCGCTTGCGGACTGGTACCGGTCCGCCGGATTTTTCCGCGTACACTTCAAAACCACTTTCTCCAAACCGCTCGAAAGTGCAGAATTCCATTGGCGAATCGGGTACATCTCATAAGGCGGCTCAGAAGGATTATGTCCTGTCAACAAATGGTACATCGTTGCACCAAGACAGTAAATATCCGTCCTCGCATCGGTCTGCCCCATTCCGCCGAACTGTTCCGGAGCCGCATATCCCTGCGTACCAAGGCAGGTTGTATCACCTGCATTTTGCTCCTTAAACTCCCGCGCCGTTCCAAAATCAATCAAAACAACATTTCCGTCGGATTTCAGCATTACGTTCGACGGCTTCATATCCCTATAGATAATCGGATTGGGACGCTCATGGAGATACCGCAGCACATCGCAAAGCTGCACCGCCCAATCCACGATATCCTCCTGCGGATAAACGCCGTTTTCTTCTATCAGTTTTTCAAGGGTATTCCCCTCAATATAATCCATAACAATCAGGAAATTCTCATCGGAATCGATGACATCGACAATACTTGGAAGATTTTTATGACTTAATTTTTTGAGCATATCCGTCTCCAGGATTAAGCTCTGTTTTAGAATATCGAAATCGCGGCGGAAGGACTTTCGCACCTCCTTAATTGCCCACGGCTTATTCGCCTTCTCATTTATGGCAAGATAGACCGTACTCATTCCCCCGTGCCCGATTTCGTCCAAAATCTTATATTTTCCGTCAATCACGGAACCAATTTTCAACATAAAATGGTCAAAACTCCTTAACTGCCCGCTGCCTTTAAAAGAATAGCGGAAATGTTATCCCGCTCCATGCGGTTTTTATTCTGTTCAATTAAATATTTCAGCTGTCCGTCCATAACACGTGAATTCTCCTGTCTGCAATCCGCATGCCATGAAATACCGTTTAATGCCAAATGACAATAATCATACATCTCCCGTTCTGACAGCTCATGGCGAAAACCGTCCGAACAGAGCAAAAAACTGTCCCCAAAATGATAACTGCCACTGATAAAATCCGGCGCTACATGACGAACCGTCCCGATACACTGTAGCAGCACATTCCTCCGGGCATCATTTTTTGCCTGCTCCGGCGTCATATGTCCCAAAGCGACTTCACGTGCGACATATGTCTGATCCGCTGTGAGCAAATTCATTTTGTTTCCGGTATCCGTCATATGATACACCCGGCAGTCTCCAACGTGAGATATGTAAAAGCTGCCCTGAAATAAAAGCAGCACAGTAAGCGTTGTTCCCATTGTGGTCCTGCGCTCTTTGCTATAATCCAATATCCGTGCGTTGCAGTCATTTGCAAGCGTATCCCAGCTTTCCCGAAGCCGCGAAACCTCCGGCACGCCGCTGCTGCCAAGCGCCGCGGGAAACTCCTTTAAAAACCACTGTTCATATGCACGCACTACCACGGCGCTTGCAATTTCACCCTGAGTCAAACCGCCCATTCCGTCGCATAATACCGCCACGGCAGCCTCCCCATACGGCGTATTTGCAACCTTAACGGTCAGACTGTCCTGATTAACGCGCTTTTCAATCCCTGCATCTGTTTGCGCTGCCACTGTATAATACAGCTTCATTGCATCTTCGTCCTCCCTGTTGCCAACTACACTTCCTCTAAGAATTCAAATACTTCGTCAGCAAGCTGCAGCAAGCTTCCTGATTCTAGCTTTATCGGTTTTTCAGGTTCAAGCTTTTTTCCATTAACAAAGGTATGGTTTAATGAGCCTTTATCCTTTACATAGCAGCCATCCTTTTTGCATTCAATATTCGCATGGTTTCTGCTGATTGTAGGATTATCGTCCACCACATAATCAACACACGCAGCATCTTTTCCAAGCTTAAAAAGTTCCTTGTCAATCGGAATTCTCTCACCTGTGCGCTTCCGCAATAAATATACTTCCGGTGTTTCCTGCACATTTGTCTGCTTCTGCGGTTTCCCGCAATCTTTCGCGGCACTGCCCTGCGTTGTATCTTCGGCAGCAACCGGCTTCTTTGCTTCGCAGACAGCACAGGCATCTGTCTCCAGCTTCACTGCAAGCGCACAGGCAGATGCAATAATCCGGTCAATCAGCTCCTGCGCTTCCTCCCCCGCAACACCGTCTAAGAGAAAAAACCCTGCCTTCTCCGATATTTTCCATACCTGATAATTTTTGTCATCTTTTGTAAATTTTTCCGATTCGCCCACTTTGTATTTCATGTTACCGTCACGCCTTCCTGGTTTGTAGCGTTTTCAATGGTACTATACGCTTTATTATTCTGTCAATGGTACTTCCGTACTAAATTTTAATAAAACACATGCCCGCCAATCCGGATCCCGTTAATCCCGGGAATAGGCGTCCTGAAATAAACGCAGTGCCCGACATTCGTCACTCCGCTCATCGCTTCGTCCGCCGCCTGATAACAGCTTGCCGTCGCCCTGTCGTTTGCAAGCGCAAGCGCAAGATGCCCGTCGTTTACAGGCGAAAACTGCTTATTTTGGTAAATAACGCCAACAATCGTGTTAGGATAACGCGAACTAAGCACCCTGTTGATTACCACCGCGCCGACCGCCACCTGTCCGCTGTACGGCTCCCCTCCTGCCTCGCAGTAAATCAGGTTTGCGAGCAGCATACGGTCGCCTTCTTCAAACTTGACTTCCGAAATGTCGCGCCAGCTCGACTGCGCCGCAAGTCTTGACTTTGCAAGCTCCTCCTCGTACTGCTTTTGCAGCGCGGCAATGTCCTGTTCCTGCTCGTCAATCATTGATTCGAGCGCGTCGATGGTTTCCTCTGCGTCCGCAATCTGATCCGAATAGCTTGCCACGTTCTGCGAGGTCTTGCGCACAAGCTCCGCAACCTTGCTCTTTTCGACGTTTACCTCCTCCTGCAAAGTATGGAGGTCCTCCAGCTCCTGCGTGAGCTGCGCCTCTTTCTGTTCCACGTCCTTTCGGCTCTCCTCATATTTGCGCAGCATTTTTTGATCATACTGATTAATCTGCTCAATGTAATCGCTCTTGTTTAAAAAATCCGCAAAACTGTTGGAATTAAAAAGAAAATTCAAATAACCGTAGCTTGCGCCGCTCTCATACATCGTCTTGATACGCAGCTTCATATTTTCATACTGTTCCTGTTCAACAATTTTTGCCTGTTCGAGATCTGCCTGTGCCTGCGTAATTTCCGCCTCTTTTGTGACGATTTCCGCCTCGATTCCCTCTAATTTTGTAGAGATTGCCGCCAAATCGTCATTGAGTGTGCCAAGCTCGCCCAAAAGGGAGTTTTTGGTTATTTGAAGAGAAGTCTTTCTGTCTTCCGTATTCTCTTTTGCATCTTCGGTTTTTTCCTTTTCCTCTTTCGCACGCTGTAAGCGCTCAAGTGTTGTCTCCGCGTGTACGGGCATAACCGAAGAACCTGCAAGCGTTGTCGCCAAAACGATTGCAAGCACTGCGGACACTGCCCCTGTTACGGACTTTTTAAAAGCCGATTTTGTCATGTTCTAAACCATTCCCCAAACTCATAATTTTCATGTCTATTTTGTGCCGAAAATACGGTCTCCCGCGTCTCCCAAGCCTGGCACGATGTAGCCGTGGTCATTGAGCTTCTCGTCAAGTGCGCCAATGTAAAGATCCACGTCCGGATGCTCACGCTGCATGCGCTCTACGCCCTCAGGCGCAGCAATGATACACATAAAATGAATGCTTTTGCAGCCTTTTTCTTTCAGCATTCTGATTGCCGCCGCCGAAGAACCTCCCGTCGCAAGCATCGGGTCCACGACAAAGACTTCTCTTTGATCGCAGTCCTCGGGCAGCTTGCAGTAATACTCGACCGGCTCCAAGGTTTCGGGGTCGCGGTAGAGTCCGATATGTCCTACTTTTGCAGTAGGGATTAATTGTAAGATACCGTCTACCATGCCAAGTCCTGCCCTCAAAATGGGTACAACCGCAAGTTTTTTTCCGGCAAGCTCTTTTACGGTTGTTGTGCAGATGGGCGTTTCGATTTCCACGTCCGCAAGCTTTAGTTCCCTTGTCGCCTCATAGCAGATAAGGTTTGCGATTTCGCCAATGGTCTGTCTAAAATCCTTTGTACCTGTTTCAGTCCGTCGGATCCTGCCGATTTTGTGCTGAATTAACGGGTGATCCATTACTACTGTTTTTGCCATGTAATCTCCATTCTGCCGCACCTTAAAATACAGGTGTCAGCGCATTTTTAATCTTCATCCAACTGTGCAACGCGTCTGATATGCTTTTCTTCATTTGAAAAGGGTGTGTTTAAAAAGGTTTCCACAATTTCAAGCGCAAGCAGCTCGCCTACATAAGCGCCGCCGAGTGCAAGCATGTTTGCGTCATTGTGCAGTCTTGTCATTTTTGCGGAAAGCGGTTCACTGCACAGCGCACAGCGTACTCCTTTGATTTTGTTTGCAGCAATGGAAATGCCGATTCCCGATGTGCAAACCACAATTCCTTTCTCACACTCACCGCTTGCGACTGCCTTTGCCGCCGCCTTTCCGAATACGGGGTAATCACAGGACTTGTTTTCATAACAGCCAAAGTCCTTATATGCGATATTATGCTCCTCAAGGTACTTTATTATTTTGTTTTTTAACTCCAGTCCGCCGTGGTCACTGCCTAATGCAATCATGTTTTACCGCGCTCCTTTCCATTTTTAAAGCTGCTGTTTTTAAGATACCATAACACTTTCTTTACTTTATATTGACAGAAAACCTAGTGTACTGACCGCTTCATATCTAGTAAAACTCCGCAGAATATTTTCCTGAGAGTGCTGCTTTACAAACGCAGGCGTAGCGGTGGCTACGGAGAGGCTTGGGAAGTAGTGCTATCAGGGAAATAGGCAAGGAGGTTTGCCTGAATATGAACGAGTCAGTACACTAGAGCTTTATGCACCGATGTCCTGCCGCCTTTAACAGCCTGTTCATAACCGCTTGTCCGATACCGCCTGCACAGAATGCTTCCGAATAAATGTACGCGATGTTTTCGTCGTCAAATTCCCTCAGAAACGTATAAAGCCGTTTTGCCGCCGACAGCAAATCGTCGCGCGCACCCGCGTCTTTTACGCTGTCCGCTTTGTAGCGCCGTATCGTTTCCGTAGTTCCGATTACGCCTGTCCGCTCGCCTTTCCCGGCGTGCAGCGCTGTCTGTTCATTAATATAATTTACAACATTTTCAGGCGTGCCTTCTACAATCACAAGCTCACCTTTTGGCGCGTAGTGACGATATTTCATGCCGGGCGCTTTCGGGGGCTGTTTTGAATCGTTATCCAAAATTGTGACATCTGTGTCAGTTTTTCCAATAACGTTTGCAATCATTTCCTGCGTAATGTATCCGGGACGCAAAATCATCGGCACTTCGCCAGTCATGTCAACAATTGTCGATTCAATGCCGATTGCGCCGTCCGCTCCCGCGTCAGCGTCCAAAATCATGTCAATTCTGCCGTCCATGTCCTGTATCACGTATTTTGCCGTTGTAGGGCTTGGTTTCCCCGACAGGTTTGCGCTCGGCGCCGCCACATATCCGCCCGCCTCTTTAATAAAAATCAGCGCAAGCGGGTGCGCGGGCATTCGAACCGCGACCGTTTCCAATCCGCCCGTCGTCTGTCGGGGCACGGCATCTGATTTTTTCAATATCATGGTAAGCGGTCCGGGCCAAAATGCGTTTGCCAGTTTTTTTGCATTTTCCGGCACGTTCTGCACAATTTTTTCCAAATCCTCCATATCTGCAATATGGATAATAAGCGGGTTATCGCTCGGACGCCCTTTTGCCGCGTATATTTTTCTTGACGATGTTTCATTCAAAGCGTCTCCGCCAAGACCATAGACCGTTTCCGTCGGAAATGCCACAAGTCCGCCGTTTTTGATGACCTCACCTGCCTGCGCAAGCTTTGCAAGCAGCGTTTCCTTATCCTCGTCCTGTATCAGGGGCACGATTTGCGTATTCATTTTTATAACCATGCTCCTTTCTGAACATGCAGGTTCGACTGCTCTTTTCAAAATCCGTGCGGTTATATGTGAATTTTTTCACGATTTAATTCGCACGGACTTGCTAATCATTGATATTGTAGCATATGAATAGGGTTTTATAAAGAGCTTTCTTATAGTTTCATCTAATATTGATACCTTTTTAGCAGTTCTTCCTGACACCATATGGATATTTCCGATTTTTTATAATCATTCGGATTTCTAGTTACAATCCCTTCCATTTGCTGCAAAAAAATTTGTGTCAATCAATATCTTCATATTTTTTCAGCCTTTCCTCCCTGAGTTCAGATAAAGACATATCTGTATAAGGCACTGCCCCCAATAATGGCTGTAATGCATTTTCCATATCCACTGCATTTTTCTTAATTTCGACTGTTTCCGTGGCATAATCCTTTTGATTAGATTCCATTTTCCTATTTGGAAGCATACCCGACGCTTCTTCATGGTTGAGTCCACATTCTGCCACCAATTCTTCAACAATCTGATCATCTGAAAAACCATTTTTTCGCAGAATATTTATCATTTTTTTAATACTTTCAATTCTACCTTTCTCCATACCGTCCTTTTGCCCTTGATAATAAACATACTTATCCTCCGCACGCCTGTCACGTTTTGCCTTGAGTTTCATTTCATGCTCATAGCGCAGCCTGTCCGAAAGGCTGATTTCCTTTAATTCCTTAATTGCTTCTATAATCCCTATATTCTTCGTCCCCGATTTCAGCATATCCAATTCCTCCTCCGTCTCCGCATTAAACAGACTGTGCCACTCGTCAAGCGGGCTGGGCTGTTCCGTGCGCGGCTTCTTTTTCAACTCTATTGTATGCAGCTCCAACACATTTGTATACAAGTTCCCACGCTGATCGCGCAGCATATATACATTGTGGTAATCAATACTTTTGCAGTCCTCCGGTTCAAAGTCTAAAATCGTTATGACAATAAATCTTTTTGCCTTTTCATAATCCTCACCACGTCTCAAATCCGCAGTAAACATTTTCGCCAAATAAAAAACCGACCGTTTTTTCCAGTTATATTTCTGCTTCAACTGTATCTCAATATTGATTTTCGTATCATTATTCAACTCAAGCTGTATGTCCAAAATCCCCAATTTCTGCTTTTTATAACGCTTCCACAAAAATGGATTCAGAATCCCCACAGACTTAATGTCTCCAAGCGGAATATTTAGTACGTCGCTGATAAAGTGCTTTCTTACAATTTCATTTTCCATGACCTCTTTTACACAGAAATCATACTTAAGTGGTATTACTTTCATTATAACTTCTCCTTTTGCCTGTTTCAATTGATTTTCTTTGGAATGTAAATTATTTTTGTGTGATTTACGGCGATACGCCATGAATAAACAAACCGGAATGACTTCCGATAATGATAAAGAATATCTATGTTTTGATAGTATAGCATACATGATTTATGTAAACAAGAACTATTTGATATTTACGAAATATAAATCTCTATAACACCAGTATACAAGCCTTTAAGTAAAAATATCGTACAGAATTCCGGCAGCAAAACAAAGATTATGCCCAAGTGCAAGGATTTTTCAGGAGGTGCTCAAAATCGGGCTGTCTAACTCAATTTCGCAGATTATTATGAGTTTTTCCAACATTCTCTTGAACAATTTGGCAGCAGGCTACGAGGATTATGTAATTTCGGCATACGGCGTTGCCGGAAAGCTCATCAGCATGGTATATATGATTACGGTCGGCTACATTTGAGGGTATATGCCGTTTGCGGGATATACTTACAGTGCAAACCAATTCAAACGGATGCTCTCGGCGCTGCGGTTTACCATCCTTTCAGGAACCTGCCTTTGTTTTGTTCTGCTTGTCCCGTTTTTATGGCTTGCGCCGGCATTTGTGAATGTTTTCACAAGTGATGCGCAGATTATGGAGGGCAGCGTTGCTTTGCTTCATGCGTATGCATGGGGTGTTCCGTTTATGGTGCTCCAAATGTCGATGATGTGCACGTTTCAGGCGACGGGCAGTGCACTGTGCGCGATGGTGGTAAATCTCGGGCGGCAGTGTCTGTTCACCATTCCGTTTCTGTACCTGTTTAACAGATTATGGGGACTTGACGGACTGTTGTATGCGCAAATGCTCTCTAACTGATATTCCAAATCCCTAATCTGATTTGGACTTGACGGACTGTTGTATGCGCAAATGGGCGCGGATATCTGTACAACGATGCTGGTTGTTGTCATCGGAATCCGGCTGGTGCGCAGGCTTTATGGAATGCAGAAGAAGGTGGAAATGAAATTTGATTAAAACACTTTACATCTCTGACATTTTCTGTTAAAGTATAGAAAATGTCAGAGGAGGTGAGTTGATGACGGTCATTCGTAAATAACAGGACAATAACGATTTGATATTCCTTTACGAAATGGATATTTTTTGTTGTACTTATTTTACGGATACCACGCAGATTTTTTTGGCTTGAAATGAAGCTGTTTTTGTGATGCTTTTGCATATATACGTTCTGTACCGGTAAGACAACTTTCCATTTTGAAAGCGTTGTCTTTTTTATTGTCCTGATACACGCAGACTGATAAACAGAATATACATAATAAGGAGTTTTTCGCTATGAATCGGGAAAATAAGAAGATGAAATATGATAAAGGATATTATAAAAATCACCCTTGTGCAGACAGCTTTGTCTGCAAAAACTGCGGGCGATTGGTGGTTTCGGCGGGTGCGGGAAGCGATCACAGAAACCACTGTCCAAACTGCTTGTGCAGTATGCATTTGGATAACGATCCGGGAGATCGGGAATCGGATTGCGGCAGTATCATGGAGCCTGTATCGGTATGGGTACGCAAGAATGGAGAATGGGCAATCATTCACCGCTGCCGGCGCTGCGGACAGTTTTGTTCAAATCGGGTAGCGGCAGACGATAATCCGATGAAATTAATGTCAATCGCCATGAAGCCTATGTGCCTGCCTCCGTTTCCAATCGAACGCATCGAAGAATTGACAGCACTGATGGCAGGGGACGGAAAATTAAAATAACAGTAGCCTTTTTTAAGCGTCGCCTGGAATCTTTCACGCGGCGCTTCTTTCATGTATGGCAGTTGAAGATGTGTGCCGATGTAAATCATTTTACAGTAGAATTGTATCCATATTTATGATAAAATAAAAACCGCTATAGATTACGGATCCGATGGAAAGTTGAGATGAAAAGATAGAATTTATTACGAAAAAGTTTGAAGAATTAACAACCGTGGAATTATATGAAATTTTAAAGCTGCGTTCGGAAATTTTCGTTGTAGAACAAGATTGTGTCTATCAGGATATAGATAATATCGACTATCAAAGTCTGCATATTTTTTGTGAAGAAAATCACAAGGTTTTCGCATATTTGAGAATCTATCCAAAGCATGACGAAACTGATGTTGTTCAAATCGGCAAAGTCGTGACATTGAAGCATCGAACAGGGAGCGGCAGCGCTTTATTGGAGAAAGGCATTCAGACAATAAAGGACACTATGAACTATAAAAAAATTTATATTGTGGCGCAAAAACAGGCAATCGGTTTTTATGAAAAATTCAGTTTTACGGTTACTTCCAAAGAATTTTTGGAGGACGGTATTGTTCATGTCGCCATGGAGTTGATTCTATAAGCAGTCAATCCCCTATCTCGTAATGCAAAACAGACTCAGCATCTGCCAAGTCTGTTTTTTCTTTTGCTTAATCTACCGCATAATTCAGCTTCACCGTAATGGTCGCTGTCTTGTCTCTTGAGCTTGTGTCAAACGCACCGCCGTAGCTGTACTCGGAGTTGGAATTTTGCGCAGTGATTTGGAAAACCCCCAGGTTTGCGCTAAGCAGTTTCGACAAACTTGCGTCGGTACCGTCCGCGATGATTTCCATACGCGCCATTGCGTTGTCCGTCGCCTGTTCAATCAGGTTTAATTTCAGCTCATCAAGTTTTGTGTAGTAATATTCGGGTGAATCCGATTCAAATTCAATATTGGATTCAATCAGCTCCGTAATATCCCTTGAAATGGCATCAACCTTATCTACGTCTTCGGACGTTACCGTAACAGACTGGTAAAGATCGTAGCCAGCCAAATGCTCGCCCGTGCGCTTTCCGTCATCATTGTACTCCGTCACCCAACGCTGCGAAATGGATATGGAACTGAACGAAAGTTCGTCCTCCGATATACCGTTATCGACCAAATATTTCCGAATGACTTCGGCGCTGTCTTTAATGGACTGATATGCCCTCTTCGGCGTCGAACCATATGAGGAAAAACTGCCGCGCCATACAATCAAATCCGACTCAAAATCACAGCTTGCCGAGCCGGTAACGGTGATTCCGCTGCTGCCGGAATACTTTTTGTAGTTCACAATACCGTTTGAAAAAATGCTCACGCAGATAATTGCCGAAATTCCGGCTATCAGTGCGATAATAACCGGAATGGACACGCCTCTTTTGGGCGGTTTTTCCTGCAATGTCTGCGGTAAACTGTTTTCATTTTGTTCCATAATTATTCCCCCTATTCTTATCATACACATAGTTAAGGAAATGCCGATTACATCATTGCTTCCTTAATCTCTTCGTTGTTTTCATTATATCAGACGATATAATGTATGCAAGAAGATGCGACAAAATGATGCAAAAATGATGTAGATACGATAAAAAAAGGATGAATTTTGGCATCTTTTACTCCACAATCTCAAGCAGTCTTCCTGTAATTTCCGCCATATTTGTGGAAACCTGTTTTGTGTCGTGGGAAATGCGCACGTTTTGTTCCACAACATTGGAAATACGCTCAATCTGACTGACAGCATGCGATACGATATCCACATTCTGTTTCACCATATCGGTGATTGCTTCCACATCGTGATCCGTTTTCTCAATGTTTTCCACAACAATCCCGAACGCCTCCACCGTTTGGTCAGTAATCTCGCGTCCGTCTTCCACCGCCTTAATGGAGTTCATAATTAATTCGCTGGTTTCTTTTGCCGCCTGCGCGCTTCTTGCAGCAAGCTCTCCAACCTGCCTTGCCACAACGGCAAATCCTTTACCCATATCCCCGGCTCTTGCCGCCTCAATCGAGGCATTGAGCGAAAGCATGTTTGTCTGCTGTGCAATGGAGTTTATATCACCGATAATCTTTTCAATTGCCATTGACATATCGCTGATTTTCTGCATCGAATCCTTTAACAGCTCCATGCGGGACTGCGTCTCGATAATTTTTTCCGACGTGTTTCCTGTCGCCTCCGTAATTTCGACGGTGGCGCTTACACTTCTGTTGAGTTCCTGCGTCAACTGGCTCATGGTCTGCTTTAAATCCTCCACAGCCTTTTCCTGCTCACCCGTTCCGTTAAAGATGTCGTCGGCATTCCTGAGTGTTTCCCCCGATACCTCATTCAGCTCCGTACAGACGCCCTTTACGTTTTCAATCATTCTCTGATTGTTTTCCATATCCTGACTTTGCAGCGCTAAAAGCGACTCGTTTTCTTTAATACTTTGACAAATCCCCTCAACCATTTTGTTAATGCTGTCAGAAAGCATTGTAAATTCAGGATTTCCCTGCTCATTTACGGTAATATCAAATTTTCCCCCTGCGATTTCCTTCATGGAATTGGTGATACGGTTGATCCCGCTCACAATTTTATCGTCCACCATGCGGTTAATCATCATCAGCAGCACACCGAAGATTAACAGCATACTAAACGATACCACAACAGTCTGATTGAGGCGTCCCGCGTAGTATTCACTCGCCGGCATAAAGGTTCCGATAATCCTTCCGTTATATTCCTCCGCCATATAATAACCTTTTTTCCCGTCAATCACCGCTTTTCCTTTTCCTGTCAGGTTTGACGGAAAACCTGCATCCGTTGCGGCAATTCCGATTAAACTTTCATTTTCATGCGCTAAAATCTGTCCGCTCGCGGCATCAATCGCATAGACATATCCAGTCTCGCCAAAATCAATATCCCGAAGTACCACGGAAATCTCCGTTCCGGCGAGCGTTTGCTCCAAAACCTCCGGACGCACACCAACCTGCACAAGTCCCTTGTCATCCGTGCGCGCCACGCCAATGTACTGCACAACAACGCCCTCGGCAACGTTTACCTGCGGCTCCTGTACAATTTCAATGGAAGGATCGTCCACAATTACCATAAACGCGTTGGACTGTTCGCCGCTCTTCATGTCAAAACCGATATAGGCGTCAATCGTGCTGCTCGTGATAATCCCCTCTTCATCAATAATATGCAGCTCGTTCACCATCAGCCGTTCCTTAATCTCATTGAGCTTTGCCGCGTTGCCATAAATGGACTTGTCTGCGGCAAGCATGTCCGCAAATGCCCTTGTCTTGGCAAGATTGTCCTGACCAAGATTGTCCGTAAGCTGTTGGATATTTGCCTCGTTGTCTGCTAACTTTTCCCTGACAGCCTCAAGTTTGTCCCGGCTGGCGGAAGTGTTGCCTGTCTGACTGACCACAGTCTGCAGCGCAAATATTGCCGTAATTGTAATAAGAAGCGCCGCAAGCATGTAACAGAAAAGTCTTTGTGTAAAAATTTTCTTCATGTCCTATGTCTCCTCCTTTGTTTTTTGGCGTTAAGAGGCGGCAGCCATGCCTAATATCCGCCGGAATTTCGTCAAAATGCACAAAATTAATGTCTTGCATTCCGTTTCTATTATAACAATACTGCAAAAAAAAGGCAACCAATTCCAGCCATCACGATACAACAATATAAATTGGCTGCGCGAAGAATTACGCAAATCATATTCCGTTATCCCTCGGTAAAACGTATCTTGATATTTTACAAAAATCCGTGATATGATACCTGTTCACAAATCACTTAACGTTTATGGAGGGCAAAGGTATGTTAAAAGCAATTGTAATCGGAAGTCCGGGCGCAGGGAAAAGCACGTTTGCACGAAAGCTTAACGCCTTTATTGTTTTGTACGTGCGGTTCGCAATATCCAATCCACCGCCGCCCCGGCGTGCGTGGGCAGATTTTGAGGAAGCGCCTCGTTTTTTGTTTCTTCCATGCCTGTGTCAAAGACCTGCAAAGCGTATTTTGCAAGTAATTCCGAAACACGTCCTCTTTCTATAGAATCCTCCGTACCCAAAACAATCACGATTAAATCATGCTTCATATTCCCGTCATCCACAGTCAAAGACGTCACCAAACAGGCTCCGGACTTATTGGTCGTTCCGGTTTTCAAACCGGTGACTTCGGGCAGATTATGCAAAAGCGGATTTGTATTGCGCACCTCAAGGTCAAGAGATTGCAATGTCGCGGATTGCAGGGAAGTCATATCGGTCACTTGCGGATAAACCTTCAAAAGATACGATACCATCCGGAACATATCTTCTGCGCTCATGCGGTTCTGACGCTTTGCGGGAATGGGTTCCTGCGTGTAAGAGGGCAGACCGTTACAGTTGAAAAAAATTGCCTGAGAAAGTCCCAAATCCAACGCTTTTTGGTTCATTTTTTCGACAAAAGCTTCCTCCGAACCGGCAATCGCCTCGGCAAGGCACAGCGCGCATTCATTGCTGGAGGGTAAAAGAGCACCCAGTAAAAGTTCATACACGGTAATCTGTTCCCCTGTTTCCAAAGGAATCACGCCGTCATCTGACGCAGACAGCGCCTGCGCTGCCTCGGAGATAATAACCGGCTCTTCAAGGGAAAGCCGTCCTTCCGAGATTGCCTCCATTGCCAGCAGACACGTCATAAGCTTGGAAGTGCTGGCTATGGGATAAGAAATATCGGACTGATATTGATAATAATATTCCCCTGTGGCAGCATCTCCTACCAACACACTATTGACTCCGTAAAAGTATCCTGCCTGTTCTAAAGCAGCAGGGTCAATGCGAAACGGAGCCTGCGTTTGAAGCTGCAGGACACCTGCTTCGGAAACCGTGATATTCATATCCAAAATCATCGCCAAATCTGCCGCCATCATGAAACAATCGTAATGACCGGAAGGCAATGCCATAATCAGCGTATAATAACGAACCTCTTGTCCGTTTACTTTCATTTCGTTTCGCCGCAGGGAAATGTCCGGATTTTCGACATCTTCCCAAGGAATATTTTCGACGCCCACGGGCGTATAGGCGCTCCCCGGTGTTAAAGAGACGGCGTTTTTTGTGATTTCCAACGAAAAAGTTTTACCCGTACCGTTCAAAGCCACGGCAATATCCCGCATGGAAAAATACGTGTTGCAGTCATAGCTATAATCTAACGTTTTTACTGTGTATGCGGCGCCGGTATCTGTCTGCACCTGACAGGTTTTAGGTATTTCATAGCTTGCGGACGCCCTGACAGGAAAAATAAGACATACTAAAATTACCGACAGGATAACAGAATTGATTTTCCGTATTGTTTTTTTCATGGGCTCTCCTTTCTCACTCGCTTTACCGGTTTGAAGATTACTGCAAAATATATATCATGGGACATTCATATCCCGCCTCCTCGGACAAAAGCAATGTATTGTCTTTTCGAAGGTAATATTCTGTCTTTGCAGTAACCTGCCAGCCGTCATCGAATTGTCTTATTAAGACGCCTTCTTCTGTTGTATAGGCGCCGCTGCCGTCATATTGCGCCTGCAAATCCTCTAAGGAGGGCAGAAGCTCTGGTCCGCAGGACATCAAATAAGATACGGTGGGCATTCCAAAGGTTTCCGTTACAAGCGTTTCAATGCTTTCCTTGTCCGTGCCGCCCGAATAGCCTGCCTTGTGAAGCCGCTCAACTAAGAGGTCCTCAAAAGCCGCGGCAAATGCCTCGTAGGCAGCCTGCTTGCAGGCATCGTAGCTTTCCGTCTGAATATTGCAGGAAAACATTCCTTGCTCACGGGCAGTTTGTTCCAAGGTCAAATTGACTTCAACGGTCAACCCCTGCATATATTGTTCCATATCCTCCAGGGTAAGAGAAACCGCCTCTATGTCCTGCAGCCAGTCAAGCGCCGTGACAGCCGCCTGGTCCGTCATGTCCAGTTTTGCGGTCCAGCTTCCGGACAGGTCCTTGTCACCTGGTGCAAAAAAATGCAGATAGGTCAAGAGTGCGGTGGAAGTGATTAAAAATAAAAACAATATCGTTAATACAATGCGCTTTAGATTTTTTCTCATAGAAATCCTCCATACTTGATGCATTTGCGAATCGGGGCGCAAGCACACATTTGCCCTGTGAAAATTTATTTTTCACAGTAATACCTCCCGGACTACGGTAAATACCATTCTTTTCTTTTTCAAAAAAGAAAATTGCCCACAAAATCAATTTGACATTTGCGGGTAATCTTTTCGTATCACAAATCTTCTTTGTTTCAAATTACATATTCCCGGTTACGCTATAGCCACAACTGCAAGTGCCTGCATGACCTGCATTCATGTCCCCGCAGACCGGACAGTTCCAACCCTTCGACAGTTCCGCGGCAGCAATCATTTTCTTTGAATCCTCAAAGTTCTTATATGTATCACTATGCGCAACGACAGACTCGTCGGAACCAAAATAATTTTCATCTTCATTGATATAAATTTCTACCTTAGGCAGCAGCAACGCAGCAATTATCACATACACGCCAAAGAAAAATGCCCACAAAAACCAATCTTCCGTACGTCCTTTATCTTCTATAATCCGATTGACTATCTTTCCGCAAATGTAACCATGAATACAAAAAAGCAACAAAAACCATACCATATTTCATTTCCTCCAAATGTATCTTTTCGCTCTGCTTTCTTTCCTGACCACTATAGCACAAAATTTTTTGAAACGCAATCTGTACCTGTCTGCGCGGTGAAAAGATTAAATGAGAATCCTGTAAAAAATATTTCTAAGGCAAAACGGAGGATAATGTGAAAAATAAATTTGCAGATTCAGAAAGGAGCAAGATGATTTTTGTGAAAATTTGTGATATGATACCTATACTACTATCTTCGGAGGGTGAAACTATGTTGAAAGTCATTATTATCGGAAGTCCGGGAGCAGGGAAAAGTACATTTGCCCGGAAACTTAGAGATGTTACGGGACTTCCGTTATATTATTTGGATATGTTGTGGCACAAACCGGATCGGACAACCATTTCCAAAGAATCATTTGACCTACAATTAAATGAGATTCTCAAAAAAGATTACTGGATTATCGACGGAAATTATCAGCGCACGCTCGAGCCGCGCCTCAAAGCATGCGATACGGTTTTTCTGCTGGACTTCCCGTTGGAGGTTTGTCTTCTTGGCGCACAGACACGTATCGGGACAAAACGGGAGGATTTGCCGTGGATCGAAACGGAAGTTGACGAGGAATTTCAACAATCAATTATTGATTTTCCCAAAATACAGTTACCAGAGATTTATGATTTGTTAAGAAAATATCAATCATCGCGAAAAGTCATCGTTCTCCAGTCAAGAGCAGAAGCAGACGACTATTTAACCACTTTTCACCGATAGGCACACCACAGCCCCCAAATCACGCAGCTATCTGATGCGTTCCCACCACGCCCCTGACAAAACAGCCTCCCACACCGTATTTTCTACAAGCGGTACTCTCTCCAAATAACAGGCAGCAAAAATCCGAGTGGCATAAATAAAACAATATTCAGCAACGTATTTTTGACATATTCCAAAGGACTGTTTACAATGTCTGCAAGCGGCACAAGGTTCACGCTCAAATCAAACTGCAGCGTATATGCGGTCGGCAGCCCCGTTACCGAGAAAACCGCCGTCAGATAAACCGCCAAAAGAAGAACCATAAACCATTTGCAAAAACTGCGTTGTTTCAACACAAAATACTGCAAAACAATAACGGCAGGAACCAAGAAAATTATTGACGATAAACATGTAATTCCAGCAGACAATAACCGAACCATTTCTCCCTCCATAAAAAACTGTACTAAAATAACTGATATTATGCATAAGTTTAGCATATTCTTTGTAATCATTCCATTAACAACCGTTTAAAATATATTTAAGATCTTTAAAACTTTTTCGACTCCCCCACCGTCTAACCATTACAGAGAGGAGGAACGAACCTATGCAAACCGACATCATACAAAAGAAAGTAGAAGAAACGGTGTTAAGCTCCTATGAAGCGATGTACCGTTTGGCATACACCTATGCGCGCAATGAGGCGGACGCGCTTGATATTGTGCAGGAAAGTGTATATAAAGCCATAAAACACGCGTCTTTTGTCAAAGAAGAGACGTACATCAAAACATGGCTGTGGCGGATTGTCATAAACACTGCACTGGACTTTATCCGCAAAAACAAGAAAGAAATCGCAACCGATACCTTTTATGAGGGCGGACAGGAGGACAGCTATCCCGATTTTGATACCCTGAATGCCTTGAACACATTGACAGAGAAGGAAAAAACGGTTGTGGTGCTCCGCTTTTTCGAGGAACAAAAGCTGCATGAGATTGCGGAGATTTTAGACGAAAATACCAATACGGTTAAGACCATTTTATACCGAAGTCTGAAAAAGCTGAAGCTGATACTACAGCCGGAAGCGGCAGAAGGAGCGCAAAGATATGAATGAGAAAAAATTAGAAGAAATGAAACAGGACTACGAACACATCAAAATCCCAAAGGAGCTGCGCCAGCGGGTGGAGGCAGGAATCCTGCAGGCAAAAGGAGAGGAGAGCGCGAATATGAAGGAAATAAAAAATGAGAACAATGAAAATAAGAAATCAACGATTGCGGTATATATCGGAAGAATTGTAAGCGCCGCCGCCGCCGCACTGTTGCTTATCACAGTCATGGCAAATTCGGGGGCGGGAATTGCGCACGCAATGTCAAAAATTCCGGTGATTGGCACGATTGCCGAAATTGTAACATTTCGCCACTATGAGAGCTCAAAAAATAATATGGACGCAGACATCAAAATTCCCGAGGTCAGCGTCAAAAATGAGGATGGTACGGTAAACGAAGAAACAACACAAAAGATTAACAAGAGCATTCAGGAATACACTGACGCAATCATTGCGCAGTATGAAGCAGATGTCGCGGCGGCAGGCGAGAGCGAAGGGCATATGAATGTATCGTTGGATTATTCCGTGATTACGGATGATGAACGTTTGTTCTCGATTCGTTTTGACGAGCTGCTTGTCATGGCAAGCGGTACGCAGATGGTCAAGATTTATCATATCGACAAACAATCCGGAGAGATAATCGGACTGTCGGGATTATTCAAGGACGGGACTGACTTTATCACGCCGATTTCAGAGAATATCAAGCAGCAAATGAAAGCGCAGATGGCGGCGGATGAATCGGTTTCATACTTTTTGGACAGCGATGTGCCGGAATGGGATTTTCAGGCTATTTCAGCAGATACGACATTTTACGTCAACGAAAACGGAAAGCTTGTGATTGTATTTGATGAATACGAGGTCGCGCCGGGATATATGGGAAGCGTGGAGTTTGAAATTCCTACGGAGGTTGTGCAGGACTTCGTTCAGGAAGGCTTTTTAAGATAAATAAAAGGCAGGACGAGTCGTGCCATAACGAAAATTGCGTTATGGCGCAGCTCTCCCTGCCGGCTTTCTCTAAAAATATTATCAAATCTTAACCAACTCGTATTTGTCCGTACCAAGTCCAATCTTAACCGCATGTGCAATACAAGACTTCCACTCCGTATCCGGGTGCGTCATATAGAAATGGTCATGTCCCTCATGATTTCCATGCTCTTTGAGATGCTCACCTAAAACGCTGCTCTCAACAGGCTCCATCTGGTTACACAAATCCGCACACGCCTGATCCAGCGCCACAGGATCAAACGACGCAAGCATTCCGACATTCGGGATAATTGGAATATCATTCTCCGCATGGCAGTCACAATTCGGCGACACATCACAAATCAGCGACACATGGAAACATGGTCTGTCTTTGCACACTGCAAGGCTGTACTCCGCCATTTTATAATTCAAAACGGCAATCGAATCCGAAAAATCCGCCGCAATCACGTCCTTCGGACAAACCGCAAGACAACGCCCGCAGCCGACACACTTCTCATGGTCAATCTTCGCCTTGCCATCCGTGATAACCGGCGCACCGTGCGCGCAAATCCTGCTGCACGCGCCGCAGCCGATACAGCCGCTTTGGTCTACGCTCGGCTTTCCATCACAATGCTGCTCCATTTTACCCGCTCTCGAGCCGCAGCCCATTCCGATATTTTTCAGCGCACCGCCAAAGCCCGCCATCTCATGTCCCTTGAAATGCGTCAGCGAAATGAAAATATCCGCATCCATAATCGCCTGACCGATTTTCGCCTCTTTTACGTACTCACCGTTAATCGGCACAAGCGCCTCGTCCGTTCCCTTCAAACCGTCGCCGATAATTACATGACACCCCGTCTGATATGGTGAAAATCCATTAATATACGCTGTTTCCAAATGGTCAAGCGCATTTTTCCTGCTGCCGACATACAACGTATTGCAATCGGTCAGGAACGGCTTACCGCCCAATTCCTTCACGTAATCCGCAACAACCCGCGCATAGTTCGGACGCAGAAACGCAAGATTTCCATACTCGCCAAAATGGATTTTAATCGCTGCATATTTCTCTTTAAAGTCTATCGTTTCAAATCCCGCAGTTTTCATCAATCTGTGCAGTTTTTGCAAGAGGTTCTCGCTGCCCGTCGCCTTAAATGTTGTAAAATATACCTTTGAACTATTCATTCATATTCCTCCTGATTTTCACTCTTTTTCACACAACTAATACTTCTCATAATATACGCCAGTCCCAATTTCCCATGTAGTCAAATACCTCGCAGCAAGCTACGGGACATCAAAATTGAAGCGCAGCAAGCTGCAGGGTATTTGACCCTCGCGGCAGTCGTCAATATGTCCAAACCAACCAAAGATTGGTTTTAAGCAGCCACCTGACTCGTTGCTCGCGGGAATAAAAGCAGAGCCCGCCACAGCATAGCGGACTCTGCCAGTCAACGTCATTTCAGACCTATTTATTCAAAAATTCCTTCACCTGCTCATAAACGCCCTTTGCGTCCAGCTTATACTTCTCAATCAAAGCCGCCGCCGAACCAGACTCGCCGAACGTATCCTGCATACCAATCTTATAAACAGGCGCCGGATACGACTTGCAAAGCGCATCGCAAACCGCGCTGCCAAGTCCGCCAATAACGGAATGCTCTTCCGCTGTCACACACTTGCCCGTCTTTTTCACGGAATTGACAATAACCTCCTCGTCGAGCGGCTTAATCGTACAGATGTTGACAACCTCAGCGCTTACACCATCCTTTTCCAACATCTCGGCTGCTCCAAGCGCTGAGTCCACGCAGATACCCGTCGCCACAATCGTTACATCTGTTCCTTCTCTGACAACCGTGCCCTTACCAATCTCAAACTTGTAGTCCGGTCTGTCGTTAATCACGGGAACTGCCGCACGTCCGAAACGGATATACACAGGTCCCTCATATTCCACTGCCGCGCGTACTGCCGCCTTTGCCTCTACATCATCCGCCGGACACATCACAACCATACCCGGAATAGTGCGCATCAGCGCAATGTCCTCGTTACACTGATGTGACGCACCGTC
The DNA here is from genome assembly GCA_910586715.1 of uncultured Lachnospiraceae bacterium. Taxonomy (GTDB): domain Bacteria; phylum Bacillota; class Clostridia; order Lachnospirales; family Lachnospiraceae; genus COE1. Next base: position 39,223 of record CAJUJG010000030.1, read on the forward strand.
TTCACCCACCGTAATTCCTGCATGTGTCGCACCGATTTTTACGTTTAAATGCGGGTAACCGATGGAATTGCGCACCTGCTCAAACGCACGCCCTGCCGCAAACATTGCAAACGAACTCATAAACGGAATTTTTCCTGCAAGCGACAGTCCTGCTGCCACACCTGCCATATTTGACTCTGCAATACCGCAGTCAATGTGTCTTTCCGGAAATGCTTTTCTAAAAACACCTGTCTTTGTCGCCGCCGCAAGGTCCGCGTCAAGAACGACCAAATTCGGATTTTCTTTTCCTATTTCAACGAGAGCATTTCCATAGCTCTCTCTTGTTGCAACCTTTTTTACATCTGCCATTTTTCTATGCTCCTTTCCCAATCTACGCTAATTGCTGCGCGATTTTCTCTAAATCCGCCATAGCAACAGCATACTCCTCGTCGTTCGGAGCCTTACCGTGCCAGTCAACATTTCCTTCCATAAAGGATACGCCCTTACCCTTTAATGAGTGTGCAATAATCGCCGTCGGCATTCCCTTTGTCTCTCTTGCCTCCTTAAAAGCGGCACGGATTTTGTCAAAATCATGCGCGTCATCAAGATTAATCACATGGAAATTAAACGCTTCAAATTTCTTGTCAATCGGATACGGTGAGCATACATCCTCAATCTTACCGTCAATCTGCAAACCATTGTTATCTACAATGACACAGAGGTTGTCAAGCTTTCTATGACCCGCAAACATTGAAGCCTCCCAAACCTGTCCTTCCTCAATCTCGCCGTCGCCAAGCAGCGTATATACACGATAATCCGCATTCGACATCTTTGCGCCAAGCGCCATACCGCACGCAACGGAAATTCCCTGTCCAAGCGATCCTGACGACATGTCAACTCCCGGCACATGCTGCATACAAGGGTGTCCCTGCAAATAAGAGCCAAGCTTTCTTAATGTCACCAAATCTTCAACCGGGAAAAATCCGCGGTTTGCAAGCGCCGAATACAACCCCGGAGCCGTGTGTCCCTTTGAAAGAACAAAACGGTCTCTGTCTGCTTTCTTCGGGTCCTTCGGGTCAATGTTCATTTCCTCGAAATAAAGATATGTAAAAATATCCGCTGCCGATAAGGAACCTCCCGGATGTCCCGCCTTTGCCGCATGAACACCTGTGACGATGCCTTTACGAACTTCATTTGCTGCTCTTTGAAGTTCCAAATTTGTCATGTTAAACTACCTCCATTCTTTATTAAAGCCTGCGAATCTGTGCCCTCGCACATATTTGCTCTGTGAAAATTTATTTTTCACAGTACCTCCCATTAATATATTGGAAAATTGTCAAAAAACGTCAATCTTCCACCTTATTTCCATAGTACGCATTTGCGCCGTGTTTTCTGTAATAATGCTTATCCTGTATCCGCTGCGGAGCAGGTTCCACATCCGCATTCAGCTGCTCCGTGAAAAGCGCCATTTTTGCGACTTCCTCAAGCACAACGGCATTATGTACCGCCTCCTTCGCGTCCTTGCCCCACGCGAACGGTCCGTGATTTTTGCAAAGCACTGCAGGAACTGCCATAACATCCTTGTCCTTAAATGTTTCGATAATCAGCGTTCCCGTATTCTTCTCATAGCCGTCGTCAATTTCTTCCTGCGTCAGCACGCGCGCGCACGGAATTTCCCCGTACATGTAATCCGCATGTGTCGTTCCGTAGCACGGAATCGACCGCCCTGACTGCGCCCAGCTTGTGGCATATGTACTGTGCGTATGCACAACGCCGCCAATTTCAGGAAACGCCTTATAAAGCTCCAAATGGGTCGGCGTGTCGGACGACGGATTGTATTTTCCCTCAACCCTGTTGCCCTCTAAATCCATAACAACCATGTCTTCTGGTTTGAGCAGCTCATAGTCAACACCGCTCGGCTTGATGACAAACAGCCCGCTCTCACGGTCAATCGCACTCACGTTTCCCCACGTAAACGTCACAAGACCGTACTTCGGCAAATCCATATTCGCCTCATACACCTTTTTCTTTAATTCTTCCAGCATATGTCTGAACCCCTTTCCTAGACTTCCATATCTTCCGTTACCCGAACGAAAACAAAGCAAACTTGTTAGATTTGCATTCGTTGAGCATGTGACTTAGCACTTTTGAGTCAGCGTCTTTTGCTAACTTAGAAGCCCTTCACATGCTGCGCGCTCAATCACAAGCCCTTTCTTATACCGCTCAATAAACGTCTCAAAACCTGCCACGTCCTTCGCATCCGGCTCCATACGCACAGACTCCTCGTCCGCAAATACCTTATTGTTCAGGTAATCGCTCAGCGACTCGTCCGCTCCCTTCGTTGCCATATAATTCGCAAGCACCGCAATGCCCCATGCGCCGCCCTCGCCCGCTGTTTTCATCACGGAAACAGGCACGTTCACAGCTGCCGCAACGACCTTTTGACCCACGCCTTCTGTCTTAAACAGTCCGCCATGTCCTAAAAGTTCATCCAGCGTCACATGCTCCTGCTTGAACAAAATATCCATACCAATCTTAATCGCGCCAAGCGCCGTAAACAAGTTCACGCGCATAAAATTCGCCAGGCTGAATTTCGCGTCCGGTGTGCGCACAAAGAGCGGTCTGCCCTCGGCAGAGCCTGTCACATGCTCACCCGAAAAGTAACCGTATGCCAACAGTCCGCCGCAGTCCGCGTCGCCCTCAAGCGCCTTCCTGTAAAGCGTTCCGTACAACTCGTTCATATCGGTTTTCTGTCCCATTGCCTCTTGGAATTCTTTAAATAAATTCACCCACGCATTCAAATCCGAAGTACAGTTATTGCAGTGCACCATTGCAACCAAACTGCCGTCCGGCGTCGTCACAAGGTCAAGCTCGTCATATGACTTCGACAAATCCTTCTCCAAAACCGCCATCGCAAATACGGAAGTTCCCGCGGAAATATTACCCGTTCTCTGCGCCACGCTGTTCGTCGCAACCATACCCGTACCCGCGTCGCCCTCCGGCGGACACATCGGAACGCCTGCCTGCAGCGTCCCCGTCACATCAAGCAGCTTTGCGCCCTCCTCTGTCAGCGTTCCTGCCTTGTCACCGGAAACAAGTACCTTCGGCATGATATCCGCAAGCTTCCAGCTATAATTTTTATCTGCAACAAGTTCATCGAACTGTGCAATCATTCTCTTATTAAAATTCTTTGTGTCAATATCTATCGGGAACATACCTGACGCCTCGCCAACACCGAGCACCTTTTCACCGCTCAATTTCCAGTGAATAAAACCTGCAAGCGTCGTAAAAAACGTAACACTGCCCACATGCTCCTCACCATTCAAAATCGCCTGATAGAGATGCGCAATGCTCCATCTTTGGGGAATGTGGTAGTTAAATAGGCTTGTAAGCTTTTCGCTTGCGTCCTGCGTAATCGTGTTTCTCCACGTCCGAAACGGCACCAGCAGCTCATCATTCTTATCAAATGCCATGTATCCATGCATCATGGCGCTGAACCCAAGAGAACCAAGTGTCTTAATTGAAGTATCATACTTTTCCTTCACCTGCTTTGCCAAATCCTGATAGCAGTCCTGAAGTCCCTTCCAAATCGCGTCAAGGCTATACGTCCAAATATTATTTACAAGCTGATTTTCCCAATCGTGATTTCCAATCGCAAGAACTTCATGGTTTTCATCAATGAGCACTGCCTTGATTCGGGTAGAACCAAACTCAATGCCGAGTGCGGTTTTACCGTTTTCAATCGCATTTTTCGCGTCAAGTCCCATAAAATTTTAACCTCCTGTTTGTTATATTTTTCACAAATATCTTGTCAAATTACACAAAATATCTGTCACGCTCCGCCCCTGTTATATCATAATTACTTTGCAATTATGATATATGTATGCCCATTCGGGCGTATATAATGTCTGTCGACATTATATCATAATTACTTCATAATTATGATAAGTTCATGCCCATTCGGGCGTACATAATGCCTATCGACATTATATCAATTATACATAATGAATGCAACAGCTTTTACCGCCAATTCAGCTTTTCTATTGCAAAATAGTTACTACTGAAGTGAAAAGTTTATTTCCACTTTGAAAGGGGCGAAGTGGATTTTAGTCT
>CAJUJG010000031.1 GCA_910586715.1 uncultured Lachnospiraceae bacterium
TTTATGCTGGGTGTGAGGTTTTTACCTTTTTTCAACTGTCAAAAATGGGATTATATCGTACTGCATTTGAAAAACAAGTAGCTATCGCACAATTTTGCGCTTTTGCACAGTATTTTTGTGATTTTTTTGTCAAAATGTTTTATAATATTGGAATTTCTAATAAGAATAACAGAAACATATATGATTTAAAACGAATTAATGCCGCAAAAGCGGCATAGTTTCAGGAAGAAAAATTGGAATATTTTTATCGGATCAGTTCTTTTTCAACAATGTATTGAATATCCGCAAGCGTCTTTGCCACTCCGTAAAGCAGCGGCGTTATCTCCTCGTCCGGCTGCGTCAAATCCGGCACCATTACAGGTCTGCAGCCTGCCGCATATGCCGATTTAATCCCGTTTGGCGAATCTTCCACCGCAATACAGTCCTGCGGTCTTTCGTCAATCTGTCCACAGGCGTATAAATATACATCCGGCGCAGGTTTTCCGTTTGGCACCTGTTTTGCGCTTACAATTTGATCAAATTGATCTTTAATGCCGATATTTGCCAAATGCTGATACGTCAATTCTATCGGCGTCGCCGTCGCAACTGCTGTCTTGATGCCTTTTTCCCGTAAAAATGCCAGCAGCGCATCAATGCCTGGCTTTTTCTCCAATCCGTAGTGCGCAAGGCGTTCCGCCACCAGCCTGCGCCGTACCTCACGGATTGCAAAATAATCAAAGTCCTCCCCGAAAATCCCCTTCATCATCTTCGAGGCGAGCCTTGCGTCAAGGCTGCGAAGAAGGAGCGCGTGTCGGCTTGTAAAATCAAAACCCGCACTGCGCGCCGCTTCGCACCATGCTGCATTATAATGTTTTTCCGTATCAATGAGCACTCCGTCCATGTCAAAAATTACTGCATTAATCATTCTTTTCTGCTTTCCTGCACACGCCTTTTGTGCATCACAAGTTTGGGCGTGTGCGCGCAAACTTGCAAGTTGAAAAATTTAGATATTCGATATATGATTTTTCAACTTTACAACCCTTATATTTTAATTTGCGTACAGGATTTTCTCCTTCGGAACCTCCTGATTTTGCTGGATTAGATTTAAAAGCGTAATATAGTTTTTAATCATATCCCGCACGGTCGTTTCTTCGCCTTCCGCTGTTTTATTATACTGCTGCTTCAAAAAATAGATGTAATCATCGTGCTCCAACTTCGGTGAATAACCGTATAGTTTTCCGTGCATCTCTGCAAGCTTCTCCAGCAGCACGTACATCTCCCCCGGATTAAGCGCTGCAAGCCTGATTACAGGCGATGCCATATCTCGCAGTCCTGCCGCTCCCCCTTCGGCAAAAACCGTGTCCTCAAGTCTTGACTTCAGCGGTCCAAAGCTGAATACGCCGCGCCCAGGGTCCTCCATCGCTTCCTTCGTCACACTGATAATAATCCCGAGATGTGACGCCTTGCCCTGCAGCGCATCATTGTAAATGGACAGCAGCTTATTATAGTTATATTCCCGTCCCACGCGGCTGGGAATTTCATACAGCGTCGCAAGCTCGTCCATACATACATAAAGTCCGGCATATCCTGCCTTCACCACGAAATCTGCAAACAGCTTGATAAAATCGTACCAGTTGTCATCAGAAATGATCAGATTTACCCCCAAATCCGTCTTAGCCTCTGTTCTCGTTCTATACTCCCCACAGAGCCAGCGCAGCGCTTTTTTCTGAAGCTCCATATCACCGGTACGGTGCCCTTTATAATAAGAAGCCAGCACCTTTCCGAAATCAAAGCCGTTTACCCGTTCCTCCATTGAGGAAGTGATTTTGTAGATTTTCTGGCTCACTCTCACATCAAAAACTTCATGTCCCGGTACCAGCCCCTCATACTGTACCACCTCGTTTTCGAGCGCGCCAATCCACTTGTCAAGAATAAGCTGTAATGCCCCATTGTCAGGACACGCATGTGTCGCCATGTTTCTGATTAATTCCTTATAAGTAGCAAGCCCCTGCCCTTTATTTCCGACAAATCGCTTGTCCACCGAAAGCTCCACGTCGGTCACGACAAAGTTTCGCTCTACCACGTGATTACGCAGTGCATGCATAAGAAAGGTTTTGCCGCTTCCGTATTTCCCCTCAATAAACCGGACCGCCGCACCTCCCTGTTCAATAATGGAAACGTCCTGTAAAAGCGCCTGAATTTCATTTCTTCTCCCCACAGTAATGTATTCAAGCCCTATCCTTGGAACGACTCCGCTTTTTAAGGAATTTAAAACCGTGGCTGCAGTCGCCCTTGATACACCGCTGTCCATACAACCCATTCGTCCTCCCCCTCATCTATGTAAAAAAATTGAATACCTCAATTTCTTTACCAAATTTACACAACCCTTAACTGGGACTGCACAAAATCCGCGTCAGCCCTGATTTTGTCAAGGTTTTCAAAACTGAATTCAAACGACATCTGCTCCTTTTCCTTCTCATGGCTCAGCCGTTCAAACGCCTTCTCAATCATAATCACCCGCCTTTGCTGGCGGATCATCGCAAAAATCCGTCTGTGGATTTCTTCCGCAGTTTTATCACTGTCTGCCGCATAGTCAATCAGCTCGATCATACGATCCGCATCATATGGATAAAAATCCGTTGCACACATTCTTCCCGAGCCTGTTTGTTTGCCCGGAATAAAAGCTCCCATAGAAAGCTCTCCGTCACACAGATATGTTATCACCATCGGTCTGCGAAGAAGCCCCGCAAAAACTTCTGTCAGTAAATCGGTAGAGATTTTGCGTTTCATCTGAACCTCAAATACGGAAATTCCATTTTCCCGCACAAGCTCCGCCACATTTGTAATGCCTTCCTTATCCACAAGGTGATAACACCATTCTACGCTTGCAATCTCACTCTCAAAAACACGGCGGCATTTCAAATTATCAATTTTTTCAAATAGCGTACTCAAAGGCATTCCCTTTTCAACCTTATACTGTCTTGGAATATTATATCGTCCCTCGCTCATTCGAATCCTCCATTATTATGACTGCTGTAAATTCTGTCAACGCTTATAATTTAATCTTGTAAACTTGTTATGTAAATTATTTTAGGCTATTATAATATACTTTTTAAAAAATTTCTACAATTTAGGCAATTTTCTTGAAAGTTTGTTAAAACTGTCGGACGATACCGTCGTTTTGTGCCAAAAAAAGCGCAATATTTTGTCAATTTGACATAAACACTGCGCGTTTTCGTAATTGTTAAGTTATTGGACGTCCACATACTCCTTTCTTACCCAGCCGTCAAGACCAGCATCCCCCGGCACGAATACATGATAGAACCCTTTTTCTTCTGAAAGAATAAAGACCTTTTGTTTTTTCGGAAGAAGACCGCTTACGGACGCACTGTCTGACGCTTTTTCCCTGATTCTAAGGGCATCCGTGTCAACAAAACCCGTTTTGTATCCTTCTTCCTTCATACCAAGCTCGTTCATGCAGTCAAAGCTTATCTGATCTTCAGAAATTGAAATTGTTATTTTATCATTGCTGTTCTCTGCGGCAATTTTATCCAGCGCTTTTGCAACGTCTTCCTCTGTCATAACCAGTAAAGTCTCCAGTGATGTTTCATTCCAAAATTCCGTTATCCCTTCCATCATGCCTCTGATACTGCGGTCACGCGCTTCGACGGTAATCGCTTTTTTATCCGCAATATGATAGGAAAACCGATAATACAAATCACACCACGCACTCTGTCCGTTCTGCTCCTTAATCTTTTGGGGAAGATACTGCCCATACGCCGGATCGGCCTCCGGTTTTCCCGTATAGCTGCTCCTTACATACGCCCCGTTCTCCATTCCTGAAAATTGGACGCTCACTGTCACAAACGAAAGTTCCTCATCCGTCAAATCCACGGCAACGCCGTGTCACCGCTTTGTTCCATAACGTTTTGCGTGTTATTATTTTGCGCAGCAATCTCCAATAGTGGCATGTCAAGAAAATATGTATTGTTATTTTTTGCGTCCGCGGACGTTGCCGATTCAGACACTTCCATTGCGGAAGTTGCAAACGCAGCCGTTACGCCAACAATTAAAATAACAGCTGACAGCATCGTGGTAACAGTTGTTTTCTTTATTTTCATAATCGCTATAATCCTTTCTTCAATTGCATTTTTACTAAAATGGTTACAAAGAGGCATCAGACCGCTCTTTCGCGCCTCCATATCAATCAGCATATTTGCATACGTCTTTTTGGACACTTCCCCAAAGCGGCGCACTACGCTTTCATCACATGCAAGTTCAATATCGCGCTGCAACAGGATATACATCACCCATACAAGCGGATTAAAGCAATGCACGCAAAGAGCAAGCGCAGAAATCAGTTTCAACAGGCTGTCATGGCGGCATATATGCACATACTCATGCAAAAGGACATACGAAAGCTGCTCCGTATTGTTCCAATCCGTCCTTTTGGGCATTAAAATAACGGAATGAAAAATGCCATAGGACAGCGGCGCTGCAATTCGGTCGGACTGCCTGACCAAAACAGGGGGCGTTTTGAAATGCGTCTTTTGCCATTGTTCCACAAAATCATTTTGAATCGGCAGTGAGAATCGAAACGCAAAACGCCAGTACAGATAGGAACTTACAAAATACATAGCACATGTTATCATTCCAACAAGCCAAATAATCCATGTTATTGAAATGACAATTTTAGAGTTTGTTGATTGTTGCAGCAATTTGCCTGTTTTCCCTGTCTGTTCATGGGGCGCGCCTTTCATAACATATGATATTTTATTTACGAAAGGATGTACAGGTACTTTTTCCATTTGCGCCGGAAAAGGTCATTTGCAATAAACTCATACTTTTACCTCATTCTTCCAAATCCGCAACAATCTGCTTCAGTTTTTCAATCTGCTCCGCCGAAAGCTTTTTCCTTCCCAATAAAGCCGCAAACAGCTTATCGGCAGAACCATCATAAATTTTGTTAATCAGTTCGTTTGTCTCCGCCTCCTGCACCGCTTCCTTCGGAATAAGCGCATGGCACATGAAGTTTGGTTCAGAACGCTCAATCGCGCCTTTCTTAATGCATCTTTTAATCAATGTATACGTGGTGTTCATGTTCCAACCGATTTCTTCCTTCAATATGTCCGATATGCGCTTTGCCGTCGTATCTCCCTGCTGCCAAAGCACACCCATAACCTTCAGTTCCGAATCAAAAAGCTTTATGTCCATCTTAGCCTCCAATCTTGTCCGCTGAAAAAATGTTGTTGATTCAGCGGAACATCTTTTACACGACTACAGTAGTTTATGTAATTTTATGATACCTCTTATGTTTGGATTTTTCAACACTACTACAGTAGTATGCTTGAAATATTATTTTGTTTTCAATCAATCATAGCCCTCACAGTAAATCGAGTAGGAGAACGACCCTCTCCACTACTCGCCGCGCGCCCTATGCGTCGCTTTAGTGGCATACTTCCTTTGCATGGGGCTGTGCATAAAAACAGGAAAACAACCGTTTGTCAGTCATTTTCCTGTTCTTTAAACCTTATTCTTTTATTCTGTCAAGTTCCGTAAGATTTACTCCCAAGCTTGATAACGTTACTTTTAACTCAATATATCGTTTATACATTGAGCCATACGTGTCCGGCGCTACTTCTTTAATTGGTATCATCCAATCTTGTAATCTTGAAAATTCAGTTACATAATCTTTTATTATATCTGCTGCACTTGGCATATCATCACCTGCTTTCTATTCTGCCAATTTGCTATAATACTTGATATTTTTATTATAACAAACAGCTTAAACTGTGTAAAGCTTTCGATTTTTCAAATTTCCGCTATTGAAAATATATGCCATAACCAGCATGGCTTTACGCTTTCTCATTCCTATCCTTTTTGTTCTTTAATATACGCAGCCGCCAACTCCGAAAAACTCTTATCCCCAATAACAAAATCCCTGCTCATGTTTTTTCTTTTATGAGAAGCGACAAGTACACCATAACCGGCTGGCAGATATAGTTGAATAGTTGGATAACGGCAAAATTTGAATAGTTGGATAACGGCAAAATTCCTCTTGTATTTGTTGACATAATTTGGTATGATAAGCTCAATACGCTAATTTATTTTTTTTGAGTGCAAATCGAGCCAAAAAATCAAAATTGGCGTATTGTTTTGTGATTGTTTCACAATTTTTTTGTAGCAGATTGTATTATGGAACAGGGGGGAGAACTGGAACGAATACAGAAAAAGAATGCAGTAAGATAAAACAAAAATTTTGAGAAGACAGAGGGATTTTATATGAAGAAGAAATTTTTATGTATGCTGTTATCGGCTGCAATGCTGTTTACGACAGGCGATTTTTCCGCACTGACTTCGGTACAGGCAGAGGAAACACAGGAAGCTGTTGAGGAAACCGAAGAAGTGCAGGAGGAGCGTTCTGCTGGTTTTGAGAGCACAACGGTGCAGTATGAGACAACACAGGAAACGCAAGAAGATACCGTGTCCAAGGAATGTGAAGAAGTATCGGAACCGCAACAGGAGCCGGAAAGCAAAGAGCCGCCTGAAGAGGAATCCGTACAGGAAACAGGAGCGGAAACGGAAACCATATCAGATGAAGAAGTTACGGAAAACACTGTGGAGGTAACGACCGAAGAAACGGGCGTAAGTGAGGAAACCGAAAGCAGTGAAGAGACTGAAAGCAGTGAAGAAACCGAAAGCAGCGAGGAAACAAGCGAAGAAGATGCCGAAAAAAAGCCAAAACAATTGAAACTTCAGACAGAATATCATACGCCTGACGAAATCAGGGAATTTTTAGAACAGGAAACCGCTGTAAATACGGATGGAATCACCTATGCGGCAGAGCCCGACTTTGCCTCTCCTTACGAAACGGGCGTTTTGTCAAACACTGCATTGGACGCGGCAAAGGCTTATATCAGACAAATCCGTTTTATTGCCGGAGTGTCGTATGATGTGTCTTTTCGTGACGAGTACAGTCGTTTAAGTCAGGCAGCGGCATTTGTAAACTGTATGAATGGCGAATTGAGCCATGAACCTGTGCAGCCGCAGGGAATATCGGAGGAGTTATATGGAATCGCATGTGACGGCGCGCTTCATTCCAACCTTACATATACAAACGGAAATCCGTCGGTTTGGGAAATCCTGAATGCTTCCTGTTTAGTGGGCGGTGATACGGACAATTTGTCTGAAATCAATTTGCGCCGGCAGATTTTAAATCCGTCTGCGCAGCAGTTCGGATTTGGCGCGGTAAAAGACGGTAAGGGCGTTTACAGCGCTGTATATGCGGCAGATTCTTCCGACAGTGACGAGACCATAATGGGTGTCGCGTGGCCTGCACAGACAATGCCGGTTACTTATTTTGACAAAGAAAGTTTTTGGTCCGTGTCAACCGGGGAAGTAGTGAACACAGCGGATATTCATGTGAATCTTACACGCAAGTCTGACGGTGCGCAATGGCACTTTTCAGCGGACGCGGCAGACGGAGATTTTTATGCGGATGATAACGGCATTATCTTTCGCCCGAAACTCTCGGATGCGGAAACGTATGCAGACGGAGATTTGTATCAGGTAGAAATTACAAAAAATGAAGAAGAATATCTCTACTATCAGGTCAAATTCTTTTCCATTTCAGAAGACACAGAAGAAACAGACGAAGATATTCCTTTGCAATATACCGTAACTTTTGAAACAAACGGCGGAACAACTGTAGCGGCGCAGTCGGTTCCGGAAAATAAAACTGCAGTACAGCCGGAAAATCCAATTAAAGAAGCCAGCCTGTTTGACGGCTGGTATAAAGACTCGGAGTGTACGAACGCATGGGATTTTGAGACAGATATGGTTACATCAGATCTAATTCTGTATGCAAAATGGACGCAGGAAACGGAAACCGTGTCGGCGGAGAGTATTGCCGATGTGTTAAACGCTTCCGAGGAAAAGATTGATTTGGCGGCTGCGAATGTCATAATCTCAAAAATAAAGCCAAAGATGTATGACGGTATGTCTTATACACCGGTGGTAAAAGTTACTGTTAAGGATGGGAAAAAACAGGTGACGCTTACGGAGGGCGTGGATTATTCCGTAAAGTATACCAACAATGTCAATGCAGGAACCGGTCAGGTCATCATACAGGGAGGCGGTAATTATACAGGATCGGTCACACAGGAGTTTACGATTAATAAAAAGCCGCTAAGCAAACTGAAAATTGTTGCGGACGGCATGACCGTTAACAGTAAAGCGGCTCCGTCAATATGGATTTATGACGGTTCCCGGCTGGTGGCAAAACGGGATTACACGCTTGAATATGACAGCAGTCTGACACAAAAAAAGACGACATCGGCAAAGGTAAAGGTAATCGCGACGGAAACCAGTAATTATACCGGTTCTGCTTATGCAAAGGTTGCCGTATATGAGCTGAAGGAATCGGAGATGCTTATCACTCCGAAACACGTTACATTTACAACAAGAACTGCTGAATATACGGGAAAGCCGATTACCACCGATGTTGAACCAGTCGTAAAGGTCAATCAGATAACACTGGAAAAAAATAAAGACTATACAGTGCAGTATCAGAATAATGTCAATGCAGGCGACGCCTATGTGATTGTTACAGGAAAAGGAAATTATAAAGGGAAAGTAGTCGGTTCGTTTAAAATTACACCTGCATCAAAATCAGAGCTGGAAATTAAGGCAATTCCGGATCAGACTTATACCGGAACATTGAAAAAACCTGCGGTATCGGTAAAGGCAGGAAATAAAACGCTCAAATTAAACAAGGATTATACGGTTGCTTATGGGCGTAACCTGAATGCGACGACAGCAGCGGCTGTTACGGTAACAGGTATCGGGAACTATGCAGGTGCAAAGAAAAGCGTTACGTTTGTGATTAAACCGCAGAACATATCAAAGGCATCCATACAGGGTTCGATGACATCAGGCATTACGTTACTGTATAATAAAAGAATGCTGCAATTAGGCAGGGATTATAATGCACCGGTTTATTCTACTGTAAAAGGCAGCAGTATTGCGGTTACAATAACCGGAAAAGGGAACTTTACGGGTGAAATGACAAAGTCTGCAAAGATTGACGTGCCTGCCTCGAAAATGACACCTGTCATTTCCACCAATATGAACAGGCAGAATTATGTATCATTTAACGGTTCACTTATGAGCTCCTACCTGGTAGAGGCAGACGGTAACCTGATGCGCGTGGAATATGTTGGCGGCAAAGGGGTATATGCGGAAATCTTTAACGAAGACTTTACATTTGTTTCCCGCAAATATATTACCATGGAGTTACCGAAATTCGGTGGATTTTTTGAAGGAAAAGATTATTACTTCCTTGTATTCGGACAACGGAATCCGGAAGAAAGCAATGACGTTGAGGTTATGCGCGTCGTAAAATATGATAAGAAGTGGAAGCGCAAAGGTGCACTGAGTATATACGGGGCAAATACGATTGATCCGTTTAAGAACGGAAGTCTTCGCATGGAGGAATGCGGCGATATGCTGTTTATCCGTTCCTGTCATCAAATGTATAAAAGCTATGACGGAAATAATCATCAGGCAAGTATGGCATTTAGTGTTAGAATTTCAAATATGGAACTAATAGAACAGGTTACGGGCATTTCGCAAACAGCGTATGTAAGTCATTCCTTTAACCAGTTTATACTGCGGGACGGTTCCGACTTGCTTGCAGTTGATCACGGCGATGCTTATCCGCGCTCCGTTGTATTGGCAAAATATGCCAAGAAGGCAGAAGACGAAAAGGTTATAAACGGCGGATGTTACCGTATCAGCGTTTTGCCGATTCAGGGAAAAGTAGGCAATCCTTATACGGGAGTATCGGTAGGCGGGTTAGAAGCATCAAACACTGCTTATCTGACTGCCGGAAATTCAGTGGAACAAAACCCTGCAACATACAGTTCTTCAGGTGTACGGAATATTTTTGTAACAAGCACATTAAAAGACAATTATACAAATGAGGGGACAACGGTTCATTGGATTACTAACTATAAAGAAACCACGGACCCGACTGTTTCGACACCGCAGTTGGTGAAAATAAGCGGTGATGAGTTTATGCTAATGTGGACAGAAGGAACACAGGTAAAGTGTGTATTGCTCAATGCATTGGGTGAGCCGGTAACAGGAATTTACGGATTTGACAGTGCATTGTCAGACTGTAAGCCGATCGTGATTGACAACAGTGTGGTTTGGTATTATACAAACAACAGCGAACCGGTGTTTTGCACTTTGAAGATTGAAGATGTCAGAAATCAGACAAAGTAGTGTTAATTAAATAAGATATGAAAAAAAGACAGGGCAGCAGAAATGCTGTCCTGTTTGACGTAAAATGCTTTATAAATTTCTTTCAATCCTGTTCTGCCATTTTCTTGACATCATCTTCTATACGCAAATTAGTTTGAGCCATTGTATTACCGCTTTCCATATACATTTACGGCAGCAATTGTAATGCATTTTGCTGTAAAACATCACCCCAAATACAACACCGCCATATCCTCAAGCACCCTGTTCGTATGCTCCATCATCAGCTCCGCCTCTTTCTCCACCAGCCCGTACTTCTTATACCGGAACACAAAATTCGGCGTCCCCTTCGCGCTAAATTCCATCGTCCCCTGATAGCGCCCCATAAACTCCGGCAGCTTTTCCACATGAACCGGCGCATACGCTTCCATAAAGAACGTAATCTGCCCGACCTTCCCCTTAATCTCCGTCACATACCGCTTATGCGCCGTCACCCTGATTAGTGAAATTTTTATCAAATTCTCCACCGACTTTGGCACCGCACCAAACCGGTCTTTCAGCTCCTTGCGCATATCATCGCACTCCGCCTCATTCTCAAGGCTTGCAATCCGCTTGTAAATATCAAGCTTCTGCACCTCGTTCACAATATACGAAGCCGGAATAAACGCGTCCACATCCATATCCACATACGTATTGAAATCCTCGTCCGCCGTCTTAACGCCTTTGAGCGTCTTCACCGCCTCATTGAGCATTTTGCAGTACAAGTCGTACCCGACCGCCTCCATATGCCCGTGCTGACGCTCGCCCAAAAGATTTCCCGCCCCCCGGATTTCAAGGTCGCGCATCGCAATCTTAAAGCCGCTGCCCAAATCCGTAAACTCCTTAATCGCCTGCAGCCGCTTCTCCGCCACTTCCTTCAGCATCTTATCCTTTTTGTACATCAAAAACGCGTACGCCGTGCGGTTCGACCTGCCTACCCTACCGCGAAGCTGATAAAGCTGCGAAAGCCCCATATTGTCCGAGTCATGAATAATCATCGTATTGACATTGGAAATATCAAGACCCGTCTCGATAATCGTCGTCGAGACAAGCACGTCAATCTCCCCATTGATAAACTCAAACATAATCTTTTCCAGCTCATGCTCCTTCATCTGCCCGTGCGCAAATGCCACATTCGCCTCCGGCACAAGCTTTGCAATCCGGTCCGTCACATCGTCAATATTGTTCACGCGGTTGTAGACATAGTAAACCTGCCCGCCCCTGGAAAGCTCTCGCAAAACCGCCTCCCGGACAAGCTCCTCATTATACTCCATCACATATGTCTGAATCGGCTGGCGCTCCCCCGGCGCCTCCTCCAAAACACTCATATCGCGGATACCCAAAAGACTCATGTGCAGCGTACGCGGAATGGGCGTCGCCGTCAGCGTCAGCACATCCACATCATCCTTAATCTGCTTAATCTTCTCCTTGTGGCGAACGCCGAACCGCTGCTCCTCGTCAATAATCAAAAGCCCCAATTCCTTATACTTCACATCCTCCGACAGCAGCCTGTGCGTCCCGATGACAATATCCACCATACCCTTTTTCAGGCCTTCTATGGTCTTTTTCATCTCACCCGCCGTCCGAAACCGCGACATCATCTCCACCGTCACCGGAAAATCCTTCATGCGCTGCAAAAACGTATTGTAGTGCTGCTGCGCAAGAATCGTCGTCGGAACAAGATATGCCACCTGCTTTCCGTCCTGCACCGCCTTAAACGCCGCGCGAATCGCAATCTCCGTCTTCCCGTAACCGACATCGCCGCAAATCAGGCGGTCCATGATGCGCGGACTTTCCATGTCACTCTTCGTCGCCTCAATCGCAAGCAGCTGGTCGTCCGTCTCCTCAAACGGAAACATCTCCTCAAACTCCTGCTGCCACACCGTATCCTTGCTGAACACAAAACCCTGCTTCTTCTGCCGCACCGCATACAGCTCCACCAAGTCCCTTGCAATCTCATTGACCGCAGTCTTCACCCGCGACTTTGTCTTTGCCCACTCCTGCGTGCCAAGCTTATTGAGCTTCGGCTTCTTTGCCGCGTCCGCCGCCGCATACTTCTGTATAACGTCAAGCCCCGTCGCCAAAATATAAAGGTTGCCGCCGTCACGGTACGCAATCTTAATATAATCCTTTACAACCTTGTCAACCTCAACCTTCTCAATCCCCTTGTAAATGCCCAACCCGTGATTTTCATGCACCACATAGTCGCCCACCTTGAGGTCGGAAAAGTCCTGTATCTTTACGCCGCCGCTAAAGCTCTTCTTACGCTTCTTTTTCTTCTGCTGCTTTCCGAAAATATCCGTCTCCGAAATCACCGCAAGCTTTAAATACGGATACTCAAATCCTTTCAACGCCGAACCGTGATACGTGATAATCTCACCCGGCTGCTGCGCACGCTCACAGTCCTCCGTGTAAAACGCACCAAGCCCCTCGTCCATCAAATCGCTGGCAAGTCTTTTGGCGCGCGTTGCGGACGTCGACAACAGCAAAACGCGGAACCCTTTCTTTTTGTAAATCTTTAAATCCTTCACAAGCTCCGGAAAGCTGTTATTATAGGAAGAAATATTGCGCGCATTCACCGAAAAACGGTTTGCAAACCGCAATCCAAAATTCTTAAACTCCATCGTGGAAAGCGCCAAAACACGCATTCCCTCAAGCTGCGCCATAATCTGCGGCACGCCAAAAAGCACGTCCTGCTGCTTTGGAAGAATATATCCGCCCATCGCCCTGCTCGACATGCTCTCACGAAACTCCAGCTCCACCGCCCGCGCATGCTCCTCCACCCGCAGCGGCTCGTCAATGTAAACGCAGCACTTCCTGTCTGCAAAAAAGTCCGCAAATGACATCGTATTGTCATAAAAATATCCAAGAAAGCTCTCCAAATTGATATAGCTTTGAAACTGCGTCACCTGCTCCTTCAAATCCTGAATATACAGTTCCAGCCGGTGCGCCTCCTCCGGCTTCGTATTCTTGCGAAAATATGCCGCCCGCTCCTTGCAGTCCCGCTCAATCTCATGAAACCCCTTATCAATACTTTTTTGGGAAAGAATCAGCTCCGTCGCCGGATAAACTGACACATGTGTCATATTTTCCTCAATCGATCGCTGGCTTAAAACGTCAAACGATCGAATCGACTCTACCGTATCGCCCCACAGCTCAATCCGCACCGGATTATCCGCCGTCAAATCAAAAATGTCCACAATGCCGCCGCGTATCGAAAACTGCCCCGCAGCCTCCACCTGATACGATTTTTCATACCCCATCGCCACAAGCTTTCGTGCAAGCGCATTCTCCTCAATCACACTGTCTTTGCTGATTTCAATAATATTCTCCTGCAGCACCGACAGCGGCACCTGATGCGCCATCAACGCGGCAAACGTCGTCACAATCGTAATCGGCGCACCCTCCAAAATACGCCGCTGGACCTCCAGCCGCTCCTTTGAGAGCTGTCTGCCGTGAATGTCCGCCTGATAAAAAATCAAATCCTTTGCCGGATAAAAATAAGAATCACGACAATAAAGCCGGCAGTCTTCCAACAACTCCCGAGCCTTCATATCACTGTATGTCACAATCAGCCGCACGTCGAAATCCGTGCATATTTCCCCCGCGCCAAGACCAAAAACCATATGCAGCTTCTGCGTATCCACACAGCCGCTGATACTGACTTTGCCGTCTGCTGCCGCCAGTCCCTTTACAATCTCTTCGTATTCGCCAAGCTCCTTCAGAGGTGCAAATAATAAATTCACCCGTTTTCCTCCTTGCCCGGTTTTTTATTATAATCATTCATCGCCTTGTCAACCTCTCCTGCCATCATCAGGTTCACCGCGCCGTCAACCTTTTCAAGACTTTCCTTCATCACGCCAAGCTCGTCTTTACTGAAATGCCCAAGCACATAATCCGCAAGGTCATATCCCTTCGGCTTTTCCCCTACGCCGATTTTAATGCGCATAAACACATCATGCCCCAAATGCGCGATAATGTTCTTAATCCCGTTATGACCGCCCGCGCTGCCCTTTTTGCGGATACGGAGCTGTCCCACGTCAAGGCTCACATCATCATAAATCACAATCAGCTCACTCTCCGCGTCCGCCTTATAATAATCTATGACGGCGCGCACTGCCTCACCACTCAAATTCATATATGTTAAGGGTTTCACAAGCACAACCTTATTTCCGCCTATGACACCCTTGCCAATCAGCGCCTTATGCTTACAGTCCAAAACACTGATATTGTATTTCTCCGCAAGCGCGTCGATTGCCATAAAACCGATATTGTGCCTTGTGTTCTCATATTCCCTCGTGGGATTTCCAAGACCTACAATAATATTCATTTTCCCACACTCCTCCTGTTGCGTTTTCCGTCTCTTAAATTTGATGCCGAACCACCGCATACTCGTCTCCATTCCTGTAATAAGGGCAGCTTTTATAGTGCCCCTCCATAAAGCGCGCCATATCATCTTCGTCCAAATCCGCCTCGCAATAATAGCGCTCGTCCTCGTCATCATACACATTGTACACACACGTATCGCAGTTTGTGCTTCCCATCGTAATCCTCCATTCCTGCCCTGCCCGTTAATCCAATACACTAACCTGTTCCTATTCTGGCAAATCTCCTTGCCTGTTTTCCTGATAGGAACAGATCAGGGCATCCGGCGCAAGCACTCCAAAAACTAATCATAACAAAATTCCGGGCACCAAACCACTTCATACGGTTCCCGGTAAAAAACCGAAACCCTTACATCCGCATATTCATTCTCCTGCGGCTGCACCAAAATACACTCGTTCCCATCCATATAAACGCCGTAACCGCCCTCGTCATTATAAAAAATACTGAACGCCCCGACTACCGTCTCGAACCTTGCACCCGAAACATGACTGTCGTTCAAAACCGTTGAATGCCCCCCCCCGGTATTTGAAACAGCAATAAAATCCGTATGCCCCGAAACCTGTGACGTATCCACGCCAAACCCATCAAGCAGCGCCAAAAACCGCTTATCCTTTATCATATCATGATTTACGATTTCTATCAAAACATCACAGCCTTTATTTTTGACCTCCGCACACCACCGCGCAGGCTCGCCGTCCTCACACAACTTCGACCACATAATATATTCCCTGGAGAAATCAAACCGCAATGCTTCCTGCGCTTCATCATTTTCAAACACCAGTTCTATTCCGTTTTGTCCGCGCAAATCCAGCGTGCGCCAAAGCATATCATCCACAAAAATCCGGCAGCTCCCCGAAGCCTCGGCGTCCTCCTCAATCCGCACGTTCCCAATGCAGGTATCGACACCCTCCGGCAGGGAAAGCGACTCAAAATATTCTGCCTTTTTGTCCGCACCGCGCACCACCGCATACCGCGCACCGTCTTTCAAGCGTTTTATATCGACCCCGATATACGACAAAAAGTCCACGTAATCGCTGTTTTCCAAAAGCGTCTTATCATTCACCGCCACCAAAAAATCAGAATTTAAAAAATCCTTATACTGCGCGCTTCGCACAATATAAACATTTGATGTCGCATCCTTCCCCGAAACCAACGCCTCCACGCGCCTGTAATAATCGTCCGTTTCCCGAAGTCTCGCAGCGACAAACGCACGAAAATCCGTTAAACCCTTATCCGCATCCCAATAGCTGCCATCCTCCCAACGCTCCATGTCACGCAGAAACGCCCCCGAGCCGTAAATATCCTCCTCATAGCCGTCAAGCAGCGCATTCAGATTTTCCTCCGACCACAAGTCCTCCCGCAGCTTCCAATACTTCTCAAAAATCAGGCTCCAAATCTCATCGTCCCCGTTTAAAATCAGCGACGGAAGATTTCCAAGCCCCCAAACCGTATTCTGACTGCACGGAATACCGTATGCCTTGCACATATTTGTTTCCGCGTCGCCCGTCCACTGCAATCCCCATGTAATATCCATATCCCACGGCGTATACAGTGCAATCTCCCTTCCGTCCCTCTTGTGAAACGAAAGAAACATGTTCTTTACCGACAGACTGTTAATCACACCCACATGGTCAATTCCTTGTATCAGGTTCAGAAACAGATACATATCAACCGCATTGTCAATGTCGATTCCCTCATACATGCGCTCCGCATTGTCCCACTCCGCATGCAGTGTGGCAAAATGCTCCTTCAAAGGCGACCACGCATCATCCGCGTCCTCGTCCGCCTTATATCCGGCAACCCCCACGTCCGGCAGCGACAGCATATAATCCTCACTGTCCCACGTACTCTTTTTATAAAGACGCTCATTTTTTGACGCGTCAATCGAAAGCTGCAAATCGTCAATCGGATACCCCAGTGCATACAAGCCCCAATACTCATTATTCAAAAACAGCTCAACATAACGGTATTCCATACCGTTGTCAATCCCAAGCGCATTATCTCCCGCACAGGTATTCTTCCACAATGCCGACGAAAAAACGTTCCTGATTTTCTCCGGGTCATTGTACGCCGCGTACAAAATCCAGTCGTCGTCCTGACGCATTCCCAAAAGCGAAACCTTATTCAGCCGCACATTGTTCCCCAACGACTCTTTCGTAAGCGAAAGCTTATATCCCTTTTTCGGATATGTCCGCGTCGAGCCGCCCCGAATATGCATGGCGCCGTCCGACTGCGTAAGCCGCTGCGCCGCGCCCCTGCTGTTGTCAAACAGCGTCATATGCACCGGCACGTCCTCGTCACCGATTTGCGTATCACTCTCAATATTCATCAAGGGCAGCGTCGTGCAGACAAGATGATATTCGTGGTACGCCGATTCATTATATGCTATCAGCTGCATCGTTTCCGCCGCCCGCACATCCTCCGGCAAAATCCGCTCTCCAAGCACCGCAACATGCATACCGTCAGCCGCCCTAATCTCCACACGCGGATTATATGCACTCCTGCTGTCCTCCTCCAAGGAATAATAAAACGTATCCGAGGACGCGTCAAAAAAGAGCTGCTGTTCGTCAAAAAAAAGTTCGTCCAACAGCTCCTCCCCGCTCGCATAGCGGCGGCTGTCCGTAATCATATGATAGCGTTCCTCATCTACGCACAGCGTCTCAAACCGGACAGCTCCCCCAAAAAAACACATCAAATACACTGCCAAAACACCCGAAACAAGCAGCAGCACAATCCCAATCTTCTTCTTCATCACTAACCTTCATTCTATCACTGCACAGGAACCATTCATCATTGGCGTTCCCTAAATCACGTCTTCACTGTCATACTCAATCACGGAAAACTTCTCGATCTCCAGTTCCTTCAACCGCTCCGTGAGCGCCGCCGGGTCTTTTACGGAAAACTCAATGACGTAATTCATTCCCCGCGCCGTGTAATTCCTGCTTTTAATGCGAAACTTTGAGGTAATCTCCCTGATATTGCTCAAAATCTCCAAGTCCTTATCCGTCGCACATTGAAACACCAGTACGAACGGCTTTCTTCCAATTGAAATATAGTTCATCAAAAGCAGCACCACCGTAACAATCAGGGAAGTCAGAACCGCAATCTCATAAAGCTGGCAGCCGCACACAATCCCGATATGAACGGACCACAACAGATACAACATGTCCACCGGATCTTTTACGGCAGTACGGAAGCGCAGGATTGCCAGCGCACCGATTGTACCAAGCGTAATCACAATGTTTGCCTGCAGACACATCACAATCGTGGCAATAAAAAACGGCAGCACGACAATGCAGATGTTAAACGACTTGTTATAAAACGCCCTGTGTGAAACCACCCTGTAAACGACAAACTCATACAATGCCAGCGCCAATACCACAATCAGCACGGAAACAACCTGCGCAGTGCCGATTGTCTGACTGGTATAGGAATTTAAAATACTTTCTATTGCTTTCCCTAATGTATTCATGAAAATCTCCTCATTTCCTGTAATTTTAATCTCCCCAAATAATATTTGGAAAAAGATGACTGTATTAAACACTTGTTTGTTATGATACCCTTGATATACCCTGGAAGAATGTCATCAAATTTTACCTCCAGCACATGTTCACTTTTTTCCTGTATCGGATACCGCATAAAATTCCCCGACAAAAATGCATCAACATTGTCCGAAACGGATATATTTTTATCCAGTGTAATTCTGATATTCGTAATCTCTTCCACATAAGCGGACCGCTCATAACTCACAATCGCCCTCGGCGCAAACAGCCGCGTCATAATATGTGCGCAGAATCTTCTGAGCAAAGGATTATCCGTTTCCCAATACAGCTCGTCCGCCCTGCCATCCAATATCTTTTGGCATGTCTCCTTTGTGATAACCGTACTGTCTTTATGGCAGCGTCCGTCAAGCTTTTCTTTTCGCTCCAGCTTCAAAACGTCCGGTGCATTTCCATAGTACCGAATTCGGTATTTAAACCTGCGTGACACTCCCGCCTCATTCTCTTTTGCACAGGCGTCCTTATAATCATCAAAGTACAGGCTGTGTATCTCATAGTTTCCCGATTGTCCGCTGTGAAAATCCAAAGCCATAACAGCGGCAATACGGTTCTCAATTACCGCCAAATCCGCTTCCTGCACACGGTATTTCCACTCATTCCGGTAACGTTTCATCTTCCTTCCTCTTCCCTATCGCGTTTTGCACATACTATGTTTTTGCAGTCCCAATCCAGCCTCATATCTGCGTTATTCAATATTTAAAGCGTATCACAAATTAAATGTGCCGTCAACAAAAGGACACCCGTAAACAACGGATGCCCTTTCTACCCACATTTATCTTATGTCATCAATTTCCTAAACTGTCGGTTCTTCATCAGGCTCCAAGAGTGCTTTCTCATAGCTCTCAAGGATGGTCCTCTGAATTGTGTCTCTCGTGTTTGAGTTAATCGGATGAGCGATATCTCTGTACTCGCCGTCAGCAGATTTCTTGCTTGGCATTGCAATGAAAAGTCCTTTTTCACCTTCAATTACCTTGATGTCATGAACTACAAATTCATCGTCAAGCGTAATGGAAACCACTGCTTTCATCTTTCCCTCTTTCGTAATCTTACGAACGCGAACGTCTGTTATTCTCATTCTTTTTGTCCCCCTTTAGTTACAAATCGTTCTCATTAAACATTATCTTATGTGCAGGCTCTACTGCTTACAGAACATATCTCTCGTTTTTCTCGACGACAACCTTAATTCCGGTCTCGCCAACATGGTGAGAATTTGCTCTTATTGTATCGCGGCTCTCTACAATACAATTTTCAATGTGGGTGTTATCGCCAAGATACACATCATTTAAAATGATGGAGTTTTTAATTGTACAATTGTTGCCGACAAAAACTTCCTTGAACAGCACCGAGTTCTCCACCGTCCCGTTGATAATGCAGCCGCTAGAAATCAAACTGTTCCTTACCTGCGCGCCCGGATTGTATTTTGCAGGCGGCAAATCATCGACCTTTGAATAAATATCAGGATACTGCTTAAAGAAATAGTCCCGGATGTCCTTCTTTAAAAAGTCCATATTCGTACCGTAATAATCTTCCACAGTCGCGATATTTCTCCAGTATGTCTCAATCTTATATCCGTAAATTCTCTTTAAATCTTTGTAACGTATCAGGATGTCCTGAACCAAATCATGGCGTCCCTCTTCGGCGCTCTTTTCAATCAATTCAATCAGCTGCCGTCTGCGGATTACATAAATTCCGCAGGAAACCGTCTTTGATTTTGCCACTACCGGCTTCTCCTCATACTCTTCAATCCTGCCGTCGTCGTTCATCCGGACAACGCCGTACCTGTCCACATTTGCGTCGCTTGGCATCTCCTTAACCGCCACGGTAATATCCGCCTTTTTCGCGATGTGATATTCCAAAACCTTGTTAAAGTCCATCTTGTAAACACAGTCGCCGGTTGCAATCACCACATACGGCTCATGGCTTCTCTTCAAAAACAGTAGATTTTGATAAATACTGTCCGCCGTGCCCTGGTACCAGTTGCTGTTATCCGGCGTCACGGTTGGCGTGAAGGTGTAAAGCCCTCCCTGCTTTCGTCCGAAATCCCACCACTTTGACGAACTTAAATGCTCGTGAAGGCTGCGCGAATTGTACTGCGTAATCACCGCCACTTTCTGTATATGGGAATTTGACATATTGCTCAGCACAAAATCGATGCTTCGATAGCTGCCCGCAATCGGCATCGCTGAAATCGCCCTCTTATAGGAAAGCGCTCCCATTCTTCTGCTGTTTCCGCCTGCCAAAACTATTCCTAATGCTCTCATAACAAAAACCTATATCCTTTCCACTACCTGCGAATTTGTGCCACGCACAAATTTGCCGCATCAAAAACAATTGTTTTTGATGTTAATCGCCCACCTTTATTAATGTCCTGCCGCTGTCCAAAATGCCATCCACATAATCCGCAGCAATCGTTTCTCCAAAAACAACCGCATTCTTTCCTATTTTGACATTTGCGGGAACTACGGTTTTCTCACCGATTGTCACAATCCCATTGTTGTAAATATCCGGTCTTGTATCATTTTCCTTCTCAGGCATTGTTCCAATCTGGGTGTTATCACCAACCTTTGTAAATTCATCAATAATTGCCTTTTCTATCACACACCCGCTTCCAATTTGAGTCTGATTCATGATAATCGAGTCACGCACAACCGTGTCCTCCCCGATAACCACACCGCAGCCGATTACCGAATTGTACACCTTTCCGTAAATCTCAGACCCCTCTCCGATAATGCAGCGCTCAATCACACTCCTGTCAGAAATATACTGCGGAGGAAGCGTCTCGCTCTTTGTGTAAATCTTCCAATATTCCTCATAAAGATTAAACTCGGGAACAATGTCAATCAGCTCCATATTTGCCTCCCAGTAAGAGCTTAACGTTCCCACGTCCTTCCAATAACCGTTGAATTCATAGGAGTACATCGGGCTGCCCTTGTCAAAGCAGTACGGTATGACATGCTTGCCGAAGTCGAGCGCCGGCTGGTCCGCTTTTGCAATCAGCGCATCCTTGAGCGTTTTCCAATTAAATATATAGATTCCCATAGAAGCCAAATTGCTGCGCGGATTCTCGGGTTTCTCCTCAAAATCGACAATCTTCTTATTTTCATCCGTGATAACAATGCCAAAACGCTTTGCTTCCTCAATCGGCACGGGCATTGATGCAATTGTTACCTCCGAACCGTTTTCTTTGTGGAAATCGAGCATGACCTCATAATCCATTTTATAGATATGATCGCCTGAAAGAATAAGCACATAATCGGGATGCAGGCTTTCCATATATTCTAAATTTTGGAAAATTGCATTTGCCGTGCCTGTGTACCATTCGCTCTCACTGCTCTTTTCATACGGCGGAAGAATGGTCACACCACCGATATTTCTGTCCAAATCCCAAGGAATACCAATTCCAATGTGTGTATTCAGCTTTAACGGCTGATACTGTGTAAGGACTCCGACTGTGTCGATACCCGAATTGATACAATTGCTTAGGGGAAAATCGATAATTCTGTACTTGCCTCCAAAGGCAACTGCCGGTTTCGCCATTTTTGATGTCAGAACTCCCAGTCTTGAACCCTGTCCACCTGCTAAAAGCATGGCAATCATTTCTTTTTTAATCATGTTGTCACCCCGTTCTTGTAACCGCCCAGCTGTCTCTTTGTCTCCACCAAAAGACAGCGCCGGACAATTCCACATATCCATCTTTTAACTGGTCCCATCCAATGTAAATATTATAGTAGTTTTCACATAAAAGCAGACCGTTGAATATATTATAGCATACAATTTCAACAATGGAAATAGTTTGTGATTATTTTAACTATAGAATTTTACAATTTTTTTCAGATAATTCATTATTTCTATTCATTATGTCTATCAATTTATTTTTCTATGGAAAAGTAACCGTTTGAGGTGTATGATGTATATTAATAACGTATCATCGAATTTTAAAAGCGAAAGGAAGAAACATTTCATGTATCAGATAAATTTCGACACTCCAATCCATGTACACTTTATCGGTATCGGAGGAATCAGCATGTCCGGTCTTGCTGAAATTTTAATGGACGCCGGCTTTACGGTAAGCGGCTCCGACGCAAAAAAATCACCGCTCACACAGCGCCTTGCCGCTAAGGGCGCCAAAATCAATTATCCCCAAATGGCAAGCAACATTACGGAGGATATTGATTTAGTGGTCTATACTGCCGCTATCGCGAAGGATAATCCCGAATTTGCGCGCGCAGAAGAAAAACAGCTTTCCATGATAACGCGCGCAGATTTGCTTGGACAAATTATGAAAAATTATAAGACGCCGATTGCAATCAGCGGCACACATGGAAAGACCACCACCACCTCAATGGTTTCGGAGGTCCTGCTCGCCGCAGATGCCGACCCCACATTATCTATTGGCGGCATTTTAAAGTCCATCGGCGGAAACATCCGCGTGGGAAAATCCGAATATTTTGTCACGGAAGCGTGCGAGTACACAAATTCCTTTTTAAGCTTTTTTCCACGCATCAGCATTATTTTAAATATAGAAGAAGACCACATGGATTTCTTTAAAGACATCAACGATATTCGCAATTCCTTCCGAAAGTTTGCGGACATTCTTCCGGACGACGGTTTTCTAATTGTCAATAACGACATTGAACACTTGGCACAGCTCACCGATGGTCTGCGCTGCAATATCATTACCTTCGGAAACGACAATAACAGCAGCACGGCGGACTACAGCTACAAGGACGCATCCTACGATGCGTTCGGACGCGGCTCCTACACACTCTTAAAACATGGGGTGGAATGCGGACGCGTCTCACTTGGCGTTGTCGGAGAACACAATATTATAAATTCGCTCTCCGTTATCGCGCTGACGGATCTTCTTGGAATTGACTTAAATATCGTCTTAAACGCGCTTTCCACATTTTGCGGAACGGACAGACGCTTTGAATACAAGGGCGAGGTCTGCGGCGTTACCATCCTTGACGATTACGCACACCATCCGACAGAAATCAAGGCGACCTTAAAAGCGGCCGCAAACTATCCGCACAAAACGCTCTGGTGCGTCTTCCAGCCGCATACATACACAAGGACAAAAGCATTTTTAACTGATTTTGCAAAGGCGCTCTCGCTTGCCGACAAGGTGGTGCTCACGGACATTTATGCCGCACGCGAAAAAAATACCATCGGCATTTCCTCAAAGGATTTACTCGCAGAACTGGAAAAACTTGGCGTGGACTGCTATTATTTCCCTTCCTTTGATGAAATCGAAAATTTTTTGTTAAAAAATTGTATCAACGGCGATTTGTTGATAACTATGGGGGCGGGAGATGTTGTAAAAATCGGTGAAAATCTAATTGGAATTTAATTATCCACACTATCCACATTTTTTATGCGGCATTCTGCAAAAAATGATGTGGATAGTTTTTCTTTTCATCCACAATTACCGTAAAAAGCTTATCCTGTTATGATTATGGCAGCACTGAGATTTTCTGACTTTTTGCACAGATTTGTCCACAGTTTCCACAGTTTCCACAAGCATCCCAAAACCCTCTGTTCACAAGCCCGAAAGGGGGTTTGGGGCTTGCTTTTTCGGGCAGGTATGCTACAATACATTTACCTTACGGAATGCCTTGTGGGGAATACATATTAAAACAGGTGAAAATCATGAACCGTGTCAACATTTACCGCACTGCCGCAAAGGAGCAGACTGCGGTTTCCAATCTGTTTATTGATGAGTATATGGCGGACGCAAACGACGCGCAGCTTAAAATCTATCTCTTTTTAATCCGCATGATGGACGCAAACCTTCCAACCAGCGTTTCCGACATTGCGGACAAGTTTAATTATACGGAAAAGGACGTGCTCAGAGCACTGATGTACTGGGAGTCCAAACAGCTGTTAGCGCTGGATTTTGACGCGGCACACAATCTGTCGGGCATTCGGGTACTCGCTTTGAGCAGCTCTAATGAAGCTCCTAAGCCGGCTCCCCGCATCACCCCTGTTTTATCCTTTATTCGCCCGGCTTCCATGAACACGGGACTAACTGCTCCCGCACAGCAGAAAACACCCAAAAAAACACAATATTCGCTTGATGAGCTGAAACGCTTCCGTAACAATGAAGAGGCGGAACAGCTTTTAATGGTAGCAGAACAGTATGTCGGAAAGCAGCTTACACGTTCCGATATGGAAACCATTCTCTTTTTTTATGACAAGCTTCACTTTTCCGCGGACCTGATTGATTATCTTATCCAACACTGTGTAGAGCGCGGCAAAAAGGATTTCCGGTATATTGAAAAGGTAGCGCTTGCGTGGCATGAGCAGGGAATTACATCTGCAAAGGACGCACAGAGCGCTTCGCGCAAATATGACAAGGTTGTCTATACCATTATGAAATCACTTGGAAAAAACGCAAATCCGGCTCCAAAGGAGCTTGAATATATTAACAAGTGGACGAAAGAATACGGCTTTTTGCTTGACGTTATTCAGGAAGCCTGTGATAAGACCGTAATGAACACGGACACACACCGTTTTGCTTATGCGGACGGCATTTTGAGCAAATGGTACCAGGCAGGCGTACAGCGTAAAGCCGATATTGAAACAGCAGACAGTGCATTTCAGAAACAGGCGCAAACCGGCAGGCGCAGTCAAAAAAATGACACGCGTGTCATAAAAAACAGCTTCAACAGTTTTGCGCAGAATACCTACGACTTTGACGAGCTTGAACAGAATATTCTTAGTAACTAAACTGTACTACAGACAAGAAAACGAGGTTTCCCATGCCACTTACAAACAGCCAGTACGACGCGATTATGCGTTCCTACGAGGAAAAGCAGCGCGCCGCAAGATACCGCCTGGAAAAAAATACGCTGGAGGTCTATGCCAAAATTCCCTCCTATGAGGAGCTGGACCGGCAGGCTGCCACAACGTCCATTGCACACGGACGCAGACTTCTTGGCGGCGAGCAGGACGCTTTGAATGCGTTAAAAGCCGAATTAAGGAAGCTCTCCGAAAGGAAGGCTTTCTTGTTGCGTGAAAACGGATTTCCCGAGGACTTTCTTACCCCCGTCTACGAATGTGAAAAATGTCGGGACACAGGGTATGTTGACAATCAGAAGTGCAGCTGCTTCCGCGCTGCGGAGGTAGAGCTGATTTATGAGCAGTCGCACATTAAATCGCTGTTAAAAACCGAAAATTTTCATGCGCTCTCTTATGACTATTATGCCGGAGACGAGCTTGAAAAATTTACAAAAGCTGTACAAATTTGCCAAAGTTTTGTGAAAAATTTTCATTTGGACTACCGAAATCTCTTTTTTTATGGTACAGTAGGAACGGGTAAATCTTTTTTATCCTGTTGCGTGGCAAAGGAACTGATGGACAGTGGAAACCTTGTCATCTACTTTAGTGCATCACAGCTCTTTGATACGTTGTCAAAGAGTACATTCGATAAAGACAGCGCCGAAGCGCTATCCGGCATCTCGGAGGATATTTATGACTGCGACCTGCTGATTATCGATGACTTGGGAACGGAACTGACCAATGCATTTGTTTCCTCCCGCCTTTTCTCCTGTCTGAACAATCGTCATATGCGAAAAAAGGCAACAATCATTACGACCAATCTTTCGCTGGGCGAGCTGCGGGACCGTTATTCCGACCGGATATTTTCCCGCATAACGAGCAACTATACAGTATGTAAGCTGACAGGACCCGATATTCGAATGAAAAAGAAAACAGAACCGGCTTCCAAAAACGGAACCCCAACAAATAGAAAGTGAGGATTTTCCAATGTCTGTTCGTGAGGAAAAAAGAAACTTAAATTCGATTCCTGTAGGTTCCTTAGGAATTATTCCTTTAAAGGGATGTGAAGAACTGGGTGATAACGTTGACCAGTATCTTGTCAAATGGCGGACCGAACGCGAAAATGAGCACAAAAATTCGCTTGCCTTCTCGGGATACCAACGCGATTCTTACATTATACAGGCGCGTGTGCCGCGTTTTGGCACAGGTGAAGCGAAGGGCGAGATTTTACAATCCGTGCGCGGGGACGACCTCTACTTAATTGTGGATGTCACCAACTACAGCATGACCTATTCCCTTTGCGGTCAGGAAAACCATATGTCTCCTGACGACCACTATCAGAATCTAAAGCGTATTATTGCTGCGGTAGGCGGCAAGGCAAGACGCATCACCGTGATTATGCCGTTCCTTTATGAAAGCCGCCAACACAAGCGGACCGCAAGGGAATCCCTTGACTGTGCGCTCGCGCTTCAGGAGATGGTGGACATGGGTGTTGACAATATCATTACCTTTGATGCGCATGATGCGCGTGTGCAGAATGCAATCCCGCTTCATGGATTTGAGACGGTTTCTCCTACGTACCAGTTTATCAAAGGGCTTTTAAATAATGTGGACGACCTCACGATTGACGCGGACCACATGATGATTATCAGCCCCGACGAGGGCGGCATGAGCCGTGCAATTTATATGGCGAATGTTATGGGGCTTGATATGGGTATGTTCTATAAGCGCCGCGATTACACGCAGATTGTAAACGGCAGGAACCCGATTGTGGCACATGAATTCCTTGGAAGCAATGTCGAGGGCAAGGACGTAATTATTGTTGATGATATGATTTCATCGGGCGAAAGCGTGCTTGAAGTTGCCGCCGATTTGAAGAAGCGCAAGGTAAACCGTATTTTTGTCGCAGCGACATTCGGACTTTTTACAAACGGGCTGGAAGGCTTCGACAAGGCTTATGAGGACGGTTTAATCTATCGCCTTCTCACCACAAACCTGATTTACCAAAGACCGGAGCTTCTTGAAAAGCCGTGGTATATCAGTTGCGATATGAGCAAATATATTGCCTATATTATTGATACGTTAAACCATGATTCGTCTATCAGCGATTTGCTGAACCCGCTTGACAGAATACACAGTATTATTGACAAGTACCAAAAGGGCGAACTGAAGGGTTAATTAAAAAAGAGTCCGGCTCGCCGGACTCTCGCGCCGGAGCGCGGTTGCTTTAGCAACCATATTCCTTAGCGCGGAGTGCGCATCCCCCGGAGGGTTTTTTACTTTATAGGACGTAATTTCCTATAAAGTAAAAAATACAGGACCGTATGGCTTCTTTGTAACAGAAAAGCGATACGGTCCTTTTATTATCCACTAAATGTTCCTAATCATCATACCCGTTCGGATTGTTCGACTGCCATCTCCAGCTGTCCGCACACATATCCTTAATGCCATACTGCGCCGTCCAGCCAAGCTCCTCCTTCGCCTTTGCCGCATCCGCATAGCATGTCGCAATATCACCGGCACGTCTTGGCTTTATCTCATATGGAATTTTGACGCCCGTCGCTTCCTCAAAGTTCTTCACAATGTCAAGTACACTGTAGCCTACGCCCGTTCCAAGATTATAAATGCAAAGCCCTGCCTTCTCTTCTATCTTCTTGAGCGCTTTCACATGACCGACTGCAAGGTCCACTACATGAATATAGTCTCGAACCCCTGTTCCATCGTGTGTATCATAATCATTTCCGAATACGCCAAGCTTTTCAAGCTTTCCAACCGCAACCTGCGTGATATATGGCATAAGATTATTCGGAATGCCGTTTGGATTTTCGCCCATTGTGCCGCTCTTATGCGCACCAATCGGATTAAAGTAACGCAGCAATATCACGTTCCACTCATTGTCCGCTTTCTGCATATCCGACAAAATCTGCTCCAGCATCGATTTCGTCCAGCCGTACGGATTGGTGCACTGTCCTTTCGGACACTCCTCCGTAATCGGAATAAACGCAGGGTCGCCGTACACGGTTGCCGATGACGAGAAAATAATATTCTTACAGTTATGCCTGCGCATCACGTCCACAAGCGTCAGCGTTCCGGAAATATTGTTGCTGTAATATTCCCACGGTTTCTGAACGGATTCACCGACCGCCTTTAAACCTGCAAAGTGAATGCATGAATCAATCTGCTCCTTTGCAAAGATGTCCTCGAGCGCTTCCCTGTCGCGGATATCCGCTTTATAAAACGTAACCGGCTTTCCCGTAATCTTTTCCACACGCTGCAGGGATTTCTCACTCGCATTGGAAAGATTGTCAAGCACCACCACGTCGTAGCCTGCATTTTGCAGTTCCACTACCGTATGACTTCCGATAAAACCCGCTCCGCCTGTCACTAAAATTGCCATAATCAAATACCTCCGTTTCTTCTATTATAATCTGCAAATATGATATGCTTCGCAATGTGTTAAAATATTATCATAATTGATACAGCTTTATCATATCGCGTTTACCGCATCGTTGCAAGTGATTTTTAGAGATATGCGATACATGTTTTTTCCTGCCTGTTTTTTGCCTGTTATTGCGCCTTTTTTCCGCCACCTATTTAATATAGAATCCGGCAAGCTTCATTTCCTCATCAAACGTCAGTGTGTAGGTAATACTCGTCTTCGTGTATGACACGCTTACCTGAACCATTGCAAAACGCTTACTGCCTTGCTTTGCCTCGGAAATATAAAACTCGCCAAACGACTGAAAATCCCCAAAATCCGCCGTTGCAAGCTGCGACTTTGAGAGCTGGAGCGTCGGCGCATTCAACACCTTTTTCATATCGTCCGTCATGTATGCCACAACGCCTTCATAGTCATCATTTCCGTACAATGTTATGATTTCCTGTGCTGTCTTTTGCACTGTCTCTTCACTGAAAACCGTGCTCTCGCTGATGTCGCTCCATTTTGGCATATTCCAGTAAATCAGCACGCCTGCAATGACAAGGACTGCAATGACAATTCCCCAAATTTTCGTGGTTTTTTCACGCTTTGCCGCCGTCTGCTCCGCCTTGTCGAAATTGTCGTTATAACGGTTTGCATAGTCCCACGGAATGCCCATTTTCGCGAGCACATCCTCAAGCTTTTCCCCCGACGCAACCGCGCTGTGAATGTCCGCCAGCAGCCTGTCCTTTATTTCTTTCTTTTTTGACGCCCTGCATTTGAGCAGTTTTGCCACTTCCTTTACGTATTTTTCCGCTGTCATATTTAGCCTCCTGTGCCTGATTATTCTGTTTTCTTTTTATCGTATTACGCATACCCGGCAAAGTCAAGCAGTTTATCAGCTCAACACCCTGTCAATACCACCGCGTCATGGGAAGCGTGTTGTTTACTCCGTTGGAAAATAAAACCTGATGCAGGTCCACGATACCGTTTTGGAAGACTGCCGCGCACGCGCAAAGATACAGCTCCCACATACGCGCAAACCGCTCGTCAAACATGGAAACCACCTCGCCCCTGTGCTCCTGAAACGACTTGTTCCAGCACAAAAGCGTTTTGGTATAATGCCTGCGCAAACTCTCAACATCCAGTGTATAAAACCCCAGCTCACCGGCAATGCCAATCAGCTCCCGAAGGCTTGGAATGACGCCGCCCGGAAAAATGTATTTTTTAATCCATGCGTCACCCGGATATTCCTTCAGCGCACTGATAAAATGCAGTAAAAACAATCCGCCGGGTTTTAATGCGTTTTGAACACAGTGCATAAATTCCTCATAACAGCCCCGTCCTACATGCTCCACCATTCCCACGCTCACAATCCGGTCAAACTGCTTTTTGTATTTTGGCAATTCCCTGTAGTCCATCAGCTCTACCGTCAGGACATCCTCCAGCCCTTCGGTTCTAATGCGCTCCTCAAAGCGCTTTTTCTGCTCAACACTCAGTGTAATGCCCACGCCGCGCACCTTGTATTTCTTTGCCGCCTCAATCAGCAAAAAACCCCATCCGCACCCAATATCGCACAAAGTCATACCCTCATGCAAGTCCAGCTTTTCCAAAATGCGTCCCACCTTACGGCACTGCGCCTCATAGAGCGTTGCATTATCCTGTTCGAAATATCCACAGGAATAACTCATTGTCTCATCGAGCCACATTTTGTAGAAATCGTTTCCGATGTCATAATGGGACGAAACCTCCTTCTTTTGATTTGCTTTGGACATGGATGTAAATATCAGTTTTTTCAGTTTTTTATGGTCGGTGCTGAATTTTCCAAGCTGACTCAGAAACAGATTCAACGCTTGATACAGGTCGCCGTCTATTTCAATTGTTCCGTCCATATAACCCTCACCAAGCGCAAGGGACGTACTCGTGGCAAGCTCCACGGCAGTCGGCGTCTTATGAAAGACGACGGAAAACTTCGGCGTCCCGTCGCCAATCTTATGACGCTCACCGTGGAGCGTAATTTCAAACGGACAGGTATCAAACCTCTCCATAAATGTGATAAATTCTTTATCCATTACTGACATGCAAACATCCTCCTATATTTTGGACTTCTCGTATTACCGATAGAATTTCCAAATTTTAGGATTTTATGCAGGCAGCAAATATGACACATGTGTCATATTTTACTGTTCCGTTTTCCGGATGACGCCGCAGCCGATTTTTGTTCCTGCGTCTCCTGACGGCTGTGTCTTAAAATCGTCCGGCATTCTGTGTACAATAACGCTTCTGTCAAGAATATCCGGTATCGTAAAACGCTTGTCATAAAAGGCAAGCCATGCGTATCCCTGATTTGCCATCAACGGTATCATGTCGCCTGCGTGGTTTGGATGCATTTCATTGGTCGGATTATAATGGTCGCCTGTCTTATCAAACGGCAGCGAGCAGTCTCCTTTCTCATGAATGTGCATTGCATAAAAATCCGACGAGAATTGTGTCGCGATATTGGGCATACCGAAAATTTCCGCCTCAATCAAAACGCCTGAATAGGGTGTCTGATAAAATTTCACGATACCGCTAAGCTGCGGGTTTTCACCGTTTCCACGTATCCATGCAATTGCCTCAGGGGAGCCGTTTCTTAAAATATCCGTAAATATCATTCCGGGGGTTACGTCTGTCATTGCGTTTCTACCTCTGTTTTGCTTTTACCAATATGATATGCAAGGTAGGGGGAATCTGATAAAAATCTTCTTTTGCCATTCCCCGTCTTAATCTGCTTATTTTATCAGATACGCATACCCATTACTAAAAGCCCTCAACACGCCTGATGACATCACTAATGCGTTTTATCAAGTACGGAGAGCAAAAATTTTTTACGCCTGAAACTTCAAACTTACATAGGTATACAAATATGTACATATTTTTAAAATTTGTTCCGCACTTTTACCCTTTA
Source organism: uncultured Lachnospiraceae bacterium (assembly GCA_910586715.1). Taxonomy (GTDB): domain Bacteria; phylum Bacillota; class Clostridia; order Lachnospirales; family Lachnospiraceae; genus COE1. Next base: position 31,373 of record CAJUJG010000031.1, read on the forward strand.
AAACTGTTTCAACAAACAATTTCACAACTTGATTGTTATATTCAACTGTTGTATAATTCCCTTCTTTCTGAATCGTATCTCTTAAAAACTTTACCAGCTGTGTAGATTTCCGTTCCGCAGAATTCAAACAAAACATGTCAATATGGTGATGCAAAAAATCTTCTTCCTTTTGGGAGTATTGTTCTTTCTTACTGGGGATATATGCATTGTTCAACACATCATATTGCAGCTTTAATGTCCTTTTCTCATGTATCCCTATATCCTCAACATTTACCCCTAATGGCTGCATTAAAAACTGTGCGTTACTTCTTTTCAAATACGCCCTTTTCAATTTCTGATATGCCTCACATGGCTTTTTACAAAATCCCTTTCCACAGTCTGCCTCTTTCTTAAAGTTTTCTATATCCTGATAATCAGGATATCTTTGTTTCTCTCCAATTTTTTTATATTTGTCATTACATTGTGGGCAGGCAATCCCTATGTTTGGAATACAATTTGTAAGTTTTTCAGGTGCAATTGAACGTTCTATTGCATGTTCCAAATGTCCAAAATCATTTTTGTCAATTTTAATACGGGTATAGCAATACATACAATAATTACTGCTTGCATCATACAAAACTTTCTTTAGGTTCTCTTTTCCTTTTCCATGCGTATAGCAATATTTTTCGTCCGAATACTCCACACAATGTTGTGGTAAATCTATCATCAGTACATCCGTTTCCATTTTACCACGCTCCAATTTGACGATATAAAACCTTTTCCGCCTTCGTCAATTCTGTTTCATTTATCATTGCATAACTTCTCTGTTCATTCTCTCCCCAAATACCAGCAATCCGATTATTAAAAAGCTGTCTCAAAATTTCCTCATATTGACTACCATCACTATTCTGACTTCTCCCAAATACGCCTTTAAAAACAACCATAGCCTCATCAATGTTCCGAAAATCACCTGCATCTAAAATTTCAACGTTGCTTTCATGCATAATTATAATATTACATTTCGATGCAACTGCTATTACTTCCGGTGAATGCGTTGTCACGATAAAGTCTGTTTCCGGAAATTCTTTTTTCATCAATTCAAATAATTTCCCTGCATTATTAGGCGATAAATATTCATCAATTTCATCAATAATAACAAGTGCACGTTCTTGATTCTTTACGGGATTCACTTCCTGAAAATATAATAATTCTAAAAGAATGCGTATGATTGCCTGATAACCATTTGATATTCTCCCAATATCTCCGGAATCATATTGAACCTCCTGCGTTTCAGGTGAATAGATCGAAAATCCTATTCCAAAACAACTGCGAAGTAACGATTGTATCCGTTCTTCAAAATGCGGATAAATCAATTCAACACACTCCGTTGCAGTGCCATAGTATGCCCATGAATCTCTTAAATTGAAATGATCATCTTCTAAGCGTTTTCTCAAAATAGATGATTTGTATTGTAATTGTTCTCCTAATGCTTTCACTGCATGAATATTAAAGTTGCGGTTTATCGCATCAATAAAATAAATAACTCTATCCGCCTCTTGCATAAAACGCTTAATTGCCTCAGATTTTCCTGATGCGTTCTCGCCGATGAGAATGCTATCCGAATATGGCAACTGATTGCCCTTCAATAATTCCACTGTTTCATGAAGCATACTTTGACAAAACTTCATATGTTCCCTTCCACCTCTCATTCATTTTTCCTTTTTGAACCATTCCCTGTCTGGAGCTATCCTTATATCTGCTATCATTCAAGATTGCATTCACCACCTCGTCTGTTATGTGCACTTCCAAATTCGCTTTTTCTATCACTACAAACATACTTTCGATTAATGCTTTCTGCAAACCTAATACCTTACCTAATTGAAAACGTGCAAAAAAATCTTCTAAAACCAATTTATAACGTTCAATTTCTGCATCACTCATCTTTAGCGAGCTTTCCGAAAATTCGTCCATCCAGTCAGAATATTTACTATGATAATTATTAATAATAAACTCGCCTTTTTTATACGCTACATTTTTTTCCACTGTACAAAGACGCAAAAGCATCTCCATATCTTCTTCTTTATCGCTTTCCCTTCCCCTTATTTTTTTCCAAGCATTATTTTCCATATTGACGGTTCTTAGCATATCATAAAAAGGACAATTATATACTCCGTTTCTGATCTCTTGAGGAGAAAGTTTCGTTCCCCTTGAATTCAAATTTTCAAAAATTCTTTGTATATCTGTTATACGCTCTCCCATTGTGTCCCATCGAAGCTCGACAACCGTAATTGTCGTATAATCTACTTTTAGCCTTGATTTTGTGGATAGTGCATCATAACTAATTTCAGTTTTCTCCCCTGTTTCATCATCTTCTTCTAAATATGTATGCATCTCTATCAAATCAAAATTTTTTTCTAATGCCTCCTGATACTTCATATTCTCAATGTCCATTTTTCGATAATCGACTGCGGAAGCCTTTTGTATATCAATAAACCTGCCAATATAATAAAAGAACAGACTCATAACCCGCTGTTGTCCATCCAAAATTTCCAATTGTCCGTCTGCATTCCGATATGCATAAATCGGAGGAATTGGATATCCTCTTACTAAAGAACGTGCAAGTTCCTGAACCTGCTCTATCTTCCACCGGAACTTTCTTTGATATTTGGGGATAAAATATAAATTATCATTGACGCCTTCTACCAATGTTTTAAAAGCAACATCTGATTTATACTGCTGCACCGTTCCTATCTGCGTTATTTCCATTTCAATTCCTCCCTATAAGTAAGCATACGCATAGACTAAAAATATCCGCAAAATTTCTAATTTCATTATATTCTCTCATAGTTTTTTCCGCAATTAAAACTTACCCTATCATATGATTACGCCACGTTACTGTTCACTCCGTTCCAGTAACGTGTAAAAATCCAGGCAAATGGATTTTTACCTGCTGGCTATACGTTTTCTTACGGACTTACCAATAAATGCTATATCCTGATAGGAACATCAACTATGCCACCACTTTATACCTCATATAGACATATTCATATATCTTCTGCCGATACGTAAATATTGCACGATCTGAATAACACTCCGGCAGCTCTTCCCACAAAATCTTTCCAATCAGCGTATCGACTTCTGCTTTCGTTTCCTGTTTATCGGTCCAATGGTCAAGTTCCGAAATCTTACTCTTAATCTTATCCAGTAAATCTACCGCAATCTTTTTCATCTTCTTGATATCTTCCTTTGATAGGTTTTCGTCAAAAAGCATATCATACACGGATAATTCCTCATCACTTGTGAAGCCTTCCCGAACATATCTCTGTTCCTCCTGATTCATGGAACTTGCCAAATCCATCAGTTCCATAAATACCTTTTCAATATTCGCTCTGTCCTGGTCTTGATTGTATTCTTCAATAATCTTCTGATAACGCTCATAATAGTCTACACGTTTCGGATTTTCCCTGAGCATTTTGTCCAAGCGCATTCGAATAAGCTCATCAAGCTCCTTGAACATTAGATTTTTCTTTTTTACCATAGCAAACTCTCTTCGAAGTATATCAAAATCAATCTTACTGATGTCAAAACGCTTTTCCATACTCCTGTCTTGAGATGTTGGTTCCATCAAAATATATTCGCCCATAATACCATTAATTTCTACCATCAAATCAACCGTATCCACATGCTTCTTCTTTTTCTTCAGCTCACTATATATCGCAATAATAGCATCTTTCCTTTGTCTGTCCTCATACGAAATATCATGTCTGTTGAGATACTTCATCATACGGCTTAACTCATTTCCATAGGTCCTAAACTGCTTTATGCTCTCCCTGCTTTCAGAAACAACATTCGCCGCTTCTTGTAACAATGCAAGTTTTTCAAAGTCCTTAGCCGCTACAAGATTATTTAAATTAAAATCTTTGCTGTGCAAAAACGCAATTGCAGCAGCTATAACTTCTAATACCCTCTCTATCAATTCACCCTTATCGACTGTCGGATCGGTATTTCTAACACCTACATTTGCCGTATAATCGGCAAGCGCTTTACGAAGTGCTTTTACAATACCGATATAGTCAATAATAAGTCCGTTATTCTTGCCTTCTGCTACACGATTTGCCCTTGCAATCGTCTGCATCAACGTATGCGCTTTCAAAGGCTTGTCTAAATACAAGCATGACATGCACTTAACATCAAGCCCTGTCAGCCACATTGCACAGACAAAAACTATCCGTAAAGGATTGTCACTATCCTTGAATTCTTTATCAAGCTCTCGTTTTTCCATCTTCTCACGATGCGATTTTATATCAAGATGCCATTTCTTAAATATTTGGATTTCGTTCTGCTCCTGTGAAATTACCACAGCCATTTCTGTATCCGTCATCCACTTGATTTTACGGTCCAGCTCCTGAGCTTCCTGCTGTGTAACCGTTTTTCGCTTTATCTTTAATCGTTCGATTTCTTCCTGCCAATACTCCTGCACCATATTGTACATACGAACGCACGTTACCTTATTCAGACATACAAACATTGCCTTACCGCTTGTCCAAAGGTCGGAATAATGTGACACAAAATCTTTGGCAATCGAACGAAGTCTTGGCTCTGCCGTTAAAAGATGAATTTCTTTTTCGAACTCGCGTTCCATCTTTTCACTTTGCTCTGCATCAAGGTCCGCCGCTTCCATCGCATCAAGAATTCTATCTGTAATATTGGGATTGTGAATATCCAGTATCCTCTCGCCTCTATTTTCATAATAAAGAGGTACTGTAGCTCTATCCTCTACTGCACGTTTAAAATCATAAATAGAAATATAACCGCCGAAAGTACGCTCTGTAATGTTGTCATTTGATAGAAGCGGAGTTCCTGTAAAACCGATTTTCGACGCTGTCGGAAGCAGGTCTGCCATATTATCTGCAAATATACCATATTGGCTTCTGTGCGCCTCATCCGACATAATAATGATGTCGTGGTCTGGAATAATCGGCTTTTCCACTTTCCTATTGAATTTCTGAATCAGGGTAAAGATAAAGCTTGGATTACCCTCTAATTTTTTAATCAGATTATCACCGCTTGTGGCAATAAACTCTGAAGCTTTTGTTTTTCCCAACAAACCACAGTTTTCAAATGTATCGCTAATCTGCGTATTCAGCTCGTCTCTGTCGGTGAGTATCACAATCGTAGGCGAACCAGCAAACTTTCTGCGTATTTTCTGAGAAAGAAATACCATAGAATAGCTTTTACCGGAGCCCTGCGTATGCCAAAATACACCGAGCTTACCATTGTTAAGTTTACGCGCCTCATAAGCCTTTACTACTTCATTCACGCCAAGATACTGATGATTCCTCGCAAGTATCTTGACTGTGGTTCCGCCGGAATGGTCGTACAGAATAAAGTTTTCTAATAAGTCAAGGAAGTTTGCTCTATTGCAGATTCCCCGAAGCATGGTTTCCAATGCAACACTGCCTGTTTCCTGCTCATTCAGTCTCTTCCACTCATGAAAAAATTCATACTTACTTGCAAGTGTACCTACTTTTGACTGGAGTCCGTTGGAAAGAATCAAAAACGCATTATAATAAAACAAATGGGGGATTGTATCCAAATAGTCCGTGTAATTATTCGTATACGCATCCTGCACATCTACCGTATTCTTTTTCAGTTCCACAAATAAAAGCGGGATACCGTTTACAAATCCTACGATGTCTGTACGCCTGCGATACAGGTCTCCATGTATTTTTAATTCTTTAATGGCAAGGAACTCATTATTGTCAGGATTGGTAAAATCTATGATAGCCGCTTTCTTTTCTTCTATTTTTCCGTTTGGATTTTTCACCTTTACCGGAATACCATCACGAATCATAAAATACTTTTCTTCGTTTATCTGCATTAAGGAGGCGGTAGACAGATGCTGCTCAAAGGTTTTTCGCGCGTCCTCTGCAAGTTCTGGCGTTATCCAAGGATTAAGCCTTTTAAGAGCCTCTTTAAAATAGCGCACCAAAAGAATGTCCTTGTAGGATTTTCTGCCAAAGGAACCGTTGTCACCGAGAACTTCTGTATGATAAGCAAGCTCGACTCTCCAGCCGAGTTCTTCAAGAAGGTGTCCTGCACTTTCTTGGACTAATATATTTTCTGAATAATCGTAACTCATATACGTTTCTCCTGTTATCCCATAGTTCATCATACTTCAAAAAATATCATTACATGATACACATACTACAACAATATAAATATACGTCTTACTTTATTCTATACATTTTTATAATCAGCTTTTACTGCATATGTTCCGGCTAAATATACAGAAATATTACTATTATTGTCATCAGAAAGTCTTAATATCCTCACCGGCTGATTGTCTTCAATATTTATATTCAATTTTTTGCGTACTGTATCAATCTCGTATATCATACCATCAAACATTGTTGCTGGTAAAATCATACTCCAATTTGCTCTAATCAATTTGCTTGCTACTATTGGCATATCAAGAAAATATAACCCATTTAATTCAAAATTTATCCTATATAGATTGCCTTGCGTTTCTCCTCCAAAACCACCGAATGTTATATTCTTTTTTATGAGTACTGCTCCCAATTTTTTTACGAGCACATCTTCATTTTTATTCCATATTGGAAAAAGCGAACCGGTATCTATCAATGCACGACATCCATTAAACCAATTCAAATTGACTATTGGTCTCCTTGCCTTATCATCTAATTGTAGTGTTATCTGCATTATAATACCCCCGCCACCCCTAATGGAAGTGCATTGTCATTTGTGTACCAGCTTATAATTTCCTCAGCGCCATCCAACTGTATTTCAAACAATTCATCCTCTGTTTTATCGGTATAAACTACATCTGCCGATTCTAATGTCACACCATCATCATTTGCATATTTAATGTTGCTTAACCCCAACCACATATCCGGATATTTTTGCGCCATCTGTTCTCTCGTTAATCTCTCTATCATATAACCGTCCCTTCCCTATATTTATTATAAAATTTATGATTCCCTGCACTTTCTTTATTTGTACTATAACACAAAGGATCTTTTGAGACAAATCATTACTTTCACATTTTTAATTCATACTCCACACTTTCTTGAACTAATATATTTTTCGAACAGTCATATCTCATATATCTTTCTCCCGCAATTCATCATATTTACAAATTAATATATTCAAATACTGCTCTGTATTGGCTCTGCTTGTTTTTAGAATATAGATCATCCTTCACTAATACAAGTGCTTTCGAGAAAAAGATTGTGTGTTTTTTGTCTTTTTTCTCTCTCATAAATCTTCCCTTTTCCTATGTATTTATAAACATACGCCTTTAAAGCTAATTTCCAAGCATTAATAATTAAAATTACTGTTGTTGGATATCTATAAGCAATACGTGGTTTATTATGTATTTGTCCCCCCCCCGCAAACAATGCATATTGTGACGAATCCAATAATAATTTTATTACAGATTTTCCACGTGACATATTCATACCTCCATCAATTATTGTCCATCAGATTTTCCCTTTCCTATTAAGTCTTTCAAATCAGAAATCTTTCTATTTCTTTCTATATTATCTAATTCCAAAAATGCTAATAAAGATAATTGATATATTTCATCATACCATTCTTCTAATTGTTTTTTAGGCATATTCGCTACATACTCTATATAATGAGGACTTTCTTTGCTGCAATTATCATGTCTTATATTCATATTATTAAATAACATGAATATATTTGTTTCCATAGTTTTGTTAATATTCTTTAACTCAGTTCTTTTAGATTCAATTTTATCCGCAAGCAATAATAAAATTGCTTTTTTACCCTCTATATTGCCTTGTAATAAATGGTGATTATACTCAATTACTTTATATGAAAGCTCTGGGTCAATTATCTCAGATACTGAAATCGCCTCTTGCGATTTTGGAACAAAAATTGTTATTCCCTTTTTGTTCGCAGAATACATATATCCTATTTCTTCTATTACTTTATAAATTTGTTGCAAATATATTTGATGTGGATTATTCACTAAAAAATTTCCAAAAATGTTTATTGGATTTAAATATATCAAAAAATTATATGTATATTCACAGAATAAAACCAAATAATTTAGATCAAATTGGCTTGGTACTTTTTCAAAGTGAGTATTATGAACATCATCAAAATCGTCTAATGTTAAACAGGTTCCTCGAAAAGGTATATTTAAAAAATTCATTTGGCAATGTTCACTTAAAGACCAGTTATTGCCATACTGGTCAAATGTCTTTTGCAAATAAAAACTGCTATATAATCTATCATATTCTCTTCTAATATCAATTTGGGCTTCTTCTAAAATTTGTGAAAAATTTCTCCGCTCCATAATAATCATACCTCCAAGGTTCCACCCATAAGTCTTGGCAACAACATATCTCTTACTTTTTTTGCATCCAAAATACTTTTATTTAAAGAATATATCTTACCAAATAAAGGTTCACATAATTTATTGTATCTGTATACCAACCCATCTGTTGGCATTAATAATTCAATATTCTCAAACTTCTTTTTATTAACATTTGTCATTGTAGCACCATTACTTCCAATACCATCCAACAATTTATCTATTTGTTTCATTGCTGAATACACAAAATATAGTATCTTTTCTTGTTTCAATACAATAGAATTAATCTGTTGATTGGTTTGACATTTTTCAGCAGAAATATTAACAAGCCCTACCGTAGCAATGCATGATATCATAATGCTATTCTTAGGAATAAACTTATTCTTTTGGGTATTTGCTCCTTCTTCCGTAAGAGTTACTTCTGTCGTTAAGGGATATACTACATTATGCATATCTGGAATTTTAATAAATGGAATATTTCCACCATAATAAGCACTTCTTATTGTTGATGGTGTCTTTCCTGTAATTATCTCTCCTAACTCTTTAATCCTTTTAATTTTCCATCCTTTTGGTATGCCATCTATAACTTTACAATCTTCATATCCTGGAAATCTCAAATCCACAAACCATTCCTTATAAAGACGCTGCGCCGCCTCTTCTAGAAGTTTGATTTGCATTTGATTGTTTTTAATAAGTTCATCATATTTTGATAAAATATCTGCTATTCGCCTCTGCGCATCTATATTAGGTACTTCAGCCTCATATGCTGCCAATCTCCCCTGACTAAGATTCTGTATGTTTGCACCTATTGCAGTCCCTGACATAGCTTTTCTAAAACTCTGATTTTTAAAGTGATACAACCAAAACATAGGATTTTGCTCTTCTATATTCTTCAATCTTGCTCTGATGCAAAATCCCGAAAATGTAACTTTTGCAGTCGGATTATCAACTAACATACATCTTCCCACAAGCTCCTTATTACCATTAGATCGAACAAATACAATATCACCTGTTTGAAGGCAATCTGACTCACGAACAATATCTTCTCTTACTTCTTCCAGTTCAATATAATCAGGATAAAATCTATTTTCAAAATTAGATACACCTATAAGCTTTATGCCTTTGCCATATGCCTCTTTCCTAAAATTTATTCCATTACTAAAATCAGCAATATCACCTAACTTTATTTTTCTCCAATTCATAACCAAGTCCCTTCATTTTCTGTAAAACATCTTCCTTTAGATCAATCTTTCTGTTAGAAACAGTATAGGCAAATTTTGCCTATACTGCATCTTTTATTCATTTAACTCACAGCCCCATCTCCTTCATATTCTGTGAGATAGTATCCATCAATTCATTACTTTCTGCCTGCAATTTTAATAGTTCTGTATGTATCTCTTTCATTCTTTTCGCAAAATCTATACCATCATCCTCCGTTGGTGCAACTCCTACATATGCCCCCGGAGTAAGAGACCATCCTTTGCTTTCTACCGTTTCCATATCTGCAATTCTGCAAAGCCCGGGAATATCTTCATACTTTCCCTCACCAAACTTACTATAAAGCCATTGCGCTTCCTTTGCTACTTCTGCAATTTCTTCTACAGATGCAATCTTTTCATCCCATGAGGTTTGTAACTTCTTCTTTTCCTTCCTGTCACATACTTCGATCTCTTTCTTTGCAGACTCTCTAAGTGTTTTCAAATACTTCTTAGCTGCTTCAAATCCACCTGTGAATACATCATCCATGATGACATTAAGAACATCACCACCAATCTCGTCAATCAATTCTTTCATAACAGATTGATACTCTTCAAGCAGTGCTTTATACTTATCTGTCTCACCTCTATAAAGCCAAACAATCGCATTCATATTTTTGAGCTGCCACTCATTCCACTCATTGAGCGTACGGTCTGCCACTGTATAATAATTTCTTGCGTCTATAAAAAGAATTTTATCCTTTAATTCCTCCGCTTTTCCTTTATCAAAGAACCATAACGAGCAGGGTAAACTTTTGGTGTAAAAAAAGTTATTTCCGACACTGATCATTACATCCACATGATTTGTTTTCACAAGTTTTTCCCTGATGTCTCTATCACTTCCCTGACTATCTGTAGCGGAAGATGCCATAACAAACCCTGCTCTTCCTGCATTATTTAAGTAAGCATAAAAATAAGAAATCCAAAGATAATTTGCATTCCCGATTTCTTTGTTCTTGTTTTCTCTCGGTACGCCAAAAGGAAGTCTGCCCGCATTCGTGGCGGACTCTGCTTTTACTTTATCCACATTAAAAGGAGGATTTGCCATAACATAATCACAACAGCCTTCTAAGTTATGTGCGTCATGATAAAAACTATTTGCTTCATCTCCTGACTTAATGACTCCGCTTAATCCATGTACCGCCATATTCATAAGGCAAAGCTGTGCATTATATTCTACTTTCTCCTGTCCATAGAATGTCATACTGCTGTTCGCCTGTAAACCGGATTCATTCACAAAGTCGCCTGTCTGTACAAACATACCACCTGATCCACAGGCAGGATCTAGGAGAACACCACTTCTAGGGAAACGCTGATTAATACAGTTTAAACATTTCCCTTATACTGTTTTTTA